>QCMS01000017.1 GCA_003213555.1 Pelagibacteraceae bacterium AG-422-I02 | reverse complement strand
ATAGAAATTTAAAATTTAACTCCAATAATTTATATATTTTTGTTTCTCAATCTGGTGAAACTGCTGATACTGCTGCTGCTTTAGATATTTGTAAAAAAAATAAAGTTAAAACTTGTTCAATAGTAAATGTAGTTGAAAGTACAATCGCTAGAAATTCTGATTGGGTCTTACCTATTCATGCTGGTGCAGAAATTGGAGTGGCTTCAACAAAAGCTTTTTTAGGGCAATTAATAGTTTTATACATTCTCTCATTAAAACTTTCTAATGTGAGAGGCGACATTGATAAAAAAACTTATGATACCAATGTAGAAAACTTACAAAAACTTCCTGATTCAATCAAAAATACACTGAAACTTGAAAGTGAAATTCAATTAATGGCTAAAGAATTCTTAGATGCTAAGGGATCAATGTTTCTTGGAAGAGGAAATTCTTTTCCAGTTGCTTTAGAAGGTGCTTTAAAATTAAAAGAACTATCTTATTTACATGCTGAAGGTTATCCAGCAGGAGAAATGAAACATGGACCTTTAGCTCTAATAGAAGAAGGTTTGCCAGTAATAGTGATTGCTCCAAAAGATAAATATTATGAAAAAACTCTTTCAAATATGCAGGAAGTTATAGCAAGAGGAGGTAAAATATTTTTTATAACTGATAATAGTAAAAGATTATTAAGTACTAATATTAGATTTAGATTAAGAGTACCAAGAGTTGACAGTTTATTATCACCCTTGTTGTTAACTATTCCTTTGCAGCTTTTAGCATATCATGTAGCTCTATTAAAAAATTGTGATATTGATAAACCTCGTAATTTAGCTAAGTCAGTTACAGTTGAATAAAATGAAAAAAAAATATCAAGCGATGGTTCTTTCTTGTATGGATCCACGCTTTCAGCCGATAGTCTTTAACTACCTTAAAAAAAAGAAATTAAGTGGCAAATACAGTTCATTTACAATTGCAGGTTCAGCTATTGGCGTTACAACAAACAAATTTAAAAAATGGCATGAAACTTTTTGGGATAATTTTGAAACTTCAGTTAAATTACACAATATAAAAAAATTAATTGTAATTAATCATCGAGATTGTGGTGCTGCTAAAATTGTAAATGGAAATAAAATTTTTGATAAATATAACGAGACAAAAATACATAAAGCCTCATTTGTTGAAATAAGGAAAAAATTTAAAATAAAATACCCAAAGTTAAAAATCGAATTAAAACTTATCTCCTTAAATAAAAAAATTGAAAATTTTTAATACAATATCAGCTTTTTTAAGTTAATTTCTTTATTAGGATTGAATAGTTAGCCCTAATAATCTATATATACCTCAAGTTGAATATGAAAAAATGGAATTTAAATAGTTGGACTAAATACCCTGCTAAACACCTACCTGTATATCAGGATAAAGAGGAATTTGATTTAGTTTTAGGTAAAATTAAAAAATATCCTCCATTAGTTTTTGCTGGAGAGTCTAGATCTCTAAAAAAATCTTTAGCAGAGGTTGCTGAGGGTAAAGCATTTTTATTACAAGGTGGGGATTGTGCTGAAAGTTTTGCTGAATTTCATCCTGACAATATAAGAGATACGTTCAAAGTTCTTTTACAAATGTCTTTAGTTTTGACAGCATCAGCCTCAGTGCCTGTTGTTAAGGTTGGTAGGATAGCTGGACAATTTTCAAAACCAAGGAGCGCTCCAACTGAAAAAAAAGATGGTAAAGAATTGCCAAGTTATTTAGGTGACAACATTAATGGAATGGAATTTACTGAAAAAGCTAGAATTCCAGATGCAAAAAGATTATTCAGAGCATATTCACAATCAGCTTCTACACTAAATTTATTAAGAGCTTTTTCTCAAGGAGGATTTGCTGATCTTAGACAAGTGCATTTGTGGAATTTGGGATTTATTAAAGATAAAACTAAAGGTAAATATAAAGAAATTGAAGATAAGATAAGCGACGCACTTGCTTTTATGGAAGCATGTGGAATTAATTCGGATAACAATAGACGATTAAGAACTGTAAACTTTTATACTTCACACGAAGCTTTACATTTACCATTTGAAGAGTCTATGACTCGCGTAGACTCAACTACAGGAGAATATCACGACACTTCAGCTCATTTTGTTTGGATAGGAGACAGAACAAGACAGCCTGACGGAGCTCATGTAGAATTTTGCAGAGGTATAAAAAATCCTATTGGTCTTAAATGTGGTCCAACATTAAAACCAGAGGAG
>QCMS01000016.1 GCA_003213555.1 Pelagibacteraceae bacterium AG-422-I02 | reverse complement strand
ATGTAAAAAAAAACTATAATCTTTTGAATAATTTTTAGAAATTGATTTAGGTCTTAAAAATGGAACTTCTGCCCCAAGTTTTTTTGCTATTAGTTTAATTTTTTTACTATCAGTGCTTACGATAGTTCTTTGAATAAATTTTGAACTCAAAGATTGTTTAATTGAATAATAAATCAATGGTTTAGACTTAATTTTAACGATATTTTTATTTTTGATTGATTTTGATCCACCTCGTGCTGGTATTATTGAAATTATATTTAAATTTGTATTCATATTTTTGATTTTATAACAAATATCAATCTTATTATTTATTTCTATCCTTTAAAATTTCATTATAAATTTTAGTCATAATGATCTTATATCCATTCTCGTTATAATGCCCGAATTGACGAAATGGAAAAAAAGATAAGGGATTTTTTGTATCTTTGAAAAAAATGTCATTAACATCAATTACTTTAATCCCATTTTCCTGCACAATTTTAATAATTGGAAAGTAATTCTCTGGAACTATATCGTATTTATATCTCCAGTATCCTGGTAGATAAACAAAATAAACTTTACTTTCTTTTTCTAGTGAAAACTTTTTAAGTTTTTTAATAATCTTTTCAAAATCATTAGTCGACATACTATTGTTTTCGATTACTTGGTTTTTGTGACTAAAAAAAATAGCGTGACGAGTATTCCATAATTTAGCGATACTGAATAACTTATTATTAAAAAAGAACCACCATTGATCAGTTTTTTGATTTTTAAAATCTTTTTTTCTTATATTTTTAGCTTTAACTTTTTTTTCAATCCATTTTTCTATTTTTAGATCTATTATACTTTGTTTAATTTTTAAATTTTGCTTATAACTATCGTTACTCAAATATTTTTTAAGCAAAGGATTGTTTATTTCTTTACTAAGTTCTTTAATGTCATTTTCTTCAAAATAAAACCATAAAATATTTTTTGGATATTTTGGGGAGTATTCTTTAAGTGTAGCATATTCAATTAATGAGCCATTTCCCCCATATCCTAAATTTAATACATTTTTACCTGATAAATTTTTTAAATTTTCTGAAAAGGTATCTTTTGGATTAACGCAAGCACCGTGAACAAATGAGTCTCCTACTAACACAAAATCTATTTCATCTTTATCCCAAATTTTATCGTCGGAATTATTGAAACCATATCTGTCACTTTTGTAAATTGAGTAATAGCCATTTTCATTGCAATGAATGGTTTTTGAATAAGATAAACCTGCTAGAGGAAATATATTTTGACTCTCTGAATTTAAAAAGTTATCGGGTTGAACGTAAAATTTAATATTTTTCTCTTTTTCTTTTTTATGTAAAAAAAATTGGTAACCGTCTCTAAAGTCATATTCCTTCTTTGTAATGTTATAATATTCTTTTTTTTTTTTGAAATTATTAATTTTTTTACCAATGTTAAATGCTAAATAAAATTCAAACATATACAAAGTAAATACTGAGCTCAAAAAAATTATTTTTAAATATCTATTTTGATTTTGATTTAAAAAAAAACTTAAAATTGAAAAAATAAAAAAAAATGCAGAGAGAATATAAAAATAAATATAGTATCTTCTCATTGTTCCAGAGAAAATAAATTCTGATTTAAATATTGAATATATTAGTATAATTATCGAAATAATTAGCAATGTAAGTGAAAAAAAATTTTTTCTCATTTAATTTTAATAATGTAGTCAATTGACAATAAATTAGAGCTTATATATATGTTCATACTATATAAAGATTATACTAGTATAAAAATGAGTAAAATAGAAAAAATTGTTGGTGATGAAAACTTTCAAAAAATTGTCAAATATAGAAAAGGAATTTTAGACAATAGAAATGAATTAATCGACTTGTTGCCAATAGATCAACCTTTTTCCGTAACAATTGGATTGACTAATCGTTGTAACTTTGGCTGCGTATTCTGTCCTACAGGTGACCTCGAATTAGTGAGAAAATCAAAAACCATATCAACGGGAATGATGCCCGATAAAGTTTTTTATAAAATTATAGATGACATTTTATTATTTAAACAAAAATTAAAAAAAATTTCTTTGACTGGCTTGGGTGAACCATTTTTACATAAAAATTTTCTTAATTTTTCTGAGTATATAAGACAAAAGAATGCTACAGAAAAAATTTCGGTTACAACTAATGGAAGTCTATTACATAGATTTGATAATAAAAGGCTGGCTAAAAGCTTAGATGAGATAATTTTTTCAATTGAACATGTGCATGCTGAAGGGTACAAAAAAATTACAAGAAATTTCAAAAACTTCAATTTAATTAAAGAAAATATAAAAAACCTTTACAATATAAAAAAAGTGGTAAATCCAAAACTTAAAATTCATATAAAGATACTTGACATAGATTTATCAGAGGAGGAGAAGAAAAATTTTT
>QCMS01000015.1 GCA_003213555.1 Pelagibacteraceae bacterium AG-422-I02 | reverse complement strand
CAAAAAAAAGTTCGATCCAAATTTTCATCAGGCAATGTCTGAAATTGAGGATGATAATTTAGAATCAGGAACCATAATTCAAGAAATTCAAGCAGGATATATGCTCGGCGAAAGATTATTAAGACCATCTTTAGTAAATATAGCTAAGAAAAGGTCACCAAAAAATCAGGAAAATGAGGAAAAAAAAGAGGAAAATTAGCCTTGTAGATGAAGAAATAACACCCATATAAACTTATGAAAAGGAATTAACAAATGAGCAAAGTAATAGGAATAGACTTAGGAACAACAAATTCGTGTGTAGCCATTATGGATGGCTCGCAAGCAAAAGTTTTAGAAAATACCGAGGGTGCAAGAACTACGCCATCGGTTGTAGCTTTCTTAGAGAAAGAAGAAAAACTAGTTGGTCAACCAGCAAAACGACAGGCAGTTACAAATGCTGGCGATACAATATTTGCCGCGAAGAGACTAATTGGTAGGAAATTTGATGGTCCTTCAGTACAAAAAGATATTTCAAAAGTTCCATACAAGATTGTTAAGTCGGATAATGGTGATGCCTGGGTAGAGGGAAAAGGAAAAAAATATTCTCCAGCTCAAATCTCAGCTTTCGTTTTACAGAAAATGAAAGAAACAGCAGAAAAATATTTAGGTCAAGCAGTTTCAAAAGCAGTAATTACTGTTCCTGCTTATTTTAACGACTCTCAAAGACAAGCTACAAAAGACGCTGGTAAAATCGCGGGTCTTGAGGTTTTAAGAATAATAAATGAACCTACAGCTGCATCTTTAGCTTATGGTTTAGATAAAAAGGGTGGAAAAAAAATTGCTGTATACGATTTAGGTGGTGGTACGTTTGACATCTCAATTTTAGAAATTGGAGACGGTGTATTTGAAGTAAAATCAACTAATGGTGATACTTTTTTAGGTGGTGAAGATTTCGATGATACAATCGTTGAATATCTTGCAAATGAATTTAAAAAAGATAACGGTATAGACTTGAAAACTGACAAACTTGCACTTCAAAGATTAAAAGAAGCAGCTGAAAAAGCAAAAATAGAACTCTCATCTGCGGCTCAAACAGAGATCAATTTACCTTTTATTACGGCTGACAAAACTGGTCCAAAACATTTAAACTTAAAATTTACTAGAGCAAAATTAGAAGCATTAGTTCAAGGGTTAGTCGATAGAACTTTAGAACCTTGTAAAACAGCTTTGAAAGACTCTGGTTTCTCAGCTGCTGAAATTAATGAAGTTGTTCTTGTAGGTGGGATGACAAGAATGCCTAAAATAATTGAAACTGTTAAAAATTTTTTTGGAAAAGAACCAAATAAGAGTGTTAACCCTGATGAAGTAGTAGCTATGGGTGCAGCTATTCAGGGTGGAGTTCTTCAAGGTGATGTAAAAGATGTATTGCTTTTAGATGTAACTCCTCTTTCTTTAGGAATTGAAACATTAGGTGGTGTTTCTACAAAATTGATTGAAAAAAATACAACAATACCAACTAAAAAAAGTCAGGTTTTCTCAACAGCGGAAGATAATCAACCTGCTGTATCGATTAGAGTTTTACAAGGTGAGAGAGAGATGGCTGCAGACAATAAAATATTAGGAAATTTTGAATTAGTAGGATTACCTCCTGCTCCAAGAGGAACACCTCAAATTGAAGTTACGTTTGATATAGACGCAAACGGCATAGTAAATGTTTCCGCTAAGGACAAAGGAACCGGAAAAGAGCAAAAGATCCAAATTCAAGCTTCCGGTGGTTTATCCGATGATGAAATAAATAAGATGGTGAAAGACGCAGAAGCAAATAAAGAAGCTGATAAAAAGAAAAGAGAATCAGTTGATGCTAGAAATCAAGCAGACAGTCTAGTGTTCACTACAGAAAAGAGTTTAAAGGAACATGGAGATAAAATTACATCAGAAGAGAAGAAAGCAATCGAGAATGGTATCGCTGATCTTAAAAAATCTTTAGAAGGGACAGACCCAGAAGATATTAAGAAAAAAACGCAGAGTTTAATTCAAGTTTCTATGAAATTAGGTGAAGCAGTTTATAAAAGCCAACAAAAACCTGGAGCAGGTAAAACTGAAAGTCCTAAAGATGCTAAACCTAGCGACAAAGATAACGTAGTTGATGCTGACTTTGAAGACGTAAAAGAAAAAGATAAAGAAGAAGATAAAGAAAAAAGCGCCTAAGAAAATAAAGGAGACGTCCTGTGGCTAAAAGAGATTGTTATGATGTCTTAGGTGTACCAAGATCTGCATCCAAAGACGATATTAAAAAAGCATATAGAAAACTAGCACTTAAATATCACCCCGACAAAACTAAAGGCGACAAAACATCAGAGGAGAAATTTAAAGAAGCTAGCGAAGCGTATCATATTCTCTCAGATGAAAAGAGAAAAGCAAATTACGATCAATTTGGCCACGCAGCCTTTGAGGGAGGTGGTGGAGGTCAAGGCTTTGGTGGATTTGATACCTCTTCCTTTTCAGATATTTTTGAAGACTTCTTCAGTGATTTCGGTGGAGGCGGTTCAACAAGAAGGTCGAGTAATAGAGGAAATGACTTAAGATATGATGTAAGTATAGATTTAGAGGAAGCTTACAAAGGTATTCAAAAAAACGTTAAATATACTACTTATAAAGCATGTTCTTCTTGCTCCGGAAGTGGAGCTGCAAAAGGTTCGAAACCTGTTAGATGTGATTATTGTTCTGGAAGAGGAAAAGTAAGAACCAACCAAGGATTTTTTACTGTTCAACAAACTTGCCCTCAGTGTAGCGGATACGGAGAGATGATTAATGATCCGTGCAACAAGTGCAGCGGTAACGGAAAAGTACAATCAAATGAAAATGTGACTGTAAAAATTCCAAA
>QCMS01000014.1 GCA_003213555.1 Pelagibacteraceae bacterium AG-422-I02 | reverse complement strand
TAATGTATTGTTTAATTTCGTCTGCAGTTAAACCATTTAATGGACCCATTTGAAAAGCTAAATCTATAAAAGCATCCTCGTGTGTTACAATAGTCTTACAAGCATCAACTATTTCTTTTTTTAACTTATCATTCCAAATTTGTGGTTCTTCTTTGATGAAATCTTTAAATAATCTAATCATAGAATTACAATGTAAGGTTTCATCTCTAACGGACCAAGTAACTATTTGGCCCATACCTTTCATTTTGTTATGTCTTGGGAAATTTAATAAAATAGCAAAACTCGCAAACAATTGAAGTCCCTCTGTGAAAGCGGAAAAAACTGCCATTGTCATAGCTATATTATGTTTTGATTTAACATCAAAGCCTTGCATGTAGTCATACTTATCTTTCATTTCTTTATATTTCATGAAAGCAGAATATTCAGTCTCAGGCATGCCGATTGTATCTAGTAAATGAGAGTAAGCAGCAATATGAACTGTCTCCATTGCAGCAAATGCGGTCATCATCATTAAGACTTCAGTAGGTTTAAAAACTGTAGTGTAGTGTCTCAAATAACAGTTATTCACCTCGACATCTGCTTGTGTAAAAAATCTAAAGATGTGAGTTAAGAGATTTTTTTCTGCTGGAGTAATATTTTTTTGCCAATCTCTTACGTCATCACCTAATGGAACTTCTTCGGGTAACCAATGAATTCTTTGCTGAGTTAACCAAGCGTCATAGCACCATGGATATCTAAAAGGTTTATAAACTGGATTTTCTACTAGCAAACCCATTTTTTTTGGTTGAATTATTCCTGGCTTAGTTTTTTCTGCTACTGACATGATAAACACTCCTCATAGTTATTTGACTCGTTGTTAGATTTTTGTCCGTTTGAATAAACATTTTTAGTCACATCGGTTTGTGAAGTATTGTTTACGTTCTCGGCCCTTTGGATTGATTTAGATCTGCAATAATAAAGACTTTTTAATCCTTTTTTCCAAGCCTGGAAATGAAGATCATGCAAGTTTTTTTTATGAATATCTGCAGGTATAAATATATTTACAGATTGAGCTTGTGATATATGTGGTGTTCTATCAGCTCCTAATTCTACTACCCATCTTTGGTCAATCTCAAATGCAGTTTTAAAAGTATCTTTTTCCTCAGCTGATAAAAAATCTAAATGAGATACTGAACCTTGGTTAGTTGTAATGCTAGACCAAATATCATCAGTATCTTTTTTATGTTTTTGAAGAAGTTTTTTAAGATATTTATTTCTAACATTAAAAGAGCCAGATAAAGTTTTGTGGGTGTAACTGTTTGCTGCAATAGGCTCGATTCCTGGAGAAGATCCTCCACATATAATTGAAATTGAAGCGGTTGGAGCGATTGCAGTTTTATTTGAAAATCTCTCTTTCATTCCATACTCAGCTGCATCTGGACAAGCTCCTCTTTCTTCTGCCAAGCTAACTGAAGCTGCATCTACTTTTTCTTGAATATTTTTAAATATTTTTTTATTCCAAACTTTGCTCATCACTGATCCAAAAGGAATATTTTTTTGCTGGAAATAAGAGTGTAAACCCATTACACCAAGTCCAACGCTTCTTTCTCTCATTGCGGAATATTTTGCGTGAGCAAATTCATCTGGAGCTCTATTAATAAAATCTGTCATAACATTATCTAAGAATCTCATTACATCTTCTACAAATTGAGGATCTTTACTCCATTGATCGTAGGTATCTAAATTTAAAGATGACAAACAACAAACAGCGGTTCTTTGATTTCCATCATTATCTTGTCCTGTAGGTAAAGTGATTTCGCTGCAAAGATTAGATGTTTTAACTTTGAGGCCCGCAAGCTTATGGTGCTGTGGAATTTGTCTATTAACAGTATCAATAAAAACTATGTATGGTTCTCCAGTCTCAACTCTAGCAGTTAAAAGTCTAATCCATAAATTTCTTGCGGGAATAGTTGATTGGACAGTGCCATCGTAAGGACTTCTTAATGCCCACTGGTCACCAGTTTCAACAGCTCTCATAAATTCATCCGTAACTAAAACTCCATGGTGCAAATTCAGTGATCTTCTATTAACATCTCCACCTGTCGGTCTTCTCATTTCGATAAATTCTTCGATTTCAGGGTGATCAATTTGTAAATAACAAGCAGCTGAACCTCTTCTTAAAGATCCTTGACTTATTGCCAAGGTTAATGAGTCCATTACTTTGATAAATGGAATTATACCAGAAGTTTTTCCAACTTTTCCAATTTTTTCTCCAATAGATCTTAAATTACCCCAGTAACTTCCGATACCTCCACCTCTTGCAGCAAGCCATACGTTTTCTTCCCAAAGATTGGTAATACCTTCTAAACTATCGCTGGCTTCATTTAAAAAACATGAAATAGGTAGACCTCTTTCTGTTCCACCATTTGATAAAACTGGAGTTGCTGGCATGAACCATAAATTACTTATATAATTATAAATTCTTTGTGCATGTAAATTGTCGTCTGCGTATACACTTGCTACTCTTGCAAATAAATCTTGAAAACTCTCATTCTGACCGAGGTATCTGTCTTTAAGAGTAGCTTTTCCAAAATCAGTTAAATTAGCATCTTTAGATCTATCGATCTTAATTGTAATGCCTCTCTCATTTTGAAATAGCTCAGTTTCGCCTGACAGAGAAAAAAGATCAGGTTTTTTTGGACCATTGTTTTTTTGGTCATTTTGGTGTTTCTGGCTTATACTTCCGACAGCTTTCTCTATTGCCAATGATACGTTTTTATTCATATTTTTCTTATTTTACTCGATTTATTAACAAAACAACTATATGTTGTGTCACAATATAGTTAATATACTATATAACATCTAAATCAATAGAACATTATATGAACATTTAAAAAATTTTGCAAGTGGAAAGTTTTGTTAATAAACATTTAATAACAAAAGCCTATATTCTTTAGTATTTATAGTTAATGAAAATCAATCCAAACGGTTTTAGAGAATACGACGCTAGATGGCTTTATAAAAAAGACATTGATTTAGATGGAATCACTGATTTAGGAAAAGGACTAGGTTCTCAGATAATAAGCCATGCAAAGAAAACAAATCCGAGAGTGATAGTAGGTCATGACTATAGGTCCTACAGTGAAGATATAAAAAAAGCTCTTATCAATGGTTTAACTTCAACTGGATGTACCGTTGAAGATATAGGTCTATCATTATCTCCTACTGTTTACTTCGCACAATTTAATTTAAATTCTGATGCCATAGCGATGGTTACAGCTAGCCACAACGAAAATGGATGGACCGGGGTAAAAATGGGTATCAAAAAAGGTTTAACCCATGCGCCTGAAGAAATGAGCGAATTAAAAGATATCACATTAAATAAAAAATTTATTAATGGGAAGGGTTCAATAAAAAAAATAGAAAATTTTAAGAATGTCTATTCAAATGATTTAA
>QCMS01000013.1 GCA_003213555.1 Pelagibacteraceae bacterium AG-422-I02 | reverse complement strand
TTCCTAAAAAGATTACTCATTACAACTTACCATCTATTTTAGAAATAAGATGTGAAATTTATATTAGTAAAAAAGTTTTTAGTAAAATTAAAAAAGATTTCGCAAATCCAAGGAACGCTGCGGGAGGTTCATTAAGACAAAAGGACCCTAAAGAGACAGCAAAAATTCCTTTAGAGTATTTTGCTTACGGTTTTGGAAAAGTAGAACCTATGATATTTACAAAGCAATCAGAATTTCTAAGTGAAATTAATAAAATGGGATTTAAAACTAATCCATTATCAAAAGTTATAAGAAATCTAGATGAGATTGAGACCCAACATTCTAAGATTGATCAGCTAAGATCATCTTTAGATTATGATATTGATGGTTTAGTATTTAAAGTTAATGATTTGGTATTTCAAAAAAGATTAGGATATACCTCCAATTCTCCAAGATGGGCAATAGCTTACAAATTTTCTTCTGAAAAAGCTTCAACCAAGATTAAAGATATTATTGTCCAAGTTGGTAGAACTGGAGCTTTAACTCCTGTAGCAAAAGTAATTCCAGTAACAGTTGGGGGCGTAGTTGTGTCTAATGCTACTTTGCATAACGAGGATGAAATTTCAAGAAAAGATATAAGAGTTGGAGATACAATAATAGTTCAAAGAGCAGGTGATGTTATACCTCAAGTTGTTTCAGTAGATTTAACCAAAAGAGACTCAAAAGTTAAAAAATTTGTTTTTCCCACTAAATGTTTATGTGGAGGTGAAACAATAAAAGAATTGAGCAAAAGCACTAAAAAAAGTGATGCAGTAAGAAGATGTATAAAAGGTTATGATTGTAAATTTATAGCAAAAGAAAAACTAAAACACATTGTTTCAAAAGATGCATTTAACATTGATGGATTAGGTAAAAAAGTTATTGATCAATTCTGGAATTTAAATCTTATAAAGGAGCCTGCAGATATTTTTGATTTAAATTATGGTAAAATTTCTAAATTAGAGGGTTGGGGTACACTCTCTATTAACAATTTAAGAAAAGCAATTTCAAAATCTCAAACAGTTTCTTTGGATAGGTTTATTTTTTCTTTAGGCATCAGGCATATAGGTCAAGAAAATGCTAAAATTTTAGCTAGTTTTTTTGGATCAATTATTGAATTTTCAAAATTATTCAATTTAAAAGATAGAGAAGAAAAATTAAATAATCTAGAAGATCTTGACGGAATCGGAGAAACACAAATTCAGTCAATCAATAATTTTTTTCTAAAAAAAAAGAATGTACAAATAACAAAAGATTTAATTCGTAAACTAAATATTAAGAATTACTTAGTAAAAAATCCTGATGGAAAATTTTCTAATAAAAAGATCATGTTCACTGGAGGATTTAAGAATATGAGTCGTTCAGAGGCAAAAACTATTGCAGAAAATAATGGTGGCAAGGTTTTAGGATCGATTTCCAAAAAACTTGACTTTTTAATAGTTGGTGATTCTAAGCCTACAAAAAGAAAAATTGATCAAGCCAAACAATTAAACATCAAAATTATATTAGAAAAAGATTGGAATAAAATTTTAAACAGCTGAACAAGCTTTTTTTAAATCTAAAATCTCAATTTTATTCATAAATTTTCTCAGATTTTTAAAAACTGTTTTATGGTAATTATTTAGCCATTTTTTTTCTTTTAAATTAAGACTGTCTTGAATAATTAAATCTTTATCGATAGGTGCCATTGTTAAATTTTCAAAAGTCATCTTTTTTCTTTTTTCTCTAACATAAATTAAGTTTTCAATTCTGATACCGAACTTATTTTTTTCATAATAGCCTGGTTCATTTGAGACAACCATACCTTTTTTAAAATTAATTTTATTTCTTTGTGATATTGCATGAGGTCCTTCATGCACATTTAAAAAATATCCTACACCATGACCAGTTCCATGAGCATAGTCTAAGCCTATTTGTTTTAAGTGCTCTCTTGCGCAGACATCAATTTCTGATCCAGAGGTATTTTTCTTAATTTTAAAAGTTGCAACTGCAATATGCCCCTTTAGGACTCTTGTAAAAATATCTTTAATTCTTTTATTAGAATTTCTTAAAGATATAGTTCGAGTAACATCTGTCGTACCAAATTCATATTGCCCACCAGAGTCAACAAGGTAAATGTCTCCCATCTTTAATTTACTATTAGTTTTTTTTGTCGCTTTATAATGTATAATCGCCCCATTTGGACCTGTCCCTGAAATAGTTGGAAAACTTGAATATTTAAATTTTTTATTTTTTTTTCTAAATTCAAATAATTTTTTTGATGCGCTTAATTCAGTTATATTTTTTTTATAAAAATTTTTTTTAATCCAAAATAAACATTTTGTAAGAGCAACCCCATCATCGATATGGGCTTGTTTAATATTTTCAATCTCTTGTTTACCTTTTATTGCTTTTAAAAAGTATATAGGGTCATTAAGGTTGAGAATTTTATTTTTCTTATTAATAATTTTTTCAAAAAAATATGAGCAAGTATTATTATCAATTATAAATTTTTTATTATTTATTTTTGAAAGTATTTTATTGCAAATACTAATATCTATAAATTTAACATTTTTAAAACTCTTTCTAAATGGTATAGAAATTTTTTTTAAATCACAAAAAAATTTAATATTTTTATTTTTATCAATTAAAACATAACTATATGGTATCGGAGTATATTTCGTATCATGACCTCTTATATTAAGTAACCAGGCATTGTTTTCACTTGCAGTTACAAATAAAAAATCTGCTCTATTTTTATTTAAATAATTAGAAATTTTTTTTATTTTGGATTGATATTTTTCGCTTACAGACTTTTTTGGCATGACGAAAAATTTACTTTTATTCTTGTTTACTTTTCTTTTCCAAATTTTATCAATTAAGTTACTTTTAATAGACTTATATTCATTTTTATTTTTTTCAAAAAAAATAGATAAAGTTTTTTTTGTTAATAAGTGAGGATCAAATCCTATGGTATTTTTTTTATTTTTTAGAATATCATTAGGCATTTGATCTGGAATTGTAATGATTTTAAAAGATTTCCCACATTGCTTATTTGCCTGCAAAGTATATCTTCCATCAACAAATAAATAATTTTTGTCTTTCAGTATTAAAGCAAAACCGTACGAGCCAGAAAAATTTGTTATAAAATTAAGCCTGTCGTTGTAGTCAGGAATGTATTCACTAAAAAACTCATCATTCTTAGGAACGATATATCCATCTATTTTCTCTTTATTGAAAATTTTTTTTAAACTATTTATTTTTTCCATTTCAGTATTTTATTTTTTTTGTACCTATCCCATCCAGGGCTTCTAAATTCTTCATCAAATTCTATTGAATTATCTTGGTTGAATTCAAAATCATCATTTTCATTTAAACCGATTTCATTTTTTTCTACACTCTCATCCGGTATTTCGTTTAAAAATCTTGAAGGTAAAGCATCCATCCAATCTCCGTGATAAGCTCTTTTCATTGCAAATGATAAATAAGCTTCTTTTTTTGCTCTGGTGATCCCCACATAAGCTAATCTTCTCTCCTCTTCTAAAGCAAAATCACCTTTTTCTTCTAGAGATTTTTGATGAGGAAATAAGCCCTCTTCCCATCCAGGTAAGAATACCACATCGAATTCCAAACCTTTAGCAGCATGCATCGTCATCAAATTAATTTTTGCTCCTTCCCATTCTTGATCGATTGAAGTAGCTAAGGCTACATGTTCTAAAAAACTTTGCAAGTTGTCATAATCCTGCATCGCTCTAAGTAATTCTTTTAAGTTTTCTAATCTATTTTCATTTTCTAAATCTTTTTTGTTTTTTAACATTGAGGAATAACCAGATTCATCTAAAACTAATTTCAATAGATCAAAATGTTTCATTTTAATCGAGTCTCTTCGCCATTTTTGAATCATGTTTATTAGTTGGCTTAATGAAGTTTTTATTTTAGGTTTAAATTCCCCTTTTTCTATAAGCTTAATAATAGAGTCCTCTAAACAAATCTTATTTGTTTTTCCAAAATTATGAACTTGATTTAATGTACTTTCACCAACACCTCTTTTAGGTACACCTATGACCCTTTCCAGGGCTAAATCATCAAATTTTTGATTTATGATCCTAAGATAAGATACCGCGTCCTTAATTTCCGCTCTTTCATAAAATTTAATCCCTCCTAGAACACGATATCCGATTCCGATTTGAAGAAACCGTTCTTCAAATTCTCGTGTTTGATATATTGCTCTTACTAATATCGAAACATCATTTAAAGAATATTTTTTTTTTATTTTTTTTTCTATAATATCGCTAATACCTTGTGCCTCTTCTTTACCGGTCCTATAGCAATTAAGTTTTACTAATTCGCCTTGTTTTGCTGAAGACCATAATTTTTTACCAACTCTGCTTGAATTATTTGAAATTAAACTTGAAGCAGTCTCTAAAATATTTTTTGTAGATCGATAATTTTGTTCAAGTTTAAATACTTTACAATTTTTATAAATTTGATCAAAAGTTAGAAAGTTTTTTATCTCTGCTCCTCTCCAACTATAAATAGATTGGTCGTCATCACCAACGCAACAGATATTTTTACTTTCATTAACAAGTAAATTTAACCACTTATTTTGTATAAAATTAGTATCTTGAAATTCATCTACCAAAACGTATTTAAAATTTTTTTGATAAATTTCTCTTATATCATTATGTTCTTCAAAAAGTTTTACACAAAATAAAATTAAATCTCCAAAATCAAAAGCGTTAAGATCTTTCGTTTTATTTTGATATACTTCATAAACTTTTAGAATAGATTTTATTATTGAGCTAGTTTTTTTTAATTCAACATTTTTAGGAAGCAAACCTTTATTTTTCCATTGATCAATATGATACATAATTAATTGCGGGGAAAATTTTTTTGCATCTAAATCTTCACCTTTAACTATATTTTTAATTAATTTTTTCTGATCATCAGTATCTAAAATTGTGAAGTTACTTTTATACCCCAAAGCTTCGGCGTGTCTTCTTAAAAACTTAACGCTTATTGAATGAAAAGTACCTAACCAAGGAACTGCATTAGCGCTTCCCTTCACATGCTGCATGACTCTGTTTTGCATTTCTTTTGCAGCTTTATTAGTAAAAGTAACGCATAGTATTTGATTTGCCCATGCTTTTTTTTGATTAATGATATGAATAAGTCTTGTAGTTAAAACTCTAGTTTTTCCCGAACCAGCCCCAGCAACAATTAGGTTTGGACCTTCAGTGCTTAGCACTGCTTCTTTTTGTTCTTTGTTAAGATTTTTTATTAAGTTATCTATGTTATTCATAAGAGAGAATTTTCATTTATATACTAGATATAATAATAAAAAAAATGTTAAATAAAATTTACAAAACAATTAACAACAAGTATTTTAGATTATTTGAATTTATCTTTTTCCTTAGATACCTGTTGATAATATTTCTTATTTCAATAGTCTTATTTTTAACAATTCCGATCTTTTTTAATTATGAAAAAAAAGCTGA
>QCMS01000012.1 GCA_003213555.1 Pelagibacteraceae bacterium AG-422-I02 | reverse complement strand
TACCAAAAAAGGGAAAGTAAATTGCAACACTCATCCTCATAATTATTATTTAGAAATAGGAGCAGAGTTAGGCTTTATTGGTATAACATTGATATTGTCAATATTCATTCTTATTATTTTTAAATCTTTAAAAGTGCTTAATAATCCAGGAAAACACTTACAAAGGAGAGAGCTTCTTATTCCTTTTTTTATTATATTTATTGTTGAAATCTTTCCAATTAAAACGACTGGTAGTTTTTTTACTACAACAAACTCAACTTTTTTATTTATTATTATTGCATTTATTGTAGGTTTATTAGAAAGTAAAAGTTTACGAAGGATATTGTGAAGGAAGTATTCATTACATCAGCCATAAGAACTGCAGTCGGATCTTTAGGAAAAACATTAAAAAATACAAAAGCCGACAAATTAGGATCAAGTGTGATTGCTGAAGCAATTGCGAGATCTAAAATTAAAAAAACGGAAATCGATGAAGTTATTCTTGGTCAAGTTTTAACCGGCGGAGAAGGTCAGAATCCTGCCCGTCAAGCTGCTATTAATTCTGGTATTCCAAAAGAAAAACCAGCTTATGTGGTTAATCAAGTATGTGGTTCAGGTCTAAGATCAGTAGCATCAGGATATCAAAGTATATTGTGTGGAGACTCTTCAATAATTATTGCAGGTGGCCAAGAAAATATGTCGATGGCTCCACATGTAATTCATTTAAGAGAGGGAAAAAAATTGGGTGATGAAAAGCTTATCGATACAATGATAAAAGATGGTTTATGGGATGCTTTCCACGGGTTTCACATGGGAATAACTGCAGAAAATGTTGCTGAAAAATTTCAAATTACTCGTAATGAACAAGATAAATTTGCCCTCAAATCACAAGAAAAAGCTTTGCATGCTCAAAAAAACAATAAATTTGATAATGAAATAATTAATTACAAAATTAAATCTAAAAATACTGAAGTAGATTTTAATAAAGATGAACATCCAAGAGAAGGAATTAATTTGGAAGCTTTATCAAGATTAAAACCTGTATTTAAGAATAATGGAACGGTAACTGCTGGTAATGCCTCTGGAATAAATGATGGAGCTGCTGCTGTAACATTGATGGGAAGCGATGTTGCAAAAAAAATGAATGTGCAAAAATTAGTTTCTATTAAATCGTGGGCTTCCTGTGGTGTTGACCCAGCTTTAATGGGCACAGGTCCAATTCCATCTTCAAAGAAAGCTCTAGAATTAGCAGGATGGAATATTAAAGACGTAGATTTATTTGAAATTAATGAAGCGTTTGCAGCTCAAAGTTTAGCTGTATTAAAAACACTTTCTATTCCTGAAGAGAAAGTAAATGTAAATGGTGGCGCTATTGCATTAGGTCATCCTATTGGAGCATCAGGAACTCGAATATTAGTTACTCTTATACACGAAATGATCAAGCGTGATGTAAAAAAAGGTTTAGCAACTCTTTGTATAGGTGGTGGCATGGGAATTGCTATGTGTGTAGAAAGATAATTTTCGATTAAAAATATCTTCGCTAATGATTATCATTAAAAGTAATTTATTCATTTTTTTTGATAATGATTTTCAATATTGAACATTCTGGTTGATCCAAATTTAATTTTATCTATTCTGTAAGTATGAAAACTTATAGCTGTAAAAAATGTGGTTTAACAATACCAGTTACATGCTCTCAATGTGACAGGGTCGTTGATGTAAAAATTGTAGGTGAAGGTTGTTTGGTGAAAGAGAATAAGTGTTTAGATTGCACCACTGTTCCTATTATTAAAGATGTTTGCCTGGAACAAACTGCTTAAAATTTAATTACCCCTTTTTTTTTGTAGTTTTTCATCCATAAACTAAAAACTCTTATCGCATCATTCATGTTTTTAGTTTTGTACGGGTGTTTTTTTGCTCTTCCTAACATAGTTGCTATTACATTCACTTGGTATTTTGAATCTCTATTTTTTATAGCCTTTATTGTGTGTATAGCTTTTTCTTTATCTTTAAAACCTAAACCGTAAGTAGTTGTTTTAGGATTATAATCAGAAAATAAAGATAAATTTATTGGTTTAATTTTTTTATCTTTATAAACTTTGGACATTGGCATTTGGTCAATTATCTTAAAAATTTTTTTACTATTAAAATTTGTAAACGATTGTTTTTTTGTACCATCAAAACCATATAGCTCAATTATAAATCTTTTATCGGTTTTCTTAGTTAAAAATTTTATTATTCTTTTGTGGAAATGCTTAATATCCTTTTGATAAAGCTCTTTTGCTTTTTTATATTTCAGGTTTTTATAATCAGGCGTTTTAACCAGTAAAACTCTACATTTCCATTTATATTTTTTTATCATTTATCCTCTTTAAAAATAATAATTTTACAGTATAGGTTGATACTATGGAACTACCTATAATAAATCATCCTGATTATGTTGCCAAGATTAATGATGATAACAAATTTCCAATAAAAAAATTTGGCGCATTAGCTGATCACCTTTTAAAAGAGGGTGTTGTTAAAAAATTTCATATACCTAAAGAATGCTCGATCGAAACAATGAAAACTTCTCATTCATTAGAATATATAAATCATATAAGAAATAAAACTTTGGATATAAAACTTCAAAAAAAAATTGGTTTTCCAATAAATGATAGTGTTGTAAGAAGATCTTTTATTGCAACAGGTGGAACTATCCTTGCTAGTAAACTTGCTTTAGAATCAAAGCTAGCATGTAATACAGCTGGTGGTAGTCATCATGCCACATACGATTGTGGTGCAGGTTATTGTGTCTTTAATGATGTAGCTGTGGCAGCTAATTATTTAAAAAATAAGAGCTATGCAAAAAAAATTCTTATAGTTGATTTAGATGTCCACCAAGGAAATGGAAATTCAGAAATATTTAAAAATGATAAAGACGTTCTAACATTTAGTATGCACTGTGCCTCTAATTATCCTGCGAAAAAATCAAAAAGTGATATTGATATCGAGCTTAAAGATCATATGGAAGATGAAGAATATTTAAGTATTCTTTATAAAAATTTAAAGGAACTAAATAAAAATAAGTATGACTTTGTATTTTATGTAGCTGGTGTAGATATTCATTACGAAGACAGATTAGGAAAACTCAAAATTTCTGATGATGGGATAAATAAAAGAGACAGAATTGTTATTGAAAATTTCTATTCTAGAGATATTCCATTATGTGGAGTTTTAGGTGGTGGATACAATAAAAATTTTGATAAATTGATCAAACTTCATTCTATGCTTCATAAAAATTGCGCTAAAATTATTTGAGACTCAGCCTCAATTCCTTTTAAGGAGTCCTAGGGTTGAGGCCGAGCTTATTTACAACTTAATTAAAATTTAATCAAAATTAAATAAATGAAAATGACGCGCTACAATTTTAACTGTGACAAATTTTCGAAATATTTGAGAATTTCAGGATTTTCAATAGCTTCTTTATTATTAACTGTTTCTCCGTGAATTACCTTTCTCACAGCCAATTCAACTATTTTACCACTTTTTGTCCTTGGAATTTCTGGCACTTTAATAATAATTGAGGGAACATGTTTTGGAGAGCAGTTTTTTCGAATTCTTGTTTTTATTAATTTTATTTTTTCATCATCTAATTCCTCATTATTTTTTGTAGTAACAAATAAGATAATTCTTACATCATTCTTATAATTTTGACCAACAACCAAACCTTCCGTAATGAAATCAATACCTTCGACTTGCTGATAAATCTCTGCCGTTCCAATTCTAACTCCTCCAGGATTAAGAGTAGCATCGGATCTACCTCTCATAATAAAACCATTATTTAACGTTCGCTCAATAAAATCACCATGGTGCCATATATTTTCAAATTTATTGAAGTAAGCTTTATGATATTTTTGTCCATCATCATCTCCCCAAAATTTTACTGGCATGGATGGAAAAGGTTTTTTAACTACCAGCTCTCCCTTCTCTCCATCTTTAACACTTTTTCCTTCATCGGTAAAAACATCAACCTCAATACCCAAACTCTGACCTTGAATTTCTCCCATATATACATTTGAGTAAAGGTTTCCTAAAACTAAACAACCAACTAAATCTGTTCCCCCTGCGATTGATGCAAGATGAACATCTTTTTTTAAATTGTCATATACATACTTAAAGCTTTCCTCGGCTAAGGGAGAACCAGTTGAGGTTATTATTTTTATAGAGCTTAAATCTAGATTTTTACTATTATATTTTTCATTCTTTAAGTGATCAATGTATTTAGCACTTACACCAAAAAGATTAATTTTCTTATTTTGGCAATACTCTAAGAGAACATCTATTTTCGGATAAACAGGTGCTCCATCAAATAAAAATATAGAAGAACCTGTTGCTAATCCTCCAACCAACCAGTTCCACATCATCCAGCCAGTAGTTGTATAGTAAAATAATTTTTCATTATCCCTGACATCACAATGAAGCATGAATTCTTTATTATGCTCAATTAAAACGTTACCTGCTCCATGTGTTATACATTTCGGTTTTCCAGTCGTACCGCTTGAGAAAAGAATATAGATAGGATGATTAAATTCAAATCGTTCAAAAGTTTCATCCATTTTTCCTTTTTCTAAAACTTGATCAAAGTTAATATATTTTTGAAAACTCATCTCTTCTTTCTTGTTGTATGCAAATACTAAAGTTTTTTTTATTGAAGGAATTTGCTTTAAAATATCTTCAATTTTTTCAAGAATATTTATTTTTTTACCATTATAAAAATAACAATCACTAGTAATTAAAATACTAGGTTCAATTTGTTTAAATCTATCTACAACTCCTTGGACTCCAAAGTCAGGTGAACATGAGGACCAAATAATTCCATTTTTTGCACAGGCTAAAAAACTTATAATAGACTCAATTTTATTTGGTACGTAAGCTGCAACGCGATCTCCTTTATTTAAACCAATAGATTTTAAGTAATTGGAAAATTTACAAACTTTATTGTAAAGTAAACGCCAGGAAATCTCTTCTTCAAAACCTTTTTCTGATAAAAAACTTATTGCTAGTTCTGGTGATCTTTTTTTGAGAATATTTTCGCTATAATTTAATTTTGAGTCTGGAAAAAATTTGGTTTTATTAAATATCTTATTATATCTAATTATTTGTTTTCCTTTGTCTCCAATAATCTTCGAATAGTCCCAAAACTTTGACCAAAATTCCGCCGGATGATCTACAGACCATTTCCACAAATTTTTATAATTATAATTTGATTTTATATTTATGTATTTTGAAAAATCCTCAAGAAGAGACTCTTTTTTTCTTACACCAGGAGGTTCCCACAGAAATTTTTCCATAAAAGCTAGTTTAGCTTTTATTTTTTTATCTTAATAGATATTTTTTAAGAATAATTTTCTGAATTAAAACTGCTCTATTTGTTTTAATCTCTCTTTTTTTAAATAAAAAATTTATTAACCAACGCATGTCACATATGAATAAAATTAATTGACGAAAAAAAGCATAAAATGTGACAAAAATTGATCTTATCCGACTATTTGCCCTATTCTTTAATGTTTATTAATTATTTATTTTTTAATATGTTGCACCCAGTTTATAATAGCTAATTATGGCTCAGAATATTTCAGTTCCAGATATAGGTGATTTTAAAGACGTTGAGGTCATAGAAGTTTTAGTCAAACCTGGAGACCAAATAAACAAGAATGATCCTATAGTTACAATCGAGAGTGATAAGTCAAGTGTGGAAATACCTTCTCCTGCTGCTGGAGAAATTAAAGATTTAAAAGTTAAAATTGGAGATAAAGTTTCAGAAGGAAGCGTATTAGCAACAATAGAAAATGGCCAAGCTGCCTCGGCTCCAAAAGAAAAAAAAATAGTTAAAGAAGTTCAAACTCAAGAAAAACCAAAAACTAATGGCGAAGTAAATCAGGTAAAACAAGTTAAGAAAGTCTTTGCTGAACCAGCCTCAAAAGATGACATTGATCCTATTGAAACTAATGAATGGATAGATTCTCTAAATTCAGTTATTGAAAATGATGGTTCTTCAAGAGCAAGTTACTTATTAAACAAAGTTATCGATCAAGCTTATAAATCTGGTCTTGTTCTTCCAGATACTAGAACAACTCCTTACATAAATACTATTCCGCCAGAGGCTGAGATAAAATCACCTGGTGATCAAAATATTGAAAAAAAAATTCGAGCATATGTGAGGTGGAATGCAGCAGCGATGGTTGTGAAGGCTAACAAAAAAAGTCCTGAGCTAGGCGGTCACATCGGTACTTTTGCCTCCGCAGCTACACTTTATGACGTTGGGATGAATCATTTTTGGAGAGCAAAAAATAACAAATTTGGAGGAGATTTAATTTATTTTCAAGGTCACTCGGCGCCAGGTATGTACGCGAGAGCTTTCTTAGAAGGAAGACTTACTTCAAAACAACTAGATGGTTTTAGGCAAGAAGTTAATAAAGGAGGTTTATCCTCGTATCCCCACCCTTGGTTGATGCCAAAGTTCTGGCAGTTTCCAACTGTGTCCATGGGTCTTGGGCCTATCATGGCTATCTATCAAGCCAGATTTTTAAAATATCTTATCAATAGAGGATTGGTTAAAGATGAAGGGAGAAAAATTTGGGTATTTCTCGGTGATGGTGAAATGGATGAGCCGGAATCTCTGGGTGCAATAGGTTTAGCTGCTCGTGAAAAATTAGATAATTTAATTTTTGTTGTGAATTGTAATTTACAAAGACTGGATGGTCCTGTTCGAGGAAATAGTAAAATTATTCAGGAACTTGAGGGTAGCTTTAGAGGTTCGGGTTGGAATGTAATAAAAGTTATTTGGGGATCATACTGGGATCAATTATTAGCTAAAGATAAAACGGGCCTTCTTATAAAGAGAATGAATGAATGTGTAGATGGAGAATATCAAGCGTTTAAGGCTAAAGGTGGTTCGTATGTTAGAGAAAAGTTTTTTGGAAAATATCCCGAGCTTACTGAACTTGTTTCTTCATTAACAGATAAAGATATTTGGAGATTAAATAGAGGTGGTCACGATCCTCATAAAGTATATGCAGCTTACTCAGCTGCGATACAGAATACTGGATCACCCACGGTTATCTTAGCAAAAACTATTAAAGGATATGGAATGGGAAAAACAGGTGAAAGTGTTAACACAACTCACCAGCAAAAAAAATTAGATGAAGAAGATCTATTGTATTATAGAGATAGATTTAATGTCCCGTTAACAGATAAACAGGTAAAAAATATAGAGTATTACAAGCCGAATGAAAATTCTGAAGAGATAAAATATTTAAAAGATAAGAGAATGAAACTTGGAGGTTTCATTCCAGAGCGATCATCTTTTGCTAAACAAATTAAAGCTCCACCAAAAGATATTTTTGATGCCTTTATGAAATCAACTGGCAAAAAAGAAATGTCTACGACAATGGCTTTAGTAAGAATGATGACTGCACTACTTAGAGATAAAAACGTTGCTTCAAGATTAGTACCAATCATTCCTGATGAAGCTAGAACTTTTGGAATGGAGGGTTTCTTTCAAAAAATCGGTATTTATGCTCATGAAGGACAGAAATATGAACCAGTGGACTCCGAACAATTAAGTTCATATCGAGAAGATAAAAGTGGTCAAGTATTAGAGGAGGGTATTAATGAGTCTGGGGCGATGTCATCCTGGATTGCAGCTGGAACCGCTTACACTAATCACGATATCGAAATGATACCTGTTTATATTTTCTATTCGATGTTTGGATTTCAAAGAGTTGGAGATTTAGCATGGGCAGCTGGTGACTCCCAAGCTAGGGGGTTCTTAATTGGAGCAACAGCTGGGAGAACAACATTAGCTGGAGAAGGGTTGCAACACCAAGACGGGCACAGTCAATTGCTGGCATCAAATATTCCAAACTGCATAAGTTATGACCCTACGTTTGCTTACGAGATGGCAACAATATTTAGAGAAGGCTTAAGAAGAATGCATGAAAAGAAAGAGAATGTCTTCTACTACATCACTGCGATGAATGAAAATTACTCTCATCCAGAAAAGCCAAAAGGTTGTGATGATGGAATTTTAAAGGGTATGTACTTATTTAAAGAAGGAAAAAATAAAGGTAAGACTAAAGTTCAGTTATTAGGCTCAGGAACAATTTTAAGAGAAATTATATCTGCTTCTGAAATCTTATCAAAAGAATATAATATAGATGCGGACATTTGGAGCGTGACGAGTTTTAATGAATTAAGAAGAGATGGGATGGAAACTGAAAGATTGAATCTTTTAAATCCAAATAAAAAACCAAAAAAATCTTATGTTCAGGAATGTTTGTCTAAAAGAGATGGACCAGTCATAGCAGCTTCTGATTATACAAGAGCATTCACAGATCAGATTAGACCTTACACAGATAAAAAGTTTTACTCATTCGGAACAGATGGTTACGGAAGAAGTGACACTAGAAAAAATCTTAGAAAATTCTTTGAAGTAGATAAGGAGCATATTGTAGCTTTCACTCTTAGCGCGTTAGCAAAGGAACAGCTAGTTGGTTCTGAAGAAGCAGAAAAAGCAATTAAAAAATATAAGATAGACAAAGAAAAAGATTTCCCAGCGAATTTATAAAATGACAATTCAAAAAATTTT
Source organism: Pelagibacteraceae bacterium AG-422-I02 (assembly GCA_003213555.1). Classification (GTDB taxonomy): domain Bacteria; phylum Pseudomonadota; class Alphaproteobacteria; order Pelagibacterales; family Pelagibacteraceae; genus Pelagilacustribacter. The sequence continues at coordinate 3,002 of QCMS01000012.1, read as the reverse complement.
AGTTCCAGATATGGGTGATTTTAAAGACGTAGAAGTCATCGAGGTTCTTGTTAAAAAAGGTCAAGTTATAAAAAAAAATGACTCTCTAATAACTTTAGAAAGTGACAAATCAAGTGTTGAGGTACCATCAACTCACGAAGGCAAGATAGAAAATATTAATGTTTCTGTAGGTGATAAAATTAACAAAGGAGATTTAATTCTTACTTTAGAGTCAAAGCAGGAAACAAATGGGCCTGTAAAAGAAAAATCTAAAAAAGAACCTGTAAAACAAAAAAAACAAAACGAAGTAGTCCAGGTACAACAACAACAACAGCCTGCACCTAGTGTACCTGCTTTAGGAAAAAGTTCTGCAAGTCCAAAAATAAGAAAGTTTGCAAGAGAGCTGGGAGCGGATATTTCTAAAATTTCTGGCACACAACGAGATGGAAGAGTGTCAGCGGAAGATGTAAAAAATTTTATAAGATCTCAAGTCACAGTTTCTCAAGGTGAGGTACAAAAAAAAGAAGTTACAAAATACGTGGAAGAATATTCTCACGAGGAATTTGGTGAAATAACTACGCAAGATCTACCACGTGTTAAGAAACTTTCAGGTCCCCATTTAGTCAGATCATGGACAGAAATTCCACACGTTACACAACATGATGAAATAGATGTAACTGACATGGAGCAGTTTAGGAATTCTTTATATGATTATTATACCGGTGAAAAAATTAAAGTAACTCCTCTCGCATTTATTGCAAAAGCCTTAGTAAGTGCTCTGAAAGAATTTCCAAACTTTAACGCATCATTAAATCCTGAGAGTAATAAAATTATTTATAAAAAATATTTTCATATCGGTTTTGCCGTTGATACTCCACATGGTCTAATGGTTCCTAAATTGAGAAACGTTGATCAAATGAGTATTCAAAAAATTGGTGAAGAACTTAAAAATACAAGCCAACTTTGTAGGGAACTTAAGATTGATAAAAAAGAGTTTTTTGGTGGGTCGATGACTATCTCAAGTTTAGGAGGAATTGGTGGAACGCATTTTACGCCCATCATCAATCCTCCAGAAGTAGCAATTTTAGGTGTTGGAAAAACTTTCGATCGACTTGTTAAAGAAAAAAATCAAATAGTTTCTAAAAAAATACTTCCGATATCATTATCTTATGATCACAGATTAATAGATGGCGCAGAAGGTGCTAGATTTTGTGTCTATCTTGGAAAATGTCTTGGTAAAGATTTTGCCTTTAAGCTTGCTGTTTAGAATTTCTTAAACTATTAACCCCTGATGGATAAAAAATCGTTTTCACTAATTTGCGCTATAGTTACGTCTGTTCTTTGGGGCTCAGCTTTTGTGGCTCAAGACATGGGCATGGATTTTATAGGGCCACATACTTTTAATGTAGGAAGATTTTTGATTGGATTTTTAACCTTACTTCCTTTTTTTTTCATCTTTGAATTTAAAAATATAAATTTCAAACAACTTGATAAAAGAAAAATAGCTTATTTTTTATTTTACTTGGGATTTGTTTTAGCTATAGGCCAAGAGCTACAACAGATTTCTTTAATATATACCGATGTTGCAAACACTGGTGTTTTTACAGTCTTTTATGTTTTAGTCGTTCCTGTAATTTCTTACTTTATATTTTCAAAAAAAATGCACTGGTCTATTTGGCCATCAGTTTTTATCTGTATACTTGGTGGCCTATTTCTAAGTGAACTTAATAATTATTCAGTTAGACTAGGTGATACTCTTGGAATTTTAAGCGCTTTTTGTTGGGGAATTCATATTTTGCTTATCAGAAAAACAGTTGAGTTTTTTAACTTTCCTATAACTATAGCAATGTCTCAATGTTTTGTAGCATGCTTAGTTTTAATTGGTCCAATGTTTTATTTTGAGGACCCAACGTTTAGTAATTTTTTAAAAGACTCATACGAAGTTTTATATGTGGGAATTCTATCAAGTGGTCTTGCTTTTTTATTACAAACATACAGTTTGCAGAATATATCTCCAGCTCCCGCTGCAATAGTTTTCTCGTTGGAAGGTGTTTTTGCAGCAATTTTGGCATGGCTGATACTAGACCAATTCTTAAATGAAATTAAAGTTTTAGGAATATTTTTAATATTAGCTGCTGTAATTTTCTCACAACTAATGCCAATATATGATAAGAAAAATTATGGACGAGACTAATAAAGGTTATATGAAGCATTTAGGTGGTCTGGAATTAAAACAGATCAACGAAACACAATACGAATTTATTGTTGAAGTAAAAGAAATACATTTAAACACTGGGAAAATTGCTCATGGAGGTTTTCTTGCTTCCATTGCGGACACAGGAATGGGCACAGCTGCTCATAGAGTAGCAGGAGATAAAAGATGTGTAACCATAAATTTAGATATGAAATTTATTTCTGCAGGGTTGTTAGGTGATAAATTGAAAGGGAAAGTTAAGATATTAAAAAAAACAAATACTCTTGTCTTTATCTCTTGTGAAATTTCAAATTCTAGCGACATAGTTGCCTCTGCAAGTGGTACTTGGAAAATACTAAAATAGTTAATAATGCATATAAAAACTGTTTTAGTTTCTGCTCTACTCTCTCTTTTTATATTTAATAAAGCTTCAGCAAATTTTTTTAAGAACATAACAAACTTAATTGAGGGAAATTACGAAAGTCTTAGGTACGGAATATCAGTTGCTGATGTAGACAACGATGGAATGTATGAATTTATAGTTGCGGGTTTTGGAAGTGAAAATTTAGCTCTCTCGTATAAAAATAATAAATTAAGAAATATTATCGATGATGAAATATTTACTGATAAAAAAAGTTTTACTATTGGAGTTGCGGCATGCGATATTGACTCTGATGGATATGAAGAAATTTATTTTCTTAACACAGATACATATAGTGGTGAAAAAAGATACTCTGATAGATTAATAGATAAAAAAAATAAAAAATTTTTCGATATTTTCGAACAGAAGGAAAATCAATCAGATTTAAACTTTACAGCTGGTCGTTCG
>QCMS01000011.1 GCA_003213555.1 Pelagibacteraceae bacterium AG-422-I02 | reverse complement strand
CTGTTTCTTTTGTATCTATACCACCTAACGGAATAACGTAAACCCTCGCTGTTTTCAAATCCGGTGTCATTCTTACTTCGGTCACAGTTATTAATTTAGAGTTAAATGAAGGAATTTTTGCTTCATTTCTAATAAATAATACTCCTAAATTTTGTTTAATTAGTTCGCCAACTCTTAATTGTCTTTGACTAAAGGGTTTTTGATTTGATTGGCTTGTCATCATTTTAAATCGAACGTTGAATCTCTTCTGCTAGATAAGACTCTATAACATCCCTCTCCTTAAAATCGATAAAATCTTTTATACTTATTCCACATTCTAAGCCTGTGCCCACCTCTTTGACTTGATTTTTTTCTCTGTAAATTGACAAGATTTCTCCACTAAACACTACTACACCATCTCTAATTATTCTTGCTTTAGATTTACTTTTGATTTCACCGCTTATTACTTTTGAGCCAGCAATCTTACCTGCATTGGAAACTTTAAAAATTTTCTGAATTTCAGCACTTCCCAAAATTGTCTCTTTAATATCAGGCTCTAACAATCCAGATAAAGATTTTTCGACGTAATCTAAAGCCTCATAAATTATATTGAAATATTTAATATCTATTTTTTGTTCGTCAGCCATTTTTTTAGCTTCTCTATTTGGTTTGACGTTAAATCCAAGGAGTATAGCTTTAGATGCCTTTGCCAAAGATACATCTGTTTCATTAATCATACCAATATCAGATAAAATTATTTTTGCTTCGACCTCTTTATGTTCAATTTTATTTATTGCCATTTTTAATGCCTCACTTGATCCGTGTACATCAGATTTAATTATAATATTAAGTTCTTCTTTGTCTTTTACATCTTCAAATAAAGTTGTCTTGTCTTTTGTTAATACTTTATTTTGAGCATTGTTGTTCCTTCTAAACTCTGCAAGTTTTTTTGCTTCATCTTCATCCTCGGTAACTGTAAACTCAGCTCCTGCATATGCTGAACTATTCATACCTAATATTTCTACAGGCATAGATGGAAGTGCTTCATTAACCATTTTGCCTTCATAATTAATCATTGCTCTAATTTTTCCCCAGGTGTCTCCACATATAAAATAGTCTCCTTTATTTAATTTTCCATTGCTAATTAAAATTGTTGATACAGGACCTTTCCCTTTATCTATCTTTGACTCTATAACAACACCTTTAGCCTTATCGCTATAGGATGCTTTCAAATCTAAAATTTCGGACTGTAAAAGAATACTCTCTTTTAGTTTATCTAAATTTAACTTTTTTAATGCTGAAACTTCTACAAACAATGTGTCACCACTTAAATCCTCTGCGATAAGTTCATACTGCATCATTTCGTTCTTGATCTTACTAATATTTTTTTCTGGCAGATCACATTTATTAATCGCAACTATTATTGGAACCTTTGCTGCTTTAGCGTGCTTTATAGCTTCAACAGTTTGGGGTTTTATACCATCATCTGCGGCTACCACCAGAACTACGATGTCGGTTATTTTTGATCCTCTCGCTCTCATCTCTGTGAAAGCTGCATGCCCGGGAGTATCTATAAAGGTTATAAGTTTATTATTGTCTGCACTTACCTGATAAGCACCAATATGTTGTGTGATGCCACCGTGTTCACCAGATACCACGTTAGTATCTCTTAAAGAGTCAAGTAAGGAAGTTTTTCCATGATCAACATGCCCCATTATTGTCACCACTGGTGGTCTATTTCTTACATCACCTTTAATTTTATCTTTTGACTTACTTGTTTCTATAGAAGGAGACTCTTCTATAATTGGTTTATGACCAAACTCCTTGACAATATATTCGGCTGTATCTTTATCTATATTATGGTTTATTGTAGCAACAACCTTCATATTAAATAGGAATTTAATAATATCACTAGATTTTTCGGCCATACGATTAGATAGCTCTTGAATAGTAATTTGTTCAGGAATTTTTACTTCTTTAATGACTTTTTTAAATTCTTTCTTTTCCTCTCCTTCAGGCTTCTTTTTATCTTTTAGTCTTGCACGTTTTACTGAAGCTAAGCTTCTTTGTTTAATTTCTATTTCTTCCACATTTAATGCTCTTGAAACAGTTAGTTTAAAATCACGTTTATCGACTGGGCCTTTTAATTTTAATTTACTTTTTCCAGCGGGCTTATTATCCTTTTTAATAAAATCTTTAGTTGCTTGCTGTTCAATAAACTTCCTGGCAAAATTTTTCTTCTTTGTATCTATGTTTATGTTAGGTGCTTGTGCAGTTTTGTTAAAAGATTTATTTGGTCTAAAAGGTTTTTTTTTCTCTACAGAATAAGATTTTTTACCAGAGGATGTAATAGAGCTTGTATCTATTTTCTTTTTTAAGTTTGATGAAATTGTAAGTGTCTTTTTTTTATCTTTTTCCATAACATTACTTGTACACTATCTCCCTAGCTGCCATTATTAAATCGTCCGCTTCTTTTCTCGATAGTGAAAATTCTTCTAAGTAGCCATCAATTCTAATTTTTTTTCCTTTTACTTCGTCAAAACCGCCAATCAATTCATCTGAAGACAAATCGGCAAAATCACTCAGCCTTTTGATATTTTTTTGACCTAAAATTACAAGCATACCTTGGGACATTCCTTTAAGATTAATCAATTTGTCATCAACACCTAGATCTTTAAGTTTTAATGCTACTGCCTCTTTTTCCTTAATTAATGTTTCTTTAGACCTATTAATCAATTCTTTTGCTGTGTCTTCATCTATAGCCTCAATTTTAGAAATATCTTCAGGATTTGATTGCGCGATCTCTTCAATTGATACAAAACCTTCTGAGACTAAAAGTTGACCAAGTGTTTCATCTACTTCTAGATTTTTAATCAAAGTTTCTGTTCTCTCTTTAAATTCAGCTTGTCTTCTTTCTGAGTCCTCTTTGTCTGTAAGAATATCTATCTCATAGTTCGTTAATTTAGAAGCTAATCTCACGTTTTGCCCCCTTCTGCCAATAGCTTTACTAAGATTTTCTTCTGTCAAAATAATATCAATTCTTTTATTTTCTTGATCAATAAGTACTCTTTGAATTTCTGCAGGAGATAAAGACTCTGAAATCAAAGTAGGTAAATCTTCTGTCCATTTAATAATATCAATTTTTTCTCCATGTAATTCATTTACAATAGTTTGTACTCTACTTCCTCTCATGCCAACGCAAGCTCCTACTGGATCGATTGAGGAGTCTTGTGAGTGGACACAAATTTTAGCTCTACTGCCTGGATCACGTGCTACAGATTTTATTTCGATGGTTCCCTCATAAATTTCTGGAACTTCTTGAAAAAACAATTTTGCAAGAAATTGTGGATGAGCTCTAGATAGAAATATCTGATGTCCTTTTAATTCTTTTCTAACCTCGTAACAATAAGCTTTGACTCTGTCACCAGTTTTTAAAATTTCTCTTGGAATCAGCTCGTCCTTTTTTATTACACCCTCTGCTTTTCCAAGATCTACTATTACATTTCCATATTCTAACCTTTTTATAATACCGCTTAAAATTTGGCTTTGCTTATCTATAAAATCTTCGTATTGTCTATTTTTTTTCTGCCTCTCTTACCCTACTACTAATTACCTGCTTAGCGCTTTGAGCAGCAATTCTTCCAAAATCTATTTGAGGTAATTCTTCAAACACTTTGTTCCCAAGTTTTAAATCTTTATTTTTTGGGTCATTTTTTTGTGCATCCGCAAGAGTAATTTCTCTAGATGGGTCTTCAACCTTTTCGACTATATCTAATATTTTTTGAATTTTGATTTCACCAGTTTCTCTATTTATTATTACTTCTATATTATTGTCGTTACCAAATTTAGTTAGCGCCGCTTTTTGAATAGCGCTTTCCATGGATCCAATCACTAACTCTTTATCTATAGATTTTTCATTAGCAACTGCTTCTACAATCCTTAAAAGTTCTAATTTATCTAATCCTCTATTTAACATTTCATTGTCCCTAAAAAAAAATGGGCTAGTGCCCATTTTGAAATTCAATTATTTAATTCTTTTTAGAAGAAAAATATGGTTTTTTCAAGATTACTATTTAAATAAATCTACTTTATCTATCTTTTCCCAAGAAAATTCACCTTTATCAGTATGCTTTCTACCAAAATGGCCGTAAGCAGATGTAATTTCATAAATTGGGTTGTTGAGCTTTAACATTTCTCTAATACCCCGAGGAGATAAATTAAAATTATTTTCAATAATCTTTTTTATATTGCTAACTTTTTCTTCATCTTCATCAGCTAACTTAATAAAAATTGATAAAGGTTTTGATATCCCTATAGCATAGGCTAATTGAATAAGGCATTTATCTGATACACCTGCAGCAACTATATTTTTTGCTAAATATCTAGAAGCATAAGCTGCGGATCTATCTACTTTTGTTGGATCTTTTCCTGAGAATGCCCCACCTCCATGAGGTGCTGCTCCTCCATAAGTATCGACTATGATTTTTCTTCCAGTTAAACCAGTGTCACCATCTGGTCCACCAATTATAAATTGACCTGTTGGATTAATATAAATTTCTTTAGGGTCTAAATCTGTCAAAAAATTTTTGGGAATAGATTTTTTGATATAGGGAATAATAGAATCTCTTACTTTTTCCTGATTTAAGTCTTTAGAATGTTGTGTTGAAATAACAACGGAAGTTACTTTTACTGGTTTTTCATTTTCATAAAGCATGGTTACTTGACTTTTGGAGTCTGGTTCTATTCCTTTTAAACTCCCACTTTTTCTATCTTCTGCCATCAATCTCAAAATTTTATGAGAATAATGTATTGGTGCTGGCATTAGCTCTTCAGTTTCGTTACATGCATATCCGAACATTATACCTTGATCTCCAGCTCCTTCGTCTTTGTTATCTTTGGAGTCAACTCCCATAGCAATGTCGGTTGACTGCTCGTGAAGAAATGTTTCAATATTTGCCGTCTTCCAACTGAAACCTTCTTGATCATAGCCAATATCTTTTATACAATTTCTAACTTTTTCAATTATTTCATCTTTGTCAATTTTTTGGTCCTCTTGTTTCTCCAGCTAATACAACTTTGTTAGTAGTAGTTAACGTTTCACAAGCGACTCTTGATACAGGATCTTTCGTTAAGTAAGAGTCTACAACCATGTCTGAAATTCTATCGCAAACTTTATCCGGATGTCCTTCAGAGACTGACTCACTAGTAAATAAATAATTATTTTTTTGCATTTTGATTTCTATAAATTAAAAAGATTAAAAGATATGTAATTAAAAGTATAAAAAAGATCAAATCATTTTTGAGTTTATTAGATTTTACTAACGGTACATCAAACTCAATATTTCCTGCTTCATTTCTCTTTAATCTTTTGATAATATTGCCTTTATTGTCGATTACTGCGCTTACTCCTTGATTCGCAGATCTAACTAAAAAAGTATTATTCTCTATAGCTCTAAAAATAGATTTAGCAAAATGCTGATCTGGGCCTATAGATTTACCAAACCATCCATCCTCTGAAATATTAATAATAAGATTTGTATTAACATTAGACTTTTTAATTAAATCAGGAAATATGATCTCATAACAAATCAAAGGTAAGCTATTCAATTTATCAATTATAATATTATTGTTTTCTTGTCCTCTCTGATATGACCCATGACCTTCCGTAATTTTTTTTAAACCAAATTTTTTTAGTAAATGTTGAAAAGGTAAAAATTCTCCAAATGGAACAAGTTTTCTTTTATTATATCTTTGAATAATATCAAAATTATTATTTATAATTATCATACTATTATAAAAATTACCTGTCGTAGGTTCTAATGTATTAGTTCCAAAAATTATATTATGATTTTTAGAAAAATTTTTTGAAATTAATTCTTTAAACATTAATAATTCATTATAACTGTAACCACTAAAAACACCCTCAGGCCAAATAAATACCGTTTTTTTTTTTGGTTCTGGATCACTAAATCTTATTAACTTCATAAACCTTTCTTCAATTTCTCTGGAACTCAAGTTATATTCTAAATCAAAATTGGGAGATATGACTTTAAAATATTTTTTTTCAATGTCATCCTTCAGAATTTTATTATTTTTGTTATTTACATAATCACCATAAATATAAACACCTAAGAGAAATGAAATAGTTAAAAAGATACTAAATAATTTTTTAATTTTACCAATTTCAAAAAAAATAATTATAGGTAAAGTAAAAATTGTTATTACAAAGAGGTTGAAAGAAAATAAACCTATTTTATTAACCGTTTGTAATATTTCATTAAATGAGACTAAGCTATATGCCCACAAATTCCATGGAAAACCTGAAAATATATAAGCTCTCAAATAATCCGAAAAAGCTAAGCTAGCCGAAAAAATAAGTAATGAAGGAAAATTTAATTTTAGATATGATCCTACTAACAAAGTCGTAAAACCAATAAATAAGCTCAAGAATAGTGGAATAAGTATTAATGCAAATGGTATCAAAACTCTAAAGTTCTCATCAAATGTGAGAGAATTAGTTATCCAAGATATTCCGCTTAAATAAAATCCAAAACCAAAAGCTAAACCATATATAAATAAATTTATTTTATGAGGTTTTTTTCTATAAACTGCTTTAGATTTTTTATTTATATAAACCAATAGATAAAAAAAAAGCGGAAAAATTAGAAAATTTAATATTGTTAAATTAAATGGTTCAAAAGTTAATACCGATAATGATCCAACGATAAATGGAATAAGATATAAAGTTAAAAATCTATTATTTAAATAATTTTCAAGCATTAATAAACTTAAGATATTTTTTTTCAATTTGACTCATTCTATAAAATTCCTTTTCTTTTTTGTGATCATGTCCGAAAAGATGAATCAATCCATGAATCCATAGACGATCAAACTCTAATTTAAAATTTTTGAGAACTCTCTTATTTTTTATCTTATTTAAATTAATAATTATATCACCAATATATATTTCTTTATCTGTTTTTAATTTTTTATTTAATTCCTTTTTGGTGTAAAATGGAAATGATAATACATCTGTTGCTTTATTTTTTTTTCTAAATTTTTTATTTAAATATTTAATTTCCTTACTTTCTGAAAGTAATAAGGTAAAAAAAATCTGATTTTTTTTAAACTCTTTTACTTTCGAATTTAACTTTTTAATTTTTTTATCTAAGTAATTGTTTGGTTTTTTTATGTAATGTAACCAATTATTATTTTTCGAAATAACATTAATTTTTATCATCAATGCTTTTATTTTGATAAGCTTTAATGATTTTTGAAACAAGGGGATGTCTAACTACATCATTATGGTCAAATTCGATTATTTTAATTTCATCAATATCTTGAAGAATTTTCTTTGATATTATTAATCCTGAGTCTCTTTTATTAATTAAGTCTATCTGACTTGGATCACCATTAACAACTAATTTTGAATTCTCTCCTATCCTCGTTAAAAACATTTTTATTTGTGTTTCTGTAGCATTTTGTGCTTCATCTAGAATCGCAAAACAATTTTTAAGTGTTCTACCTCTCATAAATGCTAGTGGTGCTATTTCTATTTCACCTATTTCAATTTTTTTATCTATTTTTTCTGCCCCAAAAAGTTCGTATAGCGCATCATACAAAGGTCTTAAATATGGATCTACTTTTTCTTTCATATCGCCGGGAAGAAAGCCTAACTTTTCGCCAGCTTCGACAGCTGGCCTAGATAATATTACTCTATCAATTTTTTTTTTCCATTAATAAAGTAACTGCTACTGATACAGCTAAAAAACTTTTCCCTGTTCCAGCTGGCCCAAGTGACATTACTATGTCGTTTTCTTTTAAAGCCTTAATGTAATCTGATTGTTTTTCAGATCGTGCTATAACTGATTTTTTTGGTGTCTTAATTAATTGTTTAAAACTTTTAACGTTAGTCTGATGAATTTCTAGATTTTTTTTCACTGATAAAACTATATCTTCTTTTTCAATAATATTCGTCAAAAAATATTTATTTATTAGAAATTTAATTGCTTCACAAAATGTCAATATTTTTTCTTTATCGCCTTTGCAAGTTATAGAATTTCCTCTAAAATAAATATCCGTATTAGTTAACTTTGCTAAGTTTTTTAAATTCTGGTCAAATTCACCCACGATTGCCATTAACATTTCATTGTCAATTACGGATATATTGACTGTTGTGTTGTCAATTTTTTTTATGATTAAATTTTTATCCAATTTGCTTATTTCTGACATTTAATTAAGCAGCATAATTAGTTTGATTGAAAGTTAAATTTAATTCACCAAATAGTGTGTTTTGATTTCCCCTTAGAATTTTAACATTTTTTATCAAACCTGTTAAATCTTCATTACTTTCAACGATTACAGAATTAAAATGTTCGTCTCTTCCAAAATACTTATTTTGATTTTTTATCTTATTTTCAAATAACACTTTTGTTGTTTTATTTATTAATTTATTTCTATAACTATTTTTTATATTTTCTGCCACATTTTGAAATTCAGTTAATCTTCTTTGGGCAATTTTTTCATTTACTCTATCTAAACCAAAAGCTGGAGTTCCAGGCCTTGCACTGAATATAAAAGAAAAAGAATTAATGAACTTTACTCTTTTCATTAATTCAATAGTTTTCATAAAATCTTTATGACTTTCACCAGGATATCCTATAATGAAATCGCTTGAAAATTTTATATCAGGTCTAACCTTAATTAATTTTTTAATTATCTGATAATATTCTTCAACAGAGTGTCTTCTATTCATTGCCTCTAATATTTTATTAGATCCACTTTGAACTGGAAGATGAATAACTGGCATCAATTTTTTACAATTTTTATATAATTCAATTAAATCTTCTGTAAAATCAACTGGATGCGATGTTGTATACCTGACTCTTTTTAGCTTATCAATTTTAGAAATTTCAATTATCAAATCTGAAATTTTCTTTCCTTCGAAGTTATATGCATTAACATTCTGACCAAGAAGAGTGATCTCCTTAGCACCATTTTCACTTAAATTTTTTGCCTCTTCCACTATCTCTTTGATTGAACGAGAAAATTCTGCACCACGCGTGTAAGGTACAACGCAAAATTTACAAAATTTATTACATCCCTCTTGTATTGTTAAATATGAAGAAATTCTATTATCAGAATTTTTATGACAGTTAAGAGTGTCAAATTTTTCTATAACATCAAATTCAGTTAAATTTATTTGCTTAAGCTTTTTTTCCACTTTCAAAATCATATTATTAATTTGGTGATAAGATTGAGGACCTACAACTGCATCTATATATTTTTCATTTTTTAGCAAAATATCTCCCTCTGCCTGTGCTACGCACCCCGCTATAAGCACTATAGGTTTAGTTTTATTTCTAAACTCTTTTTTTAATCTTCCAATTTCATGGTAAACTTTATCTGTTGCTTTCTCTCTTATATGGCAAGTATTTAAAACATAACAATCTGCGACGCTTAAATTTTTTGTAGAAGTGTAATTTATTTTTTTTACTAAATCTAAAATACGATTACTATCGTACTCATTCATTTGACAACCGAGAGTTTTAATGAAAATTTTTTTTTGCAAATTATTTTTTTATTTTTGAGCCGTAAAGCTCTAATTTATGGTCAACCAATTTATATCCTAATTTTTTTGCAACTTCATTTTGAAGTTTTTCAATATCTTTATCGACAAATTCTATAATTTCTCCACTATTAATGTCTATTAAATGGTCATGGTGTTCATCAAGGGATGGCTCGTACCTTGCTTTACCACCTTTAAAATCATGTTTTTCTAAAATACCCGACTCCTCAAATAACTTTACTGTTCTATAAACTGTAGCAATACTAATTTTTTTGTCTATTGCAACTACTCTCTTATGTAACTCATCTACGTCTGGATGATCTTTCGAACCATAAACTTCTTTAGACTCTGATAATACTTTTGCTATAATCTTTCTTTGATCTGTAAGTCTTACACCTTTTTGTTGGCATTTTTGTTCAATTGCATTCATAACTTTAATTTAACTTAAATATATTGGTTTAATCAAATTTTTTTGTACTAATTTTTTTTTGATTAAAAGTTCAATATTAGCAAGGTTAAAATGTCCCAAATCCTTATTTTTATACCCAAACAAGTTAATTTTTTTTGATATTTTAATACCTTTTGCTACAGCTAAAGAAATTCTCGTAGATGAAAAGCTACCTGGCCCACTATTAACCATGATTGAAAAATTCTTACCAAGATTTACTTTGTATTTTTTTATCATATTTAATATGCTGGGAATTAGCTGATCTTTATCAGTATTTTGATCAAAATCATGTATATAAAAATTATTATTAACTTTCAAACCAATCTTATTTTCGCTTCCGATGAAGTTTATAATTAAAAAGTCTTTTATCATTTATTTTGTTATAACTATTTTATCTTTTCAAAACAATTTATATTCAAATACTTCAAAAGATAAAATTGATGATTTTGGTATTATTTCATTAATGTATCACAGATTTGAAGAAAATAAATATCCCTCTACTAATATAAGAATTAGTGATTTTAAAGAACATATAAAAATTATTGAAGATAGTAATATAAAATTTATAAATCCTAAAAATTTTGAAAATGAATTAATAAATAATAAATTACAAAAAAAAATTCTTTTAACTATCGATGATGGATTTCTTTCTTTTTATGAAAATGCTTGGCCAATTCTTAAATCTAAAAAAATTCCTTTTATCTTATTTGTTAGTACTCGTGAAGTAGGTGCTTTCAATTACATGAATTGGGAACAGATAAGAGAGATAAGTAAAGAAGATTTTGTAGAAATAGGGAATCATAGTCACACACATGAATATTTAGTAGATGAAAGTAATAATACAATTAAAGAAGATATAGAAAAATCTATAAAAATTTTCGAAAAACAATTAGGTCAAAACTCAATTTTTTTTTCATATCCTTTTGGTGAGTACAGTATTGATTTTAAAAATATTATTAAGAATTTTAGTTTCAAATATGCTTTTGGTCAACATTCTGGAGTGATAGATGAAACCAAAGATTTTTATGAATTACCAAGATACCCAATTAATGAAAAATATGGCGAAATCAAAAGATTTAAGTCGTTAACTAAAACCTTACCTTTTAAATATAAAAAAATTTATCCTGAAGAGAAATACCTTTTGCAAAGTAAAAATCCTCCAAATGTAAAGATAGAATTTTACGATAATATTGCAAATTTAAAATCTGTAGGGTGTTACTCAAATGAGGGGAATGAGTGGAGACAGTCTAATATAAGATTTGAGAATTCTGATACATTAATAATTAAGATTGCTGAAAAATTTATAGGAGAAAGAGGAAGAATTAATTGTTCTTTAAGAGATCCAAGTGGTTTATGGAGATGGCTAGGCATACAATTTGTAATAGGAGAAAAATAAATTATGATGACAGTTCAATTTCTTTAACAGAGTTAACTAATCTAACAGGTTCGAAGTCCATTAATCTATTCTGTTTTATAATCTGATTTAATATTTTAGTATATTCAGATCCTGTTTGAGCATAGTTATTTAAAGTTTCAGTTAATTCTAAACCTTTAATTTTTTTATTTTTAATTCTTAACGACAATCTTTTTTGCCTAAATTTAGCATAACTTTTATGTGTGTTAAGATTGTTTTGATAAGCTTTAACTGACGCTCTCAAAATAGGAAACTTTAAAATTTTGTGGTTTTTGTTACTTTCTCTATCTAATGGTGCTATCCCTTGACCACTCCATGTCCATTGACCAAAAATTGCATTTCCCTCTAATGCAAATCTTGAAGTACCCCACCCGCTTTCTTTCGCTGCTTGCGCAAGTGCTATGGAGGTTGGTATAATATCCATTCTAACAGCTAATTCTTTTAGATTTCCTTTTTTAACCTTATATTCTAATAATTTTTGTCTTATCCACTGCTTTTCTAGATCAGTTGTAAATTTTTTATCAGACAATTTTAAAAGCTTACCCCTGTCTGCAAGTATCCTTTCATTTTCTGCAACAATCAAAGGCAATACTATTTTAATAAAAGTCTCTTTTTTTAATTTCGTACTTTGTAAAGCATCTAAATCTCTAGGAAATTGAGTAAAATATATAGGTTTTACCAACTTTTGAATTCGAACTTTACCTAGATCATACTCTACGTCTTTGAAAAGATTTAGTACCGTTTCTGTTTTGAGATTTAAATTTGGTAAAATTACTTCATCAACATTTTTTCTTTTAACTTCAAGCTTTGGTTTTACATCAGATTTTTTAGCATCTTTTTTTTTCTCTTCTATTTTATTTTCTGGTTTTTTTCTTTCTTTTTTAATCTCTGGTTTTTTTACTTCCTTCTTAATCTCTAATTTTTTTTCTTCTTTTTTAATCTCCGGTTTTTTTACTAGTTCACCATCAGAAAAATAATTTAAACTGCTAAATACAATTGTTGTTAAAATTGCAACAGCTGTGATAGCGATTACAACTGTTTTAGCTTTTTGTGGCTCAATTTGCTGTTTGTAAATCCCATGAAATAAATCAGTAAATAAGTCTCCAAAAAATTCGTAGAATACTCTACCTAATTTAGGAATAATATTTAAAAAATTTAATCCGATTTTTCCAAGTTGGTTCCATATATCTTTAAAAGCGCGACCAACTTTTCTATTAGTATCAAGTTTTAAGTTTTCTAGTTTTCTTATTGCTTTATTTTTATCTTTAATCTTATTTTCTTTAAAATCTTGTAAATTTGATTTAATTTTTCCAATTGGTTTAATAAAATTATCTCTGAAAAAGTTTGATTTAAAATCTTTTGGAATTGTAATTTTATTTTTTTTTAAAATAAGCTCTAATTGACCTGATGTTAGACTCTTTCTACTTTTTTCATAGTCTTTGATTTCTTTAACATCGTAAATATAGGCTAGCTCTACTAGTTTATCTCTATAACTTAATTTCTTTTTCATTCCACTGCTTCTACCGAATTTACCTCTTTAACATAATGTTTTAAAAGATTTTGAACACCTTGTTTTAAAGTCAATAAAGAACTAGGACAACCTGAGCAGCTTCCTTGTAACTGAACTTTTACAACTCCGTTTTCAAAAGATTTAAATTTAATATCTCCACCATCTCTTGCCACAGCTGGGCGTATTTTTGTATCTAAAACTTCTTTTATTTTATTCACAGTTTCATCGTTATTGTCTATGTTTTTAGTAATTTCTTTATTTTCGTGCAATATAGGCTTATTATTTTTAGCAAAATAATCGTTCAAATGAGAAATTACCATAGGTTTTAACTCATTCCACGAAACTTCATTATTTTTCTTAACAGAAAGAAATTTTTCAGACAATAAAATTAGTTCTACACCTTTGAAATTTAATAAATCTTTAATAAAAGGTATTTTAATTTCATTTTGTTTTTCCTTTTTAAATTCCTCGGTACCAATCGTTGATAATGTCTTTTCAGACAAAAACTTTAAGGAGTCCGGATTAGGTGTTGTTTCTGTTTGTATCATTATGATTTTATATTATATCAAACCTATTTTTTCACGTATATTTTTTATGTTTTCCTCAGCTAATATATTAGCTTTTTCTGTGCCTTTTTTTAGAATTTTTTTCAAATGTGATTTGTCTTTAAGTAATTTCTTAATTTCTTTTCCAACAGGTGTTATTTCATCAATCAAAGCTTCAGTTAATTTTGCTTTTAAAAATGAATATTCTTTTCCCGCCATTTCTGTGATAATTTTTTCTAAAGAATTTTTAGTTAATTCAGAATAAATAGAAAGAAGATTAAGAGCCTCTGGTTTATTTTCTAATAATTTTATTTCTCCAGGTATTGAGTCTGAATCTGATTTTGCTTTTTTTATCTTTTTATTTATTTCATCTGCAGTATCTTTCAGATTTATTCTTGAATAATCTGATTCTTCAGATTTACTCATTTTCTTCGTTCCATCCCTCAAACTCATAATTCTAGAAATATTCTTTAATATTAATGGCTCAGGTAAGGGAAAAAAATTATTACAATTAAAATCTTTATTAAATTTTTGTGCTATATCACGAGATAATTCTAGATGTTGTTTTTGATCCGCTCCTACTGGAACATGAGTAGCTTTATAAAGCAAAATATCTGCAGCCATTAGATTGGGATAAATATAAAGCCCAACACTAGCTTTTTCTTTATCTGATCCAGCTTTATCTTTAAATTGCGTCATTCTATTTAACCAACCAATTCTTGAAACACAATTTAAAATCCAAGCTAACTCCGCGTGACCAGAAACAGAGGATTGATTAAAGATTATACTTTTGTCTGGATTTAAACCTGTTGCTAAAAAACTAGCAGTTGTTTCTAAGACATTTTCATGAAGTATATCAGGTTTTTGAAAAATAGTTATTGCATGTAAATCAACAACACAATAAATGCATTCCATTTTTTTTTGTAATAAAACAAAATTTTTTAAAGCACCTAAGTAATTTCCTAAATGAAGATTGCCTGTTGGCTGAACACCTGAAAATACGATTTTTTTTGTTACCATTTAATTTGCTTTATAATTTTTAAGTTTCAATATTCCAAATAAATAACACGATAATAAATAAAACATACCCACAAAACTAACAATTGATATTAAATAAACAGCTTTATATTTATAACTATAGTCTAAATAATTTGAGAACTTATCCAAAAAAAATAGCAACAAAAGCGACATTACGATAGTTGAAATCAATATTTTGAGTAAATTTATCATTAATTGATTTTTTAATAATAGAATTTTATTAATATGTAATAAATAAATATAAATAAAAACTCCAACCCAAGTTGAAATCGATGTAGCAATTGGGATTATTATGAATCCAATTTTGTTAAAAAAACTAACACTGATCAAAATATTTATAACTACAATTAACAAAGAAATATAAAAAGGTGTTTTTGTATTGTCTCTAGCAAAAAAAAAATTTGATAAAATTTTTATTAAAGCAAACGCTGGCACACCGTACCCAAAAAACATCAGGGCAGAACCCGTCATTTCAACATCATTAGCAGAAAAAGAGCCATATCCAAATAATGCGCTAACTATTTCTTTTGAAGCTAATATTAACCCAAAACCCGCGGGAATTGAAAATAGGAGTGAAAGCTCAAAAGATCTGTTTTGAATGTTAGAAATTTTTTTTACATTTTTTGTTTTAAAAGCCTCAGAGAGAATTGGTAAAGAAACGGTCCCAACTGCTATTCCAGCTATTGCAAGATTAATTTGATAAATTCTATCAGCATAGTAAAGATATGATACTGCGCTTGTCTGAAAAGACGCAATAATTGTTCCAACTAAAATATTAATCTGCGTGACTCCTGAAGATAAAATACTTGGAAAAAGTTTTTGGAAAAAAAAACTTACTTTTTTACTAACCTTTAGACTAAAATTTGGGGAAGGATAATAATATTTTTTAGATACAAAAATTAAGAAAATTAGTTGTATTACACCCGCTATAGTGACACCATAAGAAAGCTGCTTCACATAATCTAATCCTTGCATGAAAGAGAAAATTAAACTTATAATTAAAATAACATTTAAAATGATAGGCGCAGCAGCTGCTGCTGCGAATTTATTATTAGAATTAAGGATCCCGGCAAAAAAAGACGATAGACTTACAAATAATAAAAATGGAAATGTAATTCTTGTAAGTTCAACTGCTAAATTAAATTTGATTTGATTTTCTAAAAAACCTGGTGCAATAATATAAATTAAGTATGGAGTGAATATTTCTACTAACGTGACTATAAGTAATAAAATTAACAATAAAGAGCTTAAAACGTCATCAGCAAATTTTTTTCCTTTTTTTTTATCCTCAATTTTTGCAGAAGTGTAACTAGGTATAAATGCAGCATTAAATGTTCCTTCAGCAAATAACCTTCTAAAAGTATTTGGCAATCTAAATGCTACAAAAAAAGCATCGGCTAATATTGAGGTTCCAAGAAATATCGCTATTAAAATATCTCTTAGATAACCCAAAATTCTACTTATTAATGTAAAAAAACTAAATACAGTAGCTGAAGATAGTAGGTTCATAAATTCTTAATTAGGCCATAAATTTTTAGTGAATTATCATTTTTTATATTACATACTCATTAAACTAAATGCCAAAAAAAACAGAAATAGACCATTATTCAGATAAAGAGGCTCTTGATTTTCATATAAAAGGTAAGTCAGGCAAAATTGAGATAGGTTCATCAAAACCGCTCACAACCAAAAGAGATTTATCTCTAGCTTATTCACCTGGTGTAGCGGCGCCTGTTAAAGAAATATCTAAGAATCCAGAGCTCGCATATGATTACACCAGTAAGGGAAATCTAGTTGCGGTTATAAGTAATGGATCTGCTATATTAGGTTTAGGAAATCTTGGATCATTAGCATCTAAACCTGTAATGGAAGGTAAATCAGTTTTATTTAAGCGTTTTGCTGATATCGACTCTATAGATATTGAAATTAATAATAATGATACCAACTCAATAATAGAAACTATAAAAAATATTAGCGGAACATTTGGTGGAATTAACCTTGAGGATATAGCTGCTCCGGACTGTTTTGTTATTGAACAAAAATTAAAAGAGATTTTAGACATACCTGTTTTTCATGACGATCAACACGGGACTGCAATTATAACAACTGCTGCTTTAATCAACGCTTTGGACATTTCAAAGAAAAAAATCTCAAATGTAAGAGTTGTAGTTAATGGCGCTGGGGCTTCAGCTCAAGCGTGTGCAAATTTATTTAAAAGCTCGGGAGTTAAAAATGAAAATATCATAATGTGTGACAGTAAAGGTGTTATTTATAAAGGTAGAAAAAACATTGACCAGTTCAAATCTGCTTTTGCTATTGATACTAAATTTAGAACTCTTGCTGAAGCCATGAAAGATGCTGATGTATTTCTTGGTTTATCGGCTAAAGATGTAGTAAGCAAAGATATGGTAAAGTCTATGTCAAAAAATCCAATTATATTTGCATGTGCAAACCCAGATCCAGAAATTAAACCAGAACTTATTCAAGAAGTAAGAGACGATGCAATCATTGCTACAGGTCGATC
The DNA here is from genome assembly GCA_003213555.1 of Pelagibacteraceae bacterium AG-422-I02. Classification (GTDB taxonomy): domain Bacteria; phylum Pseudomonadota; class Alphaproteobacteria; order Pelagibacterales; family Pelagibacteraceae; genus Pelagilacustribacter. The sequence goes on along the minus strand of QCMS01000011.1, from coordinate 4,444 downwards.
TGATTATCCAAATCAAGTTAATAATCTTATTGGTTTCCCCTACATTTTTAGAGGAGCTTTAGATGTAAGAGCCAAAGCAATTAATGAAGAAATGAAAGTTGCTGCTGCTAACGCAATTGCGTTACTAGCTAGAGAAAACGTTCCAGATGAAGTTGTGGCTGCTTATGGAGGTGATCGACCAAGGTATGGTAAAAATTACATAATTCCTTCAACTTTTGATCCGAGATTAATTAGCGTAATCCCATCTGCAGTGGCTGATGCTGCAATGAAAAGTGGGGCTGCTAGAAAAAAAATTGATGACCTAGAACTATATAAGGACCAGTTATCAAATCGTTTAGATCCATCAATGTCAATAATGCAAGGTATCAATGCAAAAGTGAGAAAAAATCCAAAAAGAGTTATTTTTGCTGAAGGTGAAGATGAAAACATGCTTAAAGCAGCAATCGAATTTGGTAGAAACAAATTAGGTATTCCAATTTTGATCGGTGCTGAAAATAGAGTGAAAGAACAGTTAAAAAAAATAGGTCTAGATCAAAATTACAAAATTGAAATTGTTAACTCTACAGATAAAGAAAAAAGAGAGAGATATGTTAAACATCTTTACAAAAGGCTTCAAAGAGAGGGACAACTAGAAAGAGATGTGGATCGTTTAGTAAGGAATGATAGAATTGCATGGGGATCGTCTATGATTGCTTGTAAAGATGCTGATGCTATGGTTACTGGAAATATCCGACATTACGCAGCTTCCATCGAAAAATTAAAAAAAGTTGTAGATGCAAGACCAGGTGAAGAAATTTTTGGAATGACAATGATTGTTTCGAAAGGAAAAACTATATTAGTAGCAGATACAAATGTAACTGAATTACCATCTTCAGAAAGATTAGTAAATATTTCTAAATCATGTGTGCGAATAGCACGTTTATTTGGTTTCGAACCTAAAGTGGCTTTTTTATCCCATTCAACTTTTGGTAAACCTTTATCAAGAAACACAAGACACGTTAGAGATGCGATTGAAAAATTAAAGAGAGAAAAGGTTGATTTTGATTTTGATGGAGAAATGCAACCAGATGTGGCTTTAAATCCAATTTATAAAGATATTTACCCATTTTCAAAAATTGTTGGAAATGCAAATGTTTTAATAATGCCTGCTTTGCATAGCGCTGCAATTTCAACAAAACTTATGAAAGTTTTTGGTGGCGGAAAAAATATTGGTCCGTTACTAATAGGGTTAGGTCAACCCATAGAAGTTGCTCCTTTACGAGCTAGTACATCTGAAATTTTAAATTTAGCTTCTATAGCAGCTTATTCTTCAGACGTAATTGATTACTCTAATTAATTTTAGTTCTGCTTAACTCTGTTGCAAGATAAATTGATGGGATCACCTCTTTAACGTCATAGATTTTATTTGCTTCATTTATTACTTCTTTTTTTTCTATTTCATCCATAGCTATACCAAAAATATAAATATTCTTATTCACAGTTTCTAGAGTATAATTTCTTGCTTTAGTAGTTTTATTTAAAATCAGAGCGGTTCTTAATTGACTTGTTATTAAAATATCTTTTGCAGTGCTTTTAAAATTACTTTGACCTTTTATAGTGATCGCATTTTTAACTGATCTTGCCCCATTAGTTTCCCATGCCATTTTAGTTATTCTAATTTTTTCCTCGGGCTCAACAACTTTACCAGATAAAAAAATTCTTCCATCAATTACCTCTGTTTGTATTGATATAAAATATTTTTTATCGGTAAGAGCTAATCTAGCTGAAAGATTTTTTTGCATAATTGTATCATCGATTTGCATTCCTATAGTTCTTGGATCAAATGTAATATTTACTCCAGCTCCAAATTGTGTGACAGAGGTGCAAGAAATTAGAAACAACGCAAATATTAAATTAATTATTTTTTTCATTTTTAATCTTTAAACACAAATCATAAATTTTGTTTTTATTTAATTTTTCTGTTTCTAAAATTAAATTTACAGTATCTTTCAAGGAGTAACTTTTTAAATATTTTTTTATTTTATTCACAATTTTTTTTTCATCAAAAATTATTACTTTATTATTTTTTTCGGAAATAACTATTGTTAATTCACCTTTAAGCGGGCTATTGAACGATTTTAAGTTATTAATTTCATCCCTATAATAAACCTCATGTAACTTAGTAATTTCCTTTGCTATAAGAATTTTTCTCCCTGCGAAAAATTTCTTAAAATATTTAATATAAAAATTGATTTTTTTAACAGGAACAAAAAATATTTGAGTAAATTCGTTTTGAGAAAGTTTTTTTAAAAGTTTCTCTGTTTCATTAACAGTTTTTGGCAAGAATCCATAAAATAAAAATTTATCGTTGAAACCTGATACACTGGCAGCCGAAGTTATTGAGGATACACCAGGAATAGGAATTATATGTATTCCTTTTTTAATGCATTGATTTAGAAGTATTTTACCTGGATCAGAAAGTAATGGAGTTCCTGCATCCGATATCAAAGACAAAATTTTGCCCTCATTAAAATGTTTTATAATTTCACCTAACTGTTTTTTTTCGTTAAATTTATGATATGAAACCAATTTTTTTTTAATTTTATAATGATTTAATAATTTAATAGAACGTCTCGTGTCTTCACAAAGAATTATGTCTGAATTTTTTAAAACATCTAAAGCTCTTAATGTGATATCATCTAAATTACCTATGGGTGTAGAAACAATATACAAATGGTTAATAAAGAGTTTCATTATGAAAATAAAAATTTTTTTATTTGTATTTTATATAATATATTTGTTTAATTTTAATCTATTAAGTGATGAGAACAATAAAACTCTTAAAGTTGGTTTATTAGCACCTCTCTCAGGATCATACAGCGAGATAGGATACTCACTCTTAAATTCATTGCAATTAGCTCTAGAAGAAATTAATGACAAAAATGTTTCTATAATTCCAAGAGACTCGGGCTTTAATAATAAAGATAAAATTGACTTAGCCATTAATGAAATGCGTTCTTTAGGTGTAAAAATAATAATTGGGCCGACTAGCAATCAAGAATTTGAACAAATTAAAAAATATAATGATTTAGTATTTATTTCTCCGTCTAATATAAACCCAGAATTCTCAAACAATGTAATAAGCATTGGTGTAAGTCTAGAGTCTCAACTTACTGCTTTAATCAATTTTATAAATGGTCAAAAAAAGACCAAAACAATTATCATGTATCCAAAAAATAAATATTTAGAAATGATTGAAGACAAAATACAAAATTTAAATCTTAAAAATATAAAAACATTTACCTATAGTCCTAATCCTGAAATATTAACAGGAGAAATTGAAGTGTTAACAAATTATTCACAAAGAAAAAGGAATTTAAAAATAAGAAAAAAAATGTTTGAAGACAAGGAGGATGAGCAGTCAATTAAGGCACTTGAAAAATTAGAAAAACTCTACACCCTTGGTGATGTAAATTTTGACTCTGTAATTATTATAGACTTTGGTAATAATTTAAAAAGTGTTCTCACTTCTTTGGTTTACACAGACGTTAATCAAAGTAAGGTTCTATTCACTACCATAAATCAATGGTTTGATGAAAGTATATTTTATGAAAATACAATTAAAAATCTTTACTACCCATCTGTAAATTATAAAGAATTTAAAAAATATAATAATAAGTACTTTAAAAAATTTAATGTTTATCCAAATGAAATTACAATCTTAGCATATGATGCTTTAGGATTGATATATTATGCTTGGAAAAAAAATGGTGAAATTAACTCAATAAACGATTTTGTTTTTAAAAATAAGATAAAAGGAAAAATAGGTACTTTTAGTTTCCGAAATAAAAAAGTTACTCAAGAATTACAAATTTATAAAACTGATAATAAAAAATTTATTAAATTTTGATTATTTTCTTCAATTTTTTGAATGCAATATATCTATGATCCATTCTAATTTTTTTTGAGTTAAGCATCTGTCCAAAAGTAACTTTATTTCCATCTGGTATAAAAATAGAGTCATAACCAAAACCGTTATTTCCTAAAATTTTATTTGAAATCTCTCCTTTTATTCTTCCTTCTACAGTTATAATCCTTTTATATTTTTTTTTAAACGAAAGACTGCATATAAAAAAGGCAGTCCTTTTTTTTTTATATTTCATTTTTTTTATAATAAACTTCATTGCATTTAAAAAACTGCCATGTTTTTTTGCGAGTCTTGCCGAATAAATACCTGGTTTATTATTTAGAGCTTTTATGCATAAGCCAGAATCATCTGAAATCACAGGATAATCAACATACTTAGAAAAGTATCTTGCTTTCAATTTTGAATTAGAGATGAACGATTTTCCTGTCTCCTTTGGGCTTTTGATTTTAAGACTTTGTGGGGAGATTTTTTTAAATTTCTTTGAGATTAAATATGATATTTCTCTGAATTTTCCTTTATTATGGGTTCCAATTAAAA
>QCMS01000010.1 GCA_003213555.1 Pelagibacteraceae bacterium AG-422-I02 | reverse complement strand
AATTTGAAATTTCAGATGTATGGGGAGTTGGTCGACAACTATCAAAGCTATATATTAAAAACGGAATAGATAATGCATATAAATTGAAAAATATATCTAACACCTGGGTTAAAAAAAGCACGAATGTATTAGGCGCCAAAACGGTAATGGAGTTAAGGGGAATACCTTGTATTGATTTAGAAACAGATGAAACAAAAAGAAAAAGTTGTTGTGTATCAAGATCTTTTGGAAAAAAAGTTGAAAGTTTAGATAAATTGAAAGAATCAATAACTACTCATTGCTTGAACGCAGCAGAAAAAATAAGAACAGATAAACAAACCACAAGAGCAGTGACAGTATTTATAAGAACAAGTCCTTTTGACAAGAATAGAAAATATTATTCAAACTCTATAACAATTGAACTACCGGTAGATACTAATAATAGTTTAGAGTTAGTAAAAACCGCTATAAACGGATTAAACAAAATTTATAAATATGGATATTTTTATCAAAAAGCAGGAATTATTTTATCAAAATTAAAAAATTCATCAGAAAAAGAATTAAACTTGTTAACTCCCATTTTAGAAAATAAATCAAAAACATTAATGAAAGCAATAGATTTTACTAATGCAAAATACGGACGCAATGCAATAAGTGTAGCTCAAGCAGGAATAAGCAATGATTGGAAAATGCGAAGAGAGTACTCATCAAAAATAGATACAGCATCATTTGACTCGCTACCTAAGATAAGTATATAAAGAAGATACGGGGTGTCTAGAGGACTGAGATTAAACCCGACGAACCTGACCGGTAATTCAGTGAGGGACTTATGGAAAAAATATATCTATCAGTACAAACATCACTAATCGTTACTATAATAGTTGGTCTTTTTTTTATAGGACTAGGGTATCTAAACTCAAAAAAAACTATTGATAATAAAAATTATATAATTGGAAATAGAGATGAAAATACATTTTCATTGACAACAAGTTTAGCTGCATCTGCTTTGGGAGCATGGATATTATTTGGTCCAGCCTCAGCCGCTACATGGGGAGGTTTAGGAGCAGTAATAGGATATGCATTAGGTACTACAACACCAATGCTATTATTATACAATTTTGGACCAAAAATTAGAAAAGAGTTTCCAAAGGGATTATCTTTAACAGAATTCATTAAAAAACGATTTGGCTTAGGTATTCTTAAAGTAAGTTTATTTTTAATATTATTCTATTTAATCATTTTTTTAATAGCTGAAGTTACAGCAATCGCCTTTTTGTTAAATTTTATTTCTAAAACACCGCTATGGATTACGTCAGCTTTAACTTTAATAATTTGTTTGCTTTATATATTAAAAGGTGGGTTTAAGCTTTCAATAATTACTGACAAATATCAATTTATTATAATAGCAACTCTAATTTTTGCCTCTGTGATTTTAATTCTCGGAAACTTAGAGATAAATAGTTTTAAATTAATCGAGGAAAAATCACCAAAACTTGTAAGTGGAAAATATTTACCGAATTATACAGCTGGTCTAACTTTTTTTATAGCTGTTGCTGCAACAAATTTATTTCATCAAGGAAATTGGCAGAGAGTATTTGCTGCAAAAAATGATTTAATTTTAAAAAAAAGTTTAATTTATTCTTCAATATTAATATTCTTAATTGTTTTATGGATGGGATACACAGGACTTGTTTCTTTCTCTTTAAATCCAAAAGTAAAACCTGATTTAGCTTTTTTTGATTTAATATTGTCAAATAATTATTTATTAATCATATTAATTTTAGTTTTAGCTTTAGCCTTAACATTGAGCACAATAGATACACTAATAAATGCAATCTCAAGCATCTTTATTGTAAATGGAAATCAAATAAGTAAACCAATATTTGCAAATTCCTTAAAAAATAATACAAACTATATAGTTTTATTTATAAGTATTTTAGTTTTTATCATAGCGTCAAAAGGGTATAGCATTTTGTATTTGTTTCTATTGGCAGATTTGTTTTGTTGTGCGGCAGTAGTTACAATTTTTTATGGTTTTTTTAAGAAGAAAATTAATGTCAAATTATCATATTTATCTATTTCAAGTGCATTAATTTTAGGATTATTATTTTTTCCAAGTATGGATTTTAAAACAAGTATCTTAGTTGGAAATTTATTACCTATTAAATTTTTTAGTTCAATTATTACAGCCAATCTGCTTTTTATTTCTTTTGCAATAGCGATAATAACTCAATTTTTATTTATAATTTTTTATTCTTTACGAAGTTCATTTAAATAAATTATTACAGCTAACCAAATAAAAATAAATACAATTAACTCATTTAAAACTAACGGTTCATCAAAATAAAATAATCCCAAGAAAAATTGTGCAGTAGGAGTAAGAAAAAATATCATGCTAGCTGGTCCAATTCCTATTAATTCAAAACCTTTGGTATACCAAAAAAGTGGTATTAAAGTCATTAAACCAGCCCAAAATAGATAAAAAGATAGAAGCGGTTCATTCATTGAGAAAATATTTAAATCATTATTTATTAAAAAAATAAAAAGTGTAATCGCTATTGGTGTTAGAAGTAAAGTTTCTACAAGCAAACCTATATCTGAGCTAACCTTTACTTTTTTTCTTATTAAACCGTATAAACTAAACGTTAGAGCTACTGCAATCCCAATCCAGGGTACTTCACCTAGTTTTATAAGAAAATAAATTAGTGCAAAAATTACTAAAACGACTGAAATAATTTTATTTCGATTATATTTTTCTTTTAAAAAAATTATCCCAAGAAATACACTTAATATTGGAAAAATATAATATCCTAGAGCCGAGTCTAGTAGATTATTAGTGCTCACAGCATAAAGCCATGTAAACCAATTTATTGAAACAAGCAGACCTGTTAAAAATAAGATAAATATATTTATTTTATATTTGATTATTTTCTTAAATTCATTCCATTTAGTATAATAAGATGTAGTAATAACTAATAATAAGGCTGTCCAAATAGTTCTATGAATAGTTAACTCTATTGGTGATGCATAAGAAACGAAATTGAAGTATATAACCCCAATTATACCCCACCAAAGAGATGCACCTACAGTAAAAGAAATTCCTTTGAATAAATTTTTCTTCATTTGACCATTTTTTTTATTGATTTATAAGGTAATTAATTAATAATTAGTACTAAATTAGCTTGTTTGAAAGGAAGAGTGGGTGAGCGGTTTAAACCAGTTGGTTGCTAACTAACCGTACGAGTAACATCGTACCGAGAGTTCGAATCTCTCCTCTTCCGCCATGAAATTAATTAAAATAACTGTCAATTTTTACCGGCTCTTTGCTAAGTATATATTTGTAAACATTTATGTTTTCTAAAACTCTTTGCACGTAATTTCTAGTTTCCTCAAACCTAATTTGTTCAATCCAATTAACGTATGAAATTTGTCCTATAGATGGATCTCCGTTAACTCTTCTCCATGTTTTAACTCTATTAGGTCCAGCATTGTATGCCGCAATCGCAAAAGGATAAACTCCATTATAGTCTTCAATTAATGAATTAAAGTAATACGAGCCAAGTTTAATATTGTATTCTGGATCAGTAGTTAATTTACTTAATCGATAAGGTAACTTAGCTTGTTTTGCAACAATTTTTGCAGTGTATTTCATTAATTGCATCATACCTCTAGCTCCTGCCCAACTATTCGCACTTTTATCAAATTCACTTTCCTGACGAATAATAGCTAAAATAACTTCTGATTTAGGCATAGTTTTATTGTTTATCACTTTTGGTGTTGCAATTATTGGATAGTTATATTTATTGTAAAATCTTTTTTCATATGATGCTTTTTTTGAAATCTGAATAGCAAAATCGTATCTTTCCAAACTTGTAGCTAAATCCGCAGCTAGAACTTCACTACCTTTTTCAACATTCAGATCAGCTAGATGTTTAAAAATATCTTTTCCTAATTGAGTTGCGTTTAACTCTTTTAATAAAATTAAATGTCTAATTAATTTATTTTTTTTAAATTCTTTTTCATAATCTTTATCGAATGAGCTTTGATCTTTAAGTTCAAAATTTCCACCAGGATTAATCTTATTAAATGCAAGTTGTCCGTAATATGTCATCGGAAAATTAGCGGCCTCTGAATAAAATTGTTTAGACAACTCAGTTTCATTTAATAATTCATATGAAGCTCCTAACCAATAAGCACCTCTTGCTAAACTTATTGGATATCCAACATTATTATAAAAATTTTGAAAATGATTTATGGCATATTCCGGTGAATTTAAAAATGTAATTGCTATCCATCCAGAGAGCCATTCTGCTTCAGCAAAAGAAGGGCCTGCAGATAAAGCGTGTTCACTTGAAATTTTGTATGCAGTTTTATATCTTTTTTTATAAATTAAACTTCTCACAACACTTTCTCTTTGATCCCACCACTTATCTGGTCGGACCATTTGATTTTCTGTTTTAAGTGAATTCCGATATAAAATTTCTAAAGATCCATCTAATCTTCCCCTGCGATTTCTCCATCTAAGTCTATCAAATTCTAGACCAGGGTCTTCTTTAAGATATTGAGGAACTTTATTTATCGCATTATCTACACCATAAGAATTACTCATTAAAATTTGTCGCGCATTATAAAGTGCTCTTTGATCTGTTGGTAAATATTTTAACATTCTTTTTAGATCCCAATACTTTCTCTCCCAAGCTAAATAATCTGCTCGTTTAATATGATCATCGGAGTCAATAAATTTTTTGAATTTTGCCCTATAATATCCAAGGTCATTTTTTCTAATTTGAGCGGTTATCCATCCTTCTTTAATTAATTTTTTGACTTTATCATTCTGACCTTTTTCAAGATATGCTTCAGCTAGTTTTATTTTACCTAATCCTCCAAGTGGTGGATATTTTTCAAACCAATTAATTATTGAAGTAGGAGAATTATTTTTTAGATAGATTTTTTCCTCAGCTAAGTATCTTATCCTGTTTATTCTAGGATAATCTCCATTTTGTTCTATAAATTTTTTATATTCATTGAAAGATGCTCCATTCCTTGTTGTTTTAAGATGCATCCAAGTAATGAGATTTCTAAATTCTTTATCTTTTACCCTTGCGGAACTTTTAAGTGCACTATTCCATTTTTTATCTTTAATAAATTGAATTGTTTCTTTTGCCTTTTCAAAATCTTTTTGTTTTAAAATTTTTGATTTTTCTGCAGTCTTAGTTGTTGTTTTATAAATAGCAGGCTTTTTTTGAGGAAAAACGAATGAACTTTTCTTTTTAACAGTTTCAACCTTTTTTATTTCTTTTTTTTCTTCTATTTTTGTTTTTATCTCATTTTTAACAATTTTCTCCTTTTCCTTCTCTTGTTGATTAATTAAAGGTTTTTTTTGTGGTAGGTTACTTAAAAAGTTTTTACCTGGATCCTTGTTAATTTTTTTAAATATTGAAGGTTTTTCTTTCGGGAGTAGGAATTGTTCGTCTGAATAACTATGACCAATTGATAAAATAATTATTATTATTACTAGACTAATTAATTTATTGGTCATAAGTTAAGACTTATTTATCTTATTTTGTTTTATGCTTAAAGGATCAATTGTAGCTTTAATTACCCCTTTTGAAGGTGATAACCTTAGTGAAGATACTTATATCAAATTGCTAAATTACCATTTGGAAAGTGGTACAAATGGAGTTGTACCAGGAGGAACGACTGGTGAGTCTCCAACATTATCTCATAATGAACATAAAAGGATAATCGAAATTGCAGTAAAAGAATGCAAAGGAAAAATTCCAGTAATTGCAGGAACAGGATCTAACTCTACAGATGAAGCAATCGAATTATCCAAATTTGCAGAGAAAGCAGGATCTGATGCTCTATTAGTGGTCACACCTTATTATAACAAACCAACTCAAGAAGGTTTGTACCAGCACTATAAAAAAATAAATGACAGTGTTGGAATTCCAATCATTATTTATAATATTCCTTCTAGATCGGTCATCGATATGAGTGTAGACACGATGGCTAGACTTTACGAGTTAGATAATATTAAAGGCGTTAAGGATGCTACCGGAGATCTTAACAGAGTAAATCAACAACTGAAAGCAATGGGAAAAGAATTTATTCAACTCACCGGGAATGATGATAATGCTTTTGAATTTAACAAACGTGGTGGAGTAGGGGCAATAGGAGTTACAGCGAATGTTGCAGCAAAGCTCTCTTCTGATTTTCAGAATGCTTGTGTTCAAAATATCAGCAAGGCCTCAGAGTTAGACAAGTTACTTCAACCACTTCATTCATCACTTTTTATTGAAAGTAACCCTTCACCAGTTAAATATGCCGCCTCATTACTTGGCATGTGCAAACCTACAGTAAGATTGCCGTTAGTTGAAATAAGAGAAGAAACTAAGAAAAAAGTTTCTGATGCGCTTAAAGTCGCTAAGTTACTTTAATGAAACAAAAAATAGTTCCTGGTCAAAAAATTATTTGTTTAAATAGAAAAGCAAGCTTTAATTATTTTTTTATTGAATTATTAGAAGCAGGAATAGTCTTAAAGGGTTCTGAAGTAAAATCATTGAGAGATGGAAAGGGGAGTATAGCAGACTCCTACGCTGTTGACAATAATGGGGAACTATATTTAATTAATTCAAATATACCTTTATATAGACAATCATCTTACAACAACCATGATCCTAAAGGAGATAGAAAACTTTTATTAAATAAGAAAGAAATCAATAAACTAATCGGAAGAATTAACCAAGAAGGATTAACTTTAATACCGACTAAGTTATATTTCTTAAAAGGAAAAGTAAAAGTTGAGATAGCAGTAGCTAAGGGAAAAAAATTATATGATAAAAGGCAAGTTAAAAAAACAAGAGATTGGAATAGAGAAAAAGCAAGATTGCTTAGCAAAAATAACAAATGATACATTTAAATATTGGATCCAATTTAGATTCAAAATATGGTACAAGATTTGATAATATATCGATTGCCTTGAGTCTTTTAGTCGAGTCAAGAGTCAAAATTAAAAAAGTTTCAAATTTTTATGAAACACCATCTTATCCAAACCGAAACTTTCCAAAATTTATTAATATTGGATTAACAATTGATTTTAAAAACGAATATCTAGACTTATTAAAAAAAATAAAATTAATTGAAAAAAAATTAGGTAGAATTAGATCAAAAAAGAATGATCCTAGGATAATAGATATAGATATAATAGATTTTAATGGTGAGATAAAAATAACAAATGATTTAATTTTACCCCATCCAAAATGTCACCTAAGAAATTTTGTTTTATTCCCTATTTCTCAAATAGATCCTAATTGGTCTCATCCAATTATAAAGAAAAAGGCTCATTTTTTGATAAATAGTCTTAGTCAAAAATCTAGGATAGAGATTACAAGATTGCAGAAAAATGTTAATATTAATCAATGATTAACAATAACGAATTAATTGATCAAATTAAATCATACAATAGGTTTTTGAATTCAGAGTCCTTAAGTAAAGCTTATAATTTTGCATTAGAAGCACATCAAAATCAAAAAAGAGATGAGGGTGTTCCTTATATAATACATCCTGTAGCAGTAGCTAAAATATTGACAGAACTAAAATTAGATAGCGCAACAATTACTACTGGGTTACTCCACGATACGATAGAAGATACTAATGTAACTTATGACACTGTAAAAAAAGAATTTGGAGAAGAAGTTGCAAATCTAGTGGAGGGAGTTACAAAAATTTCAGCGTTAGAAGATAAAGCGTCAACCGATTCAAAAGCTGAAAACTTTAGAAAATTAATTCTTGCTACTTCAAAAGATATTAGAGTTCTACTTGTTAAATTAGCAGATAGACTACATAACATGAGAACAATACAATTTGTAAAAGATAAAGATAAAATTATAAGAAAAGCAAAAGAAACAATGGAAATCTATGCTCCTTTAGCTGATAGAATGGGAATGAATAGAATTCGAGATGAATTGGAAGATTTATCATTTTCTGTCTTAAATAAACCAGCAAGAGATTTGATTTTAGAAAGATTAAATTTTATAAAAAATAATACAGAAGATACGTTTAAATCTATTTCACAACAATTAATCGAAATTTTAAAAAATGAGGGTATAACAGCTACGATAACAGGTCGTGAAAAAACTCCGTTTTCAATTTGGAGAAAGATTCAAAACAAAAAAATATCACTTGAACAGCTTACTGATATAATTGGTTTTAGAGTAATAGTTAAAAATATTGAAGATTGTTACAAAACTTTAGGAATTTTTCATAGCAGGTTCTCGACTATACCTGGAAAGTTTAAAGATTATATTTCGACTCCAAAAATAAATAAATATAAATCAATACATACTGCAGTAATAGGTCCAAAAAATAATAGAATTGAAATACAAATTAGAACTCATGACATGCATGAATTCGCTCAAAGAGGAATAGCATCTCATTGGAAGTATAAATCTTCTGAAAAGTTTTCTGAACTATCATGGAAAGAGTACGATTGGCTAAGAGATCTCGTCGAGATAATTGAAGCAGGTACTAGTCCTGAACACTATTATGAATTTACAAAATTACAGATGTTCCAAGAAAATGTTTTTTGTTTTACACCTAATGGAGCAGTTATTAAGTTACCAAAAAAAGCAACACCAATTGATTTTGCTTACGCAGTGCATACAAAAATTGGTAATAGTGCAATAAGTTGTACCGTAAATGGTAGACATGTAACTCTTCAAACTATTTTAAAAAATGGCGATCTTGTTAATATCGAAACATCAAAAAACGCATCTCCATCGTTGCACTGGCTTTCATCATCAGCAACTGGAAAAGCTCGTTCCGCTATACGTAGATATTGGCAAGATAAATCAACTGAAAATTCAAAAATTACAAAAAAAAACTATTCTAGTACAATAGAAGTTGATCTACCTCATAAGCCTGGTGTTTTGGGTCATATCACCTCGCTTATAGGTCTTAATAAAGGCAATATTGTTAATTTAGAAATTATCAAAAGAAGAAAGGAACATTTAACGTTCTCATTTGATCTTCAAATTAAAGATTTGAAAAATTTTACAAACTTGATAAGTCAAATAAAGCAAAGTAATTTAAAATTTAAGATAATTCGACACAAACATAAAAAAAATGATTTCATTAAAAGAATCTTTGAAAATTTTAAAAGAAACTAACGCTTTAATTGAAGGTCATTTTATACTTTCCTCAGGTTTACATAGTTCAAAATATGTTCAATGTGCTCAATTAATGAGCAAGCCAAATAAAGCAGTAAAAATTTGTGAGTCTCTTGCAAGTAAGATTAAAGAAGAATTTAAAGACTTTAATTTAATATTGTCTCCTGCCATGGGGGGAGTAATCATTGGTTATGAGTTGGGAAAAATTTTAAATAAAAAAACTATATTTTCTGAGAGAGTTGATGGTGAATTTAACTTAAGAAGGGGTTTTAAGATCAAAGAAAATGATAAAGTTTTAATTGTAGAAGATGTAATTACTACTGGAAAATCTAGTATAGAATGTTCAAAATTAGTTTACCAAAACAATGCAAAAGTAGTTGGTTATGCATGTATTATAAATAGATCTAACGGTAAATCTGAAATAAAAGAAAAAATTATTTCACAAGTAGAATTAAATATTCCAACTTATAGTAAAGATAATTTACCCAAGGAGTTATCATCAATAGAAGCAGTGAAACCTGGAAGTAGAAGTCTTTAATGAAAAGAATTCGTTTAGGTGTAAATATAGATCACGTTGCAACTGTTAGAAACGCTAGAGGAGAGAATTATCCAAGCCCTTTAAGAGCAGCAAAATTAGCCGAAAAGAACGGTGCAGATTCTGTTACAATTCATTTAAGAGAAGATAGAAGACATATAAATGAATTTGACCTAAAAAAAATTATTAAAGAGTTAAAGATACCGCTTAATCTTGAAATCGCGGCTACTAAAGAGATGTTAAGAATAGCCTCTAGAAGTAAACCGCCTTACATATGTATAGTTCCAGAAAAAAGAAAAGAAATTACAACTGAGGGTGGACTAAATTTAAATTATAATAAAAATTTTTTAAAAATATTAATTAAAAGATTAAAGAAAAATAATTCTCGCATAAGTCTTTTTATAGAGCCGAGTTTAAAGGATTTAGAAAATGCAAAAAAATTAGGTGCTAACTGTGTAGAAATACATACTGGTAAACTTTGCAACTTAATAAATAAGAAAAGAAATTATAAAAATGAACTAAAAAAAATACAGGCAGCTGTCGATAAAGGTAATAAACTAGGTCTAGAGGTTCATGCAGGACATGGACTAACATACATATCAGCAAAGATATTATCTAAAATTAAGGGTATAAAAGAATTCAATATTGGTCATTTTTTAATCGGAGAGTCAATATTTGAGGGAATGCCCTCATCAATAAAAAAATTTAAGAGAATTTTAAAATAATGAATATTTTTGGTATTGGAACTGACATAATAAGTATTGATAGAATAAAAAATTCTTTAAAAAATAAAAATTTCGTTCATCGTATTTTTAATGAAAAAGAAATTTTAAAATGTAAAAATAATAATAATAGTACCCATTGTTATGCAAAAAGATTTGCAGCAAAAGAAGCATTTTCAAAAGCATTAGGAACGGGAATAGCAAATGGTATAAATTTTAATGAGATAGTAGTTTTAAACAAGAAATCAGGCAAACCTTACATCAATGTCATCGGTCAATCAAAGAAAATACTTTATAAAAAATTTAAAGGGAAAAAAACAAAAATTTCTTTATCACTTTCTGATGAAAAAAAATATGCAGTAGCTTTTGTAACGATAACAAAATGAATACAAAAAAATTAATAAACGTAATTTTCGACAATGCAAAAACCTTAATAGGTGCATTAATAATAGCAATTTTGATAAGATCTTTGTTTTTTCAACCCTTCTATATACCCTCATCCTCAATGGAACCCACTTTACTAGTTGGTGATCGTATATTTGTTTCGAAATACACTTATGGTTATAGCAAGCATTCATTTCCTTTTAGTCCAAATGTAACTAACAAACGTTTTTTTTCAAAATTACCACAAAGAGGAGATCTAGTGGTATTTAAAACACCAGCTGATAATAGAACGGATTACATCAAAAGATTAATAGGAATACCTGGTGACACAATCCAATTTGTTAATGGCAATATATTAATTAATGATAAAAAAATTTTAAGAAAGCAGATAAAAAATAAAGAAATTATAAGATGTGGAAATTTTTTGCTAGAAACAAATACGTTTATTGAAACTTTACCCAATGGGGTCCAACACTTAGTTAGTTATAAAAAAAAAGGTACTTTACAAAATTCTAAAAAATTTAATGTTCCAAAAGATCATTTTTTTTTATTAGGTGATAATAGAGATTGCTCAAAAGATAGTAGATATCTTGATAGTGTAGGATATGTTAATACTATAAATCTAGTAGGTGAAGCTAAAATAATTTTTTTTTCAAACGATACTAAAATAAGCAGTTTGATGAAATTTTGGAATATAAATAAATCGTTTCGATTAGATAGATTTTTAAAGAAATTATAATGGAAAAGAAATTAAAAGAGTTAGAAAAAATAATTAAGTATAATTTTAAAAAAATATCTATATTAGAAAAAGCATTAACTCATAAAAGTTTTAATAATACTATTAACAATGAAAAATTAGAATTTTTAGGAGATAGAGTCCTTGGTTTAATAATTTCTGAAAAACTTCTTGAAAAATTTCCTGATGAGAAAGAGGGAATAATTGATAAAAAATTTGCTAATTTGGTTAATAAAAAAACTTGTTTACTTATAGCTAAAAAAATTAATCTTAAAAAATTTATATTATTAGGTGCTTCTCATAAAAAACTTGAGAGGTCGGCAGATAAAATTAGTAGTGACTGTTTAGAAGCAATTGTTGGAGCAATATATTTAGATGGAGGTTTTAAATCAGTTGAAAAATTCATACTTATTTTTTGGGAAGAATATTTATTAAAATCTACTATTACCCTTATTGACTCAAAGACTAAACTACAAGAATTTAGTTTAAAAAAATTTAAAGAGCTTCCAAAATACCTTTTTTTTAAAAAAACTGGACCACAACATAGGCCATTATTTAAAACAGAAGTTCAAATACCAAATTCGAAAAAAATAGTAGGCATAGGCTCATCAAAAAAAAATGCTCAACAAAATGCTGCTGCAAAACTTTTAAAAATTTTAAATATATGATTTGGGAAGATGAATGTTATTTATTATCAAAAAGAAAATTTAGAGAAAACGCAAACATCATTAATATTTTTACACAAAAAAAAGGTAAATTAGACGGTATAGTTTATGGAGGAACATCAAGGAAGGTAAGAAACTACTTACAAATTTCTAATAAACTTTTTGTATCCCACTCATCAAAAAGTGAAAATAAAATAGGTTATTTTAAAACTGAGCTTATCAAGCCGATATCACCTTTATATTTTAATGACAAAGAAAGAACATCTGCACTAATTTCTATTTGTTCTTTATTAAATATTTTACTACCTGACTCACAACCTAATAAAAAAATCTATAATTCTTTTGAAAATTTAATTAATTCTATTAATTTAGAAAATTGGATTTTTTTATATATCTTTTTTGAAATTAACCTTATTAAAAATTTAGGCTATGACACAAATTTAGTTGAACATTTAAAAAATATCAATACTGATAAAGATTTTCTTAAAATTAAAATTGATGGATATACTTATGAAATTCCAAATTATTTGATACAAAAAGAAATACCTGAAAATTTTACAAATTTAATTATTCGAAAATCACTTTATTTTACAAGGCAAGTATTACTTAATAAATTTTTTATACCAAATAACTTAATTTTTCCTAAATCTCGTTTAATTCTTGAAAATTATTTTAATTAAATTTTTATTTTTTTTGCAATATCTAATGCAAAATAAGAGACGATAGCTGACGCACCAGCTCTTTTAAAACAAAGTAGACTTTCAATTATTGAGTCCTCTTCTATTAATTTGTTTTTAATCCCATTTTTAATCAAACTATATTCACCAGAAACTTGATAAGCTAAGACTGGTATTTTAAAGTGCTCTTTTACCTTTTGTATTATATCTAAATAAGGTAATCCAGGTTTAACCATAACCATATCAGCGCCTTCTTTAATATCTAAGGCTACCTCTCGTAAAGACTCATTACTGTTCGAGAAATCCATTTGATAATTTTTTTTATCACCTTTTAAAGATTTTTTTGATCCAACAGCATCCCTAAACGGTCCGTAGAAATTTGAAGCGTATTTAACTGCATAAGAAAGAATTTGAACATCATAAAATTTATTTTTATCTAAAGATTTTCTAATTTTTCCTATTCTTCCGTCCATCATATCTGATGGCGCTATGACATCACACCCCATTTGTGCTTGAAGTATTGATTGTTTTATTAAAACGTCAACGGTCTCATCATTAACTACAAAATTATTTTTTAGTAACCCATCGTGTCCATGAGTTGTATATGGATCTAAAGCAATATCAGACATTACTCCAATGTTATTCTTAAATCTTTTTTTTATGTATCTTAAAGCTTTACACACCAAGTTATCCTCATTAAATGCTTCTGAACCATAATTATCTTTCTTATTATTTGGTGTTGATGGAAAAAGAGCTACCATTGGTATCTCGTGTTTGATAACATTACTTATAACCTTTCCTAACTTATCTATGGAATATCTATAAACGCCAGGCATTGATTTTATGGGTTGTTTCTTATTTTTACCTTCAATCAGAAAGATGGGATATATTAAATCACTGCTAG
Source organism: Pelagibacteraceae bacterium AG-422-I02 (assembly GCA_003213555.1). GTDB lineage: Bacteria > Pseudomonadota > Alphaproteobacteria > Pelagibacterales > Pelagibacteraceae > Pelagilacustribacter. The sequence goes on along the minus strand of QCMS01000010.1, from coordinate 9,096 downwards.
ATAAGTTATTTTCTTGAATTAGTCTTCTAGACCAGTCATATTTTCTGGTTCTACGAAGTCTTAAACTAGGATATTTTCCGGTAATCATACTTTATTTATTTAATGTATTATGCGACAAATGTATTATACAAATATATATTACAAAGAGATAAATAACAATAATAGATGGCATTAGATTCAAAAAACATAGTAGACCTAAATTTAAAAAATGATAAAAAAATTTTAAATTTTTCAGACTTTCAAAAGCAAAGTATTAAATTTGATATTAATAAACTTCAAGAAGCTTACAACCAAATCGTAAAAACTAAAAAATTTGATGACGGAGGGGGAATTCCTCATTTTGGTGCGATATGTTTAACTAGAATACCTGGAGATCCAGAATCAGTTAAAGGTCACAAGGCAAGAGGAGTATATTGGACTAAGCCTGACAAATCGGGAAAAGAGGTGGCAAGAGATGTACATATTAATGAGTCAGCTTATTCAGAATTTATACCTGACTATGAAAATACATATTTTAAAGAGGTATTTGATGTTTTATCATCCAAATACAAATTAGGTAGGGTAAGAATTTTATTAAAAGAACCAAGATCAACCTTAAGCTGGCATAGAGATCCAGAGCCAAGATTGCATATTCCAATAATAACAAATCCAGGATGCTTAATGGTAATAGATAATGTTGCTAAACACATGCCGGCTGATGGGTCCGTTTGGATTACAAATAATACTAAGTATCACAATGCATTTAATGGAGGTGAAGAAAATAGAATTCATCTTGTTGCTTGCGTGTTAGATTATAAATTTAATTAAATTGAATTTTTTATTTAAAAAAATTTGCATTGCTTCAGATCACGCTGGTTATAGTTTAAAAGAGATAATAAAAGATTATCTTATAAATAAACACTTATCAATTTTCGATGTAGGTCCATATAATGACAAATCAGTAGATTATCCAGATTACGCAAAGCGACTGGCGAAGCGAGTCAAAGCTAAAAAAAGCGATGTTGGGATACTGGTGTGCGGTTCTGGAACAGGTATGGCAATAAGTGCTAATAAAATCAAAGATATAAGAGCTGCTGTTTGCTATAATCCTAAGTCTACTAGATTGTCTAGACAACACAATAATGCTAATATAATTGCTTTAGGTGCAAGATTAACGAAAAAAAGTCTATCATTGAGGTTAGTAGATTTATTTTTAAAAACTAAATTTGAAGGTGGTAGACACTTAAAAAGGGTTAAAAAGATATAATGTCAGTAATTAAATTAGATAAATACTTAAATAGTTTTTTTAAATTAAAGCTTCAAGATGCAGATAAAGAACTTTACAATTCAATTCGAGATGAATTTAACAGACAACAAAACCATATCGAATTAATCGCATCAGAAAATATTGTTTCAAAAGCAGTTTTGGAAGCTCAGGGTTCAATTTTAACAAATAAGTATGCTGAAGGTTATCCTTCAAAAAGATATTATGGTGGTTGCGAGCATGTTGATGTTTCTGAAAATTTAGCTATTGAGCGAGCTAAGAAATTATTTGATTGTAAATTTGCAAATGTGCAACCACACTCTGGTGCACAAGCTAATGGTGCTGTTTATTTGGCGCTTTTAAAACCAGGTGACACTACTTTAGCAATGAGTTTAAATTCTGGTGGACATTTGACCCACGGAGCTAAACCAGCCCAATCTGGTAAATGGTTTAACGCACTTCATTATGAAGTTGATAAAGAAACAGGCTTAATTGATTATAAAGCTGTTGAAAAACTTGCTATAGAAAATAAACCAAAACTTATAATTGCCGGGGGCAGTGCTTACTCAAGGATAATTGATTTTAAAAAATTTAGAGAGATATCCGATAAAGTTGGAGCATATCTTTTAGTTGATATGGCACATTTTTCGGGTCTAGTTGCAGGAGGTGCCTATCCTAATCCTACTAAATATGCTGATGTTGTAACTTCAACAACTCATAAAGTTTTAAGAGGTCCAAGAGGTGGAATAATTTTAACAAACAATGAGGAGTTAGCAAAAAAATTTAATAGTGCAATTTTTCCTGGTTTACAAGGTGGACCGCTTATGCATGTAATAGCTGCTAAGGCGGTTTGTTTTAAAGAAGCTTTGTCAGATGAATTTAAAACATACACGAAAAATGTAATTAAAAATGCAAAAGTTTTATCAAACCGATTGACTGAAAAAGGATTTAAAATTTTTTCAGGTGGAACTGACACACATTTAATGCTTCTTGACTTAAGATCCTTTAAAGTAAATGGAAAAGATGCTCAAGCTTCATTAGGTAGAGCAAATATAACTTGTAATAAAAATGGAATCCCATTTGATACTGAAAGCCCATTTATAACATCTGGAATTAGACTAGGCACACCTGCTTGTACTACGAGAGGTTTTAAAGAAGAGGAATTTAAATTAATTGCAGATTTAATTTATAAAGTAGTTAAAGGTTTAAGTGAAAATAAATCTGATAATTCAAAAATAGAAAATGAAGTAAAAAAAGAGATTATTGACCTTTGCTCTACTTTTCCTATATATGGAAATTAATTAATTTATGCTTTGTCCATTTTGTAGAGAAAAAGATACATCGGTAGTTGACTCTAGACCAACAGAAGATGGTACAGCTATAAGAAGACGAAGATTGTGTGGTTGTGATAGAAAAGAGAGGTTTACTACTTTTGAGCGTGTTCAATTTCAAGAATTAACTGTTATAAAAGGGAATGGTAAAAGAGAACCATTTGATAGAGATAAAATTTCAAAATCTATTAGAATAGCTACAAGAAAAAGACCAATTGATTCAGAAACTATAGAAAAATTTATTTCAAAAATAGTTAGAAATTTAGAGGGACTTGGTGAAAGTGAGATTCCTACACCAACAATCGGAAAATTTATTATGGATGGTTTGTCGTCTCTAGATAAGGTTGCATATGTTCGTTTTGCTTCCGTTTACAAAAATTTCAAAGAAGCAAAAGATTTTGAACAGTTTGTAGGCAACTTAGATGATAATAAATCATAATTATTATCTAAATCTTGCTTTTCAATTAGCTGAGATAAATTTGGGTCAAACAAAACTAAATCCCTCTGTAGGAACCGTGATTGTAAAAAATGATACAATTATATCATCTGGAGTAACGTCAATACATGGAAGGCCTCACTCAGAATTTAATGCCTTAAATAATTTAAAGGATTGTTCAGGAGCATCTTTATATACAACATTAGAACCATGCACTCATTATGGTAAAACACCGCCATGTACAAATATAATCATAAAAAAAAAAATAAAAAAAGTTTTTTATGCATTTGAAGATCCGGATACAAGAACTTTTAAAAAAGCAAAAAAAATTTTAAATCAAAATGGAATAAAAAGTAGATTAATTCGGATTAAAAAATATAATAAATTTTATAAAAGTTACTTTCTTAATAAAAAATTATTTATACCATTCGTTACAGCGAAAATTGCAATATCAAAAGATTTTTTTACTGTTGATAAAAAAAATAAATGGATAACAAATGAAACGTCAAGAAAAAAAGTTCATTTATTAAGAAGTCAACATGACTGTATTTTATCAACTTCAAAATCAATAAATAATGATGACTCTTTACTGAACTGCAGAATTAATGGATTAGATAATAATAAACCTGCTTTATTTATTATTGATCTAAAACTTAAATTAAAAAAAAAATTATCCTTAAACAAATACTTAAAAGCTAGAAAAACTTTTTTAATAACTAGGAAAAATAATGCTAACCAAACTTTAATATATAAGAAATTAGGTTATAAAATTATATTTATAAATAAATTAAATGATAAAAATGATTTCAACATATTATATAAAAGAATCTATAAAATGGGATTTTCTAGAATGTTAATTGAGACAGGTCTAACTTTTTTAAATAATTTAATCAAAAATAAAATGATAAATGATTTGTACATTTTTAAGAGTAATAGAAAACTAGGTAAAAATGGGAAATATTATATAGCACCGAGTTATTTAAGAAAAATTAATCCAAAATTACTAACAATAAATTTAAATGGTGATAATCTTTTAAAAAAAGAATTTAATTATGTTTAACGGAGTAATATTTAATACAGGGAAAGTAAAAAATATTTTAAGGAAAAGAAATAGTATTTACGTAGGTATTCAAACGAAAATTAATTTAAATAAAAAAGATTTAGGTTCTTCAATTTGTTGCGATGGCGTTTGTTTAACAGTTGAAAAGGTATTAAAAAATAAAATTTTTTTTTATATTTCAAATGAAACTTTAAAAAGATCAAATTTCAGAGCTTTAAAATTAAATCAAACAATAAATTTAGAAAAATCTTTATCATTTGGTAAAAGTATATCGGGTCACTTCATTCAAGGACACGTTGACTCTGTAGCAAAAATTAAAAAGATAAAATTTATTGATAAATCTTGGATTATCAATTTTCAAATTATAAACAAAAAATTGAATAAATTTCTTATTGAAAAAGCTTCAATTTCTATTAATGGCATATCTCTAACTATTTCGAAGATTTATCAAAATTCATTCGAAATTACTGTAATCCCACACACTTTAAAATTAACTAATTTAAAGAATTTAAAAGTTAATAACCTTGTAAATGTAGAATTAGATATATTTAGTAAATATATATATAAATATTCTAATTAAATGCTTAAAAATAAATTCGCAAAAATTTCATCAATTATACAAGATGCTAAAAAAGGTAAGATGTTTATTCTAGTTGATGATAAAAATAGAGAGAACGAAGGCGATTTAATAATACCAGGGTCTAAATGTAATTCTAAAAGTATTAACTTCATGGCTAAACACGGTAGAGGATTAATTTGTTTAGCTTTAACAAAAAAACAAGTAGACAATCTAAAATTACCTTTAATGTCTTCGATCAACAAATCTAGGATGCAAACTGCATTCACTGTTTCAATTGAGGCAAAAAAAGGTATCACTACTGGTATCTCAGCACAAGATAGAGCTAAAACAATTAAAACTGCTATCAACCCAAAAGTAAAAAAAAGTGAAATTGTTTCTCCAGGTCATGTTTTTCCACTTGTATCTAGAAATGGTGGAGTTTTAGAAAGAGCTGGTCATACAGAAGCGTCAATAGATATATCTAAATTATCTAATTTAAATCCAAGTTCTGTAATTTGTGAAGTAATGAACGAAGATGGAAGAATGGCAAGATTAAATGATCTATTTAAATTTTCAAAAAAACATAGAATTAAATTAGCTTCTATTGAAGATTTAATCTCTTATAGACTTAAATATGAAAAATTGGTTTATAGAAAAACATCAAAATCATTATCAATTAATAAGATTGGTAAGTTACATCTTCATATTTATGAAAATAAATTAGAAAAAAAGATTAATTTTGCTATAACAAAAGGCAAATTAAATCAAAAAAAATCAATACCTGTAAGAGTTCTTTCAAATAAAGTTGTAAGTAAGAATATTATAAACAATAATATTATTAGAAGATCTCTTACGAATATGTCCAAATACAAGAATTTTTTATTATTAATCATAAATAATAAAAGTAATATTTCTAAAGATAATAGTATAAATACTTTGAGATATTATGGTGTTGGCGCGCAAATTATTAAAGACCTAAATATAAAAAATATGATATTAATTTCAAGGAGCAAAAAAAAGATTATTGGTCTTGAAGGTTTTGGTTTAAAAATTAAAAAACAGATTATCATAAAATGAAAAAAATTTTAATAGTTAACGCTGATTATTATAAAGATATATCTAAAAATTTATTATTAAGTTCAAAAAAAAAATTAAAAACTAAAAATGTTATCATAAGCATTATTAATGTTCCTGGGATTTATGAAACTCCAATTGCAATAAGGAGAAATATAAAAAAGTTTGACGGTTTTGTTGTTTTGGGCTGTGTAATTAAAGGTCAAACCCCACATTTTGATTTGATATGTTCCTCAACATTTAATTCCATTCAGAATCTTTCAATCACTTTTAACAAACCAATAGGTAATGGGATAATTACCGCTTATAATACAAAACAAGCTTGGCAAAGGTGCAAAAGCACTAACAGTAAAAAGCAAAATAAAGGATTAGAAGCTGTCAATGCAGTTATGTCCATTTTACAAAATGGACCTAAAAAAATCTAAAAATTTATCTCCTAGAATAAAGGTGATACAAAAACTTTATAATGTTTTAATGAATCCAGATGCTTTAATTGATTACCCTAAAAGTCAGTACAAGAAATTTATTAAAGACGTAGTTACGGGAACTTTAGAAAGATCTGAGCTTATAGAGGAACAGATTAAATCCTATTTAGTAAATGATATCGATTTATCTAAAACTGATAAAATATTAAAAATAATACTGTTTGCTGCAATTTTTGAGCTTATGTTCAAGCACAAAACACCAAAAAAAGTAATTATCAATGAATATTTATTAGCTTCGGAGTATTTTTTAGAAAAAATCCAAATAGGTTATTTGAATGCAATTCTAGATAAAATCTCAAAAGAACTTAGAAAAGGCGAATAAAAGTTGTTATTTTTATTGAAGTTTAGCTTGCGTTTTTTAAATTAATTTGGCATTTATGCGCTTTAAATCATGACTAATTATTTAGAATTACTTTATTTGATAGCCTTTATCGGAGTTTTGGCTGTGGCTTACAGTTACTTGCTATCAGGGCAAATAATATCTTCAAGTGCAGGCAATTCAAAAATGCAAGAAATCGCTGAGGCAATTCAGATTGGAGCAAAAGCTTATCTAAATAGACAATATAAAACTATTGCAATCGTTGGAATTATAGTTCTTGCAATAGTAACTTATTTTTTTAACTACCTTGTAGGTATTGGTTATTTTATAGGCGCTTTTTTATCTGGATTAGCTGGATACGTAGGTATGTTAATTTCTGTAAAGGCAAATGTGCGTACGGCTGAAGCATCAAGACAAAGTCTTCAATCTGGTTTAACAATAGCTTTTAAATCAGGTGCTATAACAGGTTTATTAGTTGCTGGTCTAGCATTACTGGCTATCACTCTTTATTATATTATTTTAATTAATTTGAATGTTGACAATAGAGAAATCATCAATGCTTTAGTAGCTCTTGGTTTTGGTGCTTCTCTTATTTCAATCTTTGCAAGATTAGGTGGTGGAATATTTACAAAAGGTGCCGACGTTGGAGCTGATTTAGTTGGGAAAGTAGAAGCAGGTATTCCAGAAGATGACCCAAGAAATCCTGCTGTTATTGCGGATAATGTAGGAGATAACGTAGGTGATTGCGCTGGTATGGCAGCAGATTTATTTGAAACTTACGCCGTTACTATAGTAGCAACAATGGTTTTATCTTCAATTTTCTTTCCATCCGACTATAATTTAATGATTTATCCTTTAGCGATTGGAGGAGCTTGTATAATCACATCAATAATAGGTACTTGGTTTGTAAAACTTGGCAAAAGCAAAAATATAATGGGTGCTTTATACAAAGGTTTTATTGTTACTGCTATTACTTCTCTATTAATTTTATATCCAGTAACAGAGTCTATCGTTGGGTTGGATAAATCTTATACAAATAGTGGAAAAAATTTTAATGGATTGGATTTGTATATTTGTGGAGTTGTAGGTTTTATAATAACAGGCTTGTTAATTTGGATTACAGAGTACTATACTGGTACAAATTATAGACCTGTAAAAACTGTTGCTCAATCTTCAACTACTGGACATGGTACAAATGTTATTCAAGGCTTAGCTATTTCTATGGAAGCTACAGCAATTCCGGCTTTAATTATTGTAGCTGGAATTTTATATACAAACGAACTTGCAGGATTATATGGTATCGCGATTGCTGTAACTGCGATGCTAGCATTAACAGGAATGGTAGTTGCATTAGATGCTTATGGACCTGTTACAGATAATGCTGGAGGAATTGCAGAAATGTCTAAATTACCTAAAAATGTAAGAAAAACTACCGACGCTTTAGATGCTGTTGGCAATACAACTAAAGCAGTTACTAAAGGATACGCAATTGGTTCAGCTGGATTGGGTGCGTTGGTTTTATTTGCAGCATATACCGAGGATATAAAATATTTTTCAACAGTTAAAGGTTCAGCTTTAGAAGGTATTTCTGTAACATTTGATTTGTCAAACCCTTTTGTCGTTGCGGGATTATTAATCGGAGGAATGTTGCCATACTTGTTTGGATCAATGGGAATGCAAGCTGTCGGTAGAGCAGGTGGCTCTGTTGTTATCGAAGTTAGAAGACAATTTAAAAAAATACCCGGGATCATGAAAGGTAAAAGAAAACCTGATTATGGTAGATTAGTTGATTTACTCACTAAAGCGGCAATAAAAGAAATGATTATTCCTTCGTTATTACCTGTTCTTTCACCTGTGATTCTGTATTTTATAATTTTACAAATTGGAGGTATGGAAGCGGCTTTATCATCATTAGGTGCAATGTTATTGGGTGTAATTATTACAGGTTTATTCGTTGCGGTTTCAATGACTGCAGGTGGTGGCGCTTGGGATAACGCTAAAAAATATATTGAAGACGGTAATTTTGGTGGAAAAGGTTCAGAGGCTCATAAATCAGCTGTCACAGGTGACACAGTTGGAGATCCTTACAAAGATACAGCTGGCCCAGCAGTAAACCCAATGATCAAAATAACTAATATAGTTGCTCTACTATTATTGGCTGTAATTGCACACTAATTTATTTGGTTCCGTACATTTTCGCTTTTAAGCTAGAAAAAAACTTTTCAATAAAACTTTTCTGACTAAGTTCATTTTTTGTAATTTTTTTTGAAAAAGTTAATTTATTTTTATCATTTTTATCAAGTAATGTTTTTTTTTCCAAAATTCCATATTTATCGAAATTTAAAACTAAAACATTATTTGCTTTTAATATATTTTGTCCTAATTTATGAAATTCTCCTTTTGTTAATATTCTTTCTAAATATATCCATTCATTATCATTGTTAAAAGATTTTGAATGGGGCTGTCCAATCAAATTTATAACATCATTTTTATTCGAAGAATTTAAAACTAATTTCTTTGACCTATTTTCTAAGAAAATAATCCCGTGATTTTTATATGGTTCTTGTAATTGACAACCATTTAAAATAA
>QCMS01000009.1 GCA_003213555.1 Pelagibacteraceae bacterium AG-422-I02 | reverse complement strand
CTTGAATTAAAAGTTAAAGGAAATCTTAGTATTCTTAATAAAAAAATTAATTTCAAAGATATAAAAATGAATGATTATTATGAAGCTTCAAAAGAGGATTTAAAATATTTTAATGATACTTTTGAGAAAATTTTTTTAAATAAGAATATTTTAAATATATTTGATGTTAAAAGAATACAAAAATTTATAACCGAAATTTCTTGATTATTTTGGCTTAGTCATATTTATAGGATTCATGATCTTATCATATTCTCCCTCATTGATCAGTCCTGATTTTATCACTTCATGTTTTAAAGTTGTACCATTTTTGTGTGCGGTTTTTGCAACAAGAGCAGCTTGGTCATAACCTATTTTTGGCGCAAGAGCAGTAACTAACATTAGTGAGTTATCCAATAAATATTTTATTCTTTTTCTATCGGCTTTTATTCCTTTGACACAATACATTGCGAAAGTTTTTGATGAGTCACTCATGATTTCAATTGATTGTAAAATATTGTGGATGATAAGTGGTTTAAAAACATTTAATTCAAAATGTCCATGTGAACCAGCCATAGTAATACCATTGTGATTACCAATTACTTTAACACAAACCATAGTTACTGCTTCCGATTGCGTTGGATTAACTTTGCCAGGCATTATAGACGATCCTGGTTCATTCGAGGGAAGTATTAGTTCTCCATAGCCTGCTCTAGGTCCCGACCCTAAAAATCTTATATCATTTGCAATCTTCATGAGACACACTGCTGTTGTATTCAATGCTCCTGAAAAATTTACAATTTCATCATGTGCTGCTAAAGCTGCAAACTTATTATTAGCTGGCTTAAATGGAATCTTTGTAATTTTACTAATTTCCTTAATAATTTTTTTATCAAAATTTTTCTTAGTATTCAGGCCTGTTCCAACAGCCGTACCTCCTTGAGCTAAATAGTAAATTTCTTTTAAAGCGTTTTCTATTCTGCTAATGCATTTTTTTAATTGAGAATGATAACCAGAAAACTCTTGGCCTAAAGTCAATGGAGTTGCATCTTGTAAGTGCGTTCTGCCTATTTTTACAATTTTTTTAAATTCATTTGATTTTTTTTTTAACTCTTTTTCAAGAAGTTGTAATGATGGTAGAAGTTTATTTTTCGTCTTTATGGCTATTGCAATGTGCATAGCAGTAGGAAAAACGTCATTGGTTGACTGAGATTTGTTAACATGGTCATTAGGATGAATTGGATCTTTTGAGCCTAATTTGCCACCCATCATCTCGATGGCTCTGTTAGCAATTACTTCATTAACATTCATATTTGTCTGAGTGCCAGATCCTGTTTGCCAAACTTTTAAAGGAAAGTGAGCATCATGCTTTCCTTTGATTATTTCTTCAGCTGCTCTAATAATATATTTGCTTAATTTTTGGTCTAAATCTTTATTCTTTGAATTTACGATTGCAGCAGCTTTTTTTATGATTGCGATTGAATGAATTACTAAAGGTCGAACTAAAAAATCTCCGATATTAAAATATTTATTAGATCTTTCTGTTGATGCGCCCCAATACTTATCACCAGGTACTTTAATTTTTCCAATACTATCAAATTCTGTTCTGTATTTCATATTTGATTCTTTGATATAATACACTCTTACTTAATAATAATAAATATAAAGGACAAGAAATGACTAATTTTGAAAATGTAAGAAAATTTATGAAAACATTTGGTCAAGAAATTAAAGAAAAAGCTGGATTTCCAAACGATAAAACAGTTTCTTTGAGATACAATCTTATCAAAGAGGAGTTGGATGAGTTAAAGCAGGCAATGAAAAATAGAGATATAAAGGAGATTGCTGATGCATTAACAGATATTCTTTACGTAACTTACGGCGCCGGGCACGCTTTTGGAATTAATTTAGACAAGTGTTTTAAGGAGGTACAGAACTCTAATATGAGTAAGTTGGACTCAAATGGAAAGCCAATTTATAATGATGTGGGGAAAGTTATGAAGGGCCCTAATTATTTTAAACCTGATTTAAGTAAATTTATTGTATGATGAAAGATAATTATTATTGGATCTTATTAGGCATCGCTGCAGGTATTTTAATCTATTTAGCAGATAAATACATCTTCTGATTATATGATTAAAACATCTAATAACCAAATCTACATAATAATGTATCATTATGTAAGAAAAATAAAAAAAAGCGACTATCCAAATTTAAAAGGTTTAGAATTTTCTGATTTTAAAAAACAAATAAAATTTTTTAAAAAAAATTTTCAAATACTGTCAAATATAGAATTTGTTGAAATATTAAAAAAAAAAACAATTCAAAAAAAAAAGTCGGTTTTATTAACTTTTGACGACGGATATAAAGATCACTACGAGTATGTTTTTCCTTTTTTAAAAAAAAATAAGATTTCAGCAAATTTTTACCCACCGACAATGTGCATTAAAAATAAGAAAGTTTTAGATGTAAATAAAATTCACTTTATATTAGAAAAAGAAAAAAATAGAGAAAAAATTTTAAATAATATTTTTTTCTACACTAAAAAATTTTTGAAAAAAGATCCTGATCAATTGAGGCTAAATCAAATAAACTTGAAGAGCAGATACGATAATAAAAAAACTGTTTTAATAAAGAGACTTTTACAGAATCATTTACCTTTTTATTTTAGAGAAAAAATTGTCGACAAAATTTTTAAAGATATTGTTAATGAGGAAGAGGTTGAATTTTCAAAAAAGCTTTATATGAGTAAAAAAAATTTACAAGAATTATATAAAAATGGATTTACAATTGGATCCCATGGTTATAACCATTTTTGGTGGGAAAAAATTAATAAGATAGAGCAAGAAAAAGAAATTAGTAAATCCATTAACTATTTTAAAAAGATAAAAGTGCTAGATAATAATTTGTCAGTTTGCTATCCTTATGGGAGTTTTAATTCTCAAACTTTAGCTTTAATGAAAAAATATAAAGTTAAGTATGCTCTTACAACTAGGACCGGAGGAATTGATAGAAAGAATATCAAAAATAATTTTGCTTTTCCTAGATTTGACACTAACGACTTTATTTAAATTTTTCAAATACACCTTCAAAAGATTTTACTAATACTTAAAAAAAATAATATTAATAAAATTTTCCACATTATAAAAAGGGGCGTTCTGTTGCCAGGTGCCCCGGACTTTGTAACATTATTCCTTATTATACGCCATTCGCAATTGTTTAAAATCTAAAACTTTGAGGGAAATTACGAGTAGATTACGAGTGAAATCTTATGCTAGAATCTTGGAGTATGAAAAAAATTTTAATGATCGTAATTCTAGGTTTAGTATGGAGTAAACCAATTTTAGCAGGAACAGGTGCGAGTTGTGAATTAGAGGTTGATAAAGCACAGAGAAGTAAATCTAAAGGCACTGTTACATTCGAGGTTTACAATCCGACCGATAAAGCAATTATTGTAAATGGTGTCAAATATTATAAAAGTGATTCCACATTTTGGAGAGAGTACAGCGATATTTATAAAGTGGTTCCATATAAAAGAAATTCAACAATCATTCATTATGTAAATATACCAATGGACGGTTGGAGATACGTGATACAATGCAGTAAAAGAAAGACTACTTATATAAAACCCAAAAAAAACAATAGCGGTGCTCAAAAGTGGTTAGATAAAATTAGAGGAAATTAATAGGTTTAATTATGGAAAAATTATTTAAAGATTACTGGGAAGGAAAAGTTCCGCTAGTAAAAAGTTATTGGATTGGATGTATTCTTGTTCCAATAGCATTAGTTATACCAATTCTTCCAGCTTTAGGGGATGGAAGGGTTTCTGACGGTTATGCAATGTTTACTGTTCTATGGTTTTTTGCAATGACGGCTGCAAACATTTATTTATTAATTGGTGGATTTAGAAGTGCAACTATTTATGTTGCTGCAAAAAAAAAGAAGAAACAAAATTCAGGTTGGGGAATAGCTGCACAAATATTAATAGTTCTTGGTGGTATCAGAACTGTACTTGAATTTTTTAAAGTTTTAGCTAGTTAATTTTATCATTGCATATTTTGATTAATTTTATTAGTTTCGAATATGGATTTTAGTTCAGCAATCTCAATTTGTTTCAAAAAGTATTTTGACTTCTCGGGTAGAGCATCAAGGTCTGAGTTTTGGTATTTCGTCTTATTTGTTTCATTGTTACTTTTTGGTGCAGGTTTATTGCTTGGTATATTCATGCCAAACAATCAATCTTTAGATGGTGTAGTTACATTATTCATATATCTTCCTCTTATAATTCCTTTTATTGCAGTTACTGCAAGAAGACTTCATGATTTTGGAATGTCGGGATGGATGCAATGTATTTTTATTCCAGGTTATGTTGCAGCTGAAATGATGGGAATGAATGCACCAGGATGGATTATTTGGATTGGGACTACAATCGTGTTTGCAATTTTTCTATCTCAAAAAACAGATAGAAAAAAAAATAAATTCGGCGCAATGCCTAAAAAATAAACTTAATTAACTACGAGTAGATTACGACCTATCAGGTTGTATCTTTAAATTAGCATTAATAACAAAAGAAAACAGAAAAGTTGTAAGGGGCGTTCTGTTGCCAGGTGCCCTTAACCTTTTAACGTTATACAACAATTCTAGATCATAAAAAACGGCTATTTCTTTGCTGGGTGAGTCCGTATTGTGCCCGCCAGTGAGTCCGGATATGATGTGTCTAGTGAAATTAAACAAAAAAAACAAAAATTATATTATCCTCGGAGTTGGTGGAGTTTTAGCAATAGTTGTATCTTTATTTATTTTTAAAAAAGATAGACTTGATGAATATTCATGTATTTTCGATGATGGCTCAGGACCTATTTATCTAACAATTGATAACGATAACATTGTAGAAGATAAAAGAACTATGAAAATTTCAAAAGAGACAAGCGATAAGATAGTAGCCTTAAGATATCCTAAAACTAATTATGGTAGCTCTCATACTTTTTTCAAACGTACAAATAAATATGTGAAAAGGTACAAAAGTGGAAAAGATAGCACCTTTGTTTTAGATTGTACGCAATTAAATTAATCCCCCGCACGCTAAGTTTGTCTTTGTTCACTGAGTCCTATGTGAGTCCAAAATAAAAAAAGTTGTGAATTAATAAATATTAACGCCAATACGCAGGGGCGTTCTGTTGCCAGGTGCCCCGGACCCCGTTACTTAATTAACAAAGTTAATTAAGCTGCAAGTGCGTAACTTTCGTTAGCATTTGTAAATTGGCCCGTAACGTCGGAACCATCTCGTACGAAAGAATAGCTTTTAGACATCCGTCGATCCTAATTCACCCCCATAAGTTGTAAATGGTGGAGGTGGTGGGTACTGCCCCCACGTCCGTAATGTTTATTACGAAATTCGTTTATCGTCATAGTTGGAAAACCAACACTATTAATATAAAACTCTTAAGCAGAGATTCAATAAATTAATTCAAAATGAAACTTACACCAGAACAAAAGCAAGAAATTGCAGATCAACAATCTCAAGAAAATACAACAAAAAGAGTTACTTCACCAGAGCTAGAAAAAATACTTTATGAAGCTCTACCGGTTTTGGATCATGGTTTTGTTAGAGTAGTAGATTATATGGGGGATGACAGTTCTATTGTCCAGTCTGCCAGGGTCTCTTATGGAAAAGGAACTAAAAAAGTTTCTACAGATGAAGGTTTAATAAAGTATTTAATGAGACATTGGCACTCGACACCATTTGAAATGTGTGAAATAAAATATCACGTAAAACTTCCTATTTTCATTGCACGTCAATGGATCAGACATCGAACCGCAAATGTTAATGAATATTCAGCAAGATACTCAATTTTAGATAAAGAGTTTTATATTCCAAGCAAAGATCAGCTTTCAGCCCAATCAACATCTAATAGACAAGGTAGAGGAGATTTAATTACGGGTGACCAAGCTGATGAAGTTTTAAAAATTTTAAAAGACGATGCAACTAGAACTTACAATAATTACGAAAAAATGCTTAATGAAAGATTTGATGGAAGCACTATTGATGAGAGTAAATCAGGTCTAGCAAGAGAACTTGCAAGAATGAACCTTACTTTAAATTCTTATACACAGTGGTATTGGAAAACAGATTTACTAAATTTATTAAACTTCTTATTTTTAAGAGCTGATAGTCATGCTCAATACGAAATAAGAGTTTATGCAGAAGCAATGTTAGATACAGTTAAAAAATGGGTTCCCATAACACACGCTGCATTTTTAGATTATAGAGTAGGCGCTGTTCATGTATCAGCAAAGGGTAAAAAAGTTATTCAATTAATGGCAAAAGGTGAAAAAGTTAGTCATGAAAGTTCCGGTCTTTCAAAAAGAGAGTGGAATGAATTAATGGTATCCTTCGATTTTAAAGAAAAGATTGTTTAATTTTCTCAGCTATATTTTTAAATAATTTTGAAACCTCATGATTGGGATTGGAATGAGTTAGTGGATCACCTATATCAGCAGACTTTCTCAAATCTTGATGAATTGGCAAATGACCTAAAAATTGTTTATTAAAATCTTTTGCAGTTTTTTCTACACCGCTTTCACCAAATATTTTATATTCTTTACCATCATCACCTTTAAAAAAACTCATATTATCTATTAAACCTAAAATTTTTACTCCTGTTTTATCAAACATTTGAATTCCTCTTTTTACATCTAATAAAGCCAAGTCCTGAGGAGTTGAAACAATTATTGCTCCATCAACTTTAACCTCTTGAGCAAATGTTAACTGTGTATCACCAGTTCCTGGAGGCATATCAATAATAATGATATCTCGATCTTTCCATAAAACTTTTTGTGTCATTGTTTTCAAAGCACTTATAACCATTGGACCTCTCCAAATCATAGGAGTTTGTTCATCAACTAAAAATCCCATTGACATACATTGTGCATTATACTTTTCCAGGGGTATCATCGCTTTACCATCCTCACTTTTTGGTTTTTCCTTCAAGTTTAATAATTTAGGTAGTGAAGGTCCGTAGACATCAGCATCTAGAATACCAATTTTCAATCCTAAATTTTGTAAAGCAAAAGCAAGGTTGACTGCAACAGTAGATTTTCCAACGCCACCTTTAGCACTAGAAACTAATATAACAAATTTAGTTCCATTTATTGGAGTTTTAGTAAATTGTTTTGGCGGTGGTTTTTGGCTCATCTTTTTAATATATTAAACATTTTAGACATAATAACGCTGTTACATAACTTGTTTTTAGAGCAAAAGTCACTATATAAAGTGTCATGAGCTTCAAAGACAAGATTTTAAAAAACCAATCTCCTTGGGGAACACCCCCTCCTGGCGATGGTGGACGTGCGCCTGGCGGAAATGGATCAGGTTCAAGACAAGATCCACCTAATCTTGATGACATTATTAAGAATTTTCAAAAAACCATAAATAAATTTTCAGGTGGTAAGTCTGGCGGTTCAAAACCAATAATAATCGGTCTGTTAATTCTGCTAGGACTATATTTAGCAAGCGGTCTCTACAGAGTTTTACCAGATGAGCAAGGCGTAGTTTTAAGATTTGGAAAATTTGTAAATACTACTCAACCGGGTTTACATTATCATTTACCTATGCCTATAGAGAGAGTGCTTACACCTAAAGTTACAAAAGTAAATCGAGTTGATGTTGGTTTTAGACCTGCTAGCGATAGCGGAAGATCTTCTGGAGTTGGGAACGTCCCTGAAGAAAGTCTAATGTTAACAGGAGACGAAAATATTGTAGATATAAATTATTCAGTATTCTGGGTTATAAAGGACGCTGGTAAATTTTTATTCAATATTCAAAGTCCAGTTGAAACAGTTAAAGCAACTTCTGAAACAGCAATGAGAGAGGTTATTGCTAAAAACAATATTCAAACAATTTTAACTGAAGGAAGAGCAAATATAGAAATAGAGGTACAAGAAATTACTCAAATGATTTTAGATGAATACGAGTCAGGTATTCAAATTACACAAGTACAAACTCAACAAGCTGATCCACCGGAACAAGTAATTGATGCATTTAGAGATGTGCAAGCAGCAAGAGCAGATAGAGAGAGATCAAAAAATGAGGCTGAAGCTTACGCTAACGATGTTATACCAAGAGCACGAGGTGAAGCTGAGCAAGTTTTACAACAAGCTGAAGCATATAAAAAAGAAGTAGTAGCAAAAGCCGAAGGTGAAGCTAGTAGATTTTTGGCGATTTACAATGAATACAAAAATGCAAAGCAAGTAACTCAAGAAAGAATGTATTTAGAAACAATGGAAAAAGTTTTGGCTGATATTGACAAAGTAATTATAGATAAAGAGTCAGGCTCAGGTGTTGTTCCCTACTTACCTTTACCTGAATTAAAAAAATCAGGAGGAAATAATTAATGAAAGGCGCTAAACTTATAATTCCAGCGATAGTAATAATTGCAGTTACATTGTTTCAATCTTTATTTATCGTTCAAGAAATTAGTCAAGCGATTGTTCTTCAATTTGGTGATCCTAAAAAAATTGTCACTAAAGCTGGATTAAATTTTAAATTACCTTTTATTCAAAACGTCGTTTTCTTAGATAAAAGAATTTTAAATCTAGACAATGATCCAGAAGAAGTTATTGCAGCAGATCAAAAGCGTTTAATTGTGGATGCGATCGCTAGATTTAAGATTGTAGATCCACTTAAATTTTATATTTCAGTTGGAAACGAAAGAGTTGCAAGATCAAGACTTTCTACAATTATAAACTCAAGAATTAGAGGTGTCCTAGGTAAACAAGAATTAGCAACACTTCTATCAACCGATAGAACAAAACAGATGTCAATTATTCAAAATGATGTAAATACTGAAGCTCAAAATTTTGGAATTGAAATTGTGGATGTAAGAATTAAAAGAGCTGATTTACCTCCAGCGAATAGTGAGGCGATTTATAAAAGGATGCAGACAGAAAGAGAGAGAGAAGCAAAAGAATTTAGAGCACAAGGTGCAGAGATTGCTCAGAAAATTAGATCAACAGCAGATAAAGACGTAACTGTAATTTTAGCTCAAGCCAATAAAAAATCTGAAATCATGAAAGGTGAGGGAGACGGAGAAAGAAATAAAATTTTTGCGAGCGCCTTTGGAAGAGATCCTCAATTTTTTGCATTTTACAGAGCGATGCAAGCTTACGAAAAAGCTTTGATAGGAGGAGAAACTTCACTTGTGTTATCTCCAGACAGCGAGTTCTTTAAATTTTTTGGTAAATCCATAAAACCAAATATTAAAAGATAAATTACAAATTAAAGTGAAAGAGCTTATTACTGCAATTGGGTTGCTTTTTTTTATAGAAGGTCTGTTACTTGCCATTTTCCCGTCAAGAATTAAAAATATGCTCGAAATGATCAAGAATACACCTGTAAATAAACTAAGGTCATTTGGATTGTTTTTTTTGATTATCGGCTTTTTAATAATTTGGTATATAAAAAATTAAATGAGTTTTATTAAAAAAATATTTTTATTATTTGTTCTAATAAATTTTTCAAATATTAATGCTAATGCTGTTCCAGACTCTTTTGCAAATCTCGCCGAAAAACTAATGCCATCAGTAGTTAATATTTCAACTACTCAAACAGTAAAGACAACAACCAACCAATTTCCTTTTCAATTTCCTCCAGGCTCACCATTTGGTGAAATGTTCAAAGATTTTGAGAGACCAAGGGAAAGACAAGCCTCTGCTCTAGGATCAGGATTTATAATTAAAGAGGATGGAGTTGTGATCACTAATAATCACGTGATTGCTAATGCTGAAGATATTTTAGTGAAGGTTGGAGAAAAAGAATATAAAGCCAAATTAGTTGGTGCAGACCCATACATGGATATTGCTGTTCTAAAAATGCAGACTAAAGATAAATTTAAAACAGTAAAGTTTGGTGACTCTGATACAGCGAGAGTAGGAGATTGGGCTGTGGCTATTGGAAACCCATTTGGTTTAGGTGGAACAGTAACGGCTGGAATTATTTCTGCGAGGAACAGAGATATAAACTTAACCAGATATGATGACTTTATTCAAACAGATGCATCTATTAACCAAGGAAATTCAGGTGGACCTTTGTTTAACCTTAAAGGAGAGGTGATCGGAATAAACACTGCGATTATTGCACCAGGTCAATCTGGTTCAATCGGAATTGGTTTTGCAATACCAGCGAACGCTGCATCAAATGTAATTGATCAACTGATTGAATTTGGTGAAACCAAAAGAGGTTGGTTAGGAGTGAGAATTCAAGAAGTGACAAAAGAAATAGCTGATGTTGAAAAATTAAAAAAACCTACGGGTGCGTTAGTAGCAAGCGTTGGCCAAAACAGTCCAGCAGAGAAAGCCGGTATAAAAGCAGGAGACATCATATTAGAATTTGATGGCAAGAGAATTGATACAATGAGAACTCTTCCAAAAGTCGTTGCAAATACAAAGGTAGGAAAAAGTGTTGAGTTAAAAGTTTGGAGAAATAAAAAATCAATTACAAAAAGATTAACTTTGGGAAGATTAGAGTCTTCAGAGGAATTTAAAGAAAAGAAAACTAAAACTGTAAAAAAAGAAAATGAAATTGACACTTTAAAAATAACGGTTAGAGATATAACTAACGAGGATATTACTACAAGGAATTTAAACAAGAATACAAAAGGAGTTGTGATACTTGATATAGCAAATCGAAGCCCTTTAATAAATCTTCTAAGTGTTAATGATATTATAATCGAAGTACAAAAGAATTCTGTAAGGAATTCTCAAGATTTAAAAAAAATAGTTGATGAAATTTTCAAAAAAGGTGAAAAGACTTTGTTGTTAACAATAATTAATAATAATAATCGAAGAAGATATCTTGGCGTAAAAATAAATTAATCTTGTCAAAAAAAATAATTCTCTTAGCAGGACCTACAGCTTCAGGAAAATCCAAATTAGCAATCAATTTAGCTAAAATATTGAATGGGGAAATAATAAACGCTGATAGTATGCAAATTTATAAAGAATTTTCTATTTTATCTTCAAGGCCCAAAAAAAACGAAATAAAAAAAATTAAACATCACTTGTACGGTATTGTTTCTGTAAAGAAACATTTTTCAGCAGGTAATTGGCTGAGAGAAGTAAAAAAAAAAATAAATTTATGTGTTAAGAAGAAAAAAATTCCAATTATTGTTGGAGGAACTGGCTTATATTTTAACACTATAACTAAAGGAATTAGTAAGATCCCAGACATCGATGTTGAAACTAGAAAAAATGTAAGAGCTTTACATAAAAAAATTGGTTCTAAAAAATTTTTTGAAAAACTTTTAGAGCTAGATCCTCAAGTCAAAGATAGAATATATCCAAAAGACTCCCAGAGAATGCAAAGAGCATATGAGGTAAAGATTAAAACAAAAAAGTCCTTATTTGATTGGTTTGCTAAAACTAAATCAGATTTTCTAGATTTTGATTTAAGAAAACTTTTTATCGATATTCCAAAGAAAGATTTACTTCCAAAAATTTCAAAAAGAACTGAACTTATGTTCAAAGAAAATTGCTTAGCAGAGGTTAAAAAATTTAATAATTTGAAGCTTAATAAAAGTTTATCTGCAAATAAATTGATAGGAGTTCAAGAAATAAGCCAATTTATTAGAGGTAGTATCTCATTAGAAGAGTGCAAAGAACTTATCAATATTAAGACGA
This sequence comes from Pelagibacteraceae bacterium AG-422-I02, assembly GCA_003213555.1. GTDB lineage: Bacteria > Pseudomonadota > Alphaproteobacteria > Pelagibacterales > Pelagibacteraceae > Pelagilacustribacter. Next base: position 19,475 of record QCMS01000009.1, on the reverse strand, counting down.
GACAGTACGCTAAAAGACAAAATACATGGGCTCGAGGGCATATGAAGAATTGGAATAAGCTATATTCTAAAAATTTCTCAATTCTTTTAAAAAAAACATTAAAACTTACAAGCTAAAACTTGACGGTTGGCATTTCTAGGCTAGATTGTATGAATGCCAAAATTATTGAGTGGAGCAGAAATAGTATTTAAAGCATTGGAAGATCAAAAAGTCGAATATATTTTTGGTTACCCAGGTGGAGCTGTACTTCCAATTTATGATGAATTAAAAAATCATAAAACAATTAAACATATTTTAGCAAGGCATGAACAAGGAGCAGGTCATGCAGCAGAGGGTTATGCAAGATCATGTGGTAAGCCGGGAGTTTTATTAGTTACCTCAGGACCGGGCGCAACAAATGCTGTTACTGCATTAACCGATGCCTATATGGATTCAATCCCTGTAGTTTGCATTTCAGGACAAGTTCCAACTCATCTAATAGGAACAGATGCATTTCAAGAATGTGACACGACAGGAATAACAAGACCTTGCACCAAACACAATTGGCTAGTGAAAGATGTTAATGATTTAGCTGATATTATGAATCAAGCTTTTAAAATAGCAACAACAGGTCGACCAGGACCCGTTTTAGTAGATATTCCTAAAGATATTCAATTCAACAAAGGCGTTTATAAATTAAATAAAAATAAATTAGAAAAAAAATTGAATGGAGCTCTTTCAAATAAAATTAATTTAAAAGATGTAGATAACTTTATCGAGATGATAAAAAAATCATCAAAACCTATTTTTTATACAGGTGGAGGAGTAATTAATTCAGGCCCAAAGGCTAGCGAGCTTTTAAGGGAACTAGTTTCGTTAACTGGTTTTCCTATCACCTCTACCTTACAAGGACTAGGAGCGTATCCCGGTGATGATCCACAATTTTTAGGAATGCTTGGTATGCATGGAACTTATGAAGCAAATAATGCTATGCACGATTGTGATCTGATGATTAATATCGGAGCAAGATTTGATGATAGAATAACAGGAAAAATAGATGAGTTTTCTCCTAAATCAAAAAAAATTCATATTGATATAGACCCTTCTTCAATTGGAAAAAATGTAAAAGTTGATTTAGCTATTACAAGTGATGTTACAGAATTATTACAAGCAGTTATAAAAAGATTTAAAGAAAAAAATAAAAATTTCATTGAGTCGAATAAACAAAAAACTGCTAAGTGGTGGAGTCAAATAGATAAATGGAGAGAAAAAAAATCTTTAAATTTTATAAATAGCAAGGAAACTATTAAACCACAGCATGCTGTACAAAGATTGTATGAATTAACAAAACACCAAGATACTTTTATTACGACAGAAGTTGGACAGCACCAGATGTGGGCCGCTCAACATTATAAGTTTAATAAACCAAATAGATGGATGACTTCTGGAGGTCTTGGAACTATGGGATATGGTTTACCCGCAGCAATTGGAGTCCAGATAGCTCATCCTAAAAAACTTGTAGTAGATATAGCTGGTGAAGCTTCAATCCTGATGAACATTCAAGAAATGTCGACTGCAATACAATACAAATTACCAATTAAGATTTTTATTTTAAATAATGAATACATGGGAATGGTTAGACAATGGCAAGAATTGTTGCATGATAAAAATTATTCTGAAAGTTATACAGAAGCTTTACCAGACTTTGTTAAATTAGCTGAGGCTTATGGAGCAGTTGGAATTAGAGCAAAAACTCCTGATGAACTAGACGAAAAGATAAAAGAAATGATAAAAACAGACAAACCCGTCATTTTTGATTGTGTAGTTGATAAAGTAGAAAACTGTTATCCGATGATACCTTCTGGAAAACCTCATAATCAAATGCTTCTTGGACCTGAAGATGAAAAAGAAGAAGTTTCAGATGAGGGAAAAACTTTAGTTTAATGTCTAAACCAAAATCAGCATATAGCCAACCAACAAAATTTGGAAAAGAAGACCATCATATAATTGTTGTATGGGTGGATAATGAAGCGGGAGTTTTAGCCAGAGTTATCGGATTATTTTCAGGAAGAGGTTATAACATCGAGTCTTTGGCGGTTGCTGAAATTGATAAGATTAAACATTTATCTAGAATCACTATTGTTACAAAAGGAACACCCGAAGTAATTAAGCAAATTAAATTACAACTTGGAAAACTAATTCCAGTTCATAAAGTTGCTGATTTTTCAAGAAATGATCCTAAAATTTTATTTAAGGAACTTGCTTTACTTAAAGTAGTTGGAGCAACAAAAAAACTGGATAAAGCGAAGAAATTATGTAAAAAACACGACGGATTGGTTTTGGATAAAACAAAAAAGTCTTTTGTTATTCAAGTAACTGCTTTAAGAAGAGAAATTGATAAATTAGTTACAACCTTAAAGCCTTTAGGTCTTATAAGTGTCTCAAGAACTGGGGCAGTTGCAATGACAAAAGGTGATGAAGTTTTTACACAATAGGAGTTAAATAATGAAAACATTTTATGAAAAAGATGCAGATGTAAATTTAATTAAAAATAAAAAAGTTGCAATTTTTGGTTATGGAAGCCAAGGGCATGCGCATGCACTTAACTTAAAAGATAGCGGCGTAAAAGAAGTGGTCGTGGCTTTAAGGGAAGGTTCTTCAAGTGTAAAGAAAGCAAAGAGCGAAGGTTTAAAAGTTATGTCACTATCAGATGCTGCAGCTTGGGCAGATGTAGTTATGATGTTAACTCCTGATGAACTTCAATCAGAAATTTATAAAAATCATATTGAACAAAGAATGAAAGAAGGAACAAGTTTGGCTTTTGCTCATGGTTTGAATATTCATTTTGATTTAATTAATGCAAGAAAAGATTTAGATGTATTCATGGTTGCTCCTAAAGGACCAGGTCACACGGTAAGAAGTGAATACCAAAAAGGTGGCGGTGTTCCTTGTTTAATGGCTGTTCATAAAGATAGCTCAGGCAAAGCAAGAGATCTTGCTTTATCTTATGCTTCTGCAATTGGAGGAGGTAAGTCTGGAATTATTGAAACAACTTTCAAAGATGAATGTGAAACAGACTTATTTGGTGAACAAACAGTTCTTTGTGGTGGATTAGTTGAACTAATCAAAAATGGTTTTGAAACTTTAACTGAAGCTGGCTACCCACCTGAAATGGCTTACTTTGAAACTCTGCATGAAGTTAAATTAATTGTTGATTTAATTTATGAGGGTGGAATAGCAAACATGAATTACTCGATTTCTAACACAGCTGAATATGGTGAGTATGTTTCTGGAAAACGAATTGTAGATAACAAGACAAAAGAGAAGATGAAAGAGGTCTTAAAAGACATTCAATCTGGCAAGTTTACCAAACAGTGGATGGATGAACATAAATCAGGTCAAAAAAACTTTCTTAAAATGAGAGAGGATTTGGCCAAACATCCTATTGAAAAAGTGGGTAAAGAGCTTAGAGCGATGATGCCTTGGATTGGTAAAAATAAATTAGTCGATAAAGACAAGAATTAGCCCAATCTGAGTCTCTAAAAGCCCTTATTAAGTATATAATAATTTGCAAATTCTATCTTTGATTGTAATATGAGAAACTTTTGAATTAACAAATGTTCTAAGAATGAGTGATAAAAATAGAATTATAATATTTGATACTACTATGCGTGACGGTGAACAATCACCCGGCGCATCAATGAGTTTAGAAGAGAAATTACAAATCTCTAGAGTGTTTGATGAATTGGGTGTTGATGTCATCGAAGCTGGTTTTCCAATAGCTTCACCTGGAGACTTTGAAGCTGTAACAGAAATAAGCAAGTCTTTAAAAAAATCTATTCCCGCAGGATTAGCCCGAGCTACTAGAAAAGATATTGATGCATGTCATGAAGCGTTAAAGCACGCAAAAAATTTTAGAATTCATACTTTTATTTCCACAAGTCCATTGCACATGAAGCATAAGTTAAATAAATCTTCCGAAGAAGTTTTAGAATCAATCAAGGAAAGCGTCACTTACGCAAGAAAATTTACTGATGACGTCGAATGGTCATGTGAAGATGGAACTAGAACAGATATGGATTATATGTGTAAGACAGTTGAGCTTGCAATTAAATGCGGAGCTAAAACTATAAATATTCCAGATACAGTAGGATACACAGTACCATCTGAATTTAAAAAAATTATTGAGACTTTATTAAATAAAGTTCCAAATATAGATAAAGCAATTCTTTCTACACATTGCCATAACGATTTAGGTTTAGCAGTTGCAAATTCATTAGCAGGAGTTATGGCTGGCGCAAGACAAATTGAATGTACTATTAATGGAATTGGTGAAAGAGCTGGTAATGCGGCTCTTGAAGAAGTTGTAATGGCAATGAGAACAAGACATGATTTGATGCCTTACACAACAAATATTAATACAAAACTTTTAAGCAAAGCATCTAAAGTTGTTTCAAACGCTACAGGTTTTCCTGTTCAATTTAATAAAGCAATAGTAGGAAAAAATGCTTTTGCGCACGAGTCAGGTATTCACCAAGATGGAATGTTAAAAAATAGAAACACTTATGAAATTATGACACCAGAGAGTGTGGGAGTTAAAAAGACTTCTTTAGTAATGGGAAAGCATTCTGGTCGACATGCGTTTAGAGATAAATTATCTGACATGGGTTACGTAGATATAACAGATGATATTATTGATACAGCTTTTGGAAAATTTAAAATCTTAGCAGATAAAAAGAAACACGTTTATGATGAAGATATAGCTGCAATCATTGATGACAGCTTAGTCACAGAAGATAACGTAATTAAATTAAAATCTTTAAAAGTATTTGCTGGAACTGGTGAACCGCAAAAAGCAGAAATGACATTAGAAGTATATGGAGAAATTAAAAGTGCTTCAGAAACAGGAGACGGCCCAGTTGATGCAATATTTAAGTGTATAAAAAATCTTTATCCTCATGATGTAAATTTACTTTTGTATAACGTTCATGCAGTCACGGAAGGAACTGATGCACAGGCGACAGTAAGTGTAAGAATTGAGGAACAAGGTAAAACAACAGTAGGTCAAGCAGCTGATACTGACACTTTAGTTGCTTCTGCAAATGCATACTTGAATGCATTAAATAAATTAATTATCAAAAGAACAAAAACCGCGCCAGATCAATCAATGAGCGCACAAAAATAGAAAGGGAAATATGTTTAAAGGTTTAACAGGATTATCATCATTATGGTCGCAAGATATGGCTATAGATTTAGGAACTGCCAACACACTCGTAGTTCTTAAAGAGCAGGGTGTGGTTTTAAATGAACCATCTGTGGTCGCCGTGATTGAAGATGGCGGAAGAAAATCTGTTTTAGCTGTAGGTGATGAAGCAAAAACAATGTTAGGTAGAACTCCTGGTAATATTTCAGCTATTCGACCTTTAAAAGATGGTGTAATTGCAGATTTCGTAGTTACAGAGGAAATGATCAAACATTTTATCAAAAAAGTTCACAAAAAAAATGCATTCGCAAATCCTAGAATTTTAATTTGTGTACCAACTGGATCAACTCCAGTAGAAAGAAAAGCCATTCAAGACTCAGCATTAGCAGCTGGAGCAAGAAAAGTTCAACTTATTGAGGAGCCCATTGCTGCTGCAATAGGTGCAGGGTTACCAATTTCTGAGGCTACAGGATCCATGGTTGTTGATATTGGCGGTGGTACTACTGAGATTGCTGTAATGTCATTAGGAGGAGTTGTTTATTCTAAATCACTTAGAGTTGCAGGAGATGCTTTAGATGGATCAATCATAGCCTATATGAGAAAAAAAATGAATTTAATGATCGGTGACTCTACAGCTGAAAAAATTAAAAAAGAGATAGGAACTGCTATACCTTCCTCAAGTAATACTTTTTTAATGAAAGGTAGAGATATTAGATCTGGAACACCAAAAGAAATTGAATTGACAGAAAAAGATGCCTGCGAAGCTATTATGCCTATTTTAAATCAAATCCTTGGAGGTATTAAAGAAGCCTTAGAGAATACACCTCCAGAATTATCAGCGGATTTGATTGATATGGGATTAGTTCTTACAGGTGGTGGAGCATTATTAAAGAATATAGATAAATTAATTTCACAAGATACAGGTTTACCTGTAACAATAGCAGATGATCCTTTATCGTGTGTAGCTATTGGAACTGGAAGAGCTCTAGAAAATGAAGAGCTTTTCTCAACAATGCTATCAGAATATTAATTTGCCTTTACTGAAAAAATGTCAGTTAGTAGAGATGATTTTAGTATAGTTTTTCGTTCAGCCCTCCTACAAAGGGGAGCAAGTCAAAAATTTTCAATTTTTTCACTTATTATTGTAGCATTAATAGTTTTTTTTCTAGATGTTTATGGATTTACTGTAGTAAAAAAAGCAAGAAGTTTTATCAATGATGTTGTCTATAGGGCGACTTATTTAGCTTCAGCCCCAACAAGATTATTCCCTAGTATAAACCAAGGTATTACAGGTCATTTTAATCTAAAAAAAGAAAACGAAGAATTAAGAAAGGTCATAGAAAAATATAAAGCTATAGATTTAAATTTAGAGTATATATCGAATGAAAATAAAAATTTGAAAAAAGTTTTAGATACTGAAGATGTACAAAGTGTTTCGAATGTTGTTCTAGCTAAAGTTTTAGTAGATCGAAATAGCCCATTTTTAAAATCAATTATTATAAATAAGGGAAGCAAAGAAGGCATTATAAAAGGTATGCCAGTTACCCAAAATAAATATTTAGTTGGACGTATAGTTGAGACAAATTATTTATCATCAAGAGTATTATTATTAAATGATTTAAATAGTAGAATTCCAGTAACTTTTGATGAAAAAAGTACGCAGGCGATATTAACTGGAGGTGGAACACGGAACCCAACATTATCTTATTTGCCTGAGGACTATGAATTTGAGGAGGACATAACTGTTTTTGCCTCTGGTAAAGATGGTATTTTTAGCGCAGGAACTCCTATCGGAAAAACAAAAAACAATGGAGAAGTTGCATTATTCGTAGATCCAAATCAATTATCTTTTGTTACAGTAAATTTAATTAAACCAAGTAAAGAAGTTTTTTAATGGCAAAAACAAATATAGTGAACAAATTATTTGCAGCTGGTCCTTTAATTTTATTATATTATTTGTCAATAAGTGAAATCGATACAAATTTAGAAAAACTATTTGAAGTTTTTTCTTTAAATTTACAAATCATACTAATCTATTTCTGGATAATAAAACGCCCTAGTCTAATGGGAACGGGACATATTTTTTTTGCTGGACTCATAAATGATGTAGTCATGAGCTTTCCTTTAGGCATAAGCTCATTATCATATCTTGTGGTTTGTTTTGTTGGCAATTATGTAAGAAACAAAAGTGTTAATACGACAATAGCATCTGACTGGTTTACATTTTTGATAGCTCTTCTGTTTGCTAATTTAACTTTCTTTTCATTGTTAAATAATTTTTCTGACATTGCAATTTCTTATGAAAAAATTGGTTACAATACTTTTTTTACTCTATTTTTATTTCCAGTTTTTTGGTTATTATTTCAACTTTATCAAATCAGCTTTATAGGATCTCAAGATGCTTAGTCCAGGCTCAGGTAACACAGTTATTAAATCAAAGCTTATAAGTAGAAGAATGTTTTTATTAACGGCTGCAAAAGCAGTGGTAATGGTTGGATTAATAGGTAGATTAATATCTCTTCAAATTAATCAAGCCACTAAATATAAGTCTTTATCTGATAAAAACAGATTTAGAGAATGGAAATTAGCACCTGAGAGAGGTGCAATTAAAGATTTCTTTGATACGAAAATTGCATCAAGCGAACCTCTTTACCAATTACATTTAGTCCCAGAAAATGCAAAAGATTTAGACAATTTATTTGTAAGATTAAAAGCAATTTTAAATATAACTGACCGAAAAGTCTCCTATTTAAAAAGAGTGATAAAAAAACAAAAACCATGGGAGCCAGTGATAGTTTCTGAAAATTTAAATTGGTCTGATTTTTCCAGAATAAATTTATTTTTACATGAACTTGAAGGAGTTGAACCCATCGTTTCCGTTGCAAGAACATATCCTGATAATTCTTCAGCTCATATTTTAGGCTATGTTTCTCAAATAAGTACAAAAGATTTACAAACAAAAGAATATCTGCAAGATTTAGCTGTACCAGGTATGGCAATTGGAAAAACTGGCCTGGAAAGAAAATTAGACGAACAGATAATAGGAAAAGTTGGTTATCAACGTTATGAAGTTAATGCCTTTGGAAAAAGAATTAGAGAAATTAAAATTGATGTAGGTAAAGCAGGTAAAAGTTTTAAAACAACTTTAGACTACGAAGTACAAAAATATACTAATGAACTTTTAAAAGATAAAGCGGCTGCAGTGTGTGTAATGGATGTTTATAATGGAGACATAGTATCTTTAGTCTCGTCCCCAACATTTGAGCCAAACGAATTTGTTCATGGATTAGACAAGGCCTACTGGAATAGTTTAATTAAAAACGATAAGAAACCTTTAGCAAATAAAGCATTATCAGGGTTATACCCGCCTGGATCTACGATAAAAACTCTTGTGGCTTTAAGTGCTTTAGAAAATAAAATTATTAGGCCTTTGGATACCTTTAGATGTAAAGGAAAAATAGAGCTATATGGGGAAAAATTTCATTGTTGGGAGAAAGATGGACACGGTATTGTAAACCTTAGAAAAGGAATTCAAAGATCCTGCGATGTTTATTTTTACGAAGTTGCTAGAAAACTTGGAGTTGATCGACTGTCAGAAACTGCAAAAAGATTCGGCCTAGGAAAAAAAGTTTTGACTGATTTTATTGAAGAAAGATCCGGTATTGTTCCCAATACAAAATGGAAGAAAAAATTTATTGGACAAAATTGGTATTTGGGAGAAACTCTACACTCAGGTATTGGTCAAGGATATTTTCAAAGCACTCCTTTACAACTATGTTTAATGACAGCTCAAATTGCAAATGGAGGTTTTAAAATAAAGCCAAGAATAATAGTAGATGGAAAAAATGACAATTTACGAAATTATTTAAAACACAAAAATGAAAATCCTAATGAACCTCTTCCTACCGATCTATTGGTAGCTAACTTTGATTTGAAACCTTTATTTAAAAATCAAGAACATATTAATCTAATTAAAGATGCTATGTTTTCTTCATCAAATGAGCCCGGTGGAACTTCTTACAGACATAGATTAGAAAATCCAAAATTTACCTTTGCAGGAAAAACTGGATCATCTCAGATTAAAAGATTTACAGAAGCTCAGCGAGAGGCTGAAGTTAAACAAGAAAGTTTACCTTACAAAGATAGAGATCATGCATTATTTGTAGCTTTTGCTCCTTATAAAAATCCTCAATACGCAATTAGTGTTTTAGTAGAGCATGGTGGTTCTGGTGGTAAAGCTGCCGCCCCAATTGCTAAGAAAGTTATCAAAAAAGTTCTTGAGAGACACGAATTAAGAAGAAAAATAAATAATTTAATTGGGGAGTCTGTTTAATGTTACAACCAAGATCTATTCAATCTTCTTTAGGTATTAGAGATAAAATTCTATCTTTAGATTTTACATTGATTATTTCTATTCTACTTTTGGGTATAATTAGTATGTTCGCAATGTATTCAACTGATGGAGGAGAATTTAAATATCATACTAACAGTCATATTTTAAGATTTTTTGTTTTCTTTGGAATGTTTTTTGTAATCTCATTTATTTCTATTAGGTTTTGGCATGAGACAAGTTATTTAATTTACATAGGAATATTTGTTTTACTTCTTGGTGTTAAATATTTTGGTTTAACATCCTCTGGTTCTAAAAGATGGCTAGATTTATATTTTATGAATTTACAACCCTCTGAATTAATGAAGATAAGTTTGATTTTATTTCTTGCTAAGTATTACCATCGTATTTCTATTGATGGCATTAACAGTTTAAAACACTTAATCATTCCTGTTACAGTTCTTATCGCCCCAATTATTTTAGTTGCAACTCAACCTGATCTTGGAACCTCAATTCTTATTGCAGCTGGCGGCGTGATAGTTGCATGGCTAGCTGGAGTGAGAGCAAAATTTTTTATTATATCCGGATTTGCAATGCTCGCTTTATTGCCAATAGCTATATCATTCCTCAAACCTTATCAAAAATCAAGAATACTAACATTCCTTAATCCTGAAAGAGATCCTTTGGGAGCCGGCTATCAGATCATTCAATCAAAAATTGCAATAGGTTCTGGAGGTTTATTCGGTAAAGGATTTTTAAATGGCTCGCAAAGTTATTTAGATTATTTGCCAGAGAAACATACTGACTTTATTTTTACTCTTTTTTCAGAAGAATTCGGATTTTTTGGCTCACTATTTATACTGTTACTATATGCTATAATCGTCTCTAGGATAGTTAAGATAGGAAATTTAACAAGAAGTAATTTTGGTAAATTGTATTGTTATAGCTTTGCAACAGCATTTTTTATTTATGTGGTCGTTAATATGATGATGGTGCTTGGCTTACTACCTATAGTAGGATCGCCTTTACCCATTATGTCATATGGTGGATCCTCAATGATGGCAATAATGTTTGGTCTTGGAATAGTCATGTCTTGCAAGATATATAAAGATGTTCCAGTGAATTAAACTAGGGCCTATAATGATCAAATTTTTATAAAATAATAACTTGTATTTTTTTCTAATAGATGATTAGTTAACTGTAAATTTATGTTTGGTGATAAGAAAATTAAAATTAAAGATTCCGAAAGATCGCTTATAAGCGAAACAGTAAGTATCGAGGGAACTATTAACAGTTCAGGAGCAATCGATGTGGCTGGCTTAGTAAAAGGTCCAGTATATTCTAAAGAATTAATAATTAGAGACACCGGGTCTATCACAGGCTCAATAGAAGCTGATGATGTGGAAATTCATGGTCATTTAGATGGAAAGGTTTCAGCTCAAAACATAGTAATTGGAGCAACTGGAACAGTTAAAGGAGATATAGAATTTGGGAATAATTTAAGAACTGAGAATGGCGCCGACATCGATGGCTACATAAAGAAAACTAATAATTCTAAGTCTAAATTGACAGGTGACTTTTTATTTAAGAAAAAAGATAAAAAAGAGCAATCTGAGTCTGATGACAGACCAGAGGTCGTTAACAAAGAGGCTATAGCCTAATCTACCGCACTACTATTTTTTATAACATTACAATATAATTCCCTTGTGGAAAATAATAAATGTAAATCCGTTGGGATTATTGGATCAGGTATACAAGGAGTTTGTACTGGTCTGCAATTAATTAAAAAAGGAATACCAGTAACTATCTTTGATAGACACGATCCCTTGTCTAATGAATTTAAAGCTGCTTCATATGGAAATGCAGGACACTTTTCACCTTATGCCGTACTACAATTTAATCGTCCGGATGTTTTATATGATGTCCCAAAAATGTTAGTCAGTTCCTACGGACCTTTAGCATTAAAATGGAGTTATATTCCAAAAATGTTTAATTGGTTTTTACATTATTTTAAGAACTGTAATCAAAAATCTATGATGCACACAGCAAAATATATGAATCAAATTTTAAGTTTGTCGAACGATGCTTACGAAGAAATTTTTCAAGATATTGATACTACCGGATTGATAGAAAAAAAAGGTATTATTTATATTTGGACAAACAAAAATTTAAAAAGTAGAAACTTAGAAATTCAAGTTCGTAAAGAACTTGGTATTGAGCAAAAACTTTTAACTCAAAAAGAAGTTTTAGAGTTAGAACCTAATTTACAACCCGTTTTTGATGCAGGAGTAATTTATGAAAGCGCTATGCACGCAAGAGATCCACATGGAATTTTAAAAAAAATATTTAGATTATATTTAGAGAGAGGTGGAAAGTTCGTACAAACAGATATTAAAAATTTAAAACAAATAAATAATAATGAAACAGCGTTAAGATCAGAAAATGAGGAATATAAATTTGAAAAAACCGTAGTAGCGTCTGGAGCATTTTCTAAATCACTAACTGATCAATTAGGTGAAAATATACCTCTTGATACTGAAAGAGGTTATCACGTTCATTTCAAAGGAAAAGATTTCCTTATAAGTCGCCCTGTTATATTTTTAGATAGAGGCTTTGGTATGACACCGATGAACCAAGGTTTAAGAGCTGTAGGCACTGTAGAATTAGGTGGTTTAAAGAACCCTCCGTCCAAAAAAAGAATTGATTATATAATTAAATGCGCGAAAGAACTTTTACCTGATCTTGGCAAACATGAAGACGAATGGTTGGGTTTTAGACCTACGCTTCCTGATTTTCTTCCAATTCTTGGCCCATCATTAAAAAATAAAAACATAATTTACGCTTTTGGACATCAGCATTTAGGCTGGACTTTGGGTGCTATTACAGGCAAGATAATTTCTAAAATAGTTGTAGGAGAAAAAACTAATTTGGATTTAACTCCATACAGCTCGAAGAGATTTAATTAGGAATTAATTGTCAAAAAATTATTTAGCTTATACTTTTCTTACTTTAGCAGCTTTATTTTGGTCAGGAAATTTTATTATCGGGAAATTTGCAACTTTATTTGAGGTCCCACCATTAACTCTAAATTTTTTAAGATGGGTTATGGTATGGTTTATATTGATACCTTTTACAATTAAGGAAATTTTAGCTAAGAGAAACTATATTAAAGAAAACTTTTTGGTAATAAGTGTTATGGGCATATTAACAATTAGCACTTTTAATTCAGTTGTTTATTTTGCATTAAACTACACGCAAGTAATAAATGCAGTTTTAATGTTAGCTGCTATTCCCCCAATGATAATAATTTTTTCATCTATCATGAAAATAGAAAAAACAAACATATTTCAAATATCAGGATTAATTTTATCTGTATTTGGAGTAGGAACAATAATTTCTAATGCAGACATTCAAAAAATAATTTCTTTAAGTTTTAATAAAGGTGATATATGGATGCTTGTTTGTGTTTTGAGTTGGTCGTTGTATTCAACTTTACTTAAAAAAAGTAAGCTTGAATTGTCTCAATTTTCTTTAATTCAAATAATGGTTACCGTGGGATTAATATTTTTGTTTCCACAATTTCTATACGAACAATCGATCGGATTAGACGTAAAAATAAATAAAGCTTTTATCTTTATTTTAATTTATGTGGTTATCTTTCCCGCTATTGCAGCATATTATTGTTGGCAGAAAGCTATTGAACTCATAGGACCTAACAGATCATCTATGTTTATTCAGCTAATGCCGCTTTTCAGTGCATTAATGGCAATAATAATTTTTAAAGAAAAATTTCAATTCTATCATTTTATTGGAGCAACTTTTATAATTTCTGGTATTTATTTATCAAATAAAAGAACCTAATGATTAAAGTTGCAGTTTTAGATGATTATCAAAATGCTTTTCAACAAATTATTGATGTTGAAAAGTATAAAGATAAATTTGTATTCAAAATATTTAATAAACCTTTTGTAGATGAAAAAGAAGCCATTGTTGAACTAGAAGATTTCGAAGCTTTTTTAATCATGAGAGAGAGAACTCCTATGACTAAGACTTTGATAGAAAGCTTACCTAAATTGAAATATATTATGACTTCTGGCATGAGAAATAATTCAATTGATTTAGAAATTACAAAGAAAAAAAAAATCATTGTTTGTGGTACAGAAATAAATTCAAACCCTGCAGCTGAAATTACCTGGGCATTAATTTTAGGTCTTTATCGAAATATGAAACAAGAAATTGATAATATGTTCCAGGGTTACTGGCAGACCACCATTGGATTTGAATTAAAGGGTAAAATGCTTGGTTTGATCGGTCTTGGTAAAATTGGAACTCAAGTTGCTAAAGTCGCAAAAGCTTTTGGTATGGAAGTTTGCGCATGGAGTGAAAATTTAAATCTTTCTCATGCAAATGAATTAGGTGTTCTTCCCATGAGTAAAGAGGATTTATTAAAAAATTCTGATATCATCTCAATACATTTAATTTTAGGAAATCGATATAAAAATCTTATTACTAAAAAAGAAATAAGCATGATGAAAAAAACAGCTTTTTTAATAAATACTTCTAGGGGACCTATTGTTAATGAAAATGATTTGGTTGAGGCGCTTAAAGATGAAAAAATAGCCGGTGTTGGTTTAGATGTTTATGACCAAGAACCACTGTCTCAAGACCATAAATTAAGATTTCTTCCAAATGCTCTGTTACTTCCTCATATAGGATACGTAACAGCAGAAAATTATTCAAAGTTTTACTCCCAGATGATAGAAAATCTTGAAAGTTGTCTAAAAAATAAGCCTTTAAGAATAATCTCATAAATAAGTATTTCAATTATAAGTTGTATTTTATAAACTCATTATGATTGATTCGTTTGTTTTATAACAAACAAATCTCTGCTTAAATTAATGAAATTTTAAAAGAGAGATGAAAAAAATTTTAGGGTGTTTGATCATATTAGTATTTTTAAATGGATGCGCTGAATCAGTTGCTTTACTCGGAACTAGCGTCTCAAACGGTAAAATTGTTCAATCCTCCATAAGTTCTTCAATAAGCTATGGAGTTAAAAAACAAACAGGAAAAACTCCTCTAGAACACGCTATTGCATATGCGGATCAAAAAAATCCTCAAAAAAAGAAGGAACCCTGTTTATCATTTGTTGAAAAAACTAACTCAGAAATTTGTGCTTTATTGAAAAAGCAGTTAAAATTAACTAAATCTAAAATTTTAATGAAATCAAAGGAAAATTCTATAAAAGACCTTACCTCATCACTACAACTAGATATAAATAAAATATCTAAAATTAGGCAATTAGATTAACAATTCTAAAATAAAATCCGTATTTCAAATTTAAGATCTTGACAACCAAGGGTTGTGTTAATAAAATTTATGATCCAACATTTAACTTTTAATTGAAGATGAAGCAGATATGTACCATCTAAAACAAATTTAAACATGAAAAAAATATTGGTTTTATTATCAACGATCTTCTTGCTTAATGGGTGCGCTGAGTCTTTAGCATTGCTCGGCACTAGCACATCTAACGGAAAAATAGTGCAGTCTTCTCTTAATTCAGCAATTAGTTATGGAGTTAAAAAACAAACAGGAAAAACTCCTTTAGAGCACGCTGTTGCATACGCAGAAAGTGTAAATCCTGAGAAAAAGCAAGAAACTTGTATTTCGTCTATTGAAAGAACAAGGTCTGAGTTTTGCACAATTGTAAAAAAACAAATATCATTAACCAATACTGCACTAAAGAAAAAGACATCAGAAATAGTAAAAAAATATCCAAAAGAGATTGTTGTTTCAATACATGCTAAAATAAAAAAAACATCTCTTATTGAAGATATAGCAAAAAAATCAGCTATCTATAATAGAAGGTAATCCTTGGTTCTTCCAACCAGGGTCTTGACCATTTCCACTAAACCCGTCTGAAACATTCAAAGTAGAATAACCTTCTGTTTCTAAGAGATTTGCTGCTATTAAAGATCTTCCTCCAGCGGCACACATAACTAAAATTGTTTTATCTTTATTAATATTTTTTTTTACATTTTCTACGAAATTTGGATCTGGAACTTGCCAATTTGATAAATCAGGACTTACTGTAACAAAATAAGTTTTGGAATTTAAATCTTCGGCATTAGGTTTGCCTAAAGTAGTCCATTCGCTTTCAGTTCTCACATCAAGTAAAACCACATTAGAGTTTTCTTTAATATAATTTTTTATTTCGGAGGATTTAATTTGTTTAATCATATCTTATCTTGCCCCACATTAAAGTGGGGCAAATATAAATTAAGCTGCCAAAGCTTGTTTAATGTCTGCAATGATATCGTCTGGATGCTCAATACCAATTGACAGTCTTACATAACCAGGTGTTACGCCTGCTGCTGCTAACGCCGCATCATCTAGCTGACTGTGCGTTGTAGTAGCCGGGTGAATTGCTAAACTTCTAGCATCACCAATATTCGCAACATGATATAGCATTTTTAAGTTATCGATAAACTTGGCACCAGCTTCTTTTGTGCCTAAATCCATTCCAACTAAAGATCCGTATCCACCTTGCATGTATTTTTTAGCTCTTTCTTTAATCTCACCTTGGTGATTTGTAGGGTAGATTACATTTTTAACTTTCTTTTGTGTTTCTAAGAAAGTAACAACTTTTTCTGCATTACTACAATGTTGTTTCATTCTAAGAGCAACTGTTTCCAAACCTTGAATAATTTGAAAAGCATTAAATGGACTTAATGGAGCACCTAAGTCTCTCAACAAAACCACTCTCGCTCTGATTACAAAAGGTATGTTAGCTCCTGTTAACTGAGGAACTGCATCTGCCCAAACTGCGCCACCATAGCTTTGATCAGGTTCATTTATCAATGGTTGTCTTTTTCTGTCTTTAATCCAGTCAAAGTTTCCACCATCAACAATTATTCCACCAATTGAAGTTCCGTGACCACCAATATACTTAGTCAATGAGTGCATTACGATTGCAGCACCATGAGCTAAAGGTTTACAAATTACTGGTGAAGCTGTGTTATCGATAATTAAAGGAATACCCTTTTTTCTACCTATATCTGAAACTTCCTTGATTGGGAACACACGAAGATAAGGATTTGGACAAGACTCACCATAGTAAGCTCTTGTTTTATCGTCAGTTACTTTTTCAAAGTTTTTTTGGATCTGCAGGATCTGCAAATCTAACTTCAATACCTTGTTGTCTAAGAGTATTTTTGAATAAGTTTACTGTACCTCCGTATAAGTCAGTTGAAGCAACGATATTATCTCCAGCTTGTGCTAAATTTTGTATACACATTGCTGATGCTGCCTGACCGGAACCAACCGCTAGTGCTGCTACACCACCTTCAAGTGCTGCAACTCTTTTTTCTAACACATCACATGTTGGGTTCATTATTCTTGTGTAAATATTACCGAACTCTTTTAAACCAAATAAATTTGCAGCGGTTTCTGCATTTTTAAATTGGTATGATGTGGTTTGGTAAATTGGAACTGCTACTGCTGTAGTTGCAGGATCACTTCTGTAATCACTACCATGTAAGCCAATAGTTTCCGGATGTTTAAAATCAGCCATTGATTTCCCCCATTATTGTTTCTCTTATAGTTTCGTTCATTTTTTCTCCGTCTTTCTAGAGAAGAATGAACGAATTTTAATTCTGTTCATCTTCTCCTTTTTAGTACTTCGGCGTATGCCAGGTGTACAATATGGTTCAAATACCCGGTTTAGTTTCAGTTTATTCTAAAAAAAAACCACCGACTAAAGCGGTGGTCATGAGACTTGAACGCTTTAGCTGGATTTATTAAGCGCCCGCAAGTTGTCTTAACTCAGCGCTACATAATTTATAGCAAGAAACTCAGGATTTTGTCAACTATCAATTAAATATTATTCCAGAACAATTTAGCGAGGTTTATTCCAGACAAATCTTTATATGCAGCTAGTCCAGTGGGACTAGTAACATTGATATCACCTATTAATTTTTCTTGAACAAAATCAATACCAGCAAAATATATATTATTTTTAATAAGTAATTTCCCAATAGCCTTACTAGCCCTTAGTTCTTTATTTGTAAGTTGAGTTAATTTAGCTAGGGCTCCCTTGCTCATGTTAGATAAAATACTTCCTTTCTTAGGCACTCTGGATATGGCGCCTACAATCCTTCCTTTAATTATAAAAACTCTTTTATCTCCTTTAGACACCCCAGGTAAAAACTTTTGAAAAAATAAATGATTATGAATATTTAGTAATTTTTTAATTTTACTAGCCTTAAAAGACTTGAATAAAATTACATTGTTCCCACTAAAACCATTAATAGGTTTGGCTACGATAGCTTTATATTTTTTAAAGAAACTTTTTATTTCTTTAAGATTTTCACTGATTAGTGTAGGAGGCATATACTTCATGAAATTAATAGAAAATAGCTTTTCTGAAACATTCCTTACTGCAGATGGATCATTAATTATCTTAACTTTTTTGGAAATATGGTTAAGTAGGAACGTTGTATATAAATAACGATTATTAAAAGGCGGATCATTTCTGATTAGTATAACGTTTGATTTTTTTAGGTTAAAATTAATGGTCTTTATTATCGAGTAGAATTTCTTTTTATTATCGTGGATTTTAATATGTTTGCATGAAGCTATAACTTTTCCATTCAAAAAACTTAAATTCTCTGGCTCAAAATAATAAATGTTATAACCTCTTTTCTGTGCCTCTGTGGCTAATAGAATAGTTGTATCTGTTTTGATATTTACCTTTTTAAGATTAGAACCCTGAATAGCTAAAATTTTCTTCATGATTTAGTAAGAACTTTAAGTTTTTTGTTTTATTAAATTGCTCAATTAACATTTCTGCCCTAGTTTTTTTATTCTTAATTATTTCTTCTATATGTTTTAAGTAAATTGTTTCATTTTTCCCACTTTTATTAAGTTCATTTCTTTTTTCTAAGCCCCTTTTAGATAAATCTAAAAAAATTTTACCCCAATCAATTAGTTTTTTATTATGAAGTAAAGTGTTTAATCCTTGTTTAGGCGCGTTTAAATATGCTTCCATTACTTCTTCTTTTTTCCAATCTTTAATTATTTCATAAGTCTCATCTAAAAATCCATAAATTAATCCCGTAAAAAAAGAGGGGCCGTTACAAATACAGCCAAAATTACATGTATCTAAAGATCTAAATTCAATAACTTGCTTTAATCTTAACTCAGTAAAAATAGTGCCTAAGTGATTTTCAAAATCTTCTAAAGCGGGCTTTTCTCTTTTTAAAAAATTTAAATTACCATTTAAAAAGTCGTTAAAAGTTTGACCGTTAGGAGAGTAGTATTTTCCTTTTTTTTTAAGAAATAAAATTGGGTAATTGATTGTATGATCAATATATTTTTCAAAATTAACTTTTTCAAAAGCAATTGGCATTATCCCACCTCTGCTAGTTTCCTGCCAAACCTTTCCTCTGTAAGATAAAAAACCTGAAAATTTGTTTTCATTAAATGGAGAGTTTGCAAATAGAGCAATAGTTAATGGAGCTAAATAGTTTCCAATTTTAAATTTTTTTTCAAAATCTTCTTCAGATGTATAATCATAATTAATCTGAATACCTGCAGTTTTGTACATCATATCTAAACTAAGTTTACCACCTTTTGGCATTTCTGATGTCATGATTTTGTAACGCTCTTTAGGGCTTTTTGGGATTTCAACTAATTTATTAAAAGGATCATATGCAATAGATGAAGTAGTAATAGAAGCTGAGCCAAAAACTTCTTTAAGTTCACTGAAATGAGAATTATTTTCTGAACAAACTGAATGTATGTTTTTAAAAGGAGCACCTGATAATTCATATTGGAATCCTGGCTCAGTGGTAATTTTTTGCTTATCTCTTTTTAAACCAATTACTTTATCCTTCTCATACTCAGGCTCCCAACCTTTATCTTTAAGAATTTCAAAAACACTTTTTAATTGTTTGTAAT
>QCMS01000008.1 GCA_003213555.1 Pelagibacteraceae bacterium AG-422-I02 | reverse complement strand
AAAGATAATAATGCAGATGTTGGATTTGGTTTTGATGGAGATGGTGATAGATGTGGGATAATTGACGATAAAGGAAATGAAATATACTCTGATAAAGTAGGATTATTAATAGCAAGAAACTTAGCATCTAATCATCAAAACTCAAAATTTGTTGTAGATGTAAAATCAACAGGTCTTTACGCTAAAGACAAAGTTCTTTTAGAAAATAATTGTGAGACAATTTATTGGAAAACCGGTCACTCGCATATAAAAAGAAAAGTTAATCTAGAAAAGGCTTTGGCAGGATTTGAAAAAAGCGGTCATTTCTTTTTTAATCAACCTTTAGGATACGGATATGATGATGGAATAAATTCAGCTATACAAGTTTGTCATTTATTAACTAATCAAAATAAGAAGATGAGTGAAATCATTAATGAGTTACCAAAAACATATCAAACTCCAACAATGGCTCCATTCTGTAAAGATGAGGAGAAGTATAAAGTGGTAGAGGGAATAGTTAAAAAAGTTGAAGATCTTAAAAAACAGAATATTAAAATAGATAATCAATCTATCGTAGAAGTTTTAACAGTTAACGGAGTAAGATTTTCTTTGTCAGATGGATCCTGGGGTTTAATTAGAGCATCATCAAATAAACCCTCTCTTGTTGTAGTTACTGAAAGCCCTACTTCAAATGAGAGAAAGAAAAATATTTTTGATTTTATAGATAAATTATTACAAGAAACTGGAAAAATTGGTGAATACGATCAAAAAATTTAGAGATTAAAATACTCGTATAAAAATTTAGAGCCGATAACTATTAAAAACAGTCCAAAATATTTCGTCATCTTTTTTTTATTAATTCTATGACTAGCCTTTGCTCCTAGTCTTGCCATAAATGCTGTTATTGGGAAGAATATTAAAAATGCGGGAATATTTAAAAATCCAATACTTAAAGGTAAATTAGCATTTAAATAATTGCCTGAAAAAAGAAAACCAATAGTGCCAAACAAAGCTATTATAAAACCAATAGCAGCTGCACTTCCTATCGCTTTATTTATTGGATAACCAAAAAACTTTAAAATCGGAACATTCATTACTGCGCCACCTATGCCCATAGGAGCTGAAACAAAACCAGTAATTATTCCTGATATTATTTTAGCTGGTAAACCCATCTTAATTGAAAGATCTGACTCTTTCTCTTTTAGAAATAATAAATAAAAAGCAAGAATAAAAACAACAATGGTAAAAAATAATATTAAAGGTTTTGTTTTTAAACCAGCAGCTAAAATAGTACCAAGTATCACTCCAATAATAACAAATACTCCGTAACCTTTAACAACACTAAAATCGACTGCATTATGCTGATGATGAGTTAATACTGAAACAATTGACGTTGGGATAATAATTCCAAATGAGGTTCCTACAGCCAAGTGCATTAAGTACTCTGGCTCGATACCAGCTGCACCAAAAATATAAAATAGGATTGGTACTGTGATTAATCCTCCTCCAATACCGAATAAACCTGCAGCAAAACCGGCGGGGATAGCTGTGATAAGCATTATTAAAATTAGATAAAGGGTTTCAGGTTGAAAAAGAATATCCAAAATTATCTTTCTAAAGATACAGGATTTGTTTTTCTAACCTGGTCCATTATATGGTTAACCTTTTGAAGATCAGCATCTCTGATGCACATATTTTTAGAAAGATACTGTTTCCAAGTTCTAGAACCGTTTTGTCCATGAAATAAACCAACAGTGTGTCTCATAATATGATTTAATTGCACACCTTTAGATGTTTCTTCTTGAATGTATGGAATTAATTTTTCCATAACTTCAGTTCTTGTAGGAACATCTTTATTTTTAAAAATATCTCTTTCAATATCGGCTAAAAAATAAGGTGAATGATATATAGCTCTTCCAATCATGGCACCATCTACCTTTAATAAATGATTTTTAATATCCTCAGTAGACTTAATTCCACCATTAATAATTATTTCATCATTTTTAAAATGTTCTTTTAGTTTATAAACAAATTCATATTTAAGCGGTGGAATATTTAAATTTTCTTTTGGGCTTAATTTTTTTAGTAAAGCTTTTCTTGCATGGATAATAAATTTTTTTGATCCTGAATCTTTAGTTGTTTGAATAAAAGATTTTAAAAACTCAAAATTTTCAACATCATTATAACCAATTCTTGTTTTAATTGTTACTGGTAGATTTGTAGCTTTAGACATCGATTCAATGCATTTAGCTACAAGATTTGGTTCTTGCATTAAACAAGCTCCAAATTTATTTTTTTGAACTTTTTTACTAGGGCAACCTAAATTCAAATTAATTTCTTTATATCCGTAATCTTCTGAAATTTTACAAGCCTCTGCAAGTTCATCGGGATTTGAACCTCCAACTTGTAAAGTGACGGGATTAGAAATTTTTTTAAAAGATAATAATTTATCTCTATCCCCTCTTATGATTGCATTAGCTACAATCATTTCTGAATATAAATGAATATTTTTACTTATAAGACTTAGAAAATATATTTCATGTTTATCAGTGCAATCCATCATTGGTGCAACTGAAACAGTTTTTTTCATGATTTACTCTGATTTATTTTCTTCTGCAGGAGCTTCTTCGCTCAATTCAAGCGGTGCTTCTTCAGTATCTAGATTTTCTTCTTTTATTTCAGGCTGTTCGGCTTTAAGTTCTGATAATGCTTCATCAGCTAAGCTAGGTTTTTTAACTTCTGGAATTCTTCTAGTTCTTTTTGAAGGCAGAATTGCAACACCGCTTTTTGAGACTTGACCTTTGTATAAATTTTCAAAATCATCATTAGTCTCTTCTTCTGTTTCTTCTTGTTGTTCAATTTCGTCTGGCTCTTTTCTAAGTCGTTTAATGGCGCTTGCCTCAACTTCTTTAACATCAATTTTTCCATCACCAATTTCTCTTAATGAGATAATTGTTCTCTTGTCATTATCCTCTTCAACAAGCATTGGAGATCCAGCATTTAATTGAACTGTTCTCTCTTTAGCTAAAAGCACTAAATCGTATTGATTATCAACTTTTTCTAAGCAGTCTTCTACGGTAATTCTTGCCATGATGGTTGTTATTTATTCAATTAGGTTTAATAAATCAAGCTTAATTTGACAACCTTACAGGTTCTATTGTTTTCCTAATTATAATTAATAAAGCTAATGAAATGACAACGTAACTAGCTCCCAAGAAAGCAATATTTTCTACAGTAAATCCTTTATCGATCAACAAGCCAAAAACTGCTGTACCGAAAGCAGTTGAAAAAACCATAAATGCAGTAGTTAAAGCTTTAATACTTCCAATATATTTTACTCCATATATCTCAGCCCAGGTAGAAGAACCCAGTATATTTGCTAAACCGTTAGAAACTCCTATCAAACCAAGAAAAACATAAGCAAATATCTCATGATTAAAATAAAATAAAGTAATCATGGCAAATAATAAGGGTATATTCATATACATAATAAGTTTTCTTCCTGTAAATTTATCTACTAAAAAACCTGAAACAAATAGTGTGGCTATCGATGTTACTGAATAAACCATAAATGCTTTAGGTATTGTATAAATAGCCCACATTTTCGAGTCAGAAATAAAAGATTGATAAACAAAAACCCCTGTAGCGATCCATGGCATTGCAAGCATGTTTAAAGACACTATATAAAACCTGTAATCTTTTAAAACATCTCTTCTTTTCCAGCTTTTGATTTTAAGTTTTTTATTGCCCAGATTATGATCTGCTTCTCTTGAGTCTAATTTTATTGGCTTAATTGTATTTAAAATTACAAAAGGTAAAAATAGAATTATTAGTATTGCAATTCCTTGCCAGACAGTTCTCCAAGAATAAATAAGAAAAAAATAAGTAATAAGAACTGGCAAAATAAATTCTGCTGTAGATAAACCAAACCAAATAGTGCTTAAAGCCTTTCCTCTAGATCTTTCAAAAAATCTTGAAATGGTTGTCGTTGAGGTATGACTCATCAAGCCTTGACCAGAAAATCTCATTAAGAAAATTCCAATCGCTAAAAGGTAAATACTATTTATAAATGAAAAAAATAATGAAGAAGCAAATAATAATATAACTACAAATAATGAATAATTTAAAATTCTATAATCGTCTATTTTTTTTCCAACCCAAATAAGAAGCAAACTTGAAAAAATAGTTGCACTTGCATAGATACTGCCGAATTGACCATGACTAATACCAAGTTCATTTCTTATCGGTGCGTTAAACAATCCCAAAAAAAAGCTCTGTCCAAAACTAGAAAAAAATGTAAATATAAATCCAAATATAATTACTTTTTTATTTAACGTGAGGTTATTCATTAATGAGTTGTAAAGTTTCTTTCATAGGTCTTGGTGTAATGGGTTATCCTATGGCTGGTTATATATCAAAAGCTGGTCACAATGTAACCGTTTATAATCGTACTAAAGCTAAAGCTGAAAAGTGGGCAAAAGAGTATAAAGGTAATGTTGCAGATACACCTATGGATGCTGCAAAAGATAGTGACTTTATCTTTACATGTGTCGGAAACGATAACGATTTAAGAGGAGTTACTTTAGGTGACAAAGGATTGTTTAAAACTGCAAAAAAAGGTTCAATCTACATAGATAATACTACTGCCTCAGCAAACATTGCTAGAGAGTTATATAAAGAAGCAAAAGCAAAAGGTTTTGATTTCTTAGATGCTCCTATTTCGGGTGGGCAAGCTGGAGCCGAAGGCGGAATTTTAACTGTAATGGTTGGAGGAGATGAAGCTCCATTTAAAAAAGCAGAACCAGTTATTGATTGTTACAGTAAAAAAATAAAATTACTCGGTCCATCTGGAAGTGGTCAGTTGACTAAGATGGTTAATCAGATTTGTATTGCGGGACTTGTGCAAGGATTATCAGAGGCAATAAATTTTGGATTGAATGCCGGATTAAATATGCATGATGTTATTGAAGTTATTTCAAAAGGTGCTGCTCAATCATGGCAAATGGAAAATAGACATAAAACAATGATTGAAGATAAGTTTGATTATGGTTTTGCTGTTGATTGGATGAGAAAAGATTTAAAAATAGCAATGGATGAAGCTAAAAAAAATAATTCACCCTTACCTATCACAAAAATAATTGATGAATATTATGCTGAAGTACAAAAAATGGGCGGTCAAAGATGGGATACTTCAAGCTTAATCAAAAGATTTAGAAAATAAGTGTCACAAAAAGCTATTAGTTACTACGAAGATTCACAAGAGATAGAAAAAAAAATATGGGACCTTTTAACTAAAGCAGTTAAAGATAGATCCTCGGAGTTTAGGACACCTGTTTTTATCTGCGGTAATGATAAAGATTTAGATGGCAGAGTTGTTGTTTTAAGAAAAGCAGATCGTCAAAATAATTTTATTCAATATCATAGTGATATTAGATCTTCAAAAATTGAAAAAATTAAAAAAAATCCTAATTGCTCAATTTTATTTTACGGAAAAGAGGAAAAAATACAGCTTAGAGTAAAAGCCGAATGTCAGGTAAATTACGATAATGATGTCACAAAAGAGTCTTGGGAAAAAACAGGGCATATCAGTAGAAAATGTTACTTAGTTACTAATGGACCTGGGACAAAGTCTGAAAAACCAACATCAGGGTTAGATAATAAATTTGATAACTTTGATTTTACAAAAGAAGAAAGCGAAGCGGGATACAAAAACTTTTGTGTAATTAGATGTAAAATTAAAAGTATTGAGTGGCTTTACTTAGCAGCCAAAGGTCATAGAAGAGCATTAATAGATTTAAATGATTCTAAAAATTTTACTTGGCTAGTTCCCTAGGTTTTTTGTTACTTTTTCTTTTGTAGAGCCTAAATTAACTTCGTCAAAGTAGACAACCATATTTGGATACGGTTTTTCTCCATGTTCCCTCTTCCAACCGCTAACAAATGTCTGATAAATTCCAAAATCTAATCCAACACCTCTTTTGGTATATGGCGTGATATTTTTTATATTCTCTGAATTTAATACTAATTTATTATTAATCCAAACCTTCATGAACCCATTTTCTTCTCTTGAGTATCGAGCACTGATAAGTATGTCTGTCCATTTACCCTTCATATCATTTATCTTTATTGCTTTTTTCATCTCAACATACTCACCACTCCACATTCTTCCAACTTCTAACCATTCTCCACTTCTATCTGTCACCATAAGAATGGGCTTCCAACCTTTTTCATAAAGTTGAGCAAAAGTAGTTCTAACTGGAGCTACTGATTGATAGTCATTTGGCAAATAAATTGATGCAGAATACCAATGATCTTTTTTACTCATTTGATGCTTTTTAAATTGTAGCTCAGTTCTTTGTCTGTCTTTTTTACAATCATCGTGTCCACTATCTTTACCACAATCGCCCAATCTTACTTCGAATCTGTAAGATTTGTTTCCAGATCTCACTGGATGACCATCTTTACTATTAACTAAATTTAGAGAATATTTTTTTTTATGAGAGATAGTTTTCTTTTTTACTTCAGTATTAGAAACATCTTTACTATTTTTGGCTTCCAAATTTGAGAAACCTAAACATAAAACGGCAATTAAAAAAAAACTATTTCTTATATTTCTTAAAATTTTCGACATAGTCTCTAGCATTTTCTTTTATATGTTCAATTTCTTCATCAGTAACTTGTCTTACTACTTTACCAGGACTTCCAAGAACTAAAGATCTTTCAGGTATAATTTTGTTTTCTGTGACAAGCGCATTTGCTCCAATGATGCAATTTTTTCCAATCTTAGTTTTGTTTAATATTGTTGAACCTATACCAATTAAGCAATCATCTGCAATTTCACATCCGTGGAGCATAACCATGTGTCCGATGGTAACTCCTTTACCAACTATAGTTGGACAACCTGGATCGGTATGAATAACACTTCCGTCCTGAACGTTTGAATTTTCTCCGATAATAATTGGCTCAAGATCTCCTCTTAAAGTTGTATTAAACCAAATGTTAGAATTTTTTTTAAGTTCTACTCTGCCAATAATAACTGCATTAGGTGCAACCCAACTTCCTGGATCTATTTTTGGAGTTTGTCCTTCAAAATCATAAATCATAAAATTGCTGTAATGTATTATTAAATAATTTATAATACATTATGGCTCTAACTAAAACCCCAGTTTGCGATTTTGGAAAAAAAGCTGAGAATTTCAAATTAAAATCAATCAACAATAAAATACTCACTTTAAACGACATTAAAGGAGAAAAAGCTACTTTAATAATGTTTATCTGCAATCATTGTCCATACGTAAAAGCAATTATCAAAGATTTGGCAAAAGATTGTATCGAACTTAAAAACGATGGAATAAGTTCTGTAGCTATTATGTCAAATGATACTAAAAATTATCCAGAAGACTCTTTTGATAACATGATAAAATTTGCTGACAATAATAATTTTGGTAGCACAAATTATTTATTTGATGAAACACAAGAAATTGCAAAAAAATATGGAGCAGTATGTACGCCTGATTTTTTTGGTTACAATAAAAATTTAGAACTTCAATACAGAGGAAGATTTAGAGAGCTTAAAGATTTAAAACCAATTAATGATGGGGATAGTGATTTAAAAATAGCAATGAAAATGGTGGCGCAAACGCAAAAAGGTCCTGATAAACAAATTCCCAGCATGGGATGTAACATAAAGTGGTTTAATTAATGTTTTTAGTTTCCACACGAAATTTTCCTCCCGAGCTTGGTGGAATGCAAAACCTCATGGAAGGTTTATCCAACGCGCTTTTAAATCATGGTCCTGTAAAAGTTTTTGCAGAAACTCAAGATGGAGATAAAAATTACGATCAAAATTCAAAATTAAATATACAAAGAGTATCAGGTTTAAAAATTTTTCGTAAATATAGAAAAGCAAACCTAGTAAAGGAATTCTTAACATCTAACGAGGTAAGAGCATCTTTTTTTGATCATTGGAAAAGTATTGAAAATATTGAAAAAAATTTATTGAAAAGAACTAAATCATTTTGCTTAATTCATTCAAAGGAAATTAACCATCCAGTTGGATCATCATTAAATAAAAGAGTTTTAAATAGCTTGGCTAAGGCAGACCATGTTATAGCTAATTCAAAATTTACAAAAGAATTTGCAATGAAGCTGGGTGTTAAAAATGTTACTGTAATCAATCCAGGTTGCAATTACCCTATTCCTATAAATGATGAATCTAAAGAATTTGCAAAAAAAATATATAGAAATGCTTCACCGAAATTAATTACAATTTCAAGATTAGATGGAAGAAAAAGTCATCACAATGTAATGATGACAGTTAAGAATCTTCTTCCAAAATATCCAAGCCTTAAATACGTCTCAATAGGTGATGGTGATGAAGGAAATAATCTTTTAAGACTTAGACAAACACTCAAATTAGAAAATAATGTTGAATTTATATTTAAATCTACTGAACAGGAAAAAGTAGCTTTATTGGAACAGTCAGATATATTTGTTATGCCTTCAGTAATTTATAAAAAATCTGTTGAAGGATTTGGTATTACTTATATTGAGGCTGCTTCTTACGGCAAGCCATCTATTGGTGGGATTTATGGCGGCGAGGGAGATGCTATAAAAAGTGGTCAAACAGGCTATCTATGTAATGGGAATGATCTAAATGCAATCTATGACACTTTATTAAAAATTTTATCGAATGATAATTACTTAAAATTAGGAGCTAACGCTTTAGAGTTTTCAAAGGAATTTAGCTGGGAAAAAATAATTAAAAAATATATTAATTTAATTTAGATTTAACTTCACCTATAACCGTGTTAACGTCTAAATCATTTAAATCTTCTACTGAAAGAGCTTTAAAATTAAAATTCTCAATACTTACTTTTTTTGCTGAGGTATGGCTTCCAAATAAAACTAATCCATTTTTATCTAAATGCGATGCAATATGTGCTGGGCCTGTATCATTTGCTATAATAAATTTTGCACTGCTTATAAGAGATACTAAGGTTTTTAAGTTTACAGGTTGATTATTTTCTAAAACAATTCTAGCATTTAATTGCTTGGCTTCTTCAATCTCATTTGGACCTGGAGCAAGAAGAATAGAATATTTATTTTTAAATTCCTGTTTTAATCTTTGAATTAACTCTTTGTAGTAAGGCCATTTTTTATTTTTAAGTTTAGTTGAACAAAAAGGAAATAAAATAATATATTCTCTATTTGTATAATTTTTGACCAAAAGGGAAATATCTGTTGTTGCCCAACTTAAATCAATATTTTTTGTAAATTCAGTTTCAATACCACTTTTTTTAAGTTGAATTTCAATTCTATCTAAAACAGGATCTTTATCAAAATCATTTTTTTTTTGAGCTGGCTCTAGGATGGTATCTGTTGAGGACCATTCTACATTTTTAATTATAAATCTTCTATAAAATTTAGTTCTACTTGAATTTTGTAAATCAAAAACTTTAGAAAAATCATATTTTAACAATTTTTTTTTTAAGTTATTTAAATAAAATAAATTCCATCTTGGTAATCTTTTATCAATCAATACACCGTCTACATATGGGCATTCAGACATGAAAATTGAGTAAGGTTGAGTTGTTAATAAAAAAACTTTTCTATTAGGATAAAAATTTTTTATATCTTTAATTGCACCATTAGCTTGAATTAAATCTCCTAATGAACCATGTTTAATTATTAATATATTTGACATTATTAATTCCGAGTATATTTAAAGAATGATATAGTCAAATATAAATATGAGCAATAAATTAAACAAAATATTGACAGAAATTTCAGCTGGAGAGTTGTTTGATAAAATAACAATTTTAGAAATCAAAAAAGTCAAAATAACTAACAAAGATAAATTAGTTGAGATTGAAAAGGAACTTTCGTCTTTAAATGAAACTGTGAAAAAGTTTATACCTGACCAAAGTAACATCTCAAAATATATAAAAGATTTAAAAAAAATAAATCTCAAACTATGGGATATTGAGGATGGTAAAAGAGCTTCGGAAAAAAAAAAAGATTTTGGTGAACAATTTATTAAACTAGCAAGAGATGTTTATAAAATTAATGATGAAAGAGCTAAAGTTAAATTAGCTATTAACAACACGCTCGGTTCCAACATCAAAGAGGTTAAATCATACGAATAATTAATTTGATTTTAAGCTAGGAATTATAGATCTTAACTTTTTTGGAAGTTTTGGATCAATTGAAGCCGTTATGACTCCCTCTGACTTTTTAAGTTCTTTTAATATTTTGCCGTCTGGAGAGACAATCATAGAGTGACCGAAAGTTTTTCTGCCATTATAATGTTTTCCCCCTTGCGCAGGAGCAAAAACGTAGCAGAAATTTTCTATTGCTCTTGCTTTCAATAATGAATGCCAATGTTTTTTTCCAGTTGTTTCTGTGAAGGCTGAAGGAATAGATATATAATCACAACCAGTTTTAGATAATTTTCTATACATAGTAGGAAATCTAAGATCGTAACAGATAGATAAACCAAGTTTTCCCCAAGGCAGATCAAAAGACTTAATTTTTTTTCCAGCACTAAATGTTTTTGATTCAAAATATTTTTCTCTTTTGCTTAAAATAACGTCGTACATGTGAATTTTATCATAATATGTTCTTATCTTCCCTGTTTTATCTACAAGAACAGATCTATTTACTAATTTATTTTTTGTAACTTTGGTAATTAACGAACCAATTAAAATCCATTTTTTATATTTTTTCGCCAATTTTTTTATTCCGTTTAAATAAATATCTTCTTTCATAGATTTACAAATTTTTAGTAATTGTTTTTTGTTTAATGAAAATAACGATGATATCTCTGGTGTTAATATAAAATCAGATTTTTGTTTTACAGCCTCAGTAATAAGTTGTTCTGTCTTTTTTAAATTTTGAAAAATATTATTATTAGATTTTAGTTGAATACAAGAAACTCGAAACATTACTTCATTATAGATGAAGCAAAATTCCAGTTACAGTCAAAACTTGGTACGTAAGCACCTGATAATCTAACATTTCCGAAGTTTTTAGATAAAACTTTACACCAATTATCTACTTGTTTTGGTTTTTTATCATAACTTCCAACCTGTGCAGTAATAACTCCACCTTTTTTAAGAATTCTTTTAAGACCTTTCATATTCTTTTTGGCTAGATCAATGCAATATTGATCATCATTCAAATCAACAAAAATTTTGTCATATTTAGAGTCATCTATTTCTTTTATACTTTTAAAAGCATCTCCCCAAAATGTTTTTATTTTATTACTCTTTTTTACTTTTGAACAAACCTTTGGTAGGTGACGATAACATGCGTCTACTATTTCTGGATCAAGTTCAAACCAATCAATATAATTTGAGTTGTTCTCTAAGCAGGCACGAGCTACACCCCCGTCTCCACCTCCAATAATCGCTACGTTATTATTTTTTTTACTTAAATCATAACTAGATCTGAAAAAACTTGAGCTATAAATTTTTTCATCTTTCTCAGCAACTTGAATTTCATGATCAATAAATAAAGCATGACCAAATTCTTCTAAGTCCATTACTTCAACAAATTGACCTACTTTTGATGTAAACTTTTCTAAGACATTTTTAACTAAGTAATACTTTTTTTGACCTGGAGTACTATAAATATCATCATAAAGACCAATACTGCTTCTATCAAAAGCATTTGTAACGACTCTTTTATACTCAATTTCGTTTCTTAATATCTTCAAAGCAACTTTAGGATTTACTTTACCACAAGTGAAGAAGTCAAAACTGATTACACCCTTTTCAGGAAATGTATGAAAACTAAAATGACTTTCTGCTAGGAGAGCTACTAATGTAAAACCTTGTGGCTCAAATTTGTGGGAGGCTACATTTAATATCTCAACTTTTGCAGCTTTAGCAATTTTATAAATTACTTTTTCATAAAATTCTGGTGAGTAATCTTTTTTTACACCAAGAAAATCGATGGTAATGTGCTCACCAACTTTTATCATTAAAAACTATCCTCTTTTATAATTTTTAAATTTTCCTAAGACTATTTTCATTTCTTTTTTTGAAAGAATCTTAGGTATTCCAATTCTTAGGGCATTTATATATTGATGGCAAATATTTTCGATCTCTTGAGCAAGCTCAAAAGTTTTTTTTAAATTTTCTCCAAAAGCAACCTGGCCGTGATTAGCAATCAAACACGCTGATCTATTTTTTAATGCTTTGATAATATTTCTTGAAAGATTTTTTGTTCCAAAAGTTGCGTATTTACTGCACTTAATATCTTCTCCTCCAGCTACTGCAACCATGTAGTGAAATGCTGGAATGTTTTTTTGATGAGTTGAAACAGCCGTTGCACAAGTTGAGTGAGCATGGACAATTGCTTTAGCATTTTTTTTATTCACATATATATCTTGATGAAATCTCCATTCTGAGGAAGGTTTACCCTTTTTTTTATCATAAACACCTTTAAGAGAGACAAAAACAATATCTAAGGGTTTTAAAGTACCGTATTCTCTTCCCGATGGAGTTATATAAAAACCATCCACACCTTTTTCTTTTGCTCTTGCAGAGATATTTCCTGATCTTAAGGCAGACAAATTAGTGATATTTAATTTTTTAGAATATTTAATTACTTCAGCTTTTAATTTGCTCACTTAAATAAACCTCTTAAACCTTTTTCTGAAGCTTCACAAACGCCTTTTTCAGTAATTAAACCTGTAACTAGTTTAGCAGGTGTTACATCAAAGGCTAGGTTCAAAGACTTACTTTTTTGCGGGTAAATCCTAACTCTTTTAATTTCATTATTTTCATCTATTCCCTCCACATGCGATAGCTCATCTGAATTTCTTTCTTCGATAGGAATTTGTTTGTGATCTTTGATACTCCAATCTATTGTTGAACTCGGTAAGGCAACATAAAATGGAACATTGTTATCTTTTGCTGATAATGCTTTTAGATAAGTTCCAATTTTATTACATACGTCTCCATTTGATAAAGTTCTATCAGTTCCAACAATACACATGTCAATTTGACCTCTTTGCATTAATATACCGCCAGCATTATCTGTGATGATAGTATTTGATATTCCCTCCTCATTTAACTCATATGAAGTTAGGTTAGCTCCTTGGTTTCTTGGTCTTGTCTCGTCAACCCATACATGAACTTTAATACCTTTTTGATGAGCATGATAAATTGGAGAAGTGGCTGTCCCCCAGTCTATAGTTGCTAACCACCCTGCATTACAATGAGTTAAGATATTAACTGTATCTTTTTTTTTGTTAGCAATGTCTTCAATAATTTTAAGGCCATTTAAACCAATATTTTTACAAAATTTTTCATCCTCTTCTGTAATAGCTTTTGCCTCATCTAAAGCTATTTTCAATATATCTTTATCATTAACTCCGATGAGCTTTTTCATCATTCTGTCTACTGCCCATTTAAGATTAATTGCTGTGGGCCTTGATGCAATTAACTCTTCACTAGACTTCTTTAGAAAAGATAAATCGTTCTTTTCAATAATAGATAAAACTAAACCATAGGCAGCAGTTGCGCCAATTAATGGAGCGCCTCTCACCTCCATTGTTTTAATGGCATTAATTGCGTCTTTCACATTTTTTAAATCTTTAATGATAAACTGATGAGGAAGTTTTGTTTGATCAATAATTTTCACTAAATTGTTTTCAAACCAAATTGTTTTGTATGATTTTCCCTCTATTCTCATTTACTTTTTTCCATTTTTTTTAATCTTTTTTTTAAAGTTAGTGATAAAGAATTAAACCATTTTTTTTCTTGTCCTGATTTGGGTAAAACTTCACCATACTCAATCATTTGATCAGGTAATAAATCTTCTAAGTAAATCCAAACAAAATCACTTCTCAAATTTGTGTTTTTAATCAAAATTTTTTTTAAACTTAAAATTAATTGCTTTTTGACATTTGATGTTCGTCCAGCTCTTATCTGTCCGTTTAAAAAAATTTCCTTAGTCTTAACTAATTTGCCGCCCATAAAGTGAGATTTTTTTTCATTTTTCTGAAATATTACTTGAGCAAAAAAAGTATTTGCGCCTGTAAATTTGCTATGAGTATCTGAGATTTCTTTAGCTAATAAATTTTTTTGCTTTTGAGAAAGATTAAAATTTGAATATTTCACAGTATATGTTGGCATTAAACTATTTTTTTTTATTTAAAACTCTTCCAGCAATATTCTTTAATTTCTTAATTGTCTTTTTTGATCTTAATTTTGGGTCTGTTATAATTGCAACATCCAAACAATTATTAGCTGGATCTTTTTCTACAGAAAAATCTCTAAAGCTCTTTATAACTTCTTTGATCATTTTTTGCGCGTTAGAGGCATTCTTCATTAAGGTCTTTATAACCATACCTACATCAACCTCATCATGATCTGGATGCCAGCAATCATAATCTGTTACCATCGCAACTGTGCAATATCTAATCTCTGCCTCTCTAGCTAATTTCGCTTCAGGCATATTAGTCATACCAATTACATCTGCTCCCCATGATCTATAAAGATTTGACTCTGCTAAAGTTGAAAACTGCGGACCCTCCATTACTATTGAAGTTCCTCCTGTTTGATGGCTAATATTCAATTTCTTTAACACAGCTTCACAACATTCTGAAAGTCCAAGACTTGTTGGCTTAGCCATTGATACATGTACAACAATTTCATCATCAAAAAAAGTTTTTACTCTTGAAAAAGTTCTATCTATAAATTGATCAACTATTACAAATCTTCCTGGCTCTAATTCATCTTTTAATGATCCAACTGCAGAAACTGAAATTATATCAGTAACACCTAGTTGCTTCATTGCATCAATATTTGCTCTAAAATTAATATTAGTAGGATTAATTTTGTGACCCCTAGCGTGCCTAGGTAAAAAACAAATTTCCTCTTTTTCAAATTTTGCAATTAATATTTCATCAGATGGTTTTCCCCAAGGGGTATTAATTTTTTTCCACTTAGTTTTTTGAAACCCTTCCATTTTATAAAGGCCACTACCTCCAATTATCCCAAGTTTTCTTTTTTTCATCGTTTAATTATTAATGCTTTTTTGTTAAAACTTGAAGTTAATAATGGATTTAAAAAAATACATCAGATCGATACCAGACTACCCTAAAAAGGGAATTTTATTTAGAGATATTACAACTTTAATTAAAGATGCAGAAGCGTTTAAGTATACCAATGATAAAATAGTAGAAATAGCTAAAGAAATTGAATTTGATAAAGTAGCAGCAATAGAATCTAGGGGTTTTGTTTTTGCTTCTACTGTTTCGTATCTTTTAAAAAAACCCTTTATACTATTGAGAAAAAAAAATAAATTGCCCGCTGAAGTTCACTCAATTGATTTTGAACTCGAATATGGAAATGCAACAATTGAAGTACACAAAGATTCTATTAAAAAAAATGAAAAAATATTGGTTATAGATGATTTAATAGCTACAGGCGGAACAGCTGAGGCTGCGGCAAAACTTATTAAAATTTCAGGTGGGAATATTGCGGGATTTATATTTGTGATTAATCTTTATGACTTGCCAGGAAATAATCTTCTGAAAAAAAAAGGTTATTTTACAAAAAGTTTAATTGAGTTTCCAGGACACTAAATTTCTTTATTCTTCCAAGTAGATGGTGTTAGTTCATTATCTATTTCAATATTAATATTATAATCAAATGGTCTAGTACCTCTCTTTTTAATGTAGTCAAATGTTTTTTTAATCCCATCTTGTAAGGTAACTGTTGTTTTGTAATTAAGAAGAGATCTCGCCTTATCTGCAGAGCACGTGGCATGTTTTACTTCTTGTGGTCTATCTTTTTTATGTATTGGTTTTAAATTCACTCCAGTTAGATTTGCACAAATTTCTGCAATTTTATTTATTGTAACAAATTCTTCATCTGGACCAATATTTATTATTTGTTTATTAAGATCTTTTTGATCTAACATTGGTAATAAACAACTTAGACAATCATCAATATAAGAAAAACATCTGGTTTGATTTCCATCACCATAAATGATCGGAGCTTTACCTTGCATCATTCTATTAATCATAATTGAAACAACATTCCTAAATGGATCGTCATATTTTTGTCTAGGACCAATAATATTATGAGGAACTGCAATCACATATTCAATATTATTAAGCTCACAAAGATTTCTTAACACCTCTTCAGCAGCTACTTTTGATATAGCATATGGATCAACTGGAGATGGCTTCATATCTTCCGTAAATGGAGTCATTTGACCTCCGTATCTAGCCATTGAAGAGCAGAAGATTATTCTTTTAACTTTTTCATTTACTGCTGCAGAAAATATTGAAACAGACGCTAAATAATTATTTTTTGTAATTTCATACGGTGAAAAAACAGAAAGACCTTCATGAGCCGTAGCAGCACAATGATAAACAACATCAACTCCTTTCATTAATGATTTAATTTTTTCATAATCACAACAATCACCTTTGTGAAATTCAATATTTTTAGGGACATTGTCCTCATATCCACCTAACATATTATCTATTCCAATTACTTTGTGACCTAAATTGACAAGTTTTTCAGAAAGATGCGAACCTAGAAACCCAGCGACACCAGTAACAAAAATAGTTTTACTTTTTGAAGACATAAGAGGGTTATATATAAAATTTTATTTATATCAATTTATAATTATTTTTGGTCTATACCATGATTTTTTTCCAATTATTGAATTAAATAATCCTGAGAAACGTTGAAAATATATTTTTCTTTTTTTACTTTTAAATATAATTGTAAAAAAAATCATTTTAATAAATGATGATAAAAATTTTCTCCCTACTTTCATTAAGGAATTCATAAAACCAAAATGTTTTTTATTATAGTAGAAAGTTGACCACATCCAATGCCAATTTCTTGAGAGCTCCATTTCAAAATTTATTTTTTCATTATGAGAGCTTCCTCCCAAATGATTAATCAAAACTTTCTTATCTAAGTATATCTTTTTATTTTTTTTAAGAAGTCTTTTACATAAATCAATTTCTTCTAAATAAATAAAAAAGTTTTCATCAAAAAAACCAATATCCTCAAATTGTTTTAAATTAAAAAACATAGCAAAACCCTTAAGTGTTTTTACATTAAATACATCTGCCTTATCATCATTTATTTCAGGATTTGAAAACTCGTCTTGTTTTGCTGGTCCAATAATTGAAAAATCTTTAAACTTAAAAGCAGTGGAAAGTAGTCTATCTAAAGTATCTTTTTCTAAAAATGCATCTGGGTTTAAAATTAAAGCGTAATCACTTTTAACTTTAGATAAACCGAGATTATTTCCCTTTGCATATCCAAGATTTCGGCCAGAAAGAAAACAATTTACATTAGAATATTCTTTTTCTATTTCATCTTTAAAACTAAAATTATTCGAATTTTCAATAATTATAATCCGTACTCTTGAGTCTATTGAATTTAAGCATTGGCGAATTTTATCTTCACTGTTAAAAGTATTAATTACTACAGTTATTTTATCGTAACTCATAAGTATTATAAATTATTGATTTACTTAAATATCTATCTTATTACATTATAAATAAATGTCTCTCAAAATTAATTTTTCATGAAAAAAGCTATTGTCACTGGAGGAAACGGTTTTATTGGAAGTAATTTAGTCAAATTTCTTTTAGATAAAAATTTTTTTGTGATCAATATTGATAAGAATAAGTATTCAAATGGAAATTATTTATTAAAAGACAGAAAGGGAAAAAATTATAAATTTTTTAAGCTGGATATTAATAGTAGTAAAATATTTAATATTTTAAAAAAATATAAGCCAGAAGTAATTTTTAATCTTGCTGCAGAAACTCATGTTGATAGATCAATTGAAAGCCCTAAAGATTTTATTCATTCAAATATTAATGGAGTATTCAATATTTTAGAACAATTAAGAAAATTTAAAAAAAAAAATAAAAAAAATATAAGGCTTGTTCATATTTCCACAGATGAAGTTTATGGGGATATAAAAAAAGATAAGAGTTCTACAGAAAAAAATGCTTATATGCCAAGCTCACCATATTCCGCAAGCAAAGCTAGCGCAGACCATTTAATAAAATCTTATGTAAGAACTTACAAATTAGACTCGGTTATATCAAATTGTTGTAATAATTTTGGTCCTGGTCAATATCCGGAGAAATTAATTCCAACTCTAATTTTTAATATTTTGAATAATAATCCTTTACCAATTTACGGAAGAGGTAAAAATTCAAGAGAATGGATCTTTGTAGACGATCATTGTAGCGCTATATTTCGTATTTATAAAAAAGGAAAAACGGGTGAAAGTTATAATATTGGTACAAATAATAATATTACAAATCTTAATTTAACCAAAATTTTATTAAAAGTTATTAAAAACAAAAAAATTAAAATTGGAAAAAGAGTGAAAATCAAATTTGTCAAAGATCGACCAGGACATGATTTTAGATATGCTTTAAACAGTAAAAAAATAAGAAATACTTTAAAATGGAAACCAAAGAAAAATTTTAAATCGGGATTAGAGGAAACTTTTGACTGGTATTTGATAAATTATAAATTTTTTAATTATTTTTCAAAAAAAAATTTTTTCAAAAGATTAGGTCTTAAAACATGATTAAAAAGGGAATTATATTAGCAGGTGGGTATGGGACTAGAATGAGTCCACTTACGAAAGCTATAAATAAACAACTTTTACCCATTTATGATAAACCTCTTATTTATTATCCGTTGTCAGTTCTAATGCTGGCTGGTATTAAAAATGTGCTTATAATTGTAAATAAAGGATACGTTAATCAATTTAGAAAAATACTTTCTAACGGTGAAAGATTTGGAATAAAAATTAAATATCTTGAGCAAGCAAAACCTAGAGGACTTCCTGATGCTTTTATTCTTGGAGAAAAATTTATAGGCAAAGATAAAGTTGCTTTAATTTTAGGTGATAATTTTTTTTATGGTCAAAGTCTCACCGCTAAATTTAAGAAATGTGCTAAATTAAATTCTGGGTGTAAAATTTTAGTACATCCAGTAAGTAAACCAGAACTTTATGGTGTAGCTGAAGTTAACAATAAAAATAAAGTTTTATCCTTAAAAGAAAAACCAAAAAAAACAAAATCTAATTTAGCAGTAACTGGGCTTTATTTTTTTGATAATAAAGTTATCGATTTTAGTAAGTCGCTTAAACCCTCAAAAAGAAAAGAATTAGAAATTATTGATTTATTAAACAAATATAAAAATATTAAAAAGCTAAGTGGTGAATTTTTAGGAAGAGGAGCTGCGTGGCTAGATACTGGATCTATTGATGATTTTTATAATACTTCCGCATTTGTATCAGCTTTAGAAAATCGACAGGGATTGAAAATTGCGTGTCTGGAAGAAATAGCATTAAATTACAAATGGATTGATAAAAAAAAATTAAAAACAGCTATCAAGTTTTATGGAAACTGTTCTTACTCTAATTATCTTAAAAAATTGATTTAATAAATGTCGCAAAAAATACTTGTTACAGGTGGTGATGGTAGATTTGCTAAAGAACTAATGAAAGCGAAAACTCGTTATAATTTTATTTTTAGAAATAAAAAACAATTAAATGTTTTATCTACTAAATCAATTATTAATAATCTTAAGAATTATAAACCACACATAGTTTTACATTTGGCTGGAATGTCAAGACCTATGAATTTACATGAAAAAAATATTAATAAAAGTATCGATTTAAATATAATTGGTACAGCCAATTTAGTTAAGGCATGTAATGAAAAAAATATTAAATTAATTTTTTTTTCGAGTAGCTATATATATCCTGGCAAAAAAGGAAATTATAAAGAAACAGATCCTGTGCTTCCTTGGAATAATTATGGTTGGTCAAAATTAGGTGCTGAAAGCGCAGTTCAAATGTACAAAAATTCACTAATCGTAAGAGCTTGCATGACTGAAAAACCTTTTACCCATAAATTTGCATTCACAAATGTTGAAACAAATTTCATTTTTCATGATCAATTTATAAAATTATTTATTAAAGCTATTCCTCTTAAAGGAGTAATTAACATTGGAGGTAAATGTCAATCGATTTATCAATTTGCACTATCTTACAACAGAAAAATAAAAAGAAAAAAATCATCTGGGCAATTACCGTTAAAAATTAGTATGAATTTGACGAAATTGAATAATTTTTTAAAAAAATGAAAATTTTAAAAACGAAAATAAAAGATCTATTAATAATTGAACAAAAAAATAATTTTGATACTAGGGGCAGTTTAAGAGAAACTTTTCGAAAAAAAATATTAAAAAAAAATTTTATCTTCGAATATTGTACCACATCAAAAAACAATGCTTTAAGGGGTTTTCATTTTCAATATAAATATCAACAAGCAAAATATGTTAGTGTTCTTAAGGGAAAGATTTTAGATTATGTAATTGATTTAAGGAAAAATTCAAAAACCTTTGGAAAAACTTTTAAAATAATCTTATCAGATAAAAATTGTTTAAGTCTTTATATACCAGAAGGTTTTGCACATGCATATTATAGCTTTGAAAAAATTAACATAGTTTATTATAAATTAACAAACTATTATAAACCTAAGTTTGAAGATGGGATCAACTTAATGGATAAAACACTTAAAATTAACTGGCCAAAGAAAAAATTTAATATTTCAAAAAAAGATAAGAACCTTCAAAGTTTTAAAAACTTTTGTAAAAATCATAAGTTTTTATAATCTGATAAGTTTTTTCCTATTATCGGTAATTCCTTTACACTATAATTTTTTTTAAACCAGTAAGATAGGAATCTTTCAGCCAGAAAACCGTAAATTCTTTTTTGACCGTAGTTTCGTGAATCTTTTAAACCAAATATTTTTTCACATTTTTCCAGCCAAGGAAAAATTGTATCGTAATATTTTTTTAAAATATTAGTTTTACAAAAAAACATATTATGTGGATTGAATGATGTATTTTTATTCATATATTCTCTAAATTTATTTTTGTCCTCATTATCAAGTTGATCTATAGCTTTATCTAAATTTCCTTTTCCGTGAAATAAATCAAAATGGAATTTAAGTGTTCTTTTTTTTTTATTAAAAATTAACTTTGGGTTTAATAAAAATTCTTTAAAATGATTTTTAATAATTTTAGATAATTTAAAATTTTGAACAGAAAATTGATTTCCTAAAATACAATCATAGCTATTGTACTTTTTATCAATATTTTTGACTATTATTTCATTAAAACTGCTAAAACTTAAATTTTGGTCGTGGGTTTCTTTTATTGCAAAAAATTTTCTATATTGACAAAAACCAACCCAGTCTGTCTCAATATTTTTTAAATAATTTTTCCATATCCAATAATGAAAAGTGTATTCACCATAAAAAGGATTTTTTTTCGAAATATTTTCACCCGTTTTATCTCCAAAACAATTTGTTGAAAATTTTTTAATACCCAAACCAACAGGCTTGTAAGATAAACTTTCGATGATTTTTTCATGTTCAGGATCGAGTGTTAAGCAAAAAATTGAAACATCGTTCATAGTTCTGGTAGCGAGGGGCGGATTCGAACCGCCGACCCCAGGCTTATGAGTCCTGTGCTCTAACCAACTGAGCTACCTCGCCCTCATATTTGTTTTATAGATAATAAATAGCCATAATGATCTTAAATAATCAAGTTTAATGATGAAATAATTTTTCAACACCAAAAGAGTATTTTGAGAATCTAATTCTTTGTAGTGGAAAATCTTCTATTAATTCATCAAAATCTTTATTAATAGAAGTTTTTAATTCAGCAATAATTCTATCATCTTTCATTTCATAATTAGTAGTAAAGCTTTTGTACATTATGTTTGTGTCAATTGAAATTCTGACATCTTTTAAGAATAAATACTCCCTATTATATTTTACGTACAAGATTGGTTTACATGGTCCATATTGTATATCAAAAATGCCATTCGACTTAAGATCTTTATAATATCTATTGTTAATAATTTTTCTTGTTTTAAATCTTCCTTCAACAGAAGAATTTTTAATTTCCAAATAAATTTTTGTATCATTATTTTGAGGATAATTTCTTACTCTAATTTTTTTTCTTGGAACTAAACCTTCCACAGAGTCTTTGTATATTTGAAAGGCGTTATTATCAAAATATAAACTTTCAATTACTCTAGGTTTATGAATTTTTTTTGCAGATTTTTTGTTTAAAAATTCTTTAAACTCAAAAAGATTTTCTTTGTTTATGTATAATTTATCTTCAATTCTAAAACTCAAATTAACTCCGTTCCTTTAAACCGAATCTTTTGTAGTATCTAGTGGCTTCTTTAATTAATATTTTTGCTTTATCTTCAGATTCAAAGTTAATAAATTGAACCACATTTTGTCCTTTATAATTTAAAAACCAATCTTTTAATTTATTTAAAATTTCTGGATTTTCACTATTTAAGTGCTCTAAATTATTATATTTGCTTAATGGACTATTTGCCTTAACTGCAATAATTTTATCATCTTGTTCGCCGCTATCTTTCATCTTAATTATACCCAAAGCCTTGGCTTTTATTAAAGATCCTTGAGGTATCCCTTTTCCTAAAATAATTACATCTAATGGATCTCCATCCCCTCCTCTAGAAATAGGTAAAATTGTTTGGGGTATCATTCCATAATTTGCTGGGTAAGGCTCATAATTTATAATTCTAGGTGATCCCATATAAAACTCTCTTGATAATGATCCGCTTACCTTTGATATCTCCCATTTTTCTTTAAGTCCTAAAGAAATTTCAACAACTACATTAAAAGTCCCATCTTTATTTTCAGCCTTATAATCTTTTATTAAATGACCAATAATTTTCTCACCGTTGACATTTGAAATATTATAATCTGAATAATTATATGATTTTCCGTAAAGATTATTAGAAAGATCTTTTTTATTTAAAATAATTTTTGATAAGTTGTCTAATTCTGCTTTTTTTAAGTAATTTTTGCAATTTAAATTTTTAAGTTCTATATAACCGCCAAGATATTCTTGTTTCTTATTATAAGCTGATACACACGTTTTAACATCATTCATTTCAGCATTAATTAAACTCAAAACAGAACTATCCTTTGTTGCTACACCCATGTTGGCATTCTTTATTTGAATATTTTCTAATTTAATCGTAGATTTTTCTCCAATAGACAAACCCTTATCTCCACAATTTTTTAAATTAAGTTTCTTTAAAATATAATTACCTGATGAAAAATCCACACAATCGTTCAATGCGTTTTCAATTGTTATATTATCAAAGTTAATTCTTGAAAAATCTACATCTAATGCATCGCTGAAAGAATTCAAAATATTTACATGCTCTACATGTCCTATTGAATTGATGAAATTAATTGTATCTTCACAACTTGAATTATTAGCATCTATTTTTAATTTTTCGACTTCTAAATTTATGAAAGATATACATCCAGTTAAACTTGATGAATTAATTGGAAAATCTTTTGGAAATTCCAATAAATTAAAATCTTGATTGATATCAATTATTTTTTTACCCTCATATTTAATGTTAAAATTATTAAGTTTTCCATTAATAAAATATATTTTAGCTCCAGCTCTCGTTTGTTTAACAAAAATTGTTTTTGATTCTTTCTCAATTTTCACATCAATACCTTTTTCAAAAAAGATTGAGGTATCGTCAAGCTCGAGTTGATTAAAATTTACATTTTTGCTGATCAAACTACTTAGGTTAAAATTTTGTCCTAAATATTGATAAATTGTATTATCTAGATTTAGCTCGCCTTCAAGCAGTAATGATAATTCATCGTCTGATAAATTTATATTTTTACACTCTTTAAGAAAAACCTTACATCTTAATAATTCATCTCCTTTTTCGTTGAAAGTAATCAAATAAGCGTTGGGATCGATATCTTTTAAAGTATTGTTAAATCTTGATAATAAATTTTCTATTGGTTTAAATCTATTAAACGATACTAGATTTTCATCGAGACTTAGATAATTTTTATTAATTCTTTCTAAATTACTTAATATCTTTTCAAGTTTTTTGTCTAATTCATTTGTTGTATAATTTAGCCCATTAACTGAAATTTTTTTTAATAATTTCTGTAAGTCAATTCTATTTATATCTTTTTTTAGTTCATTTATTGAAATTCCATAATATTTTGAAATCGGAAATCGAAATTTTGAATTAGTAGTTGTCGGAGTATCTCTATTTATGTCTGGATTTGCATCATAATTTATAGGCTCATAGTAATTTTCTATAGCATTCCAATAAAATTTTCTATTACTTACACTTAATGCATGATGACTGTTTGTTGCTTGCATAAGTATATTATACTTATCCAATTTGATAATATTTTTTTTGTTCAAAAGCCCTAAAAGTTCGTTATCCAAATCGTAATCAAAAAAGAAATTATTTTCCCCGTCTTGAAATCTATTTGCCCAATATAAATATATTAGGTTAAGGTTATTCACAGCTTTTAAATAAATTCTTTTGTGAATTTGACTTCTGTTAACAATCCTTGAGTTGGTTGATTTTGTTAACATTACTTTCATACTTTTATTTCTTAGAAAGGGTGTACCAACAGACCAATTACTTAATTCATTATCAGGAATATCTTGAACTAATTTAAAAAAATATTTTTGATCACCTTCTAAAATTGGCCCCTCTCTCCTATTGTTGAACTCCAGGAGCTCTTTGGCCGCTTTTTCTTGAAAAAGCATTACCGACTCT
The DNA here is from genome assembly GCA_003213555.1 of Pelagibacteraceae bacterium AG-422-I02. Lineage (GTDB taxonomy): Bacteria > Pseudomonadota > Alphaproteobacteria > Pelagibacterales > Pelagibacteraceae > Pelagilacustribacter. The sequence goes on along the minus strand of QCMS01000008.1, from coordinate 6,716 downwards.
GTCTCGTTAACTCTCGCCATAATTTTAGCTGACCTTGGTGCAAGATAGCCAAGTTCTCTAAGTAACTCAGTTTGTAACACAACATCATTCAGCACTCCTCTTACATCAGGTTTGAATAGTTTAAATTTTGTTATACCTTTAATGCTTCCTGCATCTAAACTCACATCTAAACTTTGAATAATTGAATTACCTTTTAAGGCTATATGGTCTTTAGCGTCGCCGCTATGTCGAATTCTTCCTGAAAAAATACAAAAATCGCCAGTTTCATATATGACCTTGATTGTACCTTTATATTTCTTTTTATATTTATTTTCAATAAATCTAGTATTGCTTGTAATAATTTTAATATTATTAGTAACCCAATTACGATAATTATTTATATCAATTTCAATTTTTTTAATTGCTATATTTTCATAGTTAAAAAATTCCTTCGTTAAATTATTTGAACAACCAAGGAAATCTTTTGAGATTTTATTTTTTGAATATAGATTATTATTGATTGTTAATAAGTTGAAAAAAATAAAGAAAAAAAATAAAACTTTTTTCATATTTAATATTAGTTTAAAACAACATTTATTTTTTCTATATCGTTTTCGCTTTTTAAATTATCTCTAAAATCCTCAAGTGATGTTTTATTTGCAAAATTCAGCCTATAAATGTATTGAGAATTATCGATATCACTTAAATAACTTACTAAGTATTCGCTTTTTTCTATAGAATTAATTCTTTTTTTTGAAACTATTTCAAGTGAGTTATTGATATTGCCTTCGTTAAAAGAAACATTATAAAAACTTCTACCAAATTTCTTGAAGATAATTTGAACAATCTTAACGATTAAAATAATTAAAATAGTGCATACAATTAGTTGTATTGCCCATTTAGTTCTTACGCTTGCAGCTATGCCAATAGTTATTAATGCAAAGTAAATTACTAATTCTAGTGCACTTTTTACAGGATGTCTAAATCTAACAATTGATAAAGCTCCTATCATACCTAAAGATAAAGCAATGTTTCCTGAAATAGTTTTTGTTATGACATAAGTTATAATTGGTAAAAGCATGAAAGTTACTGTTTGTGCGTGCGATTTAGCCCATGCTTGCCCGGTGTTAGTTAGAGAAAATCTTATAAAAAGTCCGCCAGCTATTAGTAATATTATTGGTTTTATTTCATCCACAATAATGATTTTTATACTTTTTTTCTATTAAATAGCAATAAGAATAAGTTACTTATAATAAGGTGAGATGGGGGCGTATTTATCTTTATCTTGACCAAATATTTGTAATATTAACTTTTGTTTTGCTATATTTTCTTTTTTACAATTATTCTTAAAATTACAATTTATTTTAAGGTCTTTAATCTCTACAGGTAGAAAAGGTTTTCTGCTATCTAAATAATAATTTTTATCTAATAATAAGCTTTCTCCATTATTTAGTTTTAAACCTTTTACTTTAATCGGTAACCTTTGTAAGTTTGAGATATTTAATTTTAATACTCCATTTTCAAAATTAGAGAAATAAGCATTTAAATTCTGTACGGGATTCAGAAAATTTTCTATTCTTAATCTAGTAATTTCAATATGATCTTTAGAAAAAATCTTTTTTGTGGGATAGTTCATTTTTAATTTTTTTAAATATGAATCAAATTCATTCTTATTCTCATCTATAATATTTTCGTAATATTTTATTTTAGAAAATTCCTTAAGTTGTTTTAAATATTGTTCATAAAATTTTTTATCTTTAAACAAATTATCAATAAAAAAATCTTTATTCATCTCATAATCGTTTCTTGGTTTACTACTATCTATCCACCAGGTTGAATAATAAATTCGATAGTCAATATTTAAATCAACATGAATTTCTTTTGAAATAGTTTCTAATAATCCAGTTTTGGTATTGTAGTAGAATTTCGTATCTAACCAATCAAACTGTGATGAACCCAAAAGAGCTCTGAGTGACATAACCTTAGCTAACTGCACAGTATCAAAAACCTCCGAGGTTTTTAGTTTTCCTTGTCTAAATTGCTCTAAAAGGTTAATTGCTTTTTTCAAATTTAATAAATCATTTTCATTATTATCATTTGAAAATTGTATTGGATTTATTTTAACTCGGTAATATGAGTCCTCTGTGCCGTTTTCTTTTTTGATAACTCCCTTGGAGTAAATTTTATTAGATTGAATTTGTTCTTTTACCCATAATTCCGAGTCAAAACCTATTATAGGTCCCACTTCTTTATTATTTTTTTTTAATAATTCGTTAGATAATTGACCAATAAATGCATAAACACCGATGTTATTTTCATTAATTTTTAAATCTAAAAAATCAATTCCTAAAGAAAATAATTTTTCTTTTTCTAGAGCTTTCATAAAAAGCCATTCATAAATATAGCTAGTAGTTCTAGGCGGTTGAAGAGCAAACCTATACAAATTATTAATTGGTTTAGAATCATTTTCAATTTTGACTTTAAATGACCATCTCTCTTTATCAGACCAGTGGTCAGGGAAGACACCTTTTAATCTAACTTTTGCATTATGTGACTCATCTTTAAATATAATTTTTCCATCTGACCACCTCTCCAAATCTTTAGTTAGTTTTGTACGTTTAATACTTTTTTCTCTAATTTTTAAAATTTTTTCATATTCATTTGGTTTTATGATTAAAGCTATTTCTTCAGATGGAATAAAAGAATACACAATTCTAGATAATTTATCATAAGAATTTTTAAGATGATTTTGTACTTTGTTGTCTAGTTGGAATCTTTCAGTTAAAAGTCCTGATAAAAAAATAATTATAATTAAACAAAAAGTTAAAATTTTTTTTCTGTTATTTGACATATTATTATTTTATTAAATTTTTTAAAATTTTTAAATTTATATCTATATCTCCAGTTTGATTGTTATAATTTAAAGTTTTTGGAGGACTACTTAAATCCTTATAGATTAATTTATTATCTAATGCTAAATTTTTAATTACATCTCCAGCTGTATTTGGCCTTAATTCAATAATTTTAGTATCTTTTTTACAAAAAATAATATTTGCAAAAGCTGCGCCATGTAATCCTATTATTTCATTTGCATTATGAAATAAAGCAACTTGATCAGCGAAACTATAGTTACTTAGTGTTAAACTAGAAAAATTTTCTTTCTCTAAAATATCCTCTACCTCTTTTAAATTAATGATATAACGAAGTGATGTTGCATCTTTCCTATTAATATAAATTTTCTTAGGTAATGATTTGAGTTTTGAATTTTGAAGACCTTTTTTTAAAAACTCAAATCTCAAATAATCATATATCCAATTTGGTAAGTTTAATGAATCAGCATTAGGGTTGTTCAAAACATTATATGGATGGGTGGTGGCAATTATTCTATTAGCTTGAAAATGTCTATAAGTAAAACTTGATAACCTTTTCTCTGGAATTATTCCCAAAAGATTTAAAGTCTCTTTTTGAAATCTACTATTTAAACTTGGGAATAAAAAATAATTGATTAAATCTAAATTTTTATTTTTTTTTCTAAATATCTCTATTCTAGGTAAAACATCAAACAACCAATGCCAATAATTAGAATTACCTCCTCCTCCTGTGAGAAGTGAAAAAACAGTTCCGTTTATCTTTTTTCTTAATCTTGGTGTGCCTTTTTTTATTACTGAATTATTTAAACAGTCTGCGTTGAAATTCTCTCTTAATTGAAATGATGGTCCTTCAATTATATGGTTATCTTTAATAAAAGCTGTATCATGTATTGTATCCGTATATAATGAACATTCATCGCAGTAAAAGATTTTATAAGAAGAGTTTTCAATTTTTAATTCATCCACTTTTAAATTTGTATTTTCTTTGCAAGTTATTTTTTTTGTAATATCTCCGTAAATAATTTTAAAAATTTTATAAGATATTGATTTAAATAAATTTTGAAATTTTTTTTTTAAATTCAACATTCTATTTAAGATTTAATTCATTCAGGATATTAAATTTTTCTTCAAAATGTGACTGAAAATAAAAATTATAGGCATTTTTTCCATGTGGTTGTGCTGCTGGAAAATCAGGAGAAGATTCGAGCAATCTTGGAACTTGCAAGCCTTCAGCTATAGGAAACGTAATTGATGAATTTGCTAAAACAAATTTTGAGGAATTAACAATGTTAGCCATATCTAAAAAATTCTTACAATCATAAAAAATTAAATTTTTTATTTCTCTTTTTAGATCATTAAACTCTTCTATTGTTCCTACAAATAAAAGATTATTAAAATCATTTAGAAATTTATAACTTATAAACTGATTTCTATAGCGAAATGTCCTTTGAATTACGATTTTATCCTTATGCTCATTATAATTGTCAGCGCTAATAAATGGCGTGGTTAAATCTAACTGTACACCAGTAATCACTGAAGCGTAAGTTACGTTATCAAAAAGAAGATTTAACGGTAGTTCTCTTAAAAGATCGAAATTAATATCTATATTTTGATTATTATAAATTGCAATTTCATTTAAATATTCTTGTCTTTTTAATAAAGGCTCAAGCATTAAATAAATTTTTTTGTTTAAATAAAACTTGCCGGCTGGATGTTTGTAGTAAAATTTAATTGGTTTATTTAAATTTATATATAAATTGCATTTATGTGTTTCAGAGAGTTTTTTGATTGTAGGCAATACATTAATTATATCAGCTGCATGGCCTGAATGTAAGAAGTTCAAAACATTTTTAGTTTTAATTCTATCATGAATAAAATTAATATTTGGTTCAAATTTTTTTCTAAAAAGAAGGATGCTTTTTTCTTTTTCTTCTTCATATTTTAATTCTTTATATTTTCGATCGTTTACAATCTTGTTCCAAAATTTTTTTAAAAACATGCTAATAATTATTTTATTTTTTCTCACAATTATTATCTGAGATATGATAGTAAATTTCTATAAGATAAAAATTAGTATGTCAAAAATTGCTTTAATTACTGGAATAACTGGACAAGATGGCTCTTATTTAGCTGAGTTATTAATTAAAAAAAAATACAAAGTCCATGGTTTTGTAAGGACTAATCAAAAAATCAAAAAATCAGATCATTATTGGAGATTAAAGAAAATTATAAAAAAAATAAAATTACATTTAGTAGATTTTAACAAAGACTATGATTTAAAAAGACTAGTAAAAAAAATAAAACCAAACGAAGTTTATCATTTAGCTGCCCAAGCTCATGATGGGCACTCTTTTAAAAATGAATTTTATACTTTAAATACAAATTTTAATTTTACACATAAAATTTTATCTTTAAGCAAAGAAATTAATCCTAAAACTAAATTTTTTTTTGCTGGTTCATCTGAAATGTATAGTAAAAATATAAAAGAAAAAATTAATGAAAAAACAAATTTTAATCCAAAGTCAGCTTATGGAATAGCTAAAACTGCAAGTCATTATCTTGTTAAAAATTATAGAGAAAATTACGCTTTTAATTCTTCTACAGGAATATTATTTAATCATGAGTCACCTAGAAAAGGTGACGAATTCGTATTAAAAAAGATAGCCAAATCCGTTGCTAGAATTAAATTTGGATTACAAAAAAAAATTACTTTGGGAAATATTAAATCAAAAAGAGATTGGGGGCATGCAAAAGATTATGTTTATGCAATGTGGTTGGTCAATAAGCAAAATAAAGCAAGTGATTATATAATTGGAACTGGTCAACTAAACTCTGTTGAAGATTTTCTTAAAAAAGCTTTTAAATATGTCGGGCTTAATTATAAGAAATATTTAATTATTGATAAAAAACTTTTTAGAAAGAAAGATAGTTTAGCAAGAATAGCTAATCCAAACAAAATCATAAGAGAATTAAAATGGAAAAGAAAATTTAATTTTGATAATTTAGTAAAAGATATGGTAGATAATGAATTGAAAAAATTTAAAAACTAATTAAATAATGTTGGATAAAATCAAATTACTTGAATATTGCAAAAATTGTGGAAGTAATGATCTTGTTGATGTTTTATCTTTAAATGAGCAGTATCTCTCTCCTACATTTGTAAAATCAAATAAAAATAATCCATTAGTTGAAATCAAATCTAGACTGACACTTGTGCTTTGTGACAAAAGAAAAAACAAAAAAAATTGTGGTCTTTTGCAATTAAAAGAAATCATTGAGCCTGATTTATTATATAAAGAATATTTTTATAGAACAGCAACTAACGATACAATGAGAGAAGATTTAAGAGAATTGGTAGACCAAGTTATAGATATAGCGAGACCAGAAAAAAAAGATTTTATAATAGATATTGGTTCCAATGATTGTACTATGCTAAATTTTTATGAAAATAAATATAATTTAGTTGGATTTGAACCTGCAAAAAATATTGAATTTCTAGATAATGGAAAAAATATTACTGTAATTAATAATTACTTTAATTCACAAAATTTTATTGAAAAATTTCCAAAGAAAAAAGCTAAAATAATAACTTCTTGTGCAATGTTTTATGATTTAGAAAATCCAGTTAAATTTGTAAAAGATATATCTGAAATTCTGGATGAAAATGGAATTTGGTGTTGTCAAATAAGTTATTTAGGATCTATGATGAGACACAATAATTTTTATGATATTTGTCACGAACACTTGTCGTACTATTCTTTGGAAAGTTTTGAATTTCTGATTAGAAAACTAAAATTAAAATTATTTTATGCAGAAACTAATAATGTAAATGGTGGGAGTATAAGATTATATGTTTGTAAAGAAACA
>QCMS01000007.1 GCA_003213555.1 Pelagibacteraceae bacterium AG-422-I02 | reverse complement strand
TAACAGGCGGAGATACAAAACTAGAGAGAACAGATAAAATTACAACAGTTCCTAATGAGGGAACAGGCACAGTTGAAACTCCAAAAACTGAAGCAGAAAAAGCTAAAATTAATGAAGACAGAATAAATGAAACAAGAGAAAAATACTACAAGTTAATGGGTATTGATAAGATGAATAAGAAAGCAGCTTACGATTCATTGATTGATGCAAGTAAAATTGTTTCTGAAGAAGGTGGAGATCTTAAAGGATCTATTCGATCAGGTAATCTACAAAATAGAATTATATCAGCTATATCTAAAAACTTAGATTCATCAGCTGATCTCAAAAAACAGATTAACGCTGCAATACTTAAAGGTGAGATTGAAAAAGATATTAAACAATCTGATCCAGCTAATGCTGTACTTAATGAATTAAGATTATTACAAGGTAAAAAATTAAAAAAAGATTTAGAAGGTACTTCCGTAGCTGATATGATAGCAGCAACCTCTGCTAAATCTGGTGCAGGTACAGTAACAAGTGATATTGTTACAGAGTTTATTAGATCTAAAGGTACTGATGCACTTACACTACCTGATGACAAGTTTCAGAAATGGGAAAGAAACGAAAACAACAAAGGTAAAGACGAAATAGATTACTTCCAAGAAAAATATTCTGGTCTAGATGATGGTATCTATGTTGTAAACAAAAGAGCCGTAGAGAAAAAAGGCAATCAAATCGCATTTGTAGATCTAGACGAAATAATAGGTTAGGACTAACTTATGGCTACTCTAAGAGAACTAGAAATGGCGTCAGCAAATGACGACAATAATAAAGTAGGTACAATAGAATCTGTACTAGCCGGTATCGGATCAGGTCTTCTTGCAATACCCAAAGGTTTCTTTTCATTAGGTGCAACACTTTTAGATTTAGGTGTAGATCAAAACAGAGCAGCTAGAGTAGAAGCATTCTTTGATGATCTTACAACACTAGACGAAAAAGCAGAGGCAACAACTGCTGGTCAAATAACAGAAGCGTTAGTTAACATTGGTATACCTGGAGCTGCAGGTTTTAAAATAGGATCTAAAATTGCAGCAGATGCAATGAAAGCATCAAAGAACATGAGGTATTTTAAACCTACAAGTCAGGTAAAAAAACTTGGTGACGATGTTTTAAAATTAAATACTAGAGGTAAAACAAATAGATTTATCGGCGGTGCATTAGGGGGTGGTGTTGGTGAAGCAGTATTTGTTGGTGACGTAGAAAAAATTGGTACGTTTGGTGATTTAATTGGTGGGCCTACAGAAATAGACAGAGAGTCTGACGGTGATCCGGTAAAAGATTTAATTAACAGAGTTAAGTTTGGTACAGAAGGTGCTTTATTTACAGGTCTAATTGGTGGTACCGGTAAAGTAATTAAAAGATTAACGAATAGAAATAAAAGTATAACGGATTCTAACGATAAGATTGATAGATGGATCGATAAAATTGCATCAGGGTTCAGGGCACGAAGTGGTAAGACTCAAGAGTTTTTTGATATTGAAAGAACTAATATTGGTCAGAGATCTTCTGATGCCATAGCAGCAAAAAATATATCTAGAGAATTAGATTTATCTATAGATAAAATATTTCCTCCGTTTAGAAACATAGCCAACAGAACTAATCAAAAAAATAGAGATGAATTATTAAAAGATATCAATGATTTATTGTTATCAGGAGAAGCAAAGATAGATGATCTTGGTGTTGCAAAATTTGGTGCACTAGATCAAACAAAAAAAGAAGCCTTACTTAAAAAACTAAAAGCTTTAAAAGTTGATGACGATACTATTGGAACTGTCTTTGGAAGCTTGACAACTATCAGAGATAGATGGGCTGATTTGTTTTCTAATTTAGGAAGAACACTAGGTAAAAATGAAATAGCAGAATTTAAAAAATTATTTGGTAATAAATTTAAAAACTACATTGGTGCAACGTATGATGTATTTCAAAATAAAAGCATTATACCTTTCTTTGCATACACCCCTACAAGAGAAGCAATTGAAAGAGCCAAAGCTGTATTTATGAAAAGTGCTGATGAAGCAGGCAAACCTATAACGGATCTACAAGCAGAAGAAATTGTAGCTAATACATTAAAAAATCCTAATCTACCCAAAGGTTTTAGATTAGATAAACCTTCAGATGTAATCTTTCAGGTACCAGAATTTTTTGTAAACAGAACTGTATTAGATGAAACATTAAAAAGAAGAACTGCAACACCACTAGTATCTATCGGTGAAATAAAATCAAAAGCAGATAGAGAAGTCTTCGAAGAATTATTTGGTAAACAAAGAAACCCAATGCAAACAATCATAGGTGCTACTGCAAAACTATCCATGCTTACAAGACGTAATATGTTTTTTAAAGACTTAATGACAAAGAATGATGAGGTAGCTACAGCATTTAGATCAGGACAAAGTAATGTAAAACCTTTCTTAGCTAAAAGCGAAGATGAAGCTAGAGAATTATTTGGTACAGACTTTGTACCTGTTGAAGTAATCGATCCTGCAAAAAGATTAACTATCGACGCAGGTAAGGGTGTTAAAAAAGAAGTTATAGATAAAGCTAATGTTGCTACAGGTGCAACAAATCCTTTCTCTGAAGGACAATTTTTTGCAAGACCCGGTGTTGCAAAAGCCTTAAAAGATACAGGACTACAACAAGCAGATCCTACTATGTTAGGTAAGTTGTATGAAAGTTTAGTTTTATATCCAAAAGGTTTATCACAAGTAGCTAAAACAATTTTATCACCGGTAACACATATGAGAAACTTTGTTAGTGCTAGTTTCTTTGCTACAGCAAATGGTATCATACCTGATGGTCAAGCTATTAAACAAGCATACCAAGCATTACAAACACCACTAAAAGGTACAAGACAACAAAATGATTTGTATGAAGAACTATTAGAACTAGGTGTTGTAAACTCTAACGTAAGACTAGGGGACTTAACAAGACTATTAGAGGATGTAAACTTTGGTGAAACAATGACAGCAGACAAAGGTTTTAGAATGTTGTTAAAACCATTATCAAAACTAAAACAAGTATCACAAGATTTATATACAGCTGAAGATGACTTTTGGAAGATAGCATCATGGGCTATGGAAAAATCTAGAATAGAAAAAAATCTTTCAGCAAAAGGTTTAGTCAAAGGACAAACGTTTACAAGAAATGGTGTTGAAACAGTTTTTGATGATAACTTTTTAAAAAGAGAAGCTGCAGATATAGTTAGAAATAATATACCAAACTATGATTATGTTTCTGATTTTGTAAAAGGTTTAAGAAAATTACCTATTGGTAACTTCGTATCGTTTCCTGCAGAGATAGCTAGAACAGGAACTAATATTATAAGACGTGGTCTTAGAGAAATAAACGAAGAAATAATTTTACCTGATGGCACAAAAGTAAAACCATTTGAAAGTATTGGATACACTAGATTATTTGGTATGGGTGCAACTACACTAGCTGTACCAGCTGCAACAGCAGAAGCATTTGCTGCAATCTATAATGTAACAGATGATGAGAGAGAAGCTCTTAGAAGATATGTAGCTGACTGGTCTAAAAACTCAACACTACTGCCAATAAAAGACGAAGAAGGTAATTTTAAATACGTAGATTTTAGTCACGCTAATGCTTACGACACGTTATCTAGACCTATTCAAACTGTACTAAACTCAGTAGCTGATGGTAGAACAGATGAAGATGGAATCATGAATGATTTTATTGGTGGTATGTTTACATCAATGAGAGAATTTGCTCAGCCTTTTATATCAGAATCTATTTGGACTGAAGCTGTAACAGATATTATAGCTAGAGGTGGTAGAACTAGAGATGGTTTCCAGGTATTTAATCCACAAGATACTGCAGGTGATAAGTCATATAAAATTATGGCTCACTTAGTAGAAGCACAAATGCCGTTTTCACTTAACCAATTAAAAAGACTAGATCAATCTATAGAATCTGTTGATGTATTACAAAAAGGTAAGTTTGATAAATATGGACAAGCATATGAGTTTGGTGATGAGTTTGCAGGTTTGTTTGGTTTTAGGTCTGTAAAAGTAAATCCAGATAGAACTTTAAAATATAAAGTTGCAAACTATCAAAGAGGTGTAAGGGAATCTAGACAATTGTTTACTAGAGAAGCTTTAAAAGGTGGACCAGTAGAACCAAATGAAATTGTAGATGCATACATTAATGCAAACAGAGCATTGTTTAATGTTAGAAAAAATTTTAAATTAGATGTAGACGCAGCAAGAATACTAGGTATTACACAAAGTGGTTTAAGAAATTCTACTGATAGACTTTCTAATGTAGAAATTGCATCTATAGATAATAATGTGTTTAGACCAATTAATATTTCACCAGAAATACGACAAGCGTTTGCAGAAAATGCTGCAAAGATAGGTGAGTCTAATCCTTTACTTGCTGCAGGGGATGCATTGGGTCAAATACAACAACAGTTACGAACAACTTCTTTATTAGAACCTGAGTTTCCTTTGATAGAAAATCCATTATTACCTATCTTTCAAGACACACCTGCGACGCCAACATCACTTAATTTACCTAGTATTGATTCAAATATTGTTAGTAATGTCAATAATGTTAACTCTGGAAACTCACTTAATAGCTTGACAACAGAACAAAAATTAAGAATACTATTTCCAACAGGATAATTATGGCTAGAAAATCGGCATTAGAAAAAATAGAATCTCATGAAAAGCTTTGCAGAATAATGCAGAAGCAAACGTTCGAACAAATAAAAGAAATGAAAGAACGTATTAGAAGAATAGAATACATGATTGTAGGAGGAATGGGGTCAGTTATCCTAGCTTTAATCATGAACTATATGAAATAATGACAGCTAGTTTTGGCATAGGAATGTTTTTTTATGGCATGGGGTGTATATGTATAGGAGCTCTTGCTGTATACTATGTGTTAAATAAAATTAAAAAAACTCCAGAACAAATTGAACTAGAAGAAAACGAAAAATATTTAAAAGAACTACAAGGAAAACTATAATGGAACTTACACGTAACTTTAGCCTTTTAGAGCTTATTAAATCAGACACAGCTATCAGGCGTGGGATTAACAACAATCCTAATGCTGGTCAAATAGAAAATTTAAAATTACTTTGTGAAAATATTTTACAACCAGTACGTGACCACTTCGGTAGAGTTAAGGTGACGAGCGGATTTCGTAGCCCAGAGTTGTGTGTTGCAATCGGCAGCTCGGTTAATTCGCAGCATGCAAAAGCTGAGGCGGCAGATTTCGAATGTCCAGGCGTAGACAATGCAGAGCTTGCAGATTGGATTCATAGAGAACTTCCGTATGATCAGCTCATCCTTGAGTTCTACACTCCTGGCGAACCCAATTCGGGATGGATACATTGTAGCTGGATTGCAGATAAACCTAGAGCATCATATCTTTGGGCTTACAAATCAGAAGGTAAGACTAAATATAAACCTGTTCTTGGAAAAGCAAAAGATCTAGTTTAAAAATACCAAAGTATACAGGCTACAAGACTAATCCATAGTCCCATTCTAATTACGACACCGGGTCTTAAATCCATTCTTTTAAATCCTCTCCCATTATCTGTGTGGCTATGTCTACTTTCTTACGTAGTGCTTTCACTATTCGCGTATCTACAGTATTCTCACATATAATGTCAATGTAAGTCATTGGTTTTGTCTGACCTATACGATCTATTCTAGCTTCTGATTGTTGTCGTTTTTCTAAATCATAACCATTAGAATAATATATCATTGTGCTAGCGGCTGTAAGTGTAATACCATAACCACCAGTTTGGGTCGTTCCTACAAAGAACCGGACTCCGGAATCGGGGTCCTGGAATTTTTGTATATTGTTTTGTCTATCTTCTTGTGGTGTAAGACCATAGTAATCTACAAAAGTTCCTTCACCATATTCTTTAGATAATGCTTTTAAGATGTTGTGAACATCTCTTTGAAACTGGGCCCAAATAACTACCTTACCTTCAACTTCATCTAGTACATCTATTAACTCACCTATTCTATTGTTTGGCATTTCTTGTATCGTACCATCATCAGCTGTAAAATGGCCACAAGTTATCTGTTGTAGTCTCATTAGCTGAGTCAATACGGTGGCTGTAGACATTAGCTTACCATTCATTTGAGCATGAGCTAGCTTCTGCATTTGTAGATAAGCTTTAGTTTGCTCTGGCGTCAACATTACTTCTCTTTTCATAAATGTTTTCTTTGGAAGATCTAAACATTCATCTTTTAATACTCTGTAAGAAAATGCTTTTAGTTTATCAGCTAGTTCATCTAAGTTTCTATAACCTACAACGATCTGTACAGATCGACCACTAAAGTTTGCTGTTCTCATAACAGCATATCTAGTTCTAAATGCATAATAAGAATTAAAACCTAGTAGTTCATCTTCTAGAAACTCACATTGTTTATATAGATCTAGTGGTGATTTAGTTACAGGTGAGCCTGTAAGTATTCTTCTGTATGTTGCAAGCTTACCAAGTGTTACAATATTTTTTGTACGTTTAGCTTCTGGATTTTTTATTGTAGTAGACTCATCAATAGCCATTAATGCTCTGTGTGAGTTTAAAAATTTTTCTGCAAACGCCACACCTTTTTTAGTAGACAAAGATTCCACATTCATAACTAATATATGTAGGTCTTCACCTGTTTCAAACAGGGTATCTAATTTTCTTTGTTGCTTTACATTAATTAATGATTGCCACAAAATATTTTTGTGTTCTATATGATCCACTAAATGTGTGGGTATCTCTCCCTCATGCCAATTCTTTACTACACCTTTTGGTGCCACAATTAGAACACCATTGATCTTACCATTATCATACAGCATAGATATATTATCTATTAATACTTTAGATTTACCAGTACCCATCTCCATAAAATATGCAAAGTAGGGCCTTTCCCATGACATTTCTAATGCCTTAAGCTGATGCTCGTATGGCTGTGTTTTAAATTTATAATTCATAATATTTTTTCTTCTTTCTATTGACAAAGTATATAACATCTTTATATTGTTTGTCAATGTCAGAAAGAATAGTTTATGTAGTACAAGAAGTACCAGGAAGCCAAGCAGGTACACCTAAAATAAATATAACGGGTGCAATGCAATATGGTGAGATAAAAACATTATTACCTGAATTATCTCAAATTATTTTTTCACCAGGACCATTAATTTTTAAACTTAGAAAACTTTTAAAAGATTTCAAAGCTGATGATTATTTGTTGTTAACTGGTGATCCTGCTATCATTGGTGTTGCATGTTCTATTGTATCTGATATTACAAATGGTAAATACAATTTACTCAAATGGGACAGACAAGAAAGAAGATACTATCCTATTAAAATTAACTTATATGAGAAAGGAAAAATAGATGAGTGATGTTAAAGTAAAAGTGTTTACTGGAAGTGGATCAATAAACTTTGAGGAAGATCAAAGAGAAGATCTTAATTCAGTAAATGATGCAAAATCATTATCAGATCAAGTTGTCAAACTAAAACAATTAGAGGACGAGTTGGTAGATAAAGAAAAAGAATTAAAAGAACTGAAAAGAAAAGTCGAATTAGTTTCTGGTGAGGTAATACCTACCATGATGCAAGAGATGAATATCTCTACATTAAAACTAGCAGACGGTTCTTCAGTTGAAGTAAAACCAGTTTACGGCGCTTCTATTACAGTAGCTAATAAAGAAGCAGCCTATACATGGCTTCGAGAAAACGGCCTAGGTGATCTTATTAAAAATGAGATTACAGTTTCCTTTGGTCGTAACGAAGATAACAAGGCGAGCGAATATGCAGACCTTGCAAAGGGTCACGGGTACGAACCTGTCCAGAAACTAAAGGTCGAACCAATGACTCTTAAAGCACTAGTCAGAGAGCGTCTTGAGTCTGGACAAGAGATGCCTTCTGACTTATTTAATGTGTTCGCAGGAAACAGGACCAAAGTAACAAGGAGTAAATAAACATGAACCAAGTAACAGAGAAAAAGTCTGCGGGTCTTCCAGCAAATATGTTTGAAGATGATGCAGCAAAAGGTTTAGGCGCAATAGGTCAAGAAGATCTAGCCTTACCTTTTCTAAAAATCCTTGGACAGCTTTCACCAGAAGTTAACAAACGTGATGGTAAGTATGTCGAAGGTGCAGAGCCAGGAATGATATTCAATTCTGTCTCTGGAGAACTCTATGATGGAGTGAAAGGTATCAATGTAATACCATGCTTTTATAAGTTGGAGTACATTGAATGGAAAGATAGAGGAGAAGGTCTAGGTGCACCAATTGCAATCTATGATTCATCATCTGATATCATGTCTAAAACAACACCGGATGCAAACTACAAAGATAGATTACCAAATGGTAATTATATTGAGAAGACTGCATCTCACTTTGTTATAGTATCGGGAGATAGTCCATCGACAGCGTTGATCTCTATGAAATCTACTCAATTAAAAATTAGTAGAAAGTGGAACTCAATGATGTCTGGAATTAAAATGAAGGGTGCAAACGGAATGTTTACACCGGCATCTTTCAGCCACATTTACAAACTAAAGACTACCCAAATGTCAAACGATAAAGGCACTTGGTTTGGTTGGGAAGTTAGTAAAGTCGGCCCAGTAACTGACAAAGGTCTTTACGATCAAGCTAAAGGTTTTAGCGATAGCATCTCAAAAGGTGCTGTGAAAGCTAAACATGGCGAAGAGAAACCAAAGGACCAAAAAAGCATTATATAATTCCTTAGGGGATATGTGCACAGTGTGGGCCTAAAGCGAGAGTGGAAGGCCCACAGAAACAGTTATTATGGAAAGATACATAGAATTTTTTAATGGGTATAGGAATGCTTATGGTGTAGCAGATTTCAATCACCAGGATTCCAAAGTAGATTCTGAAACAGGTAAAAAGAAACCTGTATACAGATGGAACTTTGAAGAACTTACAACAGATATTTATCAACAACATTTAGAAGGCAAGCTATCTATTGGTATACAGCCTTGTACAGAAGATTCAGAAGTTAAGTTTGGAGTAATAGATATAGATCCAAAAGACTACTCAAACTTTAATAAGAAAGATTATATAGATGTTATACAACAATTTGAATTACCATTATTACCAGTAGAATCTAAAAGTGGTGGTCTGCATTTATTTTTATTTATGGATAAATTTACAGATGCATCATTAATCAAATCATTTTTATCTAACCTGTTATCTCTGTTTGGGTTGAAACCAGACTGTGAAATTTTTCCAAAGCAGACACAGTTAACAAAAGACAGTGAGACAGGACAACTAAGACCAGGACAATTTATAAATCTACCTTATTTCGGCGAGGAGCGTAAAGCTTTAAACGTTGATGGTACCAAATTCACCTTGGATCAATTTATAAAAGTAATCAGTGCAAACCTGGTTAACAAAGAAAGACTGAAAGAAATCACTGAAGGAATCGAAAGCAAGAGTATGGAAGGTGTTGACGAAGAATTTATAGATGGTCCACCATGTCTAGCAGCAATATCTAAAATAGCAAATCAAGAAAAGTTTGATGGTAAAGATAGGTTTATGTACAACTATCATGTCATGGTTAAGATGAAGTATCCGGACAACTGGCAACAAAAAGTAAAGAATGCACCAGTAAAATATTTCTCAGGTCAACACGCTAATGCGTGGGACGATAAACTTTTAAATGCAAAAGTAAAGTCTTGGAATAGAAGTAGTAAAGGTTATACTTGTACTGAAAGTCCACTAAGCGAACATTGTAAGAAAGGTATATGTGTAAAGAAAAAGTTTGGAGTCTTACGTGGAACAAAAGGTTCTTATCCTGTCTTAACTAATCTAAAGAAAATAGATCTAGATCCAGAACCAGAATATGAATTTGATGTAACAAAACCAGATGGTATTAGCACAGCTACAGTACATTGTAGAACTGTTGAACATTTAAATGATCAACGTAAAAGAAGAAATGCAATATCAAAAGCTGCAGGATTCTTTCCTCCTTTGATTAAAGGTGAAGAAGAACAATTTGTTATGGATGCATTATACACGACACAGAAAACAGTACAGCCACCTGTAGGTACATCACCAAAAGAAAAATTACATGATGTATTACATGCAAAAATAAATGGACCTAAAGCTACAAGTGATGCTGCATTTAAAACTGGTTCAGTATTAATTGAAGGTGAGTATGCTTTCTTTAAGTTTGATAAATTTTATGACAAACTAAAAGCAAAGAACTGGAAATATAGTGAAGATAAAACAGGTCGTATGATGCAGGTTACATATCAAGACTGTGAGATAGAATTTTTAGATCAGAAAAGATATCCATCAAAAGAAAAAAGTAAATATAATTCATCAACAAAGAATGTCATACAGATAAATAGAAAAACTTTTGAAGAAGTACCTATACATCACAAGACTACAAAACATAAGACGGACATAATATGATTAGTAGAAAATTATTCGGGCCTCCGGGAACAGGGAAAACAACTAGACTATTAAGATATGTAAAAACATTTTTAAAACTAGGTACACCTATAGATAAGATAGGATACTTTGCATTTACAACTAAAGCTGCAAACGAAGCAGTAAATAGAATGTTAGATTACCACACAGCTTTTCAGAAAAAAGATTTAAAACATTTTAAAACACTTCACTCACTAGCATTTAATCAATTAGGTATGAAGAAGACTCAAGTTATGCAGGACGAACATTACGAAGATATAGGTAGACAACTAGGTATTGAAGTTACAATCTATAAAGGTGGTGAAGAGAATACAGGTTTTATAAATTCTGATAGTGAATACTTTAATTTAATTAATGCAGCTAGGATAAAAAATATTTCTATCGAAGATGAATACAATACAGATATGTACTCTCAAGATATGGATAAAAGATTATTAAAAATAATATCTGATGAAGTAAATAATTATAAACAATCGTATGGTTTGGTAGATTTTACAGACATGATTGAAAAATTTATTGTGTCAGGATTGTGTCCTAAATATGACGTAGCATTTATTGATGAAGCTCAAGATTTATCACCAATACAGTGGAAAATGTTCAATATTATTAAGGAAAATAGCAAATATGTTATACTAGCCGGTGATGATGATCAAGCAATTTATGGTTGGGCAGGTGCAGATGTAAAAAAATTTCAGCAGGAAGTTTCAAAGAAAGACATAATTTTGCCACAATCTTACAGGGTTCCACAATCTGTGCAAAGTTTAGCAGACAAGATATTAGATTTAATTCCTATCAGTAGACGAGTACAAAAAAATTGGAAGGCAAGAAAAGAACAAGGCACAGTAAACTATGTTTACACTTTAGAAGATGTTCCAATAGATGAAGGTAAATGGTTAGTGTTAGCAAGATACAACGATAAATTAAATAGACTCAAACCATTTCTAAAAGAACGTGGTATTTATTTTGAATACAAAGATAGAAAAAGTTACAAGGTAACTTTGTTTAGAACTATTCTAAATTATTTAAGATGGCAAAAAGGAGATGAATTATCTTTAGCAGAAGTAAAAGATATATTTGAATATACAGGTACAGATACAGAACTAACAGAAGAAAGAATGTATGATTTAACAGAATTTGGTTTCATTAAAGATACACCTTGGTATGATGTGTTTCAATCAGACTATGAAGAATGTTTATACATAAGAGAAATGTTAAGTAATGGAGAAGAATTAAGAAAGGACCCAAGAGTAAAACTATCTACAATACATTCAGCAAAAGGTGGTGAAGCTGACAATGTATTATTAATTTTAGATAACACAAAAACAATACGAGATGCAGTAGAAAAAAGTTTAGATAAACAAGATGAAGAACACAGAGTTTGGTATGTGGGGGTGACACGAACAAAACAAAACTTATACATCATGGCAGCAAAAAAGGAGGATCAAGGTTATGACATCGAAAGTTTGGGATAAGCAGCACGGCGGGAATCACTATCAAAAATATAAAATTCAACCAAGTAAGTTTGTAGTAGAGAATGAGTTGTTATACCCGGAAGGATGTGCTATAAAATATATAATTAGACATCGTGATAAGGGAAAGAAGCAAGATCTATTGAAAGCAATACACTTTATAGAAATGATAATTGAAAGGGACTATGCCGAGGAAAGCAAGGATAGTTAAACATATTATGATTGCTAAACATAAATTTATATTAGAAATTTATTTAGCATTGGAAGGACACAGAGATATATCATGGGAAATATTTCCGTATAATAATGATGCATCTTTGTATGCTTTTAGTAACAAACAAAGATTAGAAAACATAGTGGAGAAAAAATATTTATATGAAAATACCAAAGTTTGAAGCACCCACTGAGTGGTTAAAACCTACAGAGTTTCCAGACCTGCGTGATGTAGATGAAATAGCAATTGACTTGGAAACAAAAGATCCAGACTTATTAAAGAAAGGATCTGGTTCTGTAATAGGTAATGGTGAAGTTATAGGTATCGCTGTTGCTACAAAATTTTACAAAGGATACTTTCCAATTGCACACGAAGGTGGTGGTAACATGGATAGATCAAGAGTCTTATCTTGGTTGAAAGATGTACTTGAAGCACCATCAACAAAAGTTTTTCACAATGCAATTTATGATGTGTGTTGGTTGCGAGCAATGGGATTCAAAATAAATGGTGACATAGCCTGCACAATGATAGCTGCAGCGTTGACCGATGAGAATAGATTCAGATATGATTTGAATAGTTTATCGTGGCACTATCTTGGTTATGGTAAGAACGAAGCTGCACTTGCAGAAGCTGCAGAAGAATGGGGCATCAATCCTAAATCAGAAATGTACAAATTACCTGCAATGCATGTTGGTGCATACGCTGAACGTGATGCTGAAGTTACATTAGGACTTTGGCAAGAGATGAAAAAAGAAATTATCAATCAAGACTTAGAAGATATATTTGACCTGGAGTCTGATTTATTTCCTTGTCTTGTTGACATGAGATTCAAAGGTGTACGTGTAGATGTAGAACGTGCACATCGAATGAAAAAAGAAATGAAAAAAGCAGAACAAGAACTGCTACACAAAATAAAAGGTGAAACAAATATTGATACACAGATCTGGGCAGCTAGATCTATTGCGAATGTATTTGATATGTTGAGATTAGAATATCCTCGCACAGAAAAAACAGAGGCACCTAGTTTTACTAAAAACTTTTTACAAGAACACAAACACCCTGTTGTAAATATGATTGCACAGGCAAGAGAGATCAACAAAGCACACACAACATTCCTAGATTCTATACTACGTTATGAGCATAACGGTAGAATACACGCCGAGATAAATCAGTTAAGGAATGCTGGAGGTGGTACGGTAACCGGTAGGTTTTCTTACCAGAACCCGAATCTTCAGCAGATTCCTGCAAGAAACAAGGATCTTGGACCTAAGATAAGGTCGTTATTTATACCCGAGGAAGGCCATACATGGGGTTGTTTTGACTATTCTCAGCAAGAGCCTAGGCTGGTAGTGCATTATGCATCTTTGTACAAATTACCGTCGGTATATGATGTAATAGATGCTTATCAGAATGATTCTAATTCAGACTTTCACCAGACTGTAGCAGATATGGCAGACATACCAAGATCACAGGCCAAGACGATCAATTTGGGTCTTTTCTATGGCATGGGTAAAGGTAAACTTCAAGCAGAGCTAGGAGTTACTAAAGACAAAGCTGCAGAATTATTTAATACATATCACTCACGTGTACCATTTGTAAAACAACTGATGGATAAAGCATCTAACAGAGCACAAGACCGTGGTCAGATACGAACATTGCTAGGTAGACTATGCAGGTTTCACCTGTGGGAGCCTAACAGTTTCGGTATGCATAAAGCTATGACTCACGAAGATGCACTCAGGGAGCATGGACCGGGGATCAAGAGAGCTTACACATACAAAGCATTAAACAAATTAATACAAGGGTCTGCTGCTGACATGACTAAGAAAGCAATGTTAGAATTGTACAGAGAAGGTATTATACCTCACATACAAATACATGATGAGCTAGATATATCTGTGCAAGATGAAGCACATGCTAAAAAGATTGTTGAAATTATGGAACACGCTGTTACACTGGAAGTCCCAAATAAAGTCGACTATGAATATGGTGACAACTGGGGTGAGATACATGATTAATTATGGCTTATTTAAATGCAAACACTCCAGCAACTTATGCTCAGATAAGAAGAGAATATTTATATGATCTTAAAAAACATCATGGAGAAGTTGAAGACTGCATTATCTTTGGTCTTAGCTGTATTACAGGAAAGCCTATACTATTTCATGCTATTATGGAAAACGGTGCAATTTTTTATCGCTTACCAATTAGCGCGTTTATTCAAAAGGGATTTGAACCATCCGGAGTGCCCACAAGACGACTTGATGAACTACAGCTCTGGAATTGTTTTTCTTATTATCCTGCTGTTCACACTTTCGATATTTTAGATGGCCAGGCCGGTAAATACATAGGCAAAGATAAAAAATGGCACTCTGGTAAGTACTTATTTACCGTTGACTTTGCACATCCAGAGAGTAATATACTTGACACCGATCATTCGGAAATACCGCACGAACACAAGTGCGCTCACATTATTGCCTTAGATGATGGTAATTTTGCAGCACAGCCCAACAATAGAATTATATGGGACATACCCTCTTTTACAGTGAAAGATAGTATTCCTGACTGGAAAGTGCAGACGAGTGATTGGAACGTAGAAGATAGTAGAGCCTGGAGAACAGAGGATACTGATAAATTCTTTTACGAAATTGAGGAGAAAAAAAATGATTAGTAAAATAAAAAATAAAGTTTTGAACGTATGGCAAAACAGAAGATACAGACAGCTATGGCAAGACCATAAAATTTGTATTGTAGCTGTTGCAGTTATATTGGCCGGCGCAATTATATTATAGGTTTTACAATGGAGATAGCCAGGATGAACTATTATGCAACAGGTTTACTTATAGTAATGTTAGTTGTATTGGCTTTATGTGGAGGACCACATGTCCAATAAACCATTAAATATTTCGGAGTCGGCGGCTGTGCAGATGCCGATGAAGACGGTTGCTAGTCTGATTCTGCTCGTTGCAGCCGGCGTCTTCGCATACACCGAGCTTACGGCCAGGTTAGTTTCACTAGAGACATCACGTGAGTTGTTTGAAAATGATTTACTTAAAAAAAGTGAACAAGTCCCGACCGATCAGGAGCAACATTTTTTAATCGAGGATCTTTATAAAACCGTAGAAAAAATGGAACAAACCCAAGAGATGAACATGACTAATAAAGTTAATATAGAATTTTTAAGAGAACAGTTAGACAAAGCATTGGCTGATATTGAGGGACTAAAAGATAAGGTCAGAGAAAATGGAAAGAATTACTAGAAAATTGTTTGAATACATTGCTGAGATAAAAAGAACTAATATAAATAGACGTCTGCAAAAAGATTTAAAACAAGAAGTAGAAATTAATGGTACAGGTACACACAAGTACCGAATAAAAGAAGGACCAAACAAAGGTAAGGTATTATGACAGAGTTGATTGTAGCCCTACTTATGATCGTTAACGGAGAGATCAAAGAACACAGAATACAACCTGCAATGAGTGACTGTTTGAAAGGCAAAAGAATTGCAATGAGAACTAATAAAAATGATAATGTCGTTTATCAATGTATAAAATCTATGGCAGAATTAGAGTCAAATATTGATGGTAGCAAAAGTATTAAGAAACTTATCCTCGAATAAAGCAGCAAAAGAATTAAAGGATAGACGTTATCATCAGCGTGTGGTAAAAAGTAAGAAAGCATATGACAGAAAAAAAATCAGTAAAAGTTCATACAGAGATAGTTAATGGTATCTGTCCTGATTGTGAAGAGTACACAATGTTAGTTGGTATCACGAGAAGATTTTATAGATGCATGTCATGTGGATCTGATTTAGAACAACATGTAAATGGTAAAATAAGTTACATACCTACATTATCACCAAGATCAAAACTATCAGATATACAAGGATATTTCGATGGCGAAGAAAGCTAAAGGTTTATACGCAAAGGTTGCACACGAACCTATATTTCACAAAACAAGTATAGGTAGAAATCCTAGTAAATGCAAAATGAACAAATCGAAAAGACGTAGTTTCAAAAAATATAATGGCCAAGGCCGTTGACAAACATCCCAAAATATCCTAGTATCTAGGAATGAAAGAAAAAATAATAACACTAAGACCAAAAGGTATTTCACAAAAACAATGGGCTATTCTGTTGTTGGAGTTAAATATTTTAAAAAGAGCATGGAGACCGTATGGTGTTGATGTAGAAATATCAGCTCCAGGTGCTAAAAAAATAATAGAATGGGGGACAAAACCATATGCAGAAGTTAATAGACGAAGCAGCAAACAATTGGGAAAGAACCAAAGATCCGAAGTATAAGGAACTTTGGTACAAACTAATTAAGGAATATGTTAATGGACCTAATTATATTAAACGACGGATTATTTCATCTAGTACCAGTGACAAAACAGATGATGGCAGATACAGTTTTAGTAAATGAAGTTGACTTGTTTGAGTTGTGTGAGATTTTAAGACTTAAACTTACAACGTATTTAGATGCACCAATTAATCAACATGTCATGAATGATGGCAGTGGTGATTTTTATGGATGTATTATGAGGTAGACCGGTGAGTAGGCGTCAATACAAATGCTTCGCGCTAAGTCACTTACGTTAGCTATGACCTGAAAGGGTAGCGACCAAAGCCGGACGGGGTACAGTACAGTGCACACAGATCTGTACTCCGTATTATGAATCAACTCCAGGAATTAAAGTACAAGTAAAGCTTACAACCACACCATATTTATTAACCTCCTTACTACCAATCTCTTCTAGTTTTTTACTGGATTCAGAATACCCAAATTGAGCACATTCATAATGAGTGCTAAAGGTTTCATGCCAATTGAATGGAGGCATGCATTCACCTATTACACTTGAACAAATTGATAAGGCTAATAAAAATTTCATTTGACACCTATTGTATATTGTGAGATAAATCCTATATTAGTTTAAATCTAAGAAAGGAGTATAAAGTTTATGACTGATATAAGCAAATATAAAAATGTATCACTTCCAAAAGATACATATAATAAAATAGATAAAATAAGAAAAGTTATGATCCCTGAGATGACAATAAGTAGATCTCAAACCATAACATTGTTAGTAAATGAGAAAGAGAAGAAGTTAAATGGCAAACTTAAAAACGCGTAAAGTAATCTGTTCTGTTTGTAATGGAAACGGTTTTGTCCGAGTCCCATACGAACAGGTCAGAGAAGAACAATGGGCTGATTGCGATTTTTGCAACAACCAAGGTGAAATAGAAGAGGAGGTAGACGAAGATGTTGATCGACAAAGAAAGCCAAGTTAAACTTCTTAAAGAGAATCAAGAAGCTCTTGAAGGTAAGATAAAGTTTTTACAAGCAACATGTAGACGTGCAGGTGCTCAGATTAAAAAGTTAGAAGCTGAGCTAAAAGAAGCAACTCAATGGAAAGAGGATGAGGTAGAAAAATTTAAAGCTAGACTCAGAGACGGACCATCTTACGAAAAGAGGCCACGTGACTACACTGAGCAGTGAGGATATAGCTTATATAGCAGGACTCTTTGATGGCGAAGGTAGTATCTATTTCGCTAAAAGAATAGAAAAGAAAAAGAAACATAAAGGCAAAGGTTATAGAGAGTCTTTGTCTCAACGAATCAGTATGGAAGTCACTATGACAGATGAGTCTGTCATACGATGGATGCATGAAGTATTAAATGTCGGAACTGTCAACAGAAAACCACGAAAAGGTTTTCGAAAAGACGGTACAAAATACTTGATGCAATGGAAGTGGAGGTGTACATTCAGAGATGCGTTCTATGTTTGTAGACTTCTATGGCCATATGCGCATACTAAACTACCTAAAATACAACAAATAATAGAACATTACACAGATGAAAAATATAATAATATCGTGGACTTGGAAGATTATAGATTGGTTTCTAAACATCTTGGAGAGTCTAAGCAGTAAACTAAATGTCTGGTCCTGGCAGAAACGTTGGGGCAACAGGGACAAGGGAACAGGCTACAGGAAACGATGGAAATAATAGCATCGCTAGGATTTGTCATTGGTATCTATTGTTTTGTTATAGGTATGATGGTTATGTGGGATAAAGAAAAATGAGATTATTAATAATATTAATTTTACTATCGGGTTGTGCGAATAAAACGTACGACTTTAACCCATGGACGACAGTATTAAATCAAGTAATAAAGGTAAGTAGTAATGCTAAAGTGGAATAAAAAGTTTGAATATCCTGCATCGATTAGATCATCGGTAGAAGGTAAGAGACATTACGAGATAACAGGACAAAAGTTGCCATCTGTGACGACGATATTGTCAGCGACTCAGAGTGCTGAAAAGAAACAGAAGTTGGAAGAGTGGAAGCAGCGGGTAGGTACCCAGGCAGCAGACCGGATTCGTGATGTGAGTGCCATGAGAGGCACGGCAATGCACACGTATTTGGAGGGGTATATTCTTGGTGAGAACCACATGGACCTTACGTCAATTGGCCGTGAAGCAGAACGAATGGCTAAAGTTGTTATTGAATCGGGACTCGGGGACCTGGAAGAGATATGGGGTAGTGAAGTTACACTGTACTATCCTGGGTTGTATGCAGGTGCTACCGATGTTGTAGGAATTTATAACGGACGCGAAAGTATAATAGACTTCAAACAAACAAACAAGCCTAAACAAAGAGAATGGATTGATGACTACTTCACCCAGCTAGCAGCTTATGCTATGGCCCACAATCAAGTATATGACACAAAAATACAGTCTGGAATTATTTTAATGTGTAGCAAGGATTGCTTTTTTCAAAAGTTTGAGGTGCATGATGAGGAATTTCAGGGGTATATGCATGAATTTCTACGTAGAGTTGATGAATATTATAAAATTGTACCAATTGTACCAAAAGAAAAAGAGCCCTCAGGTACAATTTTAGGTCAAAAAGATGAGTAAAATCAAGGATAATTGCACATTTTTACAATTGTATACGTTTTTTCTCTATAAAATAAAAAAATTTTTTTTATTTTTTTTAAAACCCTGGTACAATTGGTACAATTTAAAAAAGTGTTACATACCAACGGTTATTCGCTCAAATTTGTACCAAACACCCTTGGTACAATTAGGTACAATTGGTACAATTTTTAAAAAAGCTAGGAATTGCAACGAAATAGGGGGTCGCGTACATGAATTTTGTTTTTTATTTTTTCATATGTTAAAAGGGGTATACGATGAGAAGAGCAAAAAAATCTAAATATAAATCAGTTGTAATCAAAAAGAAAAGATACTATTTTTATAAAATTACATGGGCTGATATCACAGGTGATAGCGGTCATGCTAATGAGTTTGACTTCTTAGGATTCCTACCATCAATTATGGTCACTCATGCATATCTATTTAACAAAGATAAAAAGAATATTAGAACGTTTGCATCTTACGAAGAAGGTGATGAGTTGTTTTCAGATCGTAATGTATTTCCAATTGGATGTATAATTAAAATGGAGAAGGTTACTCTTTAAGCAGCTTTGTATCTGTAATTCTTTTCTCGTTTAATTCTTTGAGTCGTTTTATTTCTGCCTCACGTTCTTTGATGTCTGTTGCATTGATATTTACATTGTAATTAGTTTCACTGAATTGTCCTGTAGCTTTACCAATTAATGTTTCAAATCCTAATGCGTCTTTGATCTTACCATCATCTACAAGTTTTTGAGATAGGTTCTGTTGTCTTCTTACATAGTTATGTTTGGTTACAGCAAATGCTCTATTAACGTCGGCTGATCTCTTAGCTATATAGTTTTGAATCTTTGGGTTTCTCATTAACTCTGAGCCTTCTCTGTTAGCTCTATCTGGGCTGTATCCAGCGTGTCTAGCAGCTTCAGTAAAGGTTGTTCTACCTTCATTGAATATAAGATACTCGCAGAATCTTCTTTGCATCTCTGTTAGATATGTAACTGGCTGTGCCTTCTTTTTGACAATCTCTTGACTCATACTTGCAATATATACATTTGTGGGATATATATCAACACTTATGAAAGCGAAAGAATTAAGACAATATCTAGACAAATTCTTAGTATCACCAGCGGCACAAAATGCCAGAGTGCAACTTGAATTACCTAATGGAGAAAAAATAGATCTGATTGAAATTCAGTTGTTGGAATCTCGAATGATTGGTGATAGAGACACTCACATTTTAAATTTAAAAGGTGTTAAACTTGGTGGAACATGGAAGATGCCAAAGATAATTGGCAAACTATAATTAGCTGAGGTACCCCACCTGAAACCAGAGGCTAAATTATACAATGAACTTAAAAGAAAAATTACAAAAATATCATGGAATCGTCTTGAAAATCGTAGCTTACACGGTACTCCCGATTTGTTGGGCTATGCTATTAGTGGGACCTTTTTTACACTAGAGCTGAAGGTGACATTGGGTGACAAAATCCGCTTTTCACCCCACCAGGTAGCCTTCCACGTGAAGCACCCACAGAACACCTTTATCCTTGTTGCTTGTACCCCGGACCGTGGGCTTGTGCGCTTGTACCCTGGTCATCAGATCCTGGAGCTTGTGGACTCTGGCTTGAAGCTTGAACCCTTGCGCGCTGGTTGGGATGCTTGTCGCTTGGAGCTTGAGAGCTTGTAAGCTTGCGCCTCTCCTTCCTGAGCTCAGCGTAATAGTTTGGATGTCGCCAGATGTGAGTCATGTTAATGTTTACCGTAACACACGTTTGGTGTGGACCTGTCCCAGCACTGTCTGCAGCTCCCGCACTCGTTCCCCTGATCTGGGGCCGGGCACGTCCTGCCTTCCTGGCTGGTGACTGTCGACGTCCACGGCCAGAACTTGACTGGCCCAGAGTCAATCATGTGTGATGACATTCTAATAATTAAATTTGACGGTATTGTGGCCGGATCTAAATTTTTTAGAAATTGAGCTTCGCGCGTTGGCATCCAGTGTCTGGTCTTGCTTGTACGCTTGCACACTAAAAATATATTCTCTAGATGCTTCATACTCTGGATGTCTCCTGAGTCATGCCACCTGAACCAGTCCTGGCCAGATATAAGGGTTGTCATTGCATCCACCCAGCGCGGGTCCTCTAACGCTGCCAGACGGCGTTGCAATGCCTGCTGTACGTTGGTGAACCGATAACGCCCCTTCAGGGCGTAACAGCCAGCGCAAACGCTGCCTGGTATCTGGACTAGCTTAGCGCCAGTCTTACACGCCACGGCCGGCAGGTTGTGCGCTGGTCCTGGCATCTTCGACGGCTTGCTTAGGCCGCCAGTTATTTCTCTTGCTTCTTTTTTTAACATAATTTCTCCTATAATATCTTATAACATAGAGCTTGTAACCTGTCAAGCTTGAGCGCTTGAGGGCTTGTAGCTTGACCCCTTACGGGAGGGCCCACCCCAGTGGATAAGGGCCCTTGCGGGCCCTGCTCCGGGACTAATCAAGTAACACCATGTAAGCGCTGGCGTTGTGCTGCCTGAACCAGTTCAAATCCTT
Source organism: Pelagibacteraceae bacterium AG-422-I02 (assembly GCA_003213555.1). GTDB lineage: Bacteria > Pseudomonadota > Alphaproteobacteria > Pelagibacterales > Pelagibacteraceae > Pelagilacustribacter. The sequence continues at coordinate 37,885 of QCMS01000007.1, read as the reverse complement.
CTGGACCTGCTTCCACAGCTTCGACGTGCCATCGATGCCGGCAGCCTTATCTTCCAGCGTCGCGGCTAGCTCATTCGTAAAAATCCTGTCATGAATAAGCGATTCTTTTATTGTTAATTCAACAGACTCACCATTGAACCTGTTAGATCTTGTCACTGTTGTTTTTAATGTCATATGTCCTCACTTTCTAAATACATCCTATATTATCCCAGGTATACTGTCAACTAAATAATTAGCTTGACGCCTGAGCCCTAAAAATATACGGGCGGGCCCACCCGCTTGAAGCTTGTGGCCCAGTCTCCAAGATTGAGGCCGGCGTGCTTTGTTTTAATAGCTCGAGCGACAGGCCTAACAGAGTATCCCCTGCTTGAAGACTGGATGTAGCTTGGGCCCGGGTCCGAGGTAAGATGGAATTCTCCGATATTGTCACCATCCGACGTGCGCGATCATCACACTAAGATTTTTGTCCGCCTAGGTTTAGCTTGTACACTACAAGCACACAACGAGCCCAAATATTCAGGGCGCCGAAGCGCCCTAAAAATTTTACCAAGAACAATCGTATCCGATTTGTCTTCCTGCTTTGACTTGTTCTTTAGCCCATTTTAAAAACTCTTCATCTTGGGCTTTGTATTCTTTAACTTGTTCCTCTTGGAATTGTTGTCCCCAGAAGAAACCATCAGAGGCAAAGTGATTATAATAATCATTTTTGATTGCCTCTTCCAAGTCCTTGATTACATCTTCAGTAATTGTAACACCACCTTGACCACCATTAAAACCCAGATGTTGCAGGTCGTCATGTGTGTTATGTTCCTGTTCCTTTTTTTGTTTATTGAATTGCTTAGACATAAGCACCTGCAGTCTAGCGTGTTTTCTCCAATAAAACTTTTCGTGAACTTCGCCTTTACTATCTCGAAGTCCTGCGTATTGGTCTAGTCCCATATTTATTTCTCCTTTATTAGTTTCGCATAACTTAACATTTTATCCTACAATAAGTCAATAACTATTTTTAAGTTATCCACAGGCTTGAAGCTTGGGGGCTGGGGCCCACCCGGGAGGGCCCACCCAAAAAAAAAACAAAAAAATTTTTCCTAGTTTAGATTAATTCTAAACTAGGAAATCATCAAGGACAGATGAAACTAGGAATTTTGTAAAGGTCTTACCTCGTTGGTAATCACATTCCTTTCAATATAATCGGGTTCACTTTCAACCCTATTATAATCTCGGTCATATCTGTTTGGGTTCCAAACTCGTCGCCACGCATTTTCTTCTGTTAATGTCATTGGTTCGTGAAGTCTGCCACTAATTTGATCTACTGCTCTATCAATGAAATCTTCTGCCCAATCATTATAACAATTCATTGAGCAAAAATTTCCACTTCCATAATAGAGATTTGATCTTCTTCTAGTTTGATTAACTCGGTTATCTTTAGAACCTCGTTTCCTGTCCTTTGTGTCATAAGTATGGCACTTATGACTTTGGCAATATTTTAGCGCCATTTTCTGTCCTTTCCTGTTATGCAACTTGCGAGTGTTCTACACTAGAACTACCTCTCGCAAGTTAGCTTTAATTGATATTAAAGTTTTTATAAATTAATATATTATCTTATATAATCCCTTGACTTTAGAAGTCAATAGTTTAAAAGAAATAATTATTAACACTAACAAAGAAAGAGGACAAATGGCTAGAATAAGACTAAACCAAGAGTACCGAAACAAAGTTGCAAATCGTATCAAGCAATCTTTATTTCAAGAAGATACCCAAGAGAAGAAAAAGTATGACGATCTCAAAGGGCAACAAGTTGATCTAAATGACAAAGCTTGGTCTGTTGCAAAAGACATAGTAAGACGACACTATACAGATGAAGATGTAGAGAAAGCTTACTACTTACAGAACAAGTTTGAAAATGTTTCAACTATTGCAAAAGATAGTTGTTTCCATTTTCATTATCTTGGAACAAAAGAAAAAAGAGGTTATGACAATCAAGTTGAGATAGAAGAAAATGTACCAATAGAAAAACATTTTGATTTTAGATTAAATGGTTCTATTGATACTGAAAACAATTATTCTTCTGAAACAGATAAGTCTTATGGTTTTGCTTTGTTTAGAGATGAGATAAACGCACAAGAAAATTGTAATGCTGATATCTTAATTGAACAAGCTGACAAGGACGACAATCCACACAAAAGAAAATTTGTTGATAATAACAACGAGTATCTTGGATTGAGTGGTGGAAGAAATAATGAAACCAAGTATGGTAAAGAGTGGAACGAAAAATATCAGCTTGATTTGATTGGTCGTGATTATTGTAGAGATAGGTCGATTGCTTGTACTGAACAAGAATTTAAGTTTTTAATTTCTTGGAAAGCGAGTAAAGGTCAATTTGTTGTTGCTCACGAAAAATGGATTAATTCAGTATTGAAACAAATGAAAGAAATCAAGATTGGATTAAAGGGCTACAAATGGTTAGACGAGGCGATTGAGTTAGCAAATGAACTTGGTGTTCAAATTACTGACCACGAAATAATAAGAACTAATAGTACAGGGCTTGTTATTTACAATCCTAAAAATCTAGCTGAAAGAATAAAAGGTATGAAAAATACTGAAAAAACTAGAGAGCAGAAGATAGCAGAAAGAGTTGCATATATGCAACAACAACAAACTAATTCGGATAACCTAAATTAATTTGTTGAATAACTATGGGATTAGTTTATACTAATCCCATAACCACATAAGGTTATAGAAAGCGAGAAAACAAATGATAAATAATAAACCTTTCGTTATTACTTATTGGAGTGCGAGTGATAAGAAAACAATAACGAGAAATGCATTATGGACAGATAAATGCAGATATTGGATATCAAAAAGTGGTCGTATGTTAATGACTTATTTTGATGTTGACCAAGATGGATATAGAACAGCGAGTGATAGTTGGAGTATCAAGCTGTGAGTATTCAAGTAGCAATCTTTAATGTAGCTGTACTTTTGTATGGCTACATTATTTTAACCATACTAGGAGTAATATAATATGACAAAACCAATAGATGAAAAAAAGTTTTTCATAATTAAAAAAGAAAAATATTCGTGGGCTACGAACTATCGTATTCACGATCAACAAATGTATAACTTGACTAATGCAATAAGAAAGTTGTTGGCTCTTGATACATTGAACGAGGACAAGAAACAGATTTCTTATCACTTACAAGAAGTTAGTTTTAGTGCAGTTGATAAACCACTTGTACTAACTGATGAAGTGAAAGAACAACAATCGGAAATGCCTTTCTGATAATCTCGCAGTAGGGTTTGTGGTTTAGGTATGAGCCACAAATCCTACAAACTCTTATAGGGTATGCAGAAACAACATATGTCATTTTTGCATAACCACATTTAGTGTGTACCGATAGAGGTACCACTACATCTTGATTTTTCGCTTGAAAATTCGGGAGGGCCCACCCTAAATAATATACAAGGGGTCCCAAGGTCATACATATATGTAAGATTTAGACTCTTATAGCCAAGGTTTCAAAAATAGGGTATATTAAAAATATTATAAAAAATTTTATGGAAAATTTTTCAGGATTGACTTCAGAAGAAAGAGCTCGCCTTCTGGATTTAGAAAAGAGTGTAGAATTAGATAAAGCCAGACCTAAAATCAAAAAAGACTTTTTGAGTTTTGTAAAGTATGTTTGGCCTGAATTTATTGAAGGTTCTCACCACAAAAAAATTAATAAAAAATTTAATGATCTCGCTAGCGGGAAAATTAAAAGACTAATCATTAACATGCCGCCAAGACACACGAAGTCGGAGTTTGCCTCATACTTACTCCCGGCATGGATGGTTGGCCTCGATCCCCGGTTAAAGATCATTCAAGCAACACACACGGCAGATCTAGCAATCGACTTCGGCCGTAAGACCAAGAACCTGGTGGATCAATCTAATTACAAACAATTATTCGATACAAGACTGATGGAGGACTCCCAAGCCGCTGGTAAATGGAAAACGGAACAGGGAGGAGAATACTTTGCAGCCGGTGTTGGTGGAGCAATTACAGGTCGTGGTGCTGATCTTCTAATCATTGATGACCCGCACAAAGAACAAGATATTAAAAAAGATAGTAAGTCGTTCGATAAAGCATGGAACTGGTATACATCAGGTCCACGTCAACGTTTACAACCAGGAGGTCGTATCGTGGTGGTTATGACACGTTGGAGTACCAAGGACATAACTGGACAATTAATCAGGGCTCAGGGAGAAGAGAACTCTGATCAATGGGATGTCGTAGAACTACCTGCCCTGCTTCCTGATGGAAAGCCCGTGTGGCCGGAATACTGGACCAAGGATGAATTAGAGAAAACCAAAGCATCTATTCCTGTTAACAATTGGAATGCTCAATATATGCAACAGCCAACAGCTGAAGAAGGTGCAATATTAAAACGAGACTGGTGGCAAGATTGGACACATAAGAATCCACCAAGCTGTGATTTTATACTTCAGTCTTACGATACTGCTTTTCTTAAAAAAGAATCTGCCGACTTTTCAGCTATTACAACGTGGGGAGTCTTCAAAGATGATGATGGTAGAGCCAATATAATATTACTCAATGCCTTTAAAGATCGTTATGAGTTTCCAGAACTTAGAAAAGTTGCTCATGAAGAGTATCTATACTGGCGTCCTGACATGGTGATCGTGGAGGCTAAGGCCTCTGGTATACCGCTGACGGCAGAATTGAGGGATATGGGAATCCCAGTAATTAACTTTACGCCGAGCCGAGGAAATGATAAACATGCTAGAGTAAACTCAGTAGCACCTCTTTTTGAGATGGGAATGGTTTGGGCTCCTATGCACGAACATTTTGCTCAAGAGGTTGTGGAAGAGTGCGCATCATTTCCGTTTGGAGATCATGACGATTATGTCGACTCCACAACACAGGCAATCATGCGTATTAAACAAGGTGGCATGGTTCGTAACAAAGATGCATATCAAGATGAACCGCTACCAGATAGAAGTAGGTTAGAATACTATGGCTAGGAAACAAACATTAGATGCAGTTTTAGCTCTATACAAAAAGTTAGGTGGAAACTTAAATGAAGTTATGGGGACTAAAACAAATGTAAATTTTTTAGGAAAGGGTAAATCTCCAGAGTTAATGTTGGACATGGACATTAACGCAGAAGCATTAGGTGTACTACCAAGATCAAAAGCAGTCGATGAATTAAAAAGTTCTGTAGGTTACGCTGTATCAGGTAAACTGAATGATATACAAGCAAGTCAATTATTAAAAAATATGCAGAAGATGGACGAGGTTTACTTTCCACCTGCAGCGCCAACAAACATTACAGACATGGTTACAGGAACTAAAGGTTTAGATAAGGCAGGTCTAGAGTCTTTAAGATCTATGGCAGACGATCTACCACCTCCAGGTTCACGTGGTGGATCAGAAGATATTGCTGCACCGTTTACAGGTGCAGGACTTGAGTCAATTAAAAATGTTAAGAACAATAATTTAATTGTAAATGATATTGTAGATAAAATTTATTTAAATATCGGTGTATCAGCAAATGCTCAACCTGTTGCAAGAGCAAATGCTAGAGAATTTTTAAACAGAATAAAAGATTTAGAAGATCCAACAAATAAATCTGGACCAACATTATCTTCTATTATGGAAGCAGATGATTTTAAATTTATGACTGAAGGTGGTGGCGGTGGTATGGGCGACCCTATGTTATTAGTACAAAAATATTTTGGACCAAAAGTTGCATCGTCAGTTGCACAATTAGATAACGCAGATGACATTCAAAAGTTTGCCGAAAATTTAGTTAAGGTAAAAGACGCAAGAGGAAACACAATTACCGATAGAGCATTTAATCCTGAGATGGTGGATGACTTTGATTTTGCAGATGGTGGTAAAGTACCAGCAGCTGATTCACAACTTGTAAAAGAATCAGAAGGTATAATGGGCTATCGTGGTAAAGATGGATTCTTTCCAAATGTTATACAACATGGGTATTTTTCAGAAAAGAGAACACCGCGTACAGAAAAATTAGATACTATAAAAGAAATATTTGATGAGGAAACTCCAAATATACAAGATCAAATAGATCTATCAGAAGGGTTTACATTATCACCTATAACTATTCTTAGAAGAATTTTAGCTGATATGGAAACTAAAAAAGCAGATGGTGGTTCAGTAAGACCAGGTTATAGTGCAGGTAATATTGTAAGAGGTTTATATACAGCTGCACAGAAGTCTGCGATCTTCAAACACTTAGGTGGAGAAAGAGGTTCAAATAAAAATTTTAAAAACCTATATAAGTTTTTCAAAAATCCAGACAGCGATCCAGCATTAAAAGATAAGATTGATGATCTGTTAAGAGAGAAAGGTCTTTTCAGGGGTGGTGGCTTAGCTAAGATCCTGGAGGTGTAGTGGCTGTCAAACCAAAAATAACAATAGAAGAATTAAGAAGAATTTTAAATAATTCTAAAAATTTATCAGATGCAAAAACAGCTGATCTTCTAAATGAAAATTATACTACACAAAGATACGGTAAGAAATTTACTAGTCAAAATGTTCAGCAAGCAAGATATGCTTTAGGAGTTGCAACTGAAATAGGCGCAGAACAATTAGGTAGTGATAAAGTTAAGAAAGTTAGAAAGTATTTAGCCAAAGAAATAAAAAAAGCAAATGATGGTGATAAGTTTGTTTCTAAACAAGACATAATAAAAAAAGCTGTAATTAAGTTTAATATAAAAACAGGAGCTGCACAGGCTAAACAAAAAACAGGCCCAAGATTTAGATTAGATTCAGGGACTTATCCAATTTTAAATACATTAGAAAGCACTGAACAAAAACTAGACACTGTTTTAAAAAGAATGCTTATGGATGATAAACCACTGGGAGACCTTTGGTATCATACTCTATCAAAAAAAACAGGTCTTAGTCGTGATGCAATTTCTAAGTCTTTAAAAGCAGGGAAAGTTCCTACCTATGACACTATAAAAGATCAAGGTGCAGATCTTATAAGAAGTAATAGACTTTCTACAGGTCAAGCAAAAATAATTTTAAGTGGTTTATCTTTTTCTGATCAATTAACAAAAGCAGATGAATTATTAGAGGGAAGACCGATTATATCTTTTGGTCAAGATGTTGGTAAAACTTTTCAACCTAAATACACAATTATGAATTTTGCTTTTCGTAATTGGGATCAAAACCTTGGTCAAGGACCCATAAAGTTTTTTGACAAAAAAGGTAAAGAAGTTCCATGGGAGTTTGGAAAAAAATTAAAAGGTAAAGATGTATCTTTTAGTTACAATGGAAAAAAATATAATTTAAAAAACTTGAGTGACACCTCTGTTTTAAAAAAAGATTTTGCAGAAGTCTATAAAGTAACCAATGAAGCTACAGCTTTTAAAAATAGAAACATTGATAACCCTTTTAAACCTGGGTCTAAAATTCAAGTAAAAGATTTAATTAAAAAAATTCAAATTGAAGGATACAATTGGAGTCCTAGATATGGAACTATTGATGTTCTTCACGGTTCTAAAGGTGTAAAGGGTGAGCCTTTTACTAATTTAAGATTTAATACAAGAGATATTAACACAGTAGAAATGACTTTAAATAATTCTTTGCGAGCAGGTAATATTACTAAATCACAATTTAATAAATCTGTTAAAACTTTAAATGAACCATTTGTTGGATTGACAGGACAAAATTATCAACAAGCAATAATCGATAGAGCAGGAGTGCAGGCAGATAAAATTCAAAAAGGAACTTTTTATGGTTTTAAAACTTTTTTAGATGATATTCGAGCTGATGCTGCAAACAATGGTCCTATTTGTAGTATTGTTAAAAGTAGAAAACAAGATGGTGGAACTGTTAGTTGTGTTCAAGCTGTTGAAGATGCAATACAAAATGATCCAAAAAAACTTACACAAGATGCAAGTAAGATAGGTAAGTTTAAACAAGCGGCTACAGGTTTCTTAGGATTCTTAAAAGGCCCTGGTCCAAAAACATTTGGTATCGGTGCTGGTGTTGGAGCTGCCGTAGGATTAGTCAAAGCATTTAGTAATGATGATCCAACAACTTATTTATCAAATGAAGACCAACAAAAAAATATGTTGGTTGATATGGCAACTGATCCTATTTCTATCGATATAGAAAGACCTGCAATATTAGATTATCAATTACCTGCATTAGGTGCAACACTTGCAGGGTCAACAGCACTCGCTGCGCCATCAACAATCAAAGCAAGTAAATCAAGAGCACTTGGTATTGAAAAGAAAAAACCAAGACCAGGTATGGCAAAAACAGGTTTAAGAGTTTTAGGGAGAGGACTTGGAATTGCAGCGTCACCTGCACTACTCGCACCTTTCATGGCTGGAGATATTGCTAGTCAAGTTGCAGAAGGAGATTCATTTACAGATATAGCAACAGATCCATTAAACTATTTGTATCCGGCATTTGCAGATCAAACACCAAAATTAACTAGAGGATTAAGTCCAACTCTTCAAAAGGTAGCCAGATTAGGTTTACGTGGACCAGCATTAAGATTATTATCTAGAGCAGGAATAGGTGGATTTGCAGCTTCTGCAGTGATACAAGGTATGGACTTATTTGATGATTAAAAAACTAACAACGACGATACCACCACTTCGAGGACCAAACCCACAGGGGTTGAATGTTCCTGAAAAAAAGATTATAGTGGTGAAGAACTCGGAGAAAAATAATGGCAGATATAGACAAAGCTTTACCCAACGTAGAGCAGGAAATAAAATTACCTAGCGAAGAAGAGATCGCAGAAGCATCTCAAGAGAATATCGAAGAGCAGGTTGGACCCGAAGATGTTCAAGTTGAACAAGACGAAGATGGTGGAGCTACTATTACTTTTGATCCAGAAGCCATAAACCAACCAGGCACAAACGAACATTTTGATAATTTAGCAGACCTATTACCAGAGGATGTTTTAGGTACTTTAGGTTCTGAACTTTATGAAAACTATATGCAGTACAAAGCATCAAGAAAAGATTGGGAAGATGCTTACACTAAAGGTTTAGATTTATTAGGATTTAAATATGAAAACAGATCACAGCCGTTCACAAATGCAAGTGGTGCAACTCACCCAGTATTAGCTGAAGCGGTAACACAGTTTCAAGCACATGCTTACAAAGAATTACTTCCAGCAAATGGTCCAGTACACACTCAAATTATGGGTGTGATTAATAGACAAAAAGAAGACCAAGCTACAAGAGTAAAAAATTTCATGAACTATCAACTCATGAACGTGATGAAAGAGTATGAACCCGAGTTCGATCAGTTACTTTTTTATCTCCCTCTTAGCGGCTCTGCATTCAAGAAAGTTTATTACGATGAACTGCTTGGCAGAGCCGTGTCTAAATTTGTTCCGGCAGATGATTTGATAGTACCTTACACAGCCACATCTTTAGAAGATGCAGAATCAATTGTGCATGTTTTAAAAATGTCAGAAAACGACTTAAGAAAAAAACAAGTAGCTGGTTTTTATAGAGACATAGAAATCACACCTGGTTATTCTCAAGAAACAGAAGTAGATAAAAAAGAAAGAGAATTAGAAGGAGTCAAAAAAACTAGAGATGAACAAATGTTCACTATTCTAGAAATACACACTAATCTTGATCTTGAAGGTTTTGAAGATAAAGACATGGAACAAAACCCAACAGGAATAAAACTTCCATACATTGTAACAATTGATACATCGTCAAGAGAAGTTTTATCTATAAGAAGAAATTATAAAGCTGAAGACCCACTAAGAAATAAAATTGAATACTTTGCACATTTTAAATTTTTACCGGGTTTAGGGTTTTATGGTTTTGGCTTAATCCACATGATCGGTGGATTATCAAGAACTGCAACGAATGCACTTAGACAATTATTAGATGCTGGTACATTTTCAAATATGCCGGCTGGATTTAAGCAAAGAGGTATTCGTGTTAGAGATGAAGCGCAATCGATTCAACCTGGAGAGTTTAGAGACGTAGATGCACCTGGCGGAAACATTAGAGACGCATTTATGCCTTTACCTTTCAAAGAACCATCAGCAACATTATTACAACTGATGGGCATCGTAGTAAACGCAGGTCAACGATTTGCCGCCATAGCTGACATGCAGGTCGGTGACGGCAACCAGCAGGCAGCTGTTGGAACGACCATTGCCCTCTTAGAGCGAGGCTCCAGGGTCATGTCAGCCATACATAAAAGATTGTATGTGGCATTAAAAAAAGAATTTGTTTTATTATCAGATGTATTCAAAACGTATCTACCACCAGAATATCCTTATGATGTTATTGGTGGACAAAGAAATATTAAAGTTGCAGACTTTGATGACAAGGTAGACATCATGCCTATAGCTGATCCAAATATATTTTCACAATCGCAAAGAATTAGTTTGGCTCAAACTGAACTACAACTTGCAATGTCAAACCCTGGAATGCATAATATGTATGAAGCATACAGAGATATGTACACTGCGATTGGTGTAAAAAATATTGATAAAATTTTACCACCACCTCAACAACCAATGCCAATGGATCCAGCGGCAGAAAATATTATGGCAATGAGTGGTAAACCTTTCCAAGCATTCAAAGGTCAAGATCACAGAGCACACATTACTTCGCACTTAAATTTTATGGCAACTAATATGGTAAAAAATAATCCAGTAATTATGGGTGCATTACAAAAAAATATTTTTGAACACATTTCTTTAATGGCACAAGAACAATTAGAAATAGAATTTAGAGATGAGATACAACAATTAATGCAATTACAACAAATGGCTCAACAAAATCCAGAAGTCGGACAGAATCCACAAGTTCAACAACAGATTATGCAGTTAAGTATGGCTATCGAAGCAAGAAAAGCTAAACTAATTGCTGATATGACACAAGAATTTAAGGATGAAGAGAGTAAAATCATGGGTGATTTTGGAAATGACCCAATTGCTAAACTAAAAGCAAGAGAATTAGACCTTAGAGCTATGGATAATCAACAAAAACACGATCAAGCTGATCAAAGATTAAACTTAGATAAGTCAAAAGCTATGATGAACCAAGGAAATCAAGAAGATAAGCTTGAACAAAACGAAGAATTAGCTAAATTAAGAGCTAATACGTCTATTGAGAAAACAATTTTGAGTAAAACTATACCTTCGGCACCGAAAATGGATGAAATGCCTGGAAATATAGCTATAATCAGAAACAGAGGAGAATAAATATGAAAAAAAATAAAAAAAACAGTCACGCAGGCATGACTCATGTAGATCATGACATGTTCTTGAACAAAGACGGTTTACCAAACGGAGGAGTTGAGGTTGAAGTTTCAAATCCAACAGAAACTCAGTCAGTTCAGGTAAAAGGTCAAAGAGCAATGCTTGCAGAAAAGAAAAGCAAAGCAGATTGGTACTAAATTATGTGGTTATCGGCAATTAAATTAGCCGTTTCTGCTGGAAGTAAGATTTATGCTAACAAGCAGAGAACGAAAATGGCAATGTCTGATGCACAGCTTATGCATGCATCTAAGATGGCCCGAGGTGAGGAAGCTTACCAGGGAAAACTACTTGAAGCTAGACAATCGGACTGGAAGGACGAGGCGGTCCTCATAATTTTGAGCACGCCCGTGATGATTTTGGCCTGGGCAGTGGTATCGGACGATCCGACTGCTATGGACAAGGTTAAATTGTTCTTCGAGATGTTTTCGCAGCTCCCGTCATGGTTCACTAATTTATGGATCCTTGTAGTTGCGAGTATTTATGGTATAAAGGGAACACAAATTTTCCGTAACGGAAAAAAATAAGGAGATAAAAATGGCAAGTAAAAAACTAAAAAAAGCTCTTAAGATGCTTGGTGCCGGTGCAGCGATCGCTGGACTAGGAAAAGCATTTATGAATAACAGAGCTAAAAAAGCTATGCTTAACTCTGCAGATGCCAACGATGGTTTTCTTAATTCAATGATTGGGAAAACAGGAAACAAAATGATGAACGCAAACGAATTAGGGTTTGATCTTTCAGAGTATGACAGATCTCAACCTTTTGGATTTGGTATCATGGCGAAAAAAGGTGGAAGAATCGTTAAAGGTAAAAAAGCAGCTGTAAGAAGAAAAGCAAATAGAAGTAAAAAGAAATAAGGAGACTTATGACAAAACCATTACCTAAGGGTAAAAAAGGAAAAGGAATAAGAAAACTTAAAAAAGTAGCTCCACAAGTTGCAAAACGAATGGGTTACAAAAAAGGGAGAAAAGTCTGTGGCTAAACTTTGTGCAAAAGGTAAAGCAGCAGCAAAACGTAAGTTCAAGGTTTATCCTAGTGCTTACGCGAATATGTACGGCTCTGCTGTATGTTCTGGTAAAATAAAACCAGGTGGAAAAAAGAAGAAAAAATCCAAGAGAAAATAATGGCTGAAGGTGGTCTAAGAAAATGGGTCAAAGAGAAATGGGTGGACATCGGAGCTCCGAAGAAGAACGGCAAGTATCAACCTTGCGGCCGATCGAAAGGGAGCAAAAGAAAATATCCAAAATGCGTCCCACTTGCAAAAGCCACACGGATGACAAAAGGGCAAAAGGCCTCTGCTGTCAAACGAAAGAGAGCTGCAGGTAATCCTGGAGGAAAACCTACCAACGTTGCAACATTTGCAAAAAGAAAACGAATGGCGTTTGGAGGTAGAGTATAATGGCTACTAGAAAAGAAAACCCTATTTCAAGAAATAAAAAGAACTACAGATCTACAAAGTCTGGAGCAGGCATGACTAAAGCAGGTGTCGCTGCCTATAGAAGAGCAAATCCTGGAAGTAAACTAAAAACAGCCGTGACAGGAAAAGTGAAGCCTGGATCAAAAGCTGCTAATCGTAGGAAATCATACTGCGCTAGATCACTAGGACAATTAAAAAGGTCATCAGCAAAAACAAGAAACGATCCAAATTCCAGAATCCGTCAGGCTAGACGGAGATGGAAATGTTAAGACGATCAATACTAGACGCACTAAGAGCCAGATACGAAGCTGAAATTGCGGAAGCAGACGCGACTGCAAATATTTTTTTAGATAACTCAGTAGGTATCGGAGAACACCCTCAACATTTAGATGAAGTAAATAAACAGGTTGAAAAAATAGCTAATGCAAAAGAAAAGTTAGATGTGTTAGATGAGTTTGAACCTGAGAAAGGAGATAGTCTATAATGGATTTTGTAGAAAAAATTAGAAGAATAATTAAAATGAGACATGATGATGTCGTAGTTGCAATGACTTCCGGTGGTGTTGACAATATGGAAAAATACCAGTATATGTTAGGACAAATACGAACTTATCAGTATTTATTACAGGAAATATCCACCCTGCTAAAAACAAAGGAGCAAAATGACAGTGAAGGAACAATTATCAGCATCAAAGGAAAAGATAGTCCTACCAAATAAGACTCTCGTTGGTGTTGAACCAGAAAAGAAAAAAGAAATTAACGAAGATTCAAAATTACCAGATCCAACAGGTTGGAGGATTTTAGTTTTACCTTTTAAACAAAAAGAAAAAACTAAAGGTGGTTTAATTTTAGCAGACGAAACAGTAGAACGATCTCAAGTAGCATCAACTTGTGGTTTAGTTTTAAGAATGGGTCCACACTGCTATGATAAAGAAAGATACCCAGAAGGACCATGGTGTAAAAAAGGTGATTGGATTATCTTTGCAAGATATGCTGGATCACGAATTAAAATAGATGGGGGTGAGATAAGACTTCTAAACGATGATGAAGTTTTAGCAACCGTGGAAAACCCTGAAGATATATTCCACGAATTTTAACAATCATAGGAGATACTATGCAAGAAGAAGAAAAGAAAACAGTTGATATCGATACTTCCGGTCCCGAAGTAGATATTCAATTGCCAGAAGAAAAAACAGAAGAGGTTGCAGAGCAACCAACGGAGGACAAAACATATGAAAACGAACGTGAAACAAAGCTTGAAGACGGTGGTAGCGCCGATGACTCATCTGAGAAATCTGTACAGCAGTCTGATAGCGAAACAAGTGATAAACAAGAAGACAACAGTAAACAAATTGAAGAGTATTCTGAAGGCGTTAAAAAGCGAATAGCTAAATTAACGAAAAGAATGCGTGAAGCTGAAAGACAAAAAGAAGAAGCTTTACGTTTTGCTGAAAGTATTAAACAGGAAAGAGACAAGTTTAAAACTACAGCAGATTCTTTAGATAAAAATTATGTTGCAGAAATGGAAGGTAGAATTACTTCTTCTATTGCAGCGGCTCAAGAAAAACTAAGAGCTGCTAGACAGAATGAAGATCCTAAAGCTGAAACAGAAGCTTTAGCCTCTATATCTCAACTTGGTTATGAACAAGGTAAATTAGCTGAATTAAAAACTCAGCATCAGATGCAAGAAACAGCATCTAAAGAAAAACCTGTTGAACAACCATTATATCAACAACCACAAGTACAAGCACAGGCTCAAACTCCGCCAGATCCAAGAGCAGAGGAATGGGCTAGTAATAATGAGTGGTTTGGTAAAGATAGTGCAATGACGTATACAGCGTTTGATTTGCATAGAAAACTTACCGAAGAAGAAGGAATTGACCCTAGGTCAAGCGAATATTATACGGAAATAGACAAAAGAATTAGGTTGGAATTTCCGCATAAATTTGATAAACCTATGGACAAACCGGTTAGTAAACCTACACAGACCGTTGCCTCTGCAACGCGTAGTTCAAAGACTAGTCGTAAATCAGTGAGACTCACATCATCTCAAGTAGCAATTGCTAAAAAATTAGGTGTGCCACTAGAAGAATATGCGAAACAACTTATGAACACGAAGGAGGTATAGGCATATGGAAAAAAAACAACCAACTCGTGCGAGCCAAGCAAAGAAAAGTGATTCAACAAAAGTTGAAGCACAATCAAAAACGGTAGCTCCAAAAGAGAGACCAAAAGTTTGGACTCCACCATCGTACTTAGATACGCCCAACGCGCCAAATGGATATAGACACAGATGGGTCAGAACAGAAATCCTAGGATTCGTTGATACGAAAAACATACAAGGACGCTTAAGGTCAGGGTATGAGTTAGTAAGATCAGATGAATATCCCGAAGAGGACTTTCCAACTATCGCAGATGGCAAATACGCAGGGGTTATCGGGCACGGAGGCCTTGTGCTGACAAGGGTACCAGAGGAGATCGCGCAGCAAAGAACTGAATACTATGCCAGACAGGCACAGGACCAGCAGGCTGCAATAGACGCCGATCTTGCGAAGGAACAGCATAAGAGTATGCCTATCAATGTTGATAGAGATACTCGTGTAACCTTCGGTGGTTCAAAGAAAAGTTAATTTTTTAACAATTCCGAAACCAGCGAATTAACCGTACTGGAGGCCCGCAAGGGCAGGTACATTTAAGGAGAAAACGTATGGCTAACGCGTCAACAACTGGGTTCGGTTTTAGACCCATTAAAAAAGTTGGTCAGACAGATAACGTAGGTGCTCTTACAGAGTACAGCGTTGCAGCTTCTTCTGCTTTAATTTCGCACGCAGCAATGGTGCAATTAACTGCGGATGGTGTTGTACTCGCTTCAGGAAACACAGATGCAAATAATCTGGGTACACTGAATGGCGTTTTCTATACTGATGCCGACACAAATAAACCAACGTTTGCAAACTTTTCAAAAGCAAGTAACACTGCTACTGATATTGTTGCATTCGTAAACGACGACCCTAGACAGGTTTATGAAATCATGTCTGCGGACACTGCATTCAACCAAAACGAAGTTGGTGGATGTGCTGACCAGGTCGTAGCAGTAGGAACTACTCCGTTGTTCATTTCGAAATCAAAAATTTCGGCTACAACTGGAGCTTCTATTGCTCAACTTAAAATCCTAGGTGTTTCTAGAGATCCTGATCATTCAGATACTACTGCTGAGGGCTTTGCTCTTAGAATTATTATCAATGAGCACATTCTTGGAAACAACGTGGCAGGTATATAAGGAGTAATTAAATTATGGCTATATCACGTAATCAACTAGTTAAAGAACTAGAGCCAGGTTTAAATGCACTATTTGGCCTGGAGTATAAACAGTATGAACAAGAACATGCTGAAATATACACAACTGAGTCCTCTGACAGAGCTTTTGAAGAAGAAGTTATGTTATCAGGTTTCTCTCAAGCACAAGTTAAACCAGAAGGTGCTGGTGTAACTTACGACAGTGCTCAAGAAACTTTCACAGCTAGATACACTCACGAGACAATCGCTCTTGGGTTTGCTATCACTGAGGAAGCTATTGAGGACAATTTGTATGACAGACTTGCGTCTAGATATACAAAAGCTTTAGCGAGATCTATGGCTCAAACTAAACAAGTTAAAGCAGCTGCACCGTTAAACAATGGTTTACCAGGTTTAACATTCACTTCAGGTGATGGTGTATCTCTTTTCAACACAGCTCACCCAACTATTGCTGGAACTTTCAGTAATACATTGGCAACAGCTGCGGACTTAAACGAAACTTCATTAGAGCAATCAATGATCGACATTGCTGCGCTTACTGATGAAAGAGGTTTAAAAATCGCTGCGAAAGCTGTGAAGATGATCATTCCATCTGCACTACAATTCACTGCTGAAAGACTTATGAAGTCTTCACAAAGAGTTGGAACTGCTGATAATGATATTAACGCACTTGTATCTATGGGAATGGTTCCTGGTGGATACACAGTTAACCACTATTTAACTGACACAGATGCGTTCTATATCACTACAGACGTGCCTAACGGAATGAAGCATATGGAAAGAGCTCCATTGACTACTAAAATGGAAGGCGATTTCGATACTGGAAACGTAAGATACAAAGCTAGAGAAAGATACGTATTTGGCGTATCAGACCCTAGAGGTATTTTTGCATCACCAGGTGCTTAATCAATAAATTTGAGGCGGGACACAATCCCGCCTCATTTCAATTATAGAAAGAAAAAACCATGAAAAAATTCCTTGTAAACATATACGCTTATGATCATCACGCTAGATTTGAAGTCGAATCTAATGATGACGCTGTTTCCCTAGAACAATCAATAGTTGACAAACTAGGAGAAAATAGTATAACTTGGGAATCAACAGGAATGTTTAGAAAAATTCCTTATCGAATAACCTATGAGGAGGTTAGTAATGATACAAGACCTTTACAAAGCAAAAAGGTCCTTGGAGTTGAAGTGGGAACAAGAGCATCTATCTAATAATAGATATACTCTTGAAATGGTCAGAATTGATGACAAAGTTAGAGAAGTTATCACAAAGATCAAGCTGGAAGAAGCAGCAATAGCCCACAGGCAGAATACTATTGATAATGCCGCTCCTGAAGTTTCTGTAGCTACTTAATAAAAAGCTACATCGTTGGATAAATCCACTCCACACTACAGGCTCTCTTGCACTCTACTCAAATCTAGTATATAAAAAACTCACTATACAATTATCAAAAGATCATAGACGCGTATAGTCGACGGCCTAGAGACTATGATCTGTAAACTAGGAGGATATAATTATGGCAAAAACTACATTTTCAGGTCCAGTACTTCAAGGTAAAGAAGGTGTTAACATTGAAACTAAAACTTCAAGTTACACTGTAGTTACAGGAGACTCTGGTAAAACTTTTGTTTCTGAAACAGATGGTGTGGTATTCACTTTACCTGCAATCGCAGTTGGATACTCATTTAAGTTCGCAAACAATGCGCCTGATGGACAAAACACAATGACGATTAGTCCTAATGCATCTGATGGAATCACATACGCTGGTTCATCAACAGATGACAAAGACTTAATCAATACAAAAGCTACTTCAAGACAAGGTGACTATGTTGTAATTGCATCATTAGATGGAACTACTGCATGGCAAGTTACTGAAGTTAGAGGAACTTTTGCTAAAGAAGCGTAATAAATAATTAGTGTGGGGCTTCGGCCCCACATCAATTTAACGGAGAATAATTATGGCAGGCGGCGGATCTTTTATAAGCGATCAGAAATTTACTACTCTAACAGGAGACGGTAGTTTCAAAACTATAACAGGTGGTAGTGTAAATTTAGGACCATGCAGAGTAACTTACATACAAGCTATTGGAGTAGCTAGTTCTTTGGTTAAGTTACATGATGGAACAGATGGTACAGGTTCTTTAGAATTTCAATCAAGTTTTGGAACAGAAGGATTAGATTTAATGGTCCCTGGTTCTGGTATAAGATTTAAAAATGGAGTGTATTTAGATTTAACTAATACAACTTCTGTAACAATAGGATACACAGGATAATGAAATCAGACGTAAAAGCAGTTAGAAAAACAGACGCTACATCAGTCTTTGCAGGAAGAACAAGATTAAGAGGAATTATTTTAGCATCAACAGGTTCTGCAGGTTCAGTTACATTACAAGACGGAAACTCAGTAACACAGTTTCAAGTAGATGTACCAGCAGGTGATGTATTTTCTTATAATCTAGCAGAAGACGGAATCTTATTTGAAGGCGGAATGACAGTTTCTGCTATATCAAATGCAACGGCAACTGTTATTATAGATAAATAGGAGAGTAAATGGCTAACACTACTTCGGGTACAACTACCTTTGAAAAAGGTTTTTCTATTTCAGATATTGTTGAAGAAGCGTATGAAAGATTAGGCATACAAGGTGTTTCTGGCTACCAATTAAAATCTGCAAGAAGATCTCTTAATATTTTATTTCAAGAATGGGCAAACAGAGGTTTGCATTATTGGGAAGTTGCAAACAATAATATTACATTAGTTGCAGATCAAGCAACATATACAATGTTCAGATCAACAGGTGATGGTACTTCAAGTGCTACAGCTGTTTATGGTGTTGATGATATATTAGAAGCTTCTTATAGAAACGCTAATGTAGACACACCACTTACAAAAGTAAGCAGATCACAGTATCAAGCATTTTCAAATAAAACATCTACTGGAACACCATCACAATATTTTGTTCAAAGATTTATAGATAAAATTACAGTTACTTTATATTTAACTCCTGGTTCTAGTGAAGCAGGTAAGTTTTTAAATTATTATTACGTAAAAAGAATTCAAGATGCAGGTGATTATACTAATGATGCAGATGTACCATATCGATTTGTACCATGTATGACTGCAGGTTTAGCTTACTATCTTGCAATTAAAAATTCACCTGACAGAGTTCAAATGCTAAAGATGTTGTACGAAGATGAATTACAAAGAGCTTTACAAGAGGACGGCTCGTCATCAAGTACTTATATTAGTCCTAAAGTTTATTATCCGGAGTCTTAATGTCAAATCTTTCTTCAGGTAAATACGCAAAATTTATTTCTGATAGATCAGGATTAGAGTTTCCATATTCTGAAATGGTAATAGAATGGAATGGAGCTAGAGTTCACATATCAGAATTTGAAAAGAAACACCCACAACTAGAACCAAAACCTCATGCGGCAGATCCACAAGGTTTATTAAATGCAAGACCTGCAAGAACAGAACCTGCTGTTGCAAGAATATTAACTTTAAATCCATTATCTGCTGTAAGTGGTTCTACAACTATAACAGTGTTTGAAGACAATCATGGAAGATCTACAAGTGATACCGTTAGATTTAGAGATGCTGAACCTGGTGCAGGTATAACTGCTGCAGATATTAATAACGCTTCGGGATTTACAATTACAGTTACAAATGCTAATAATTACACATTTACAGCTGCAGGAACAGCAACTGCAACTGCAAAAATAGGAGGAGGAAGTATATCGGCTGGTCCGGTTACACTATCACCATAATGGCATATACACTTACAAACTTACAAGATGATATTAGAAACTATACAGAAGTAGATAGCTCTGTTTTATCTACAGGTGTTTTAAATACTATAATTAAAAATGCTGAAAATAGAATTTATAGAGATGTAGATTCTGACGACAATAGATTTTATGCTACATCAAATTTACAATCAGGAAATAGATATGTAACTATTCCTTCTGATCTTAGAATAATTAGATATGTTCAGTTAAAAGATGGGTCTAATAATCAAGTATTTTTAGAAAAAAGAGATACTAGTTTCATGACAGAATACTACAATACCCCTAGCACAGCTAGCGGTTTACCTAAGTATTATGCCAATTGGGATGCTAACTTTTGGGTAGTAGCACCTACACCAAACGCTACATTTGAAATTACTTTGGCATATGTCAAACAACCAACCAGTCTTACAGACTCGTCTGTAAGCTCTAGTGGTACTTACACATCCAATAAATATCAGGATTTACTTTTGTACGCATGTCTGGTAGAAGCATATGGATACTTGAAAGGTCCAGCGGATCTGATACAATACTACGAACAGTCATATAGACGGGCTGCAAAATCTTATTCTATCGAACAAGAAGGTAGAAGACGTAGAGATGAATGGCAAGATGGCGCTATTCGTTCTCAAATTAAGTCGCCATCACCAAACTAAGGAGATAATATAAATGGCAAATGTAGTACCTGACTCTTTTAAAACAGACCTGTTAGAAGGAACGTTTAATTTTGCTTCTTCCGGTGGAAGCACTTTTAAACTTGCTCTTTACACTAATATATCTGGCTTAACAACGGCAACAACAGCATATACGACTAGTAATGAAGTTTCTTCATCTGGTACAAGTTATACTGCTGGTGGAAACACTTTAACAAATAACGGTGTAGCAGTTGCAAGTAATATTGGATATGTTGACTTTGCAGATTTAACTTTTTCATCTGTAACGTTATCAGCAGTAGGAGCACTGATTTATAAAGGTTCAAGTAATGAAGCTGTATTAGTTTTAGATTTTGGCGGAACAAAGACTGCAACAAACGGAGATTTCGTTGTTCAGTTTCCAACTGCTAACTCATCTAGTGCAATCATTAGACTTGGCGACGCGTAATAAAATTTGGAGTAGTAATGGCTTTAATAGTTAACGATAGAGTTAAAGAAACAAGTACAACTACTGGAACAGGAACAATTAACTTTGGCGGAGCAGAACAAGGTTATGAAACTTTTGTTTCAGGTATTAGTGCTGGTAATACAACTTACTATGCAATTGAAAACAATTCTGCAGGTGAGTTTGAAGTAGGAATTGGTACAGTAAATGCAGCTGTGTCATTTGCAGTTACTGTTGTAAATCCAGGAAGTGGTAATAAATATTACTTAGATGGATCTTTACAAGCTTCTATTGATTTAGCAGAAACCGTTACTTATACTTTTGATCAATCTGATAATTCAAATACTGGTCATCCATTAAGGTTTGCAACTGCAGCAGATGCTGCAGGCGGAACAGAATATACAACTGGTGTAACAGCTACTGGGACGCCGGGAAGTGCTGGTGCAAAAACTGTAATTGTAGTAGCATCATCAGCTCCAACTTTATATGCTTATTGCACAAATCACTCTGGAATGGGTTTTACTGCAACAACAGCTACAGTTGGTAATCTTTCAAGAGACACAGTTATTTCATCATCAAATAGTGATAGCAAAGTAAATTTTTCAGCAGGTACTAAAAATGTATTTTGTACACTACCAGCAACAAGAGCTATGTCTCCATCTATGACAGCTACAGATTATTTAGTTACACACGCTACAACTCTTTCTCAAGATCAAACAATTGCATCTGGGGTTTTAGCCGGACCAGTTACAGTAACTGGAACACAAACAATAACAGGAACGGTGGTAGTAATTTAATGAGTAAAATAGAAGTAAATACAGTTGCACCACAATGCGGAACTACTTTAACACTAGGTGAATCTGGTGATACGGTAACTTTAGGAACAGGAGCCAGTCAATCTGGTTTTGGTAGAACAGGAACAGTTGATTGGGATACAACTCCAAAGACAGCAACTTTTTCTGCAGTATCAGGTGATGGATTTTTTTGTAATACAACTGCTGGAGCATTTACTTGTAATTTACCAGCAGGTTCTGCTGGAGCGATTGTTTCATTAGCTGATTATGCAGCAACTTGGCAAACAAATAATTTAACAGTTGCAGCAAATGGAACTGACAAAATAGGTGGTGTACCAGGAGCTAGTATAGCTTTAGATACAGAAGGCCAATCAGTAACTTTTGTATATGTTGATTCAACACAAGGTTGGATTAATACTATGGATTCAACTTCTAATGTGAGAGGTAACGCAAATTTAGTAGCAACAGGTGGAACAATAACAACTTCAGGAAATTGCAAAATTCATACTTTTACAAGCCCTGGAACTTTTACAGTAACAAATGCAGCAATTTGTGCTGCAAATAATATAGTATCTTATCTAGTGCTTGCTGGTGGTGGATCAGGAGGAGGTTCACTTGGTTCTTATTATGGTGCAGGTGGTGGTGGAGCCGGTGGTTATAGAGAATTAAAATCTCCAGTAACACCTTATACTGCAAGTCCATTAGACGGATATTCAACACCTGGAAATAGAATTACAGTTACAGCTCAAGGTTATCCAATAACCGTGGGTGCAGGCGGAGCAACAGCTGGTACATCAAACCAAGGTAATTCTGGATCTGTTTCAACTTTTTCAACAATCACTAGTGCTGGTGGAGGAGGCGGTGGAAGAGGAGATGGTACTCCTAGTAGACCCCCTACTGCTACCATACAAGGTGCTGCTGGTGGATCTGGTGGTGGTGGCGGATCAGGATATTGTGAAGGCGCAGGAAATACTCCTCCAGTTACTCCTGCTCAAGGATTTGCTGGTGGAAAAGGAAAAAATCCTCCTGCTAATGGTGATAACCAAGGCGGTGGTGGTGGTGGCGCTACAACAGTTGGTGCAAATGGTACAAACCCTCCATCAACAGGTGGTAATGGTGGAACAGGAGCAACAACATCAATTACAGCTTCTCCAGTACAAAGAGCCGGTGGTGGCGGTGGAGGTACTTTTTTAGGTACTAGCGGAACTGGCGGTGGTGGCGGTGGTGGAAACGCAGGTTCTCCTAGTGGTCCCGCTCAAGCAGGATCAGCAGGTACAGCTAACAAAGGTGCTGGTGGTGGTGGTTCAAGCGCAAGTCCAAGTCCAGGTCCAAGATGTGGTGGTGCTGGTGGTTCAGGAATAGTAATAATAAGGTATAAATTTCAATAATTATGACAAGTACAATTAAAGTAAACAACATACAAAACCAATGCGGTGCAAACATCATTAACGAGAATAGTAATACTATTACTCTTGGCGCTAGTGGTGATACAATTGCTTTAGCATCAGGTGCAAGTCAATCAGGTTTTGGTAGAACAGGAACTGTAGATTGGCAGACATCAATTAAAACAGCAACTTTTACTGCTGCATCCGGAGAAGGATATTTTTGTAATACTTCAGGTGGAGCTTTTACAGTTAATTTACCAAGTTCACCTTCAGTTGGTGACATTGTAGCTATTAAAGATTACGCATCAACTTTTGATACAAATAATTTAACCATTGGTAGAGGTGGTTCTAATATGAATGGTGGAGCTAATGATAGTGTAAGAAGTACAGAAAACGAAAGTTTAACTTTAGTTTACGCTGATGCAACAAAAGGTTGGTTAGCAGTTGAAGAAGGAACAGGTTTTGTTGGAGAAAATTTTATGACAGCGACAGGCGGAACAATTACAACTTGTGGTAATTTTAAAATTCATACTTTTACGGGTCCTGGAACTTTTACAGTTTCAGACCTAGCAACTTCTTCACCATTAAATGTTGTAGATTATTTAGTAGTTGCTGGTGGAGGAGGAACTCCTGGACTTGAATATAATAACACCCCATCTGGTGGTGGAGGTGCAGGAGGTTTAAGAGCTTCTGCCACAACTTTTTCAATAGGGTGTAACCCTGCAAAACCTTTAGTATGTGGAGTTTCAGCTCTGCCAGTTTCAGCACAAGGATATCCAGTTGTAGTAGGTGGTGGTGGATCAGGAGGTTCTGCAGGACCAGGAAATGCTGGAGCTAATGGATCTACCTCAAGTTTTTCAACAATATCATCAGCAGGTGGTGGAGTAGGAGGTCACAATTCAACAGGGCCTGGAGCTAATGGTGGTTCAGGTGGTGGTGGCGGACAACCTTATCCTGCAGGTACTGGTAATACACCTCCAGTAACTCCTGCTCAAGGAACTCCAGGTGGAGTAGGTGTAGGTTTTCCAACAAATCCTTCTCCAGGATCTGATAACACAGGACTTGGTGGTGGCGGTGGTGCTATACAACCAGGATTTAGTGGAGGTAATCAAACACCAGGAGGTGGTGGTGGTGATGGTGGTGATGGCGCAGGTTTTACGAATGGTGCATTTGGTGCTACTAATGGAGAGTGTTCAAGTTGTCTTCAATATTTTGCAGGTGGAGGAGGTGGAGGTGTTTATACTCCAAACCCATCCCCTAATCCAGGAGGAATCGGTGGTTTAGGAGGCGGTGGAAATGGTGGTTCTCCAGCAAACCCATCTTGTGTAACAAGTCCAGCTCGTGTAGGTCAAGCAGGAACAACTAATACAGGAGGCGGTGGTGGATCATCTGGTGGTGCTCCTAGTCCTTCTAGTCCTTTTGTAGGACAAGCTGGTGGTAGTGGAATTGTAGTAATAAGGTATAAATATCAATAGGTAAATTATGAGTGAAGTAAAAGTAAATAAAATTAGTCCAAGAACAGCGTGTGGTACAACTACATTAGGGGATAGTGGAGATACATTCACGATTCCTGCTGGTGTATCCATAACTAACAATGGTACTGCATCAGGTTTTGGTGCAACAGGTTCGGCGTCTTGGAATACAACAGTTAAGACAGGAGATTTTACAGCAGTAGCTGGTGAAGGGTATTTTGTAAACACAACTTCAGGAGCGGTTGATGTAACTCTTCCAGCAGGAACAGCAGGAGCTGTTATTGCAATAAAAGATTACGCAAATACATTTGATACAAACGCAGTAACATTAATTCAAAACGGTTCTGATAAAATTGGTGGTTCAACAGTTAATGCAATCCTATCAACAGAAGGTATTGCAGTAACTTTAATTTTTATAGATTCAACTCAAGGTTGGTTAGTAACAGATGATGGTTTACAATCAAGTGCAGCTACTGCAGCATATGTTGTAGCCACGGGTGGAACAACCACTACTTGTGGAGATTTTAAAATACATACATTTACAGGACCAGGAAGCTTTCAAATTACTGCCGCTGGTAACCCTGCAGGTAATGATGAAATAGAATATATAGTAGTAGGTGGTGGTGGATCAGGTGGAATGGAAAATGCTCAATCGGTAGCAGGAGGCGGAGGTGGAGCAGGAGGTTTCAGATTTGCTTCTCCAAGTCTTGCTCCTGCAACTTATCCAGGTAAACCATTAGCAGCCCCTGCAGGACTAACTGCATCTACTGCAACTTTTCCAATAACTATAGGTGCAGGAGGAACAACTTCAACAAGTCCTCCAGGAGGTGCTCCCGGATCAGTTTCAACTTTTTCAACAATTACATCAGCCGGTGGTGGTATGGGTGGATTTACAGGTGGAGCAAATCCAGGTCCTAGAAATGGAGAAGCTGGTGGATCAGGAGGAGGTGCCTCTCACGGGGCAGCATCACCAGTTGGTGGTGGTGCAGGTAATACTCCTCCAACAAGTCCCCCGCAAGGAAATAATGGTGGTGGTATGACAAGTCCAGGAACATATTTAGGTGGTGGTGGAGGTGGAGCAATACAAGTTGGAGTTGATGGGGGTAATCAAACAGGCCCAGGTGGTGATGGTGCAGGAATACCTACTGCTTTTGGTAGTAATGGTGTTCCTTGTGGATCATTTAGATATTATGCTGGAGGTGGCGGCGGAGGTGGTTCAACTAATAGACCTCAAACGGGTCCTGCAGGTGCAGGTGGAAAAGGTGGTGGTGCAGCTGGTGGTGCTGGTCAAAATCCTGCTCCCGCAGCAGCTACTGTTAATACTGGTGGTGGCGGTGGAGGCTCTGGTAATTTATATCCAAACCCTGGAACTAATGCTACAGGATCAGCTGGTGGTTCAGGAATTGTTATTATTAGATACAAATTTCAAAATTAATATGTATTTACTATTATTTAAAATTAATATATAAGGAGAAATATTATGGCACATTTTGCAAAACTAGGAGCTAACGGAAAAGTTATTCAAGTACTTACTTTGAATAATTCTGATATGCTTAACGCTGATGGCGTTGAAGATGAATCAGTAGGTCAACAATATTTAGAGACACATAATAATTGGCCTGCACAAATGTGGATTCAAACTTCATACAACACAATAAGTAATACACACAACTCTGGTGATAATTCAAAAGCATTTAGAGGAAACTATGCAGGTATAGGTTATACTTGGGACGAAGATGATCAAATCTTTTGGCCTAAAAAACCATATGCATCTTGGGTAAAAAATACTACAACTGCACAATGGAATTCACCAATCGGTGATGCTCCAGCATTAACTGCAGAACAAGAAGCACAAAATACAGCTGATACTCATATGTGGGGATATTCTTGGAATGAAGCTAATCAATCTTGGGACTTGACAGATAACAAAGCATAAATTAAAAATGGTGGTGGTATGCAGAAGAAAGTATTAACAGAGCAAGCATTATATTACGGTGATGTGGCAATGCCTAAAGATTGGGACATTGACCGAGATAAATTATCAGGCGATATTTTACAATCAGTAATTCAAAACAAAGATTTTCCGTTCTCACGAACTTGGGATATGTTAAATACATATATGCGAGATCACGTTGGTCTTGAGTATGGTTTTAATTTAATCAACAAAGAAACGTGGGGAAATATTTATAAACCTAGCGAGACTACAATTCCATTATTAAATATAGATCCAGTAGACCTACGTAACTCACCAGATTATACATTACTCTATGGTGTAAAAGTCAAAGACTGTATGGTTAGAATACACTATGAAGATAACAGACGTAAAGGTAGATCTTGGGATATGCCACTTACAAATAATAAATTTATTATGTTTCCATCAACTAATATGTATTACTTAACTAACAATCAAAAAGATTCATTAAACTTTGTACAAACAATAACGTATGAATACATATAATTTTATTGAAGAATATAAATTAGACAATACGATATGTGATAATTTTATTAAATATTTTAAAAAAAATAAAGAGTATAAAACTTTAGGAACTTCTTTAAGAAAAGGATTTGTAGATACTAGTATTAAAGATTCTACTGATGTTAATTTTTTTAATACTTCCACTAATAAAAATATTATTATTTTTTTTAAAGAATTAAGTAAATGTTTAAATTCTTATGTTGAAAAATATAAAATTAAAAATCCAATGCAAACTTATATATGTAATAATATTCAATATTATAAGCCTAAAAAAGGATATCCTGTTTTACATTATGAAAGAGGAAGAAATAATCCTACAAGACAATTAGTTTATATGTTGTATTGTAATACAGTTACTGACAAAGGCGGCACTGAATTTCCTTATCAAAACATAACTTTATCTGCAGTAAAAGGTAAACTTGTAATATGGCCAGCAGAGTTTACTCATCCCCACAAAGGAATTATATCAAACACCCAAGAAAAATACATTGTAACAGGATGGATTGAAATAGTATGAATATATCTAATTACTATTGGTATTTTAGTGGTGTGCTTACACCTAAATTCTGTGATGAAGTTATCAAATATGCTAATGAACAAAAAGAAGTTATGGCTAGAACAGGTGGCTATGGTGATAGAAAATTAAAAAAAGAAGAAGTAAAAGATTTAAAAAGAAAAAGAAACTCTGATTTAGTTTGGTTAAATGATACTTGGATATATAAAGAATTACACCCATATGTTCACGAAGCAAATGCAAGAGCTGGTTGGAATTTTGATTGGGAAAGATCTGAATCGTGTCAATTTACAAAATATAAATTAAATCAATATTATGATTGGCATTGTGATAGTTGGGACAAACCTTATGACAGAAAAGATCCTAACAATCCAGAGCACGGAAGAATTCGAAAACTATCTATGACTTGTCAATTAACAGATGGTTCAGAATACAAAGGTGGTGAATTAGAATTTGATTTTAGAAACTATGATCCACATATGAGAGACGAATCAAAACACAGAGTGCAATGTAAAGAAATATTACCAAAAGGATCTATTATTGTATTTCCTAGTTTTGTATGGCATAGAGTTAAACCAGTAACATCAGGCACAAGATATAGTCTTGTGGTATGGCATTTAGGGAGGCCTTTTAGATAATGTTTATAAGTAACTATTTTAACACAACTATTTGGTCAGAACAAAAACCAGAGTTTGTAAAATCATTAAACAAAGCATCTAATAAATATATCAAAGATGCAAGAACAAGAGAAAAGAAATTTATAAAAGAACACGGTGACTTTGGAAGATCATATCATTCAACACCTTTAACTGCTGATAATGACTTTTTAGATTTTAGAAACTACATTGGTCAAAAGTCTTGGGAGTATTTAGATCACCAAGGTTTTGATATGCAACAGTATACAACTATGTTTAGTGAGATGTGGGTACAAGAGTTTGCTAAAAAAGGTGGTGGTCATCATTCAGCACACATACATTGGAATCAACACGTATCGGGTTTTTACTTTTTAAAGTGCAGTGATAAAACTTCTTATCCAATCTTTCACGAACCTAGAACAGGTGCTAGAGCTACAAAATTAAAAATGAAACCAAATCAAAAAGGTGTATGGGGTGGTAGTGAATTGATACACTTTAAACCTACACCAGGTACATTAATTATATTTCCAGGATTTTTAGAACACGAATTTAGTGTAGACTTTGGTATTGAACCATTTAGATTTATACATTGGAATATACAAGCTGTGCCGAAAGAGATGGCAAAAGATGTTTAAAAAAAATAAATATACAGTAATCAAACAAGCAATATCAAAAGATTTAGCAGCTTTTGTTGCAAATTATTTTAGTATGCAAAAACAAGTTTATGATACTTGCAGATCACAAAGATATTTTTCACCATTTGAAACTATCATTGGTTATTACGAAGGTGAGAATGAACAGATTCCAAATACATATAGTCAGTATTCTAATATGGCTATGGAAACTTTATTATTAAAATGTCTTCCTAAAATGGAAGAAGCGACAGGATTGAAATTATATCCAGCATATACTTATGCAAGAATATATAAAAAAGGTGATGTTTTAAAAAGACACAAAGATAGATTTAGTTGTGAGATATCAACTACTATGAATCTTGGTGGTGATCCTTGGCCAATCTATTTAGAACCATCTGGTAAAGAAGGTCAAAAAGGCATTAAAGTAGATTTAAAACCAGGAGATATGTTGGTTTATTCTGGCTGTGAGCTAGAACATTGGAGAGAAAAATTCAAGGGTAAAGAATGCGTACAAGTTTTTCTGCATTATAACAATCGTAAGACTCCAGGAGCGAAGGATAATATGTTTGACAAGCGTCCACATTTAGGTCTTCCTTCTTGGTTTAAACGATGATATAATTCTTAGATGGGGGCTGTGTCACCACCACATACCGCACAGCCTCCTTTTAAGGATTATAATATATGTTTTTTGGCGGAACTACCTTTGCAGGAGCACCTTTTGGAGATTCAGGATTTAACCCTAACGCATTTGTTAGTGTAAGTGGATCTAGAATTAATGAATCAACAGGCACAGTAGGTTTAGTAGGTAATGCTAACTTAACTGTTACAGGAAGTAGACTTAATTTTACTATTGGAAATGTAACTATTGTAGAGGGTACAGGTATAAATGTATCAGCTACGGGTAGTCGTATTAACGTATCTAGTGGTGATCCAACTATTGTTGCAAAAGCAGTAACAGCACTAACGGGATCTAGAGTAAATGTAAATACTGGAACAGCAATCATTGGTTTTGGATATGCTGCTAATGGATCTAGAATAAATGCAAGCACAGGAAGTGTTACAACAATTGGTAAATCAACCGTATTACCAAACGGTTCTAGAGTAGATGTAAGCACGGGATCTGTAACAATTACAGCAGATGCAAATTTATCTGTTACAGGTAGTAGAGTAGATGTAGCAGTAGGAAATGTTACAACTGCAGCAAATGCAACTGTAACTGTTACAACTAATAGACAAAATCTTTCAACAGGAACTGTAACTATTGCAGCAAAAGCAACAGTTGCTCCAGATGGCAGTAGAATAAATGTTGCAGATGGTTCTGTATTAATTAAAAAATGGGACGGTGTTGTACCAGGAGCTAGCATGACTTGGACTCCAGTACAAACATCATTAGGATAAACTATGTATTTTGGAGGAAGCACATTTGCCGGAGCACCATTCGCCGATCCAGGTGGTGTAAGTGTATTTGTTAGTTTAACAGGAAACAGGGTTAATGTAAGCACCGGAACAGTAGGTATTACAGCCTCTGCCAGAATATTACCAAGTGGTAATGAAATAGAGATAACAGTAGGTAATGCTGTTGTCAAAATAGGTAAAACAGTAGCTTTAACAGGAGTAAGAATAAACCTTGCAAGTGGCACCGCTTCTGTGATATCATGGAACCCGATAGTTCCAGGAGCAACTGGTACCTGGGTACCTATTGATCCAAACAATCCATAGGAGAAATATATGGCGTCAAGTACATCGAGCGATTTAAAACTAGAATTAATTACTACAGGTGAAAAATCAGGAACCTGGGGTACGATTACAAATACAAATTTACAAATATTAGAACAAGCAGCATCAGGTTATTTATCATTAGCAGTAGGTGGAGCAGACGTTGCTCTATCTCTAGCTAATCACGCTACAGCAAATGGTAAAAATCTATACTTTAAATTAACAGGCACACTAACTGCCAACAGAACAGTGACAATGCCAGACTCTGCAGAAAGAGTTTTTATTGTAGAAGATGCTACAGCCAGATCATCTAGTAACTACACTCTTACAGTTAAAACAGTATCAGGAACCGGGCTAGCTTTACCAGTTGGATCGACAACCGTATTGTATTCAGATGGTACAAATATTACAGGAAAACTACAGACAAAAGGATATTACACACCGACGACTACATACACTACAGTTAATGGTGACCAAGTGTTAATAGATACTTCTGGAGGTGGTATTGGTACTGCGATCACTATTAATTTACCCGCATCTCCAGCTATAGGAAATGAAGTTACATTTATCGATAGTGGTAATAACCTTGCATCTAACAACTTAACAATTGGAAGAAACAGTTCTAATATAAACGGGTCAGGATCTGACTTAGTTGTTTCAGCCAATGCTTCAGCCTTCACGTTAGTATATGTTAATGCAACGAGAGGCTGGGTATACAAAGATAAAATATAGGAGCTAAAAAATGGCTCTTCTTGATTTTCAATTTGTTCCAGGAATTGACAAACAAAATACAACAGTAGGCGCTGAACAACGTTGGGTAGATTGTGACAACGTAAGATTTAGATATATGCTACCAGAAAAAGTTGGTGGTTGGTCTTCACTTATTACAGATACAATTGTTGGTGTTGCAAGACGTGAATTTGCATTTGTTGATTTAGCAGGTAATAGATATGTTGCTATTGGAACAGACAAGTTTCTACTTATTTATTTTGAAGGACAGTTATATGATGTTACACCTTTAAAAACTACATTAGGTTCTTGCACTCTTGCAACAACATCAGGTTCAGCAGTTTGTTCTATTACAAAAACAAGTCATAACCTGGTAGCAGGAGATATTGTATTATTAGATAACGTAACTTTACCATCAGGTACTGGTTATTCTGATTCAGATTTTGAAGATAAATTATTTCAAGTAACAAGTGTTACAAGTTCAAGTGTATTTACAATCACACAAAGTTCTAACGCATCTGCAACTGTAAGTACGGGTGGTAGCATGGATGTTAAACCTTACGAGACAGTAGGTCCAGCTGCACAATCATATGGTTATGGTTGGGGTACAGATACTTGGTCAGCAGGTAAATGGGGTGAAGCCTCTTCTGCAACAGACGTAACACTAGAACCAGGTTTATGGTCATTAAGTAATTTTGGTCAAGTTCTTGTTGCAACAATTGCAAACGGTAAAACCTTTACTTGGAATGCAGGAGCTACAGATCCTTTAACAGTAAGAGCATCAACAGCTACATCTGGTTTTGCAACTACAAATAATCCAACTGCAACAAGGGTAACATTAGTATCACCAACAACACGTCACTTAATTCATTTAGGAACTGAAACAACAATCGGTACACCATCAACACAAGATGATATGTTTATAAGATTTTCAGAACAAGAAGATATAAATGATTATACAGTAACTGCAATTAACTCTGCAGGTACACAAAGACTTCAAGACGGCACTAAAATCATAGGTGCTTTGAAAGCAAAAGAAACTATTCTAGTTTGGACAGACAATGCATTGTACACCATGAAATTTATTGGTGCTCCTTTCACATTTGGATTTGAACAAGTAGGTACAAACTGTGGATTGATTGGTAAGAATGCAGCTGTTGAAATAGATGGTGTAGCTTATTGGATGTCTACAAATGGTTTCTTTGCGTTCGATGGTACTGTTAAATCATTACCATGCACTGTTGAAGATTATGTTTATGATCAGGCAGATACAACAAAAGGACAACAAGTATATGCAGGTTTAAATAATCAATACACAGAAGTAACTTGGTATTATCCATCAACAAATTCTGAATACAATGATCAATACGTTATATTTAATTATGGAGAAAGTGGACCTAGAATACCAGGAGGAGTTTGGTATATAGGTACAGAAGCTAGAACAACTTGGATTGATGCAACTGTATACCCTAATCCTATTGCAACTAAATTTGATGACAGTGCTACAGGAACCTTTCCAGTCATTGTTGGAGAATCAGGGCTCGGGCAAACTACTTTATTTGAACACGAAGTAGGAACTGATCAAGTTAATCCTGATGGTAGCACAACAACTGTTACATCATTTATACAATCTTACGACTATGATTTACAACAAAGAACAAGAGGTCAAGCATATGCTGTAGCGGGAGATGTTTTTCTTGCTGTTAGAAGATTTTTACCTGACTTTAAAGATCTTGCAGGAAATGCAAAGGTAACGCTTGCAGTTAAAAGATATCCATCTGACTCACAAACAACAACAGCACTGAGTCCTTTTACTATTACAACTTCTACTCAGAAAAAAGATACTAGAGCAAGAGGACGTTTTGTTAATATAAAAATAGCAAATACTGATGTTAGTGAATCTTGGAGATTTGGAACAATGAGATTAGACGTACAACCAGACGGGAGAAGATAATGGCTAAAATAGTAATAAGATTACCAGAACCAAAAAAAGAGTATGATGAATCTAATCAAAAACAAATTAACAGAGCAGTGGCTTTAATTGTAGAACAATTAAATTCTACATTTTTAGACGAACAAAAACAGGAGCAAGAAAGATTTTCTTGGTTTATAAGTGGCTAATATATATAAAAACTCATTAATAGATCTAAGCACTACAGATAATACTATAGTGTACACAGCACCAGCTGATTCTAGAGCCATAATTAAAAGTCTTATAGTGTCTGAAGATGCTGGATCAGGAACTACGGTAACTTTTACAATAACAAATGCTGCTGCTGCAGTATTTAATTTGTTTAAAGATAAATCAATAGCCTCAAAAGCAACAACAGAGCTGTTAACTCATCCTTTAATTTTACAAGAAAATGAGGTATTAAAGGCACAAGCAGCAGATGCAAATGAATTACATATTATTGCATCGATACTAGAGATAAACAGAGAATAGGAGAAGTCATGGCGTTTATAGAAGAAGGTGAAGTAGCATACACATACATAAATGGTAAAAAAGTACCTGTTGTAAAATGTGAAACAGAAGTGGTTTTAAGAAACAAAGAAACTAATTACGAGTATAATTCAGATAAAGAAGCAGAAGACGATATTGCAAATCCAGATACAGCTACACAAAGAGAACATGTAGTTAGATCTGTAAAAGTAAAAGTTGCGGCAATGCCGCCATTAGGAGCAGGGTCAGAATAATGGTTTTAAGTCCATACGATCAATCGGTATATGATGCAGGGTATAAATACATACCTCAAAGTCAATATCTATTAAATCCATTTCAAGTACCATCAGGAAGTGAAAACGAAGTTCCTTCAGGCCTACCGGCTATATATCAACCAGGTGGTTCGATGGGTGGCGGAGGCGGAGCATTACAAGCTGGTTCTCCAATGACGGACTATAATAATTTTTATAAATATACCTCAAACAAATATTTTAATAACCAAGATACACCTAATGTAGATAATCTATATCAAAGTAAAGTTGATAAAACTTTTATGGGTATGCCAAGCTATAGACAACAAGAACTAACAGGTCCAGATATGGGAGAGTATATTGGAACAGGGACTGATGTTCCTTTAGAACTAACTACAGCAGGTAAAGTTCAAAATACTTTAGGAAATGTCACAGGCGGTATTCAAGATTTAATGGGTAAAGTAGGTGGTCTAGGTCCAGTAAGTTTTTTAATGAATAAAATGGATAGGTTTGGCTCATTACCTGTAGCTGATCAAGAATTTATTAAAATGAATATGGGCTACACAGGTCCAACAGTATTTGGTGATAATAATTCAGGATTAAGTAAAGATCCTTTTGGAATAAATACAAGATCTGCATTCGGTAACTATGCAGAATATGTTGGAGATAAATACGGTAGTCTTGGTGATATGTTAAGTGGAAAAATGTCAGAAAAATATGATGTTGAATTTGATCCTGAAACAGGAACTTTTGTAGGTAAAAATGCAGCGTACGCTAATAAGATGAATAAAATGAATTTAGCTAAATATAATTTCTACAAACAACAAACATTAAGAAGAGATCTAGATAGAAAAACTGCAGAAAGAAATGCCAGAATAGAAGCTGAAAGAAAAGCAGCAGCATCTAGAGCAGAATCAGCAAGACAATATGACCCTAATGTACATGGTCCAACTAACTATGGACTAGGTGGTGATGGTCAACAATCTTATGATTCAGGCCAAGGATTTGGTACCAATGCAACAACAGGTGGTCCTGTAAGTAATAGAACTGGTAGAGGAAGAACTGATTATATGGACGGTGGACTAGCAGATCTAGTAGATATATATGATTGATTATAAGAGAAAAAGACTATAAAAAGGTAAGATTATGGCAATTTCAAGAATGGATATGGAAAGACAACTTCGTAATATGGGTGGACTTATGACACTCGAAGAGCCAAGACAAGGATATTTTCTAGGTAAGATTGTAAAAAAAATTGGAAAAACTGTAAAGAAAGTTGTTAAATCACCATTAGGTAAAGCAGCTTTAACAGGAGCCATGATGTTTGGTATGCCTGGAACAAGTTTTGGTGGACTACTTGGTAGAGCAAAACTAGGTGGTGCAGCTTCTGGTATTTTTGGAAACACTGGAGGTATTGGTGCATTACTTGGACAAGGTGGTAAGTTCAGTACACTAGGAGATTTATTTAGAGTAGGTGGTGAAGCAGGAGCTAAGTTTAGTGTACCTAGAATATTAGGTGGACTAGCTGCAGGATCAGCAGTAGCAGCACCATTTTTTATGGGTGAAGAAGAAGTTGATGAAGGTACACCTTATACTATGGCACAACCGATGATAGAAGATGTAAGAAGTCAAGCTAGAAAATATTATAACGATCCAACAAACTCTGCACTATATTTCATGCCTCCTAAGTCAGCTGTACAAAGTTCTTTCTACGCTGATGGTGGACTAGCTAGTATGAGACCAGGTTATAGACTTGGTGGAGGTATATTACAAAAAGCAGGTCAGATGATGAAAGCTGGTGTTGGTAAAGTTAAATCATTATTTGATGATGCTGATATAAGTATTCAAGTTCGTGATGAAGACGTTATGACAGATTATGGACCACAAGCACAAGCTGTTGGTCAGGATGTTTTTATAGCACCTAAATCTAAAAAAGCTGTAAAGGTTATGGAAGACTTAATTGAAGAAGGTTACGACATTACTAGAGATGCAGAGGGTGAATATATTATTAATGCATTAGATGAAGGAGCCCTTGAGATTGTTGCTAAAAGATTAAAATTAGGTGGTAAAGACATAGATGACTTTATGGGTAGCTATGATAATTATTATTCTGGTGGTGATGATAAAATGATTTATGATGCTTTAAGAGATAGAAAAGCAGATGGTGGTATCATGGACCTAGGTGGTCTAGAAAAAGACTATAGAGAAGGTGGTTTTGTACCACTAGGAGCTGAAGAAAGAGCGGACGATGTGCCAGCTAGACTCAGCAAGAATGAATTTGTATTTACAGCAGACGCTGTAAGAAATGCAGGTGATGGCGACATAGACAAAGGTGCTGAAGTTATGCAGAATATGATGGACAATCTAGAATCTGGTGGTAGTATATCAGAAGAGTCCCAGGGCATGGAAAATCCTGCACAAGAAATGTTCGATCAAGCACAAATGTTGGAGAATAGAATAGAATAATGGCATTACCAGATTATTTACAAGAAGCAGGAAAAGATTACGCACGACAGCTCACCGCTACAACGTCGGCACCTATTAATACAGGTACATTTACAGGTAGATCTTTTGTTGCAGGAGAAGATCCGTTACAAACATCAGCGATACAAGATGCTACAGCTGGTTTAGGATCTTATCAACCATACTTAACACAAGCACAGACTTTAACAGGAACCGGGGCCGGAGGAGCAGGCAGCGCAGGTTCTATTGCATCATTTATGTCACCATATCAAACAGGTGTTATAGATGAATCTTTAAGACAATTTGATTTGTCTAGACAAGCAGGTATGCAAAATATTGCAGACAATGCATTTACTGCTGGTGCTTTTGGTGGTGGTAGACAAGGTGCATTAGAAGGACAATACATGGCTGATACTACAGCAGCTAGAACAGGTATTGCAGCACAATTACAACAACAAGCTTTTCAAGATGCAACAACAAGAAGAGCGTCAGATTTACAAAATCAATTTGCATTATCTAATTTCCAAAGAGCCGGTCTAGCAGGAGATGTTGCTACACAAGGTAACCTTGGAGCATTTAGACAAGGATTAAATCAACAACAACTACAAGCAGATGCCGATGCTGCAAGAACAGCAGCTTACGAGCCGTACCAAAGACTACAACAATATGGAACAGGTATTAACCAAGCTGCAGCATTAGGAGCTATGTCTGCACCATTACCTCAGAGTAGTCCATTTGCAACAGGGTTAAGTACAGCTTTAGGTATCGGCGGATTATTCGGTAAACTGTATGGCTAAAAAACCAAATAAAATTTTACAATTTTTAAACCCTCTTGATCCTAGTAAATCAATGGGTAGAAGAATACTTGAAAGTGGTATGTACGGACACACTGCTCTTGACATGGGTATGAAAATGTTGGGACTTAAAGATGGTGGTAGAGTTAGAGGATGTGGAATAGCCAAACGTGGTTTTGGTAAAGCAATGAAAAAGAGGAAGAAATGAGACCTTTAAATAGACCTATGTTTAGATACGGTGGCCCTATTAAAGAAGGGGTCATGACTGGAATGAAAAGTAAACCCGCTCTTGTAGGTAATCCTGTATATCCAAAAGGACCTGATGGTAGGTCACAATATGGTTATGGCACAGCTGCAGCTGCTTTATTTAATACAGCTAGAGCTGCTTTAGGAAGAGGAGTATCTCAGACACCTGGTTTTTTTAGAAATGTTAAGTCTGGTTTTTTAGCTAAACCATCAGCATTCGAACCAGCTACAACAGGTATTATGAGTAAAGTACCTCAGTTCATACAAAGAATGTTACCAAGTGGTAGATTTAGAGCAACAACAAACGTTCCTGGTCAAGGTAATGTATTAACTGAAGCACAAATAAAAGCAGGTATGCTACCTACAAAAGGCACTAGAGGTATATTTGAATCTCTTAAGGACCCTAAATCTTTAGGCGCGGCTATAAGAGAAAAT
>QCMS01000006.1 GCA_003213555.1 Pelagibacteraceae bacterium AG-422-I02 | reverse complement strand
GAGGCATGGAAGGAGTTATGTCAATGTTACCTGGTGTAAATAAAATGAAAGCTAAAATGGATCAAGCTAATATAGATGAAAGAATGCTTATTGAAAATGAGGCTATTATTTTATCTATGACAAAAAATGAAAAAGAAAATCCAAAAATCATTAGCGGTTCTAGAAGAAAAAGAATTTCCCAAGGCGCTGGAGTAGATGTTTCCAAAATAAATAAGTTACTTAAACAATTTAAAATGATGTCAGATATGATGAAAAAGATGTCACAAGGAAAAAAAATTCCATCTGGAATGATCCCGGATGAAATGCTCAATAAACTAAAATGAAAGGTAAAACATGTTAAGAATAAGATTATCAATGGGAGGAGTAAGGAAAAGACCAATATATAAAATAGTTATCGCTGATGGAAGATATCCACGAGACGGTAAATTTATTGAAAAAATTGGTTCTTACAATCCATTACTTCCAAAAGATAAAAAGGAAAGAATAAAGATAGAAGCTGAAAGAGTAAAATATTGGATGAGCAAAGGTGCTCAACCAACTCTTAGAGTTTCTAGACTTTTGGGTGAACTCCAAATAATGCCAATGCCGAAACCGGGAAATAATCCTCAAAAAGCTATTCCTAAAAAGGATAGAAAGAAAAGTGCTGAAGAAAGTAAAGAAGCACCTAAAGAGGAAGGTAAAAAAGAAGATCCTAAAGCAGAAGCTAAAAAGGAACAACCTAAAGCAGAGGCTAAGAAGGAAGAACCTAAAAAAGAGGAACCTAAAAAGGAACAGCCTAAAGCAGAAGCAAAAAAGGAAGAGCCTAAAAAGGAAGAACCTAAAGATAAAAAATAAGGTTTTAAAAAATGTTCGAAGTACAAATATTTACATTGTATCCAGAATTGTACCCTGGGCTTTTAGATGTGGGCATCTATAAAAAAGCTAAGGAAAAACAAAAATGGAGTCTCAAAATTATAGATATTAGAGACTACGCTTTTGATGATAATCGGACAGTTGATGATACACCTTTTGGTGGTGGGAGTGGTATGTTATTAAAACCAGATGTTGTAGCATCTGCTTTAGATAAAAATATAAATGCTAAAGAAAAAATAATTTACTTATCTCCGAAAGGCAAAAGGCTTGATCAACAAAAAGTAAAATCTTTGAGCAAGTTAAAAAGAATAAATATTTTATGTGGCCATTTTGAAGGTATTGATCAAAGACTTTTAGAGACACGAAATATTGAGGAATATAGTATAGGAGATTTTATTTTATCTGGAGGGGAGAGCGCATCATTTGTACTCGTAGATGCATTAGTTAGACTTCTCCCTGGTGTTTTGGGTAATGCAAATTCTGCTAAAGATGAGAGTTTTGAGAATAATCTTTTGGAGTACCCTCAATACACTAAACCAAGAGACTGGGAGGGCAAAAAAGTGCCAGAAGTACTATTTTCGGGTGATCATGCTAAAATAAAGGGGTGGCGTTTATCTCAATCTGAGGCTATAACACAACGCCAAAGACCTGATCTTTGGAAAAAATACTTGGAGAAAAAAAATGAAAAACATTGAAGATATAAATAAAGCAGCAATTCAAAAAATAACAGCTAATAAGAAAATTACTGAATTTTCTCCAGGCGACACTATTAAAGTAGGTGTAAAAATTGTTGAAGGAAAAAGAGAAAGAATTCAATATTTTGAAGGCGTTTGTATTGCAAAAAAGAACAGAGACTTAAACTCTTCTTTTACTGTAAGAAAAATTTCTTTTGGTGAAGGGGTTGAAAGAACCTTTGCGTTGTATAGTCCAAATGTTGACTCTATTAAAGTAATACGGTCAGGAAAAGTTAGAAGAGCCAAACTTTATTATTTAAGAGATAGAAAAGGTAAATCTGCTAGAATTGCAGAAAAAATTAAAAAGAAAATCGGTGTTGACGTATCTGTTAAACCAGAAGAACCCAAAGCCGTTTCAGTTGAGCCTGTTGAAGAGGCACCCAAAACTGAGGAGCTGAAAAAAGAAGACAAAAAAGTCGAAGCTAAAGCTGAAAAGCAAACTAGCGAAAAAAAATAGAATTTAATGTCAAAAACTCTATACGATAAGATATGGGAAAACCATCTTGTTCATGAACAGAATGATGGTACAACATTAATTTATGTTGATCGTCATTTAGTTCATGAAGTTACAAGCCCTCAAGCTTTTGAGGGACTGAGATTGCAAAAAAGAAAAGTTAGAAGGCCAGAATTAACTTTAGCTGTTCCTGACCATAATGTTCCCACAACTGATAGAACTAAAGGTATTGATGATGAGGAGTCAAGAATACAGGTAGAGACGTTAAGAAGTAATTGTAAGGAGTTTGGTGTAAAGCTTTTTGATGTGAACGACAAACGTCAAGGTATTGTTCATATTATAGGTCCTGAGCAAGGATTTACTCAGCCCGGAACTGTTATAGTGTGTGGAGATAGTCATACTGCTACCCACGGTGCATTCGGTGCTTTAGCATTTGGTATTGGAACCTCTGAGGTTGAGCATGTACTTGCTACACAAACCTTAATTCAAAAAAAATCAAAAAATTTTAGAATTAATGTAAACGGGGAATTGCCCAAGGGTGTTACAGCCAAAGATGTAATTCTCAAAATTATAGGAACTATAGGTACAGCTGGCGGTACCGGATATGTTGTAGAATTTGCTGGTGCCGTTATACGCGGCCTAAGCATGGAAGAGAGAATGACAGTTTGTAATATGACAATAGAAGCTGGGGCTAGAGCAGGATTAATATCACCGGACGAGAAAACGTTTGATTATTTAAAAAACAAATCTATGTCACCCAAAGGAGAAGATTGGTTAAAAGCAGTAAAATTTTGGAAAACATTATATTCAGATAAAGAATGTAAATTTGATAAAGAAATAAATATTGATGGCAAAGATATTGAGCCGCTAGTTACATGGGGAACTTCTCCACAAGATGTATCGCCTGTGACTGGAGTTGTACCTGATCCTGAAGAAGAAAAAAATGAAGATAGAAAAATGGCTATGAAAAGATCTCTAGAGTATATGGGACTTAAAGCTAATACTAAAATTTCAGATATTAAAATAGATAAAATATTTATTGGTAGTTGTACAAATGGAAGAATTGAAGATCTAAGAGTTGCCGCAGAACTTTTAAGAGGCAAAAAAATTGCAAATAATGTAAGCGCAATGGTTGTTCCTGGATCGGGATTAGTTAAGGAGCAAGCTGAAAAAGAGGGATTAGACAAAGTTTTTAAAGAAGCCGGATTTGAATGGAGAGAGCCTGGTTGTTCAATGTGCTTAGGAATGAACCCGGATCAATTAAAACCAAAAGAAAGATGTGCTTCAACATCTAATAGAAATTTTGAGGGTAGACAAGGACGAGGAGGAAGAACACATTTAGTCAGCCCGGGCATGGCTATCGCAGCTGCGATTAATGGCCATTTAACAGACGTTAGAAAGATATAAGATGAAAAAATTTTCTAATTTAAAATCGATACCATCTTATTTGTCACTTCAAAATATTGATACTGATATGATAATTCCAAAACAGTTCTTAAAAACTATAAAAAGAACAGGATTGGGTAAAAGCTTATTCTATGAAATGAGATATGATGAAAACGGAAAAATCATTAATGATTTTATTTTAAATAAAGACCCTTATAATAAGTCAAAAATTTTACTTGCTGGAAAAAATTTTGGATGCGGTTCTTCAAGGGAGCACGCTCCTTGGGCTTTATCAGATTTTGGCATTAAGTGCATTATTAGTTCTAGTTTTGCAGATATTTTTTATAACAATTGTTTTAAAAATGGAATTTTACCAATTAAAATTGATGATAA
Organism: Pelagibacteraceae bacterium AG-422-I02; assembly: GCA_003213555.1. Classification (GTDB taxonomy): domain Bacteria; phylum Pseudomonadota; class Alphaproteobacteria; order Pelagibacterales; family Pelagibacteraceae; genus Pelagilacustribacter. The sequence continues at coordinate 57,859 of QCMS01000006.1, read as the reverse complement.
AGTAGTTTTAGAACTTGCTGAATATTCTAAGAGAAAAAAGGAAATTGAAATAAATTTGGAAAAGCAAGAAATTAAATATGGAAATAAAGTTATAAAGTTTGAAGTAGATGCTTTTAAAAAAAAATGTTTAATAGAGGGCTTAGACGATATTGCCTTGTCGATGGAAAAAATCTCTCAGATAGATAATTTTGAAAAAAAACTTATAAAAGATAAGCCTTGGCTTTTAAAAAATGATTAAAGTAAAAGATAGAAAACTTTTACTTCTTCCTGGTGACGGTATTGGTCCTGAGGTAGTGAGAGAAGTTAGAAAGATCATAGAGTGGTTTAATAAAAATAAGTCATTAGATTTTAAAATTGAAGAAGGATTAATTGGTGGAGCATCTTATGAAAAGCATAAAAAACCAATTACAGATGAAGTTTTTTACAAAGCACTAGAGAGTGAAGCAGTAATATTAGGTGCTGTTGGAGGACCTAAGTACGATAATTTAGAATTCTCCAAGAGACCCGAAAGAGCCTTATTAAAACTTAGAAAAGAATTAAAATTATTCGCAAATTTGCGGCCAGCAATATGTTTCAAACAATTGGTAGATGCGTCCTCATTAAAACCTGAAATAATTTCTGGCTTGGACATAATGATTGTGCGGGAGTTAACAGGAGGTATTTATTTCGGAGAACCTAGAGGAATAGAACCAATCAAAAACAATGAGAGAAAAGGAGTAAATACCCATACTTACACCACTAGTGAAATTCAAAGAGTGGCGAGAGTTGCTTTTGATTTAGCTAAAAAAAGAAAAAATAAAGTAACATCTTGTGAAAAGTCTAATGTAATGGAAGCAGGGGTTTTATGGAGAGAGGAAGTTCAGGCACTTAAAGACAAAGAATATAAAAAGATTGAACTCAGCCATATGTTAGCAGACAATTGTGCAATGCAGTTATTGAGAAATCCAAAACAATTTGATGTAATTGTTACTGACAACCTATTTGGCGACATTCTTTCAGATGAAGCTGCGATGTTAACTGGATCTTTGGGTTTACTGCCATCAGCCTCTTTAGGAGCTAAAGATAAAAATGGTAAAATTAGATCGATGTATGAGCCTGTTCATGGTTCTGCACCAGATATTGCTGGAAAAAATATTGCAAACCCGATCGCAACAATTTTAAGTTTATCCATGGCATTAAAATACTCTCTTGACCTTGATAAAGAAGCAGAACAATTAAATAAAGCTGTACAAAGTGTTCTAGATGATGGATTAAGAACAAAAGATATCATGTCAAAAAATATGAAAGAGATCTCTACCTCTGCCATGGGTGATGCAATTATATCAAAATTAAATTAAAGTAATAATCACATGAATTTTGCAATTATTGGAGCATCTGGAAATGTAGGAAGAAAAACAATAGAAATTTTAGAGAAGTCTAGAATTCCATTTAAAAAACTATATTTAGTTGCTTCAGAAAAAAGCGCTGGTAAAACAATTAAATTTCGTGGAGAAGAAATTGTTATTGAAAATTTAGAAAGCTACGACTTTTCAAAAGCTCAAATAACTTTTTTTGCTGCGGGTAGCCAAATTGCCAAAGAGTGGGTCCCTAAAGCAGCAAAGAAAACTATAGTTATTGATAATTCTAGTTATTTCAGAATGCAATCAGATGTTCCCTTAGTTGTTCCTGAAGTAAACATTGAAGCATTAAACAAGCATAACAACATTATCTCAAATCCTAACTGTTCAACAATGCAGATGGTTCTCGCACTTAAACCATTGCATGATGAATATAAAATTAACAGGGTTGTCGTTTCAACTTATCAAGCTGTTTCTGGTGCTGGTAAAGCCCCAATGGATGAATTATTTGAGCAAACAAAAGATTATTTAGAAAATAAAAAAATTAATTCAAAAAATTTTACTAAACAAATTGCTTTTAATTTAATACCGCACATCGATACTTTTGATAAAGATGGTTATACAAAAGAAGAATTGAAAATGACAAACGAAACAAAAAAAATTCTTGATAATGAAATTGATGTTACCGCAACATGTGTAAGGGTGCCGGTTAGAACTGGACACTCTGAGTCTATAAATATTGAATTTGATAATTTATATGATTTTGAAAATGTTATAAAAATCTTAAGTAATGCACCTGGATGTAAAGTCATCGATGAGAGAAAAGATGGTGGATATATTACACCAATTGAAGCAGAAGGAGATTATACAACTTACATTTCTCGAATCAGAAAAGATAATTCGAATGTTAAGGCTATTAATATATGGGTTGTGTCCGACAACTTATTAAAAGGGGCGGCTTTAAACACTGTTCAGATTGCTGAGCACTTAGTGAAAAAATTAAAACTTTAGTTTATAAATCTCATATGGAAGAAAAAAATAATCCTTTAAGCCCTCATCTTCAAATTTATAGATGGCAGATATCTTCTTTGCTTTCTATTACGCATAGAATTGTTGGAGTGATAAATATAATTGCTATTACAATAATTTGTTTTTGGAGTTTGTCTTTATTACTGGGAGCGGATAGATATTTTGTGATTAATAATTTTTTTCAGAGTTTTTTGGGTAAATTTATGGTTATTGGTTTGTGCTGGACCTTTAGTTTTCATATTTTAAATGAACTACGTCATTTATCTTGGGATTTAGGATATGGTTTCGATTTAAAAATTTCAAAAATCACTGGAGTTTTGGCTTTAGTTGGATCTTTTGCACTTACAGTTTTATTTTATTTAATTGGAAAAAATATTTTTTAATATGCATATTTCTACAAAAAAATGGTTATTTACAAAAATAAGTTCCTTAATACTTATTCCCTTTATGATATGGTTTATTTTAAATTTTGTTTCTATTTATGAGAATGATTATCAAACAGTACTTATTTTCTTTACACATCAACCAACAAAAATTTTATTTTCAATATTCATTGTAATCGCTTTCTTTTTTTCAGCTTTAACTATAAGTGAGATATTCGAAGACTATATAAAAGATCAAAAAATCAAAAATGTCGCAAATAAAGTATTCAATATATTTGCTATAATTATGCCTTTAATAACTATTACAGGAATATATAATTTATCATAATGAGTGCATATAAAATTATAGATCATGAATATGACGTTGTAGTTTTAGGAGCAGGAGGATCTGGTCTTAGAGCCGCTGTTGGCTTATCAGAAGCTGGATTAAAAACAGCTTGTATTTCAAAAGTTTTTCCAACTAGAAGCCACACATCTGCAGCTCAAGGAGGTATCTCGGCTGCACTTGGAAATATGGGAGAGGACGACTGGAGATGGCATATGTACGATACAGTCAAAGGTTCTGATTGGTTAGGTGACCAGGACGCAATTGAATATTTATGTAAAGAGGCTCCAAGAGCAGTAGTTGAATTAGAAAGATATGGTGTCCCATTTAGTAGAACAGACGATGGAAAAATTTATCAAAGGCCGTTTGGTGGAATGACAAAAAATTATGGTAATGGTACAGCACAAAGAACATGCGCTGCAGCTGATAGAACTGGCCACGCAATTTTACACACTCTTTATGGTCAAGCATTAAAACATAACACAGAATTTTTTATTGAATATTTTGCATTAGACTTGATTATGAAAAATGGTGAGTGCAAAGGAGTTATAGCTTGGAACTTAACAGATGGAACTATTCATAGATTTAGATCGCACATTACAATAATTGCAACGGGTGGTTATGGCAAAGTTTATTATTCAGCTACCTCGGCGCATACATGCACAGGAGACGGAAACGCCATGGTATTGAGAGCTGGGTTGCCTTTACAAGATATGGAGTTTGTTCAATTCCATCCAACAGGTATCTATGGAGTCGGGTGTTTAATAACTGAGGGCGCAAGAGGAGAAGGCGGTTTCCTAGTAAATGGAAAAGGTGAAAGATTCATGGAAAGATATGCTCCTAATGCAAAAGATTTAGCATCAAGAGATGTAGTAAGCAGATCAATGGAAATGGAAATCAACGAGGGTAGAGGTGTTGGTAAGGATAAAGATCATATAAATTTACACTTAGATCATTTGGATAAGGAAGTTTTAGATGAGAGGTTGCCAGGAATTACAGAGGCTGCAAAAACTTTTGCAAACGTTGATGTAAATAAACAACCGATACCAGTTGTACCTACAGTTCATTATAACATGGGAGGCATTCCAACAAATTATAAAGCAGAAGTTTTAACTTTAAATGGATCAGAAAAAACTGTCCCAGGACTAATGGCAATTGGTGAAGCAGCTTGCGTATCAGTACATGGCGCTAATAGATTGGGTTCAAATTCATTAATTGACCTTGTTGTATTTGGAAGAGCAGCCGCTAAAAGAGCAGCAGAACTTGTAAAACCTGGAATGGCTCACGAAGAAGTTTCTAGTTCAGAAACAGATAAATGTTTAGATAGGTTTGATAAAATTAGAAATTCCTCGGGAACTACTAGGACTGCAGAATTAAGATTAAATATGCAAAAAACAATGCAATCAAAATGTGCTGTGTTTAGAACTGAAAAGACACTAAAAGAAGGTGTTGATCAAATTCGAAAGCCTTTTGAAGGAATGAAAGATATTTCAGTTAAAGACAAATCTCTACTTTTTAATACTGAATTAGTTGAAACTCTGGAATTTGATAATTTGATCAGACAAGCATTGACTACTATGGACTCAGCTTATAGTAGAAAAGAAAGTAGAGGTGCGCATGCAAGAGAGGATTACAATAAGAGAGACGATAAAAACTTTATGAAGCACACTTTAGCCTGGCAAAATGACAAAAAAGTAGAGATAAAATATAGAGACGTTCACTCAAGAACCCTTACGAATGACGTTCAATACTTCCCGCCAAAGGAAAGAGTTTATTAAGAATGGTTCAATTCAACTTACCTCAAAGTTCAAAAATAGAAGTTGGTAAGTATTATAAAGATGAGACAAATTCAAAAAATTTAAAAAAAGTAAATGTTTATAGGTGGGATCCATCAACAAAACAAAATCCTAGAGTCGATACTTTTGAAGTTGATATGGATAATTGTGGTCCAAAAGTATTAGATATTCTATTTAAAATAAAAAATGAAATCGATCCCTCACTTACTTTTAGAAGATCATGCGCCCATGGGGTGTGCGGTTCATGCGCGATGAATATAGATGGAGTTAATACTTTAGCTTGTATTAAATCTCACACAGATATCAATGGAGATTTAAACGTCTATCCTTTACCTCATTTGAAAGTAGTTAAAGATTTAATTGGAGATTTAACCACACTTTACAAACAATACGAGTCGATTAAGCCATGGCTACAAATAGAACAAACTGGAACAGAAAAAGAAGAAATAAAACAGTCTCAAAAAGATAGAGAAAAATTAGATGGCTATTACGAATGTATATTATGTGCATGCTGCTCAACTTCATGCCCAAGCTACTGGTGGAATGGTGACAAATACTTAGGCCCAGCAGTCTTATTACAAGCATATCGTTGGATCAATGATAGTAGAGACGGAGATAAAAAAGAGAGACTTAAAAAAGTAGCTGACGAACTTAAGTTATATAGATGTCACACGATTATGAACTGTACTAATTCTTGTCCAAAAGGATTGAATCCAGCAAAAGCTATTGGATCTATAAAGAAAATGCTTGCAACAAGTTAAAAGCTTATTTATTCAATATCATCATGAAAACTATTGAACACTTTGTTGGAGGTAAATTATTTAGCGGTGATTCTAAAAGGACAAGTAAAGTATTTAATCCAGCAACAGGTGAACAAAGTTCAGAAGTAAAACTCGCTTCTATTAAAGATGTAAATCAAGCAGTTGAAAATGCTAAGAAAGCATTTGAACCTTGGGCAAATACACCTCCCCTTCAAAGAGCTAGAATAATGTTCAAGTTTAAAGAATTAATTGAAAAAAATTCTGATGAACTAACAAAAATCATAGTTGCTGAACACGGTAAAGTTTACGAGGATGCAAGAGGTTCATTAACTAGAGGTTTAGAGGTAGTTGAATATGCTTGTGGTATTCCTCAAATGCTTAAAGGAGAATTTACTGAAAATGTAGGAACCAATGTCGATAGTTGGTCTGTGCGACAACCGTTAGGAGTTTGTGCAGGGATTACACCTTTTAATTTTCCCGCGATGGTCCCGATGTGGATGTTTCCTATGGCTATTGCTTGTGGAAATACATTTGTCTTAAAGCCATCTGAAAAAGATCCGTCGTGTTCAATGCGATTAGCAGAACTTTTGAAAGAGGCTGGCATTCCTGATGGAGTTTTCAATGTTATGAACGGAGATAAAGAGGCTGTAGATGCTTTAATAAACAATAAAGACGTAGTTGCTATGAGCTTTGTTGGCTCTACACCAATTGCTAAATATATTTATGAGAACTGTGCAAAAAATGAAAAAAGAGTACAAGCTCTTGGTGGTGCTAAAAATCATTGTGTTGTGATGCCTGATTGTGATTTAGACCAAGCTGTTAACGGATTAATGGGAGCAGCTTATGGATCAGCTGGAGAAAGGTGTATGGCTCAATCAGTTGCGGTCGCAGTTGGCGGTGTAGGAGATAAACTTGTGGATTCTTTGGCAAAAAAAGTTGAGTCATTAAAAGTTGGTCCTGGTATGGATAAACAATCTGAAATGGGACCACTAGTTACAAAAGAACATTTAGAAAAGGTGAAAGGTTATGTAGATATCGGTGTGAAAGAGGGAGCCAAATTAGTTGTAGATGGAAGAAAATTTAAATTACAAGGTTATGAAAATGGTTATTATATGGGTGGATGTTTGTTTGATCATGTTAAAAAAAACATGAGGATTTACAAGGAAGAAATATTCGGACCAGTGCTATCAGTCATAAGAGTTAAAGATTTTGATGAGGCGTTGCATTTAGTAAACGATCATGAATTTGGAAATGGTGTCAGCATTTTTACTAGAGATGGAGATTCTGGTAGAACATTTTCAAATAAAGTAAAAATTGGAATGGTAGGAATAAATATACCAATTCCAGTGCCGATGGCCTTTCATAGTTTTGGAGGATGGAAAAGGTCTTTATTTGGAGATCAACATATGCACGGACCAGAGGGAGTTAGATTTTACACAAAATTAAAAACAATTACTTCAAGATGGCCATCTGGACTAAGATCTGATCCTGAGTTCGTAATGCCAACTATGAAATAACAAAAAAGTTTATAATGAAAAAAAAAATTACTTTAATAGGAGCTGGTCAAATTGGAGGTACATTAGCCCATCTAATAGCATTAAAAGGCTTAGCTGACGTTGTTTTGTTTGATGTTGCAGCAGGTATCGCCAAAGGAAAAGCTTTAGATATTGCGCAATCATCACCAGTTTCAGGTTTTAATGTAAGTTTGTCTGGTACAGATAATTACGAAGATACAAAAAATTCTGACGTAATAATTATTACGGCAGGAGTCCCTAGAAAACCAGGCATGACTAGAGATGATTTACTTGGAATTAATTTGAAGATTATCAAACAAGTCGCAGAAGGAATAAAAAAAACTTCACCAGATGCTTTTGTTATATGTATTACAAACCCGCTAGATGTAATCGTAATGGCTCTTCAAAAATATTCAGGTCTTCCAAAAAATAAAGTTGTAGGTATGGCTGGAATATTAGACTCTTCAAGATTTATTTATTTTTTATCTGAAGAACTTAAAGTGCCAGTACAAAAAATAAAGTCATTTGTTCTCGGCGGTCATGGAGATAGTATGGTTGCAATGCTGGGTTCCACAGAAGTTGAGGGAAAAAAAATTATTGATCTTGTAAATAATGGAAAAATAACAAAAGAAAAATTGGACCAAATTGTTGAAAGAACAAAAAAAGGTGGAGCAGAAATTGTAAAATATCTAGAAAAGGGTTCAGCTTTTTATGCCCCTGCTGCTTCAGGTGTTGAAATGGCTGAAAGTTATATAAAAGACTTAAAAAAACAATTGCCTTGTGCAGTTTATCTAAATGGAGAATATGGCACAAAAGGTATATATGCTGGTGTTCCAGTAATAATTGGATCAAATGGAGTTGAAAAAATTATAGAATTGAAATTATCTGAAAAAGAAAAAAATAATTTTGAAAAATCGATTGAGGCTGTTAAAGAATTATTTAATGCAGCTAAAAAAATTGATAAATCTCTTTAATTCACTTTCTTTAAAACTATTCTTCTTCCCATACAAAAAATATTTGGAAAAAATTTTATAAGAATTTTATCAATAAAATTTAAAATTTTTAGAAAAAATTTATTCATTGGTATACATTTAGTTTTAGAGGTAACACCTCCTGAGTTTAAAAAAATTAAGCACTCAGATAATTCCTCGTATTCGATTTTGAATAAATTACCTAAATTTTTCTGAAATTTATCTTTATCATCAAAAATAAGGTGTGGAACTGCAATGTTACCATGCCACGCATTTTTTTCATCACTTTTTGGTGATCTCTCATCCCAAACATTAACAGTGAAATCAAATCCTTCATGTTTCATTATCATTGTTGCTATTTGAAATATAACGGAACAGTAAGACTCAAAAATTATTAATTTTCCCTCTGGCTTTAAAATTCTATTCATTTCATTAAAAAATTTTATTGGAAAGGGTACATGGTGAATCATATTTGAGGCTATTACATAATTAAAACTTTGAGAATCAAGCTGCGTATCTTGAGCATCAATTTTTTTAAAATCAAGATGATCTTCCGAACTGATATCAGATATTTTAAAATTTTTTGATTTTATAAAGTCTTTTGAAAATCCTGCACCAGATCCTACTTCGATTCCTTTGTCATCATTATTAATAAATTTATTCATCCAATTAAAACGGTTAAAAAGCAGAAATTTAAGATTTTTTGACGGTGAAGAATAATATGTTTCCCGGGCAATTTTAGTATTTCCAACTGATCTCATCTTATTTTCTTTGCTATTAAATTGAATTTTATTAAAAATTTTATACATGAATTATAAATATATTAATTAAAATTATTTAGTGATACATTTAAATAACCAAGAATACTATTAATTTCATTATAAAATGACCGAAAAGTATTTTTTAAAAAATATAAAAGAGCTATCAATCATAATAATAATTTGTTTATATGCGCATTTTATAAACCAACTTAGTGGAAATATTGGTGTTTTGCCTATAGACAGTTTTGGTTTTTACGACACTGGATATAGCATCTTAAAAGGGAAATTGCCCATACGAGACTTTTGGATATTCACTGGTATCCTTGTAGATTATTTTGAAGCGTTATTTTTCTTAATCTTTGGAAATAATTGGAGTGCGCATATTTTTCACGCCTCTTTTATTAATATTCTAGCTTCCTTAAGTTTTTATTATTTTTTACGAAAGATAAATTTAAAATTAATTTACGCTACATTCTACGCTTTATGTTTCGCAACTTTATGTTATCCAGTTTCTGGCACACCATTTGCTTATTTACACGCTTACGTATTTTCTTTAATTTCTCTACTAGTTTTTTATTTCGCAATAAAAAAAGAAAATAATCACTATTGGTTTATTTTACCAATTATTTGTGCTTTTGCTTTTCTTAGCATGCAATCACCAACAGGATATATAGTTTTATTTATAATTTTCTTATCATCTTATTTCTTTTTCAAAACAAAAAACTTAAAGAACTTTATATCATTCGCAACTGGAACTATTTTTACAATCACCTTAATTATTATCTATCTTTTATTAACGGGGACTAGATTTGATAATTTTATTTATCAATATTTTTTGTTTCCATTAACAATTGGCGAAGGAAGAATTCTAGGTGAAGCGTCAGCTTATTTATCTTTAAAAGATCAATTAAATTTTAAAAGAATCTTTGGGGACTTTAAATTTATTCAAATTTTTTTGATACCATTAATAATAATTACAGCATACAAAGTTGTAAAAAAGGAAAATAATAAAAAACTTCTCAATGTAATCTTTATATCCGCTAGTATACTATTTATTTACAATCAATTACTTACAGCAAATCAAATATATATATTTAGCTTAATTCCTGTCTTAGCTGCAATACTACATATAAATATGGAAAAACTTCAATACTCTAAATTTATTATTTGTTTAATTATTACCACAACTTTATTTGCTACAATTAAGTTTCATCACAGATATAATATTGAGAGAAAATTTCATGATTTAGAAAACATAAATAAATCGGTAGCTTTAGATGCATCATTAATCCATAAAAGTCTTACGGGTTTAAAATGGATCAGCTACAAATATCCAGATCCTTCTGAAGAAGTAAAGATTTTAAAAACAGCCATTAAAACAATTAAAGAGGATAACAGAAAAAAAATGTTAATTACTCACTATCACTTTATCTCATCAGCTATTGAAGAAGATTTAAACATATTGAACAGATGGTATTTATGGGATAACAACACTCATCCTACTAGAAATCATAAATATTTTAATATTTATAAATCAATGGTAAACAAAAAAATACAAAAAGAAAAAATCGAAGTGGTATATTTATTAGGAACCAATATAAAATTTAAAAGATTTAAAGAAAGTTTTGGTGACATAATATGTTTTAAAAACCATAAATTAGTAAATAAAAGTTTCTCTAATTATGAAATAGTGAGTTGCAAAGGAAAATAATGAATATTCACGAACATCAAGCTAAAGAAATTTTAAAAGAATTTGGAGCACCAGTTTCAAATGGGATCGTTATACATTCAGTTGATGAGATAAAAAAAAAAATTTCAAAACTTAAAAGTAAAGAATTTGTCTTAAAAGCTCAAATTCACGCCGGAGGACGAGGAAAGGCAGGGGGAGTAAAATTAATAAAAAATCTCTCCGATTTAGAGACTCAAGCAAAGAAAATGATGGGAGCAGTACTTGTAACACATCAGACTGGCCCTGAAGGAAAAGAAGTCAAAAGATTATATATTGAAGAGGCTTCAGAAATATCTAAGGAATTTTATCTATCTTGCTTGGTTGATAGAGAAACTTCTAAGATAGCATTTATTAGTAGCACTGAAGGGGGGATGGATATAGAAAAAGTCGCATCAGAAACACCTGATAAAATTATTACTAATAAAGTAGAATTAAAGGATGACGGACTAAGTGATAAAGAAGTTGAAGATATTATCTCTATTTTTAAATTCAATGAAAAACAAAAAATTACGGCTACAAAGTTGATCAAATCACTTTATGAGATAGTAATTAAAAGAGATGCAAGTTTAATAGAAATAAATCCATTGATTATTACAAAATCAAACGAATTAATTTGCTTAGATGCAAAAATGAATTTTGATGATAATGCAATTTTTCGAAGACCTGATATTCTCAATTTAAGAGATTTAAACGAGGAAGATCCAGCAGAGATTGAGGCTAGCAAATATGGTTTAGCATATATTAAGTTAAATGGATCAATTGGTTGTATGGTAAATGGTGCAGGATTAGCTATGGCAACAATGGATATAATAAAACTCTACGGGCAAGAACCTGCTAACTTTTTAGATGTAGGTGGTGGGGCATCAAAAGAAAAAGTAGGAGAAGCATTTAAATTAATTCTCTCGGATAAAAATGTAAAAGGAATTTTAATTAATATTTTTGGAGGTATTATGAGATGTGATGTACTTGCTCAAGGAGTTGTGGATGCTGCAAAAAAAATTAAGCTCTCTGTACCACTTGTAGTCAGGTTAGCAGGAACTAATTTTAAAGAGGGAAAAAAAATATTAGACGAGTCAAATTTAAAAATTTTATCAGCGTCTGATTTGAATGATGCAGCAAAAAAAATCGTCGAGGCGATTAATTAATGTCAATTTTAGTTAATAAAAATACAAAAGTAATTTGTCAAGGTTTTACTGGAAAACATGGAACTTTTCATTCAGAACAAGCTTTAAAGTACGGTACAAAATTAGTAGGAGGTGTTACACCTAAAAAAGGAGGTCAAAAACATTTAGGTTTACCTGTATTTGATACTGTAATTCAAGCAAAAGAAAAAACATCAGCAGTTGCAACGATGATTTATGTACCCCCAAAGTTTGCATCAGCAGCGATCATTGAAGCTATAGATGCTAAGATTGAATTAATTGTTTGTATAACTGAAGGGATACCTATTTTGGATATGGTTAAGGTCAAAAAGTACTTAAAAAAAAGTTCATCAAGATTAATCGGACCTAACTGTCCAGGCATAATAACTCCGGATGAATGTAAAATTGGAATAATGCCAGGTAATATTCATAAAAAAGGTACAGTTGGTATAGTTTCAAGATCAGGGACACTTACTTATGAAGCTGTTGCTCAAACTTCAATAAACGGAATGGGGCAGTCAACTTGTATAGGAATTGGTGGAGATCCAATTAATGGTACGAATTTTATAGATTGTTTAGAATTATTTCTAAAAGATGAAGAAACAAAATCTATAATCATGATTGGAGAGATTGGCGGCTCGGCAGAGGAAGAAGCGGCAGAATTTTTAAAAAGAGAGAAGATTAAAAAGCCCATGGTTGGATTTATTGCTGGATTGACCGCTCCTCCTGGAAGGAGAATGGGACATGCTGGAGCTATTATTTCAGGTGGAAAAGGCGGAGCAGAAGATAAAATTGAGATAATGAAATCTGCTGATATTACGATCTCAAAATCTCCAGCCGATATAGGCAAGACACTTTTTCAAAAACTTAATGGTTGATTTTTATTAAATTATGTTAAAATTAATATCTTAATGTCGTCATCAAATAGCAACATAACATTTAAAAAAACATCTTTTTTAGCTGGTAATAATTCTGAATTTATCAATGAATTTTATGCAGATTATTTGTCGGATCCTAATTCTCTGCCAAAAAGTTGGAGAGAGTTTTTTGATGGATTAAGTGAGGACGAAAAATTAATTTTAAATGATTTAAATGGACCTAGCTGGTCACGAGAAAAAAAAATAAAAAAAGTAAAATTTAGGTCACAAGAGATTAAAGATGTAAAGGAAGATGAGTCAAAATTAAACTCATCATCGATTAAAGAAGCCTCCAAAGATTCTGTAAGAGCTATTATGCTAATAAGAGCATATAGAATAAGAGGTCATTTAATTGCTAATTTAGATCCATTAGCAATTCAAAAAAAAGAAGAGCATCCGGAGTTAAAGCCTGAGAGTTATGGGTTTGCTTTAGAGGATTACAACAGAAAAATTTTCTTAGATGGTGTTCTTGGATTACAATATGGAGACTTAAATCAAATTTTAAAAATTTTAAAAAAAACATATTGTTCAAATATTGGCTATGAATTCATGCACATGGGTGACCCTGAGGAAAAAGCATGGATCAGAGATAGAATTGAGGGACCAGAAAAAAATATAACTTTCACAGAAAATGGGAAAAGGGCAATTTTGAATAAGATGGTTCAAGCAGAAGGTTTTGAAAAATATTTACATGTTAAATTTGTTGGAACTAAAAGATTTGGACTCGACGGGGGAGAGTCATTAATACCAGCACTAGAACAAATAATAAAAAGAGGAGGAAATTTAGGCGCAAAGGAAATCAAAATAGGCATGCCCCATCGTGGAAGATTAAATGTATTGGCAAATGTTATGGGCAAACCCTTTAAAGCAATCTTTAGCGAATTTTTTGGAAAAAGCGTAAGCAGTAGCAAAGATTTTGAAGGTGATGTAAAATACCACCTTGGAGCCTCGTCTAATAGAGAGTTTGATGGAAACTCAGTTCATATAAGTTTAACCGACAATCCATCTCATCTTGAGGCAGTAAACCCTGTTGTTTTAGGACAGGTTAGAGCAAAACAATTTTTTCATAAGGATAAAGAGAGAAAAAAAGTTATTCCTGTTCTAATGCATGGAGACGCAGCATTCGCAGGCCAAGGTATAGTTGCTGAATGTTTTGCTATGTCTGGTCTTCCAGGACATAATATTGGAGGTACTATTCATATAATTGTTAATAATCAAATAGGTTTTACTACAGCACCAAGATTTGCAAGATCTTCACCTTATCCTTCTGATGTGGCAAAGACCGCTCAAGCACCAATATTTCATGTCAACGGAGATGATCCAGAGGCAGTAGTACATTGCGCTAAGATTGCGACTGAGTATAGACAGAAATTTAACAGGGACGTAGTTATTGATATGGTTTGTTATAGAAGATTTGGCCATAATGAGGGAGACGAGCCCTCTTTTACACAACCAATTATGTATAAAAAAATAAAAACACATCCTACAACACTTTCAATTTATGGAAAAAAATTAAGTAAAGAAGAATTGACATCTGAAACTGATTTACAAAAAGAGAAAACAAAATTTAAAAAGTTTTTAGAAAAAGAATTTGAATCATCAAAAAGTTATAAGTCAGAATTAAAATGGTATGATGGAGTTTGGTCAAGATTTAAACCTGGCCTTGGCAAAGACAAGAGAGGTGTAAGCGGCGTTGATAAGGCTAAATTAATTGATATTGGTAAAAAAATCTCTACGATTCCACAAGAATTTAACGTCCACAAAACATTAAAAAAAATATTCAATTTAAGAATGACAGCTATAAAAGATGGAAAATCAATTGATTGGTCTACAGCAGAAAGCTTAGCTTTTGGAACTCTACTCACTGAGGGATTTTCTGTAAGATTATCTGGGCAGGACTCTGGTAGGGGGACTTTTAGTCAAAGACATGCAGTTTTAAGAAACCAGGATAATCATGAAAGATACATTCCACTTAATAATATTTCGGGAAATCAAAAAAAATTTGAAATAATAGACAGTCTTCTATCAGAACTAGCAGTCTTAGGTTTTGAATTTGGATACTCCCTATCTGAACCTGAAACACTTGTTTTATGGGAAGCTCAGTTTGGTGATTTTGCTAATGGAGCGCAAATTATAATAGATCAATTTATTTCATCAGGAGAGTCAAAATGGGGTAGAGCTAGTGGTTTAGTATTATTACTTCCCCACGGTTATGAAGGTCAAGGACCTGAGCATTCCTCTGCGAGATTAGAAAGATTTTTACAATTGTGTGCTGGAGAAAATATTCAAGTAGTAAATTGCACTACACCTTCAAATTATTTTCATGTTCTAAGACGTCAAATGCATAGAGAATTTAGAAAACCACTAGTTATTATGACTCCGAAATCACTCTTAAGACATAAAAAGTGTGTTTCAAATATCTCAGAGTTTTCAAAAAAAAGCACTTTTCATAGAGTTTTAGAGGACGATGCATATTCGAATATAAAAAATTTATTAGAACTTAAAAGAAGAGATGCAAAAATTAAAAAAGTAATCATGTGCTCAGGAAAAATTTACTACGATCTTATTGAGGCTAGAGAAAAATATAAAAACAATGAAGTGACATTTATAAGGATAGAGCAACTTTATCCATTTCCTGCGAAAACTTTAGCAAATATTTTAAAAAGATATACAAAAGCAGAATTTATTTGGTGTCAAGAAGAGCCAAAAAATATGGGGGCTTGGAACACAGTAAGAAATTATATTGATCGAACTTTAGAAATAGTTAATTTTGGTGATAAGTCTGTTAAATATGTTGGTAGAAAAGCAGCTTCTTCCACTGCGACTGGAAATCTAAATAAACACCTTGCACAACAAAAAGAAATATTGGAAAAGATAATTAAAGGTTAAATGGCAGAAAAAATTACAGTTCCAACACTTGGGGAATCAGTCACAGAAGCTACAGTATCCAAGTGGCTAAAATCACAAGGAGACAAAGTTTCGGCTGATGAACCTATTGTAGAATTAGAGACAGATAAAGTAAACGTAGAAGTTCCTTCACCTACGAATGGAGTACTTGGAAGTATTTCTGTAAAAGAGGGAGAAACAGTTAACGTAGGTTCTTTATTAGGTACAGTAGATAGTTCCACAAGTACCAAAGTAAAAAATACAGAAGAAATAAATAATTATAATCCACCTAATAAGACAAAGCAAGAAATTCAGCCAAAGATTTTTGAAGAGGAAAAAATTAAAAAACCAAAAAAGCCAAAGCAAAAAAAAATCGAAGAACCTGTTCTTAAATTAGAGGAGGAAGAACCGTTAATCTTGGATCAAGTGCATGAAGAAAAAATAGTTTCAAAGGAAAACAAAGAAGCATCTCCAGCAGCTAGAAAAATGGCCAGCGAGGCAAAAATAAATTTAGAAGCTGTAGAGGGAACTGGAAAAAATGGTTTAATTTTAAAAGAGGATATTATGAGCTTGATGGGCTCGAAACCATCTCCGTCAGAGAGAAAAATTAAGTATGGCCCAGAAGAGAGAGTTAAAATGACAAGGTTAAGATTAACGATAGCTAAAAGATTAAAAGAAGCTCAAGAGAGTGCAGCAATGCTTACAACTTTCAATGAAATTGATATGAGCAAAGTGATAAAAATGAGAAGTCAATACAAAGAGGAATTTCAAAACAAATACGGAGTTAAACTAGGGTTTATGTCATTCTTTGTAAAAGCTTGTGTTATTGGTTTAAAAAATTATCCTGCGGTAAACGCAGAAATTCAAGGTGAAGAAATTGTTTATAAAAATTATTATAATATAAGTATTGCTGTAGGAACGGATAGAGGACTCGTTGTGCCAGTTCTTAGAGAAACAGATGAAATGTCTTTTGCTGATATTGAAAAAAATGTAAGCAAACTTGGTCAAAAAGCTAAGGATGGAAAAATTACAATTGAAGATTTACAAGGTGGAACATTTACAATTACAAATGGCGGAATTTATGGCTCCATGCTTTCAACACCAATTTTAAATCCACCACAATCTGCAGTATTAGGAATGCATAATATAATTCAAAGACCAGTTGTTGTAGACGGTAACGTGGAGGTAAGACCTGTAATGTATTTGGCGCTATCTTACGATCATAGAATAATTGATGGAAAAGAAGCAGTGTCTTTTTTGAAAATAGTAAAAGAGTCATTAGAACAACCTCAAAGACTGTTTTTAAATATTTGATCATGGAAAATAATTTTGACTTAGTAATAATTGGAGGCGGACCAGGAGGATATGTTTGTGCAATTAGAGCTGCACAGCTTGGATTGAAAACCGCCTGTGTGGAGTCAAGAGGAGCTCTAGGAGGAACTTGCCTTAATGTAGGATGTATACCATCAAAAAGTTTATTAAATTTATCTGAAAACTTTAATAAAGCAAAGAAAGATTTTAATCAGCAGGGGATCGAAATAGAGGGTATAAAACTAAACATAGAAAAAATGATGTCCAACAAAAATAAGTCGATTCAAGTATTAACTAAAGGAGTAGAATTTCTATTTAAAAAAAATAAAGTTACATATTTTAAAGGCAAAGGAGTTCTTCTTTCTAAAAATGATATTGTTGTTTATGAAAGCAACAACAAAAGAACCAACATAAAATCTAAGAACATAGTTATTGCCACTGGCTCAACAGTATCTTCATTACCCGGTATTGAGATTAACGAAAAAAATATTGTTTCCTCTACTGGCGCCCTATCTTTTAACAAGGTACCAACCAAGTTGGCTGTAATTGGAGGAGGCTACATTGGTTTGGAAATGGGATCAGTTTGGTCAAGATTAGGATCTGAGGTAACTGTTATAGAATATTTAGATTTTATCACTCCTGGGATGGATAGAGAAATTTCAAATGAATTTCAAAAAATCTTATCTAAGCAAGGAATTAAATTCAAAATGGGATCAAAGGTAGATACCGTGGAAGATAATGGAAAGTCTGCTTTAATTTCTTACACAAATATTAAGAATTCAAAAAAAGAGGTATTAGAAGTTGATAAAGTTTTAGTATCTGTTGGAAGAAAACCTTATACTGAAGGATTAAATCTTTCAAAAGTAGGAATTAAAAAAGACAGCAAAGGTAGAATAGAAGTAAATAACAAGTTGCAAACTTCAGTAAGCAATATTTATGCCATAGGAGATGTAATTAAAGGTCCAATGCTAGCTCATAAAGCAGAAGAGGAGGGTATTGCAGTAGCTGAAATACTAGCGGGACAAGCTGGACACGTTAATTACGATGTAATTCCTGGAGTTGTTTATACATCTCCAGAAGTAGCCACTGTTGGTAAAACAGAGGAACAATTAAAAGAGGAAAAGAAATCTTACAAAACAGGAAAATTCCCTTTTCTAGCTAATTCAAGAGCAAAAGTTAATAATGAAACTGAAGGATTTGTTAAAATACTTGCTGATAGCAAAACAGATAAAGTTTTGGGTGTACATATAATTGGGCCTCATTGCGGTGATATGATTGCGGAGATGGCATTAGCAATGGAATTTGGTGCAAGTGCTGAAGATATTGCTAGAACTTGCCATGCCCATCCTACACATACAGAAGCTATTAAAGAAGCAGCTTTAGCTGTTGATAAAAGACCAATTCATTTTTAAAAAAAAAAAATTCAACTACTATTAAAATATGAAAGCGCAAGTATTGCTGCCTAAAATATTTAATTTTTCATTTACATACAAAATAAAAAAAGAAAAATTAACCCCAGGTGATATCGTTGAAGTTCCTTTTGGGAAAGAAAAGGTGATCGGTGTTGTGTGGCCAAGCGAAAGTTTTGCGCCAAAAGATATAAAAATTAAAGATATTCATAAAAAAATTGGGAAAATTTCTTTAAATAAAAGTTTTATTAATTTTATGAAATGGTTTGCGATGTACAACGTAACACCTTTAGGGCTCGTTCTTAAAATGGTTATTGGAGGTAATAAAAATTTATTTATTAAAAATGATAAAAATTTCGGCCAAACAGCAATCAAAACAAAAAAATTCAACTTAAATCAAGAGCAAAATGACGCTTTAAAATTTTTAAATTCAATAAATAATAGATTTGATGTTTCTGTCCTTCAAGGAACAACTGGTTCAGGTAAAACACTTGTATATTTTGAGAGAATAAAAAAAATTATTGCTGAAGATAAACAAGCTTTAGTTTTGCTCCCTGAAATTTTTTTAACTAATGAATTTAAGACAAGGTTCTATGATTTCTTTGGTTTCGAACCTGCAATCTGGCATTCAAAAATAACGCCAAAAAATAAAAGAATTATTTGGAATGGTATAATTAATAATAATATTAAATTAGTTGTTGGAGCAAGATCCTCTCTACTTTTACCTTTTAAAAAACTTGGAATTATAATTGTTGATGAGGAACATGATACTTCTTACAAACAAGATGAAGGTGTAATATATCATGCAAGAGATATGGCAATAGCAAGAGCTTCTTTTGAAAAAATACCAATCCATTTAGTCAGTGCCATACCATCACTAGAAACTTTTAATAATATTCAAAATAAAAAATTTAGACATTTTAAAATTAATAAGAGATATGCCGACTATCCTTTACCAAAAACAAAAATTGTCAATTTAAATTTAAAAAAAATAAAAAATAGCTTTATTTCTGATGAAAGCATTAAAATTGTTAAAAAATTTCTTGAGAAAGAGGAACAAGTTTTATTTTTTTTAAATAGAAGAGGTTATGCTCCATATTTAATTTGTAAAAATTGTGGATATAAACAGATCTGTAATAATTGTTCGATGTATTTAACATTCCATAAAAGTAAAAATAAAGCTGTCTGTCATCATTGTTCTTGTGAAAAAAAAATATTTAATAAATGTAAAGATGAAAAAAATTGTGATTTTATAATGTACGGGCCAGGTGTTGAAAAAATTTATGAGGAAGTGAGTAAATTATTTCCAACTAGCAAAATAGAAATTTTTTCAAGTGATTATATGAAAAAAAAGGATCATATAAATTCCTTGTTTAACAGAATCAAAAATAATCAGGTAAACATTTTAGTTGGAACTCAGATGATTTCAAAAGGTTTTAACTTTCCTAAACTAAATTGTATAGTTGTAATTGATGCAGATTTTTCGGGAAGAGGTTACGACTTAAGAACTACTGAAAAAAATATTCAATTGTATAATCAATTAAGCGGAAGAGCTGGTAGATTTAGCTCTGAGTCTTTAATTGTTTACCAAACATTATCTCCTGAGAATATTACTTTAAATGAGTTGATAAAAAATAATCCTGATGAAATTTTAAAAAAAGAGCTTAATTCGAGAAAAGAAAATTTCCTACCTCCTTTTTGTAGACTTATCGCAATAATCATATCAGCTAATAATCAATCTTTAAGTATTGAAGGAGCTAGAGAAATTAAAACACGTCTTAGTAAGATAAATGGTTTAGAAATCATGGGCCCTGTAGACTCGCCTTTATTGAAGATAAAAAAAAAATTTAGATCAAGATTATTAATTAGGTTTAATGAGAAAAGCTTAAAGCAAAAAATGGTTTCTAACCTTCTAAATTCATTGAAAATTTCAAGCAAAATTAAACTTACGGTTGATGTCGATCCCGTAAATTTTGGTTAATCGATTATTTGGAAACTTGATCAAGGTAAACTCTTATGGTACGACACGCTCATTATTTCATAACAATTTCATTAAAAAATGAGCACAAATAAATCTTTCTCAACAGAAACCTCAGAAAGATACTCTCGCGCACTTTTTGAAGTAGCGCAAGAAGCTAGTGAATTAGAGAAAATTGAAAATGACATCAAGAACTTTGCCTCTCTATTGATCAATAGCAAAGAGATAAAAAATTTCATACACAATCCAACTCAAAGTAAAGATAATCAAAACAACGTATTAAACCTATTAGCTGAAAAGCTAAACTTTTCAAAAAATTTAAAAAACTTTATGTTTTTATTAATTGAAAAAAAAAGAATATTTTTTATTGAAAAAATTATTGATAGTTTTTTAAAATTATGTGCACAAAAAAGAGGAGAAGTTAAAGCTTCTTTAATATCTTCTAAAGAATTATCAGAAAATGAACTTGAAAATATAAGTAAAGAACTATCTTCTTCAACAAGCTCAACTATAAAATTCAACTACAAAGTTGATAAAGAGCTTATAGGAGGATTAAAACTTCAACTTGGAAGCTTTATGATTGATGCCTCGATTAAAAATAAATTAAATAAGTACAAAAAAGAAATGTTGGAAAGTTAATATGTCTATAAACCCCTCAGAAATTACTAAATTACTTAAAGATCAAATTAAAAATTTTGGTGAAAAAGCTGAAGTTTCAGAAATTGGAAAAGTTTTATCGGTTGGTGATGGAATTGCACGAGTTTACGGTTTGGATAATGTTCAGGCTGGAGAAATGGTTGAATTTGAAGATGGCTCAAAAGGTATGGCATTAAACTTAGAAAATGACAATGTTGGAGTTGTAATTTTTGGAGATGATAGAAAAATTAAAGAGGGCGATACAATTAAAAGAACCAATGCAATTGTGGATGTTCCAGTTGGAAAAGAATTATTAGGAAGAGTTGTTGATGGTTTAGGAAATCCAATAGATGGAAAAGGAGCTATCTCTTCCAAAGAAAGAAAAAGAGTTGAAGTAAAAGCCCCAGGTATAATTCCAAGACAATCCGTTAGTGAACCAATGCAAACAGGATTAAAATCTATCGACTCACTTATACCTGTAGGCAGAGGCCAAAGGGAATTAATTATTGGTGACAGACAAACAGGTAAAACCGCAGTTGCAATTGATGCAATTATTAATCAAAAAAAAATAAACGAGTCATCTGATGAGAAGAAAAAACTTTATTGTGTTTATGTGGCAATTGGACAAAAACGTTCAACAGTAGCTCAAATAACGAAAACTTTAGAAGAAGCAGGCGCACTTAAATATACAACAATAGTTGCTGCAACAGCATCAGACTCTGCACCGCTCCAGTTTTTAGCTCCTTATACTGGCTGCACAATTGGTGAATATTTTAGAGATAATGGAATGCATGCTTTAATAGTTTATGATGATTTGTCAAAACAAGCAGTAGCATATAGACAAATGTCACTATTACTTAGACGACCTCCAGGAAGGGAAGCCTATCCTGGTGATGTTTTCTATCTTCACAGTAGACTTTTAGAAAGATCTGCAAAACTAAGTGATGCTAATGGAGGTGGATCATTAACCGCACTACCAATTATTGAAACACAAGCCGGCGATGTCTCTGCTTATATTCCAACAAATGTAATTTCTATTACTGATGGACAAATATTTCTGGAGACTGAATTATTTAACCAAGGAATAAGACCTGCTGTAAACGTTGGTCTATCAGTATCGCGAGTAGGATCTGCAGCGCAAACTAAAGCGATGAAAAAAGTAGCTGGCTCAATTAAATTGGAACTTGCTCAATATAGAGAAATGGCAGCTTTTGCTCAATTTGGATCAGACTTAGATGCTTCTACTCAACAACTATTAAATCGAGGAGCAAAATTAACAGAATTATTAAAACAAGACCAATACTCTCCAATGACTGTCGCAGAACAAGTAATTTCAGTTTTTGCTGGAGTAAAAGGATATTTGGATGACGTTGATTTAGGAAAAATTAAAGGATTTGAGAAAGATATAATTGAAAAAATCAGAAATGATAAACCAGAAATTATTGAAGCTATTCAATCATCAGGAAAATTAGATGAAGATATAGAAAATCAATTAAAACAAGTTATAGAGGAATATAAGAAAAAATAATGCCTAGTTTAGATGATCTAAAAAAAAGAATTAAAAGTGTAAAATCGACTCAAAAAATTACTAAGGCAATGAAGATGGTTGCTGCAGCAAAACTTAGGAAAGCTCAAGAAAGCGCAGAGAAAGGCAGACCTTACAGTCAAAAAATGCAAAACATAATATTGAATTTGACTAAATCCATTAACGATCCCCAGAATGCACCAAAACTGCTAGTTGGAACAGGAGAAGATAAAAAGTATTTGTGTGTAGTTTTAACGGCTGACAGAGGCCTTTGTGGAGGATTTAATTCAAATATTTGTAAATTAGCTAAGAATAATTTTAAAAAAATTCTAGGTGAAGGAAAAGAACTTAATATTATTACTGTTGGTTCGAAAGGATATGATCAGATTAAAAGAGAATATGGAAAGTATGTAATTAAAAAATTTAGTTTTAAAGATAAAAAAAGCATAAGTTTTAATGAAGCAGATGAGGTAGGAAAAGAAATAATATCTTTATTCAATCAAAATAAATTTGATAAATGTATTATATTTTATAATAATTTTAAAAATGTAATTACGCAGATTCCACAAGCTCAACAGATAATTCCAGCAGAGACAAAAAATTTAAAAGAAGGTTACGATGAAAGTTTTTCATATGAATTTGAACCAGAGGAAGATGAAATTTTAGAGGACTTGTTGCCAAAAAATATTTCGACTCAAGTTTTCAAAGCTTTGCTTGAAAATGCAGCAAGTGAACAAGGATCAAGAATGACAGCAATGGATAATGCTACGAGAAATGCTGGAGATTTGGTCGACAAACTTACAATTGATTATAATAGAAGCAGACAAGCCTCTATTACAAAAGAATTAATAGAAATTATATCAGGAGCAGAAAGTTTATAATTATGAGCAAAAAAGGAAAAATAACACAAATTATTGGCGCAGTAGTTGACGTAAATTTTGAGTCTGACTTACCGGAAATTTATACAGCACTAGAAGTAAACAATTCAGGAAATAAATTGATCTTAGAAGTTGCTCAGCACTTAGGAGAAAATGATGTTAGAACAATTGCGATGGATGCAACAGAGGGTCTTAAAAGAGGTGATGAAGTTATAAATACTGGAGCACCAATAAGCGTGCCAGTTGGCCCTGAAACACTAGGAAGAATTATAAACGTTGTTGGTGAGTCAATTGATGAAAAAGGTGAAGTTAAGACAAAAGAAAAATGGCCAATACACAGAGCAGCTCCAAAATTTACAGATCAAGCAACCGAAACTGAACAATTAGTAACAGGCATAAAAGTTATCGATCTTTTAGCACCATATGCGAAGGGTGGAAAAATTGGATTATTTGGTGGAGCCGGAGTTGGAAAAACAGTAACGATTATGGAGCTTATAAATAACATTGCAAAAGCACATGGAGGATTTTCAGTTTTTGCAGGTGTTGGTGAAAGAACTAGAGAAGGAAATGATTTGTATCATGAAATGATTGAGTCAGGAGTAATTAAAACAGATGGAAAAGGATCAAAAGCAGCACTTGTTTATGGACAGATGAATGAGCCACCAGGAGCAAGGGCTAGAGTTGCCTTGACTGGTTTGACAGTTGCAGAATACTTTAGAGATAAAGAGGGCCAGGATGTTTTATTCTTCGTAGATAATATATTTAGATTTACTCAAGCAGGATCAGAAGTATCAGCTCTATTGGGAAGAATTCCTTCAGCAGTAGGTTATCAGCCAACCCTTGCTACAGATATGGGTAATTTACAGGAAAGAATTACTTCTACAGATAAAGGTTCAATTACTTCAGTACAAGCTATTTATGTTCCAGCTGATGACTTAACCGATCCAGCACCTGCAACATCTTTTTCACACTTGGATGCTACCACAGTTCTATCAAGACAAATCGCTGAAATAGGAATTTATCCTGCCGTAGATCCATTAGACTCAACTTCAAGAATTTTAGATCCTAGAGTAGTTGGTGAAGAGCATTACAGAGTAGCTAGAGATGTACAAAAAATTTTACAAGCATATAAATCTCTTCAAGATATAATAGCTATTCTTGGAATGGATGAACTTTCAGAGGAAGATAAGTTGACCGTTGCGAGAGCAAGAAAAATACAAAGATTTCTATCTCAACCATTCTTTGTTGCCGAGGTATTTACTGGATCTCCAGGAAAATTAGTAGACCTTGATGATACGATTAAAGGTTTTGATGCCATATGCAAAGGAGAATATGATCATCTTCCCGAAGCAGCATTTTATATGGTTGGTGGTATACAAGAGGCAATTGAAAAAGCAGAAAAATTATCTAAAGACAGCAAATAATGTCAGATTTATTTACAGTCGAAATTATAAGCCCAGAACAATCAATTTTAAAACAAGAGACAAACGAAGCAACGATTCCTTCTTACGAGGGGCAAATGGGAATTTTAAAGAACCATATTCCTCTAATAACATTTTTAAGACCTGGAATTATTACGATTAAGACCAACGTTGAAAAAAAATTTTACGTTGAAGAGGGCACTGTTGAGTTTTCAAATAATAATCTTTTGATTTTAACTTCTACGGCAAATGATTTAGCTAATTTAGATAAAGCTTTAGTAAATGATCTACTCAAAGAAGCAGAATTGCAATTAAATAACACAGACTCTACAGATAAAGAAAGGTATGTTGCAGCTTACAAAATAGAAACTTTAAGAGAAATTAGTCAATTACGAGGTTAATTTCTGTTAGAAGATTGAGATATAAATCTTTTTTAAAATTAACTATTACTTCAGGTAGCAATTTAGGTTCAATCCATTTCCAATCAATAAATTCAGCATGTTTCGTATTTAAATTTATTTCACTTTCCTCCCCTAAAAATCTTGTAATATACCATTTTTGTTTTTGACCTCTGTATTTCCCTTTCCAAATAATACCTATTAAATTTTCTGGAAGTTCATACTGATAAATTTTTTCTAATTCTTTAATAACTTTAATACTACTGATACTCGTCTCCTCGACTAATTCTCTTTTCATAGCTGTGATATAATTTTCTCCTTCATTTACACCGCCTTGTGGCATTTGCCATTTGTCTCCAGGATTGTCTTTTCTTTTACCTACAAAAACTAGATTATCTTTATTTAAAACAATAATTCCTACCCCAGTACGCATTGGGAGTTTATTGGTTTTCATATTTATGAGTTGAAGAGTTTGATTGCGTAATTTAACTGATTATCACTTTCAGAATTAATTTTGAAATCGTTACCAATCTCCTCTACCAAAATATCTGGAGTTACACCAATTTCTGAAATAGATTTTCCAGATGGTAGATAGTATTTTGAGATAGTTAATCTCATACCACCACCATTTCTTAAAGGTATAATTGACTGCACGGAGCCTTTACCATAAGAATTTTCACCAAGTATAACTGCTCTTTTATGATCCTTTAAAGCACCAGCAAAAATTTCTGCTGCAGATGCCGATCCGTTATTTATTAGAACAGCTATGGGTTTACCTTTAACTTCATCACCCTTTCTTGCAAAAAATTTTCTAGTTTCAGAAACTTTTCTACCTTTTGTAGAAACAATTTCCCCATCGTCTAGAAAAAAATCAGTAATATTGATTGCTTGAGTTAGAAGACCTCCTGGATTATTTCTTAAATCAATTACATAACCCTTTATTTTCGAATTTTTTTCAAATTTTTTAATTGATTTTAAAAATTGATTATCACTATTTTCGTTAAAAGATTTTAGTCTGATATAGCCAATATTTTTTTCTTTGCTTAATATTTCTGAACTTACTGATTGAACTTCAATAATCTTTCTTTTTATAATGAACTCAATCGGTTTTTTTACATTTTTTCTTCTAACTGTTAAATTAATTGATGTACCTACTGGTCCTCTCATTAATTTTACAGCTTCCATCAAAGACTTTCCTTGAACTTGTTCTTTGCCAATCTTCACAATATAATCTCCAGCTTTAATACCTGATTTTGCTGCTGGGGTACCATCTATTGGAGAAATAACTTTAACTACACCTGCTTCCATGCCTATTTCAATACCTAAACCACCGAATTCTCCTTTGGTATCAGTTTGCATTTCCTTAAATAATTCTGGACTCATGTATGCCGAGTAAGGATCTAAAGATTGTAATACTCCATTAATTGCAGAGTCCATTATCTCTGCTTGATCAACATCTTCAACATAATCCTTTTTTATATTTTCAAGCACTTCTCCAAAAAGATCAATTTTTTCATATAGCTCGTTTTTTGAAAAAGCAATAGAGTGATGAAAAGTAAATAAAAATACTAAAATTAAAGTTTTTTTCATATCATAGCTTTCTCTTTTGGAATTTCTTCTGACCACATTTTTTCTAAATCGTAAAACTCCCTTTTTTCAGGATGAAACAAATGTACAATTACATCATGTGCATCGACTAATTTCCAATCATTACTATCTTTTCCCTCAATACGGCAATTTTGTATACCAATTTTTTTTAATTCAGTAACTAGAATTTCAGATAGGGATTGAAGATGTCTTGAAGATGTTCCTGAAGCAATAATCATAAAGTCTGCAATATATGATTTATTTTTTAAATCTATAGATGTGATGCATTGAGCTTTATTATCATCGAGAATTTTCTCTATATTATTTTTTATATTACTAATTTGCATTAATAACTTACTTTAGCTTGTCTTCTTATTTTAGTAGACGAGATTGTTATAGGTTTATTATTTATAAAGATAATTTTATTTTTTAAATATTTAGCCACTATTGATTTCTTACCTTTCTTATCATATCCCTTCCTAGAAAAAACTATTAATTTTGTTAATTTTACTATCTTTTTCCAGCTTTTCCACTTATGAAATTTAATCAAATTATCAGCCCCAATAATAAAATAGATATTTGTCATTTTTTTTTTGTTAATTAAATAATTAATTGTATTTATACTTCTTGATGAATTTACGATTTTATCTAGGCTCATTACTTCAATTTTTTTTTCTTTTTTTGCAATTTTTTTCGCCTTACTTATTCTCTGGGTTAATGAATAAAATGATTTATTTTTAAATGGGTTTTTTTTTGTTACCAACCATAATACATTTTTAAGCTTAATTTTCTTTAGTGCTATTTTTGATATCATTAAGTGTCCTTTATGCGGAGGATCAAAGCTACCACCTAATAAACCAATAGATTTTTTAGAACTCTTTACCATCAACTATGGTCTTGTAATTCCCTTTCCAGAAACTAAGTATTTATATGATGTTAGTTGGTTAATACCTACAGGCCCTCTAGGGGGTAGTTTATTTGTCGATATTCCAATTTCTCCACCAAAACCAAACTCTCCTCCATCAGCGAATTGAGTTGATACATTGTGCATTGCTATTGAACTATTTACGCCATTTAAAAATATCTGAGCATTTTTTTTATTATTTGTAATAATACTATCTGTATGCATTGTGCCGTATTTCAAAATATGATCGATAGCCTCTTTTATACTTTTTACAGATTTAATTGAAATTATAGAGTCCAAGTATTCTGTTCTCCAATCTTTTTCTTCAGCTTTTTTCAGCTTATAATTAAATAATCTGTTCAACTTGTTATCTACTCTAACCTCACAACCTGAATTAATTAGAGCTTGAATTACATATTTTGCATGAGAATTTATTGCTTTTACATCGATAAGCAATGTTTCTACTGCTCCACAGATACTAGTTCTTCGCATTTTTGCATTTATTATTAATTTCTTTGCCATCTTAATATTTGCACTCTTATCTAAATAAATATGACATATACCTTCAAGATGACCAATAACATGCACATTTGAAAATTTTTGTACTTTTGCAACTAATCCTTTTCCACCTCTTGGAACAATTACATCAATGTAATCAGTCATTTTTGATAGCATACCATCCACAATTTTTCTGTTCTTATTCTTAATAAATTGAACACAATTCTTATTGATGTTATTTCTTTTCAATACGTCTCTAAAAAGATTAGCTAAAAGCTTATTTGTGTTAAATGCTTCTGATCCCCCTCTTAATATTGAACAGTTTCCAGACTTTAGACACAAAGCAGCAACATCAGCAGTTACATTAGGTCTGCTTTCATAAATTACCCCAATCACTCCTATAGGTGTTGTAATCTTTTTGATTAGCAATTTATTTGGTCTTTTCCATTGCTCCAGAACCCTGCCAACAGGGTCTTTAAATTTTGCAATTTGGTTTATCGAATACCTTATACCCTCAATTCGTTTATCATTAAGAATTAGCCTATCTACAAGATGTTTCCTTTTTACGTTTTTTACATCCTTATGATTTTCTTTAATAATTTTTTTTTTATTTGTTAATAAAGACTTATTATAATTTTCTAGAACTTTCTTAATTTTAGAGTGCTTAACAGTTTTTAAGTCCTCATACGCTTTTTTTGCATTTTTTCCAATATTTTCTAAATAATTCATTTATAATAGTACCATATCATCTTTGTGGATAATTTCAGTTTTGCTAAAATATCCTAAAATTTTCTCAATTTCTTTACTTTGCTTACCTTTAATCTTATTAATTTCATCAGAACTAAATGATGACAAACCTCGGGCTAACTGATTATTATTTTGATCCATAACTAAGACATTCTCTCCCTTTTTAAAAAAACCATCAATTCTAGTAATACCCGCAGCTAATAAACTTTTTCCGTTACGAAGAGCTTTTGATGCTCCATCATCAATTTTAATAGTGCCATTTGAGCTTAATGATCCAATAATCCATTTTTTCTTTGCGTCTAAGCTTGAGATTTTAGGAAAGAAATGAGTAAATCTCTCATTTTTAATCATATTTGAAATTGGATTATCTTTTTTACCATTGGCTATAAACATATGACATCCAGAATTCATACAAATTTTTGCTGCATCCAATTTTGTATAAATTCCTCCTGAACCGTAAGTATTTTTTGTTTTTTCAATAAGTGAGGTTATTTTATCGTCAATAAGCTTAATATTTTTCACAATTTTTTTACTTTTTGATCTATCGTATAAACCATCCACATCAGAGAAAATTATTAAAATATCCGCTCCAATTATCTGAGCGACTCTTGCAGCCAATCTATCATTATCACCGTATTTGATCTCAGCTGTAGCAGTAGAATCATTTTCATTTACAATTGGGATCGCATTTAATTTAAATAAATTATCAAAAGTTCTTCTAACGTTAATCGCCCTTCTTCTTTGTTCAGTATCATCAGGACTTATAAGAATTTGACCAGTTTTGATCTTATATTTATCAAACAATTTTTGAAATTCTCCAGCTAAATGGATCTGACCAACAGCTGCAATTGCTTGAGACATTTCAAGTTTTATTTTTTTTCTTTTAATTCTAAGATATTTTTGACCAAGTGCTATTGCCCCAGAAGATACAATCACAAAATTTTTATTTTTACCGAATTTCTTAATGTCTTTAATCAGTGAAGTTATCCATTTCTTCTTAAATGCCCCCTTACTATCCACAACAGTAGATGATCCAAGTTTTAAAACAATTTTTTTTGAATTTTCAATTAGCATTTTTTATTAGTATTTTTTTTATTTTTTGTATATCACTGTTTGAAAATACTGAAATAATTTCATACTTAGATTTTACTTTCTTTTTAAATTCGTGTAATTTATTTTTTATCACCTTCTCTTCAAGTAAATCTGACTTATTAAAAAAAATAATTTCTTTCTTTTTTATTAAATTTTTATCATAAGTTAATAATTCAAATTTTATCTTTTTGTAGACACTTATCAAATCATTCTCTGTAATATCAATAAGATGCAACAAAACCTTACATCTCTCTATATGACGTAAAAATTTATCTCCTAGGCCAACTCCTTTGTGAGCACCTTCTACTAAACCAGGTATATCAGCTAAAGTTACTTCTTTACCATCATAATAAGTAACACCTAAATTAGGATTTATAGTTGTAAAAGGATAGTTAGCAATTTTAGGCTTTGCTCTAGTTAATGCTGCTAGTAAACTAGATTTACCAGCGTTAGGTTTTCCTATTATTCCAATATCTGCGATAACTTTTAATTGAAGCCATATCCAAAACTCTTCTCCTATTTTTCCATTAGTTTTTTTCTTTGGAGCTCTATTAGTCGAACTTTTAAATCTAACATTACCAAGACCACCTTTTCCACCTGCTGCAACAAGATATTTTTCTTTATTTTTTGTAAAATCGTAAATTAAAGTATTATTATCTTCTTCGTAAATTTGAGTCCCTACCGGGACTTTTAATACTAAATCCTTGCCACTGGCTCCAGTTTTATTTCTCTTACTTCCTGGACTACCATGTTGTGCTTTAAAATGCTGCGCATATCTAAAATCAATCAAAGTATTCAAATTTCTATCTGACTCGATGACAATTGATCCACCATTACCGCCATCACCACCATCAGGTCCACCATATTCGATAAATTTTTCTCTTCTGAAACTAGCAGAGCCCGTACCACCGTTACCAGCTTTTATATATATTTTTGCTTGATCTAAAAATTTCATTGTTGGTATAATATAAATAACTTAGGTTATTTATAGATTTAGTTGGGGATTACAGAAACAAAAGTTCTGTTTAATTTTGATTTTTTGAACTTTACTTTTCCTTTAACCAAAGAATATATTGAATGATCTTTTCCCATACCAACGTTATCACCCGGGTGAACCTTAGTACCTCTTTGCCTAACAATTATGTTTCCAGGAATTACTAATTGGTCACCGTATTTTTTTACTCCGAGACGTCTACCTTTACTATCTCGACCGTTTTTCGATGATCCACCTGCTTTTTTTGTTGCCATTTGTTTATCCTATTTTTTTTCCACTTTAATTTTTGCAACTTTTTCTTTTGTTACTGTTTTTTTAGAAGCTACTTCTTTTGTAACAGCTTTTTTAGCAACTACTGCTTTAGCTTCATCTATTACTCTACCATCTTTAGATAAAATCTTAGTAATTTGAATTTTAGAATGTCGCTGTCTATGTCCATTTTTTTTTCTTGAATGTTTTCTTCTTCTTTTGTGGAAAATTAAAATAGTTCTATCTTTTACATTATCCAGTAGTTTAGCCTCGACGGTTGCCCCATTTATACTCGGGCTTCCGATTTCAGTTGTTTTATCGTCGTTTAAAAGTAAAACATTTTTAAATTTAACAGTTTCACCTACTTTTGCATTAAGTTTTTCTATTTCTAATATTTTACTTGCAGACACTTTGTATTGTTTTCCACCAGTTTCAATAATTGCAAATGACATAAATTCTCGTTGTTAAGTTTCAGGGCAATATAGCCCCCAATATTATCAAGTCAAGATTATTGAGCTTAAAAATTGTCTTTTAGATCACGTAATTTACTAAATATTTCTAGTTCTGAGGCCTTTTTTGAATTTAGAGCATCTTTAACATCAGGATCATCATATCTTAAGAATATATTAGTTTGAATTTCATCTTTTATTGTAGATGGAATTGTAGGTTTTTTTTCTTTTATTCTTCCCTCTAAGAATTTTTTTTTGTCTTTTAAATACTTATTGTTAGGATTGAATCTCATACAGAATTTCAAGTTATCTTTTGTATACTCATGACCACAATAAATTTTTGTATCTCCAGGAAGACTTTTTATTTTATTTAAAGAGTTAAACATTTGTTGATATGTTCCTTCAAATACTCTACCGCATCCTAAGGAAAATAATGTGTCTCCAGTAAAAATAACTTTTTCTCTTTCAAAATAAAAAGCAACATGACCCGAGGTATGTCCTGGAACAAATATAGTTTTAAAATTTAGGTTTCCAATTTTAAACTGTTGACCTTCTTTTAATAGAATATCTATCTCTGGTATACGTTTTTGATCTTTCTCAAATCCTAATACTTTTGAACCGTATTTATCTTTAAGTTCAGCATTTCCTCCGATATGATCAAAATGATGATGAGTGTTAAGTATGAAGTCTAGTTTTTTATATTTTTGATTTATTTTTTTATCACATGGACTAAATTCTGAAGGATCAATAATTGCCACTGTATTGGATTGATTATCTTTTATTAAATAACTGTAATTATCATTAAGACAAGGTATTACTTCTATAACCATTTTAACCTATTAAAAAAATCCCTAGTTTTGAGAATAAATTTTTTATTTCTAAATTACTTTTTTTAATTAGTGAAATATTATTTTCATTAACGCCAATAACTTTTTTAATAATTATATTATTATTTGTGCAATAATTAAAAAGATCTTTTATTGTGCACATATGCAAATTGGGAGTATTATACCAAGAGTTAGGTAAAGTTTTTGTGACTGGCATTTTACCAAAAAACAACAAACTCGTTCTTACCTTCCAATATCCAAAGTTTGGTATTGAAACAATTACAGATTTTCCAATACGTAATAACTCATTTAAAACTTTATCAGGCTTATAAAATGCTTGTAGTGTTTGACTAAGAACCACATAATCAAAAGATTGTTTAGGAAATTGATAAAGTTCAGTTTCTGCATTGCCTTGAATAACAGTTAAACCTTTATTTAAACATTCTTGTACGTTATTTTGATCAAGTTCCAATCCTCTCGTTTCAATATTTTTTTCTTTTACTAGATAGTTCATTAAGGAACCATCTCCACAACCTACATCAAGTACTCTTGAGTTATCAGGTAGCAGATTTGCTATTACTTTAAATTCTTTTTTCATTTTTTAAACTTTTCATACATAGAGTCTATAAAAGCCTTAAGAGTTTTTAAGAATTCTGGTTCATTTAATAAAAAAGAGTCATGTCCTTTATCTGTTTCTATCTCTGAATAAGATACATCCGCTCCTGAAGCATTTAAAGCAATCACAATATCTTTATTTTCTTTGGTTGTGTAAAGCCAATCTGAGGAAAATGAAATTACTAAAAACTTTGCAGATTGATTTTTGAAAGCTTCAACCAATCCACCATTAAATTGTTTTGATAAATCAAAATAATCCATTGCTCTAGTGATATATAAAATTGAATTAGCATCAAATCTCTCAACAAAAGAGCTACCTTGATGTCTTAAATAACTTTCAACTTGAAAATCTGCATTAAAACTAAATTCATAATCTGCTTTTTCTTGAAGCTTTCTACCAAATTTTTCCTGCATACCTTGTTCCGATAAGTAACTAATATGACCAACCATTCTTGCTACAGCAAGACCATTTTTAGGTTGTGTATTTTTTAAAAAATATTTTCCATTATCCCATACAGGATCAGCCATTATCGCCTGACGAGCTAACTCATTTAAAGCAATATTTTGAGCACTATGACTTGAGCTACAAGCTATAGGTATCGCCGAGAAAGTTTTTTCTGGAAAAGTTGTGCAAAATTGAAGTAGTTGCATCCCTCCCATTGAACCACCTGTAGCACATAAGAGTTTTTTAATGCCAAGATGATCAAGAAGAGACTCTTGCGCTCTTACAATATCTTTAATCGTAATCACTGGAAAATCTAATCCGTATGGTTGATTAGTTTCTTTATTTATATCACTAGGCCCTAGTGAACCCATGCAACCACCGATGACATTTGCACAAATTACAAAATATTTATTCGTATCAATAGCTTTGCCAGGCCCAACAGCTGTAACCCACCACCCATCTTTCTTAGTAATTGGATTTGTTTCAGCAACAAATTGATCACCTGTTAATGCGTGAAATACTAAAATAGCATTGTCTTTATTATCATTAAGTTTTCCATAAGTTTCAAATGCAAGAGGAAAATCTTTAATAGTCTTACCACAGTCAAGTTTCAGTGGTTTTGAAACAATAATCTTATTTATATTCTCAATTTTTCTACTCATCCAAAAAAAAAGCCCAGCTAAACTGGGCATCTCCCTTTTTAGCTAAATTTATTATGCGCTTGCAATATGGTTAAATCAGCGCGTTATCTATTTACTAGATCATCACAAACTTGTCAATTTTATATAAGATAAAGACTCCTAGAAAAACTCTAACAATTTAGATATTACATTAGTAAATGAAGCTTCCAAAACCAAATAATATTCAAGCAGAGATATATGTAGCTGGAATGAGTTTCTATAAAAAGAGATCAGCTAAGATTAAGTTATCGGCTAATGAGTCTGCACTTGGACCCAGCCCAATGGCGAAAAAAGAATATATGAAGGTATCAAAAAGTTTTGCAAGATACCCTGACTCAAATGGAACGTTTTTAAGAGAAAATTTGTCTAAAAAATTTAAAATAGATAAAAATAGAATTATATTAGGATCAGGATCTGACCAAATTTTTGAACTAATTTGTAAAGCGTATCTTAAAAAGGGTGACGAAGTAATTGTGCCTAAGTATAGTTTTATTATTTACAGAATTTATAGCAAAATAAATGGAGCAAAAGTTATTTACTCTAAAGAAAATAATTTTATAGTTTCAGTAAAAGATATTTTAAAAAAAGTTACCAGCAAGACAAAAATTGTTTTTCTGGCTAATCCCAATAATCCAACGGGAACTTA
This sequence comes from Pelagibacteraceae bacterium AG-422-I02, assembly GCA_003213555.1. Classification (GTDB taxonomy): domain Bacteria; phylum Pseudomonadota; class Alphaproteobacteria; order Pelagibacterales; family Pelagibacteraceae; genus Pelagilacustribacter. The sequence continues at coordinate 23,019 of QCMS01000006.1, read as the reverse complement.
CATTAAAAAAAAAGATTTGTTATTTCTACGAAAAAAACTAAGGAGTAATATTTTACTTGTTGTTGATGATGCTTATTTTGAATACGTCCGACAAAAAGATTATTCCTCAGCTTTAAAATTATTTGCAAATTTTAAAAATGTAGTAACGACAAGAACATTTTCAAAAATTTACGGTTTGGCCGGACTGCGAGTGGGGTGGGGATACGGATCAAAAAAAATTATTGATGTCTTAAATAAAATTAAGCCACCATTTAATGTAAACAAAGCAGCTTTATTTGCTGCATCAGCTGCTGTCAAAGATAATGCTTGGCTAAATAAAGAAATTAAGCATGTTAATAATTGGAATAAAAAAATGTTTAATGAATTTAAAAAAATGAAAATTGAAACTAATAGAAGTTATAGTAATTTTTTATTAGCTAATTTTGATAAAGTAAAAATAAGTTCATCCAGAGTTTTTAAATTACTAGCTAAAGCAGGAATTTTAGTTCGCAAGATGGATGTTTATGGTATTAAAAATTCATTGAGAATTACAATTGGAAAAAATGAAGAAAATAGAAAATTAATTTCTAAAATGAAAAAAATATTAAATGTTTAATAAGATAAGTATAATTGGATGTGGTTTAATTGGCTCCTCTATTTTGAGAGGTGTAAAAGAAAAGAAATTAGCATCTAAAATGAGCGCTTACGATAAATCACCTAAAGTCAACGAATATTTAAAAAAGAACTTTTCAGTAGAAATTTGCAACAATATCTCAGATGTTGTTAAGGACTCTGATTTAGTAATAATTGCCTCTCCTTTGAGTAGCTACAAAGAAATATTACTTTCTATACAGTCTAACTTAAAAGAAAATGTAATTTTAACTGATACAGGTTCTGCAAAAAAAGAGGTGAATAAAATTATAAACAACCTAAATCTTAAAAATGTTAATTGGATTGCTTCACATCCTATAGCTGGAACAGAATACAGTGGTCCAGAAGCTGGTTTTGCAAGTTTATTTAAAAATAGATGGTGCATATTATCGGCAGACAAAGAGGTAGATAAGAATAAGATAAAATCTCTCGAAATTTTTTGGTCAAAGTTAGGAAGTAAGACAAAATTTATGACATTTGAAGATCACGATTATGTTTTATCATTAACTAGCCATTTACCTCATGCTGTAGCGTACAGTATTGTAAAAACTGCAATTAATAATGAGGATAAATTTAAAGATGATGTCATTCAATATAGTGCAGGTGGATTGAGAGATTTTACAAGAATAGCAGCATCAGATCCTTTAATGTGGAAAGATATATTTATTGATAATAGTGATAACATACTTAAGGTTTTAGATAATTATTCAAAGAATCTAAATGAAATTAAAGATGCTATAAAAAATAAGGATAGTAAAAAACTTTTAAATATTTTTTTATCAACTAAAAAAGTAAGAAAAGAAATTATCGAAGCTGGTCAAGATACTGACAAACCAGGATTTGGAAGAAAATAATTAGGAGAACTTTCTTATTTCATTATAAATTTGATTTTCTATGTCTTTGGTAAATTCCTCATTACCTTTACCTGGCATGATTGGCTCTAAAAATGAAATGTGAATATCACCTGGGTATTTCATAAAACTATTCTTTGGCCAGACTTTACCTGTATTAAGAGCTACAGGGACACAGGGTAAATTTAGAGCTTTGTAAATTCTACCAACTCCTTTTTTAAAAGGTGGATTTTCATCGATTTTTACTCTTGTTCCTTGGGGAAATATTAAAAGAGGTCTTTTATTTTTCTCAATTATTTTTTTCACTTTATCAAAAAAATTTAAATTTTCTTTTGTTGTTGTCTCTCTAACTATTGCTATTGAACCTATTTTTCTTAAGTACCAACCAAATAATGGAATATTCAGGAGTTCTTTTTTTAAAATAAAAATTGGACCATCTAAGGGTATTTGTAGAGCAAAAGTTTCAAACATAGACTGATGTGCAGAGGCGACAAAATAATTTTCTACTTTTTTAAGATTCTCTACCCCATGAAAGATTACTTTTGTATTTAAGATAATTCTCAAAATCAGTACTATATATTTTGCGGATAATCTCCCAAAAAAAATTGTGAACTTACTTGGTAAAAATAAGGTTGGTATAGCTACAATAAAAATTGTTATGAGACCAACATATAAAAAAATATTAAAAATTAATGATCTAATTAATTGCATTAAGAATTAATCAATTTAAGTAAATTTTGTTTCTTTCTAATATATCTTAGTTTATTTTTATTGATTAAAATTTCAGCAATTAATGGTCTAGTATTATAATTTGAGGATAATGATGATCCGTATGCCCCAACATTAGTTATAGCTACAAATTCATTTTCATTTATTTTAGGATAGTTTTTATAAACTCCAAATTTACAAGTACTCTCACATATTGGTCCCACAAATTCTATTTTACCTCTCATTCTAGATGATTTCTTTAAAATCGGAATAATTTTATGAAAAGCTTCATATAAAGCAGGACGCATAAAATCATTCATTCCAGCATCTAATATAATAAAGTTTTTATTAGTGCCTTTTTTAATAAATTGTATTTTGCTAATTAACAGTCCAGTATTACCAATAATAGATCTACCTGGTTCAAAAATTATTCTACAATTTAACTTTTTAGAAAAATTATGAACCAATTTAGAATATTTGTTTAAATTAATTGGTTTTTCTTTATCAGTATAATTAATACCAAAACCACCGCCCAAATCGACATATTTTAAATTCAGTTTTAATTTTTTTATTAATTTACTCATTACATTTAGAGTTTTTCTAAAAGGTGCGTCATTTAAAATTTGACTACCAATATGCACACTTAATGCATCTAATTTTACGTTTTTAAAAGTTTTTACTGTTTTTAGGAAAACTTTAAAATTTTTAATTGATAAACCGAATTTATTTTCAGCTTTACCGGTTGATATATTTTTATGTGTTTTAGCATCAACATTTGGATTTAATCTAAATCCTATTGAAACTTTCTTTTTTAATTTTTTTGATAAATTATTTACTAATTTGGCTTCGCTTTCAGATTCACAATTGATTAATAATATTTTTTTATTAATCGCAATTTTAAGTTCCTCTTCAGTTTTACCCACGCCAGAAAAAACAATTTTATCAGGCTTAATGCCTGCTTTTAAGGCTTTTAATAATTCACCTCCTGAAACTACATCGGCACCAGCACCTAATTTACTAAGAACTCTTAGTATATTTAAATTACTATTAGATTTCGCTGCAAAACAAATTAAAGGATTAGTTTTTTTAAATGTGTTGGCAAACTTTAAAAAATTGAAAGTAATTTGACTCTCTGAATAAATATAAAAAGGTGTTTTATTTTTTTTTAAAATATTCTTAATTGACAGTTTTTCAACAAATAAATTATTTCCTACATATCTTAAATTTTGCATAAGATTATGAAATTATATTGACCTGATCTATTTGACCTTGGTATTTAGGTTCAGATTTTTTTCCACAATTAATTAAAATAAAAATCATCAAGAAAAAAGCAGTTATTAGTTTCATTAAATTTCTCTTTTATATTTTTTTATCATTGATTTAACATTAATTACAGATGTTCCTCCATGAGATTTTTTTGTATTCACAGAGTTTTTTACATCAAACACTTTTAAAACACTTTTATCTAAATCTTTATAAAATTTTTTAATTTCTTCTAAATTTAATTCAGATAATATCTTTTTATTTTTTTCTGCGTAATCAACAAGTTTTGTTGAAATAGCATAAGACTCTCTAAATGATAAATTTTTATTTTCAACAAGATAGTCTGCAAAATCTGTTGCTGTTGTGTAGCCTTGATTAGCCATAAAAAGCATATTTACTTTATTAGCATTCACAGCGCTGATTAATTCAGCACTCATAGTTAGAGTATCTTTTAAAGTATCGTAGCCACTAAAAACTAACTCTTTGTCATCTTGCATATCTTTAAAATATGACATGGGAAGACCTTTCATTATTGTTAGCATTGCATTTAACTTTCCATAATTTATTCCAACTTTTCCTCTTATTAGTTCTGCAGGATCAGGATTCTTTTTTTGTGGCATAATTGAAGATCCTGTAAGCATACTGTCTTTAAATGAAATTAAATTAAAGGCATCAGAATTATAAATAATAAAATCTTCAGCTAATCTTGATAAGTGCATTGCACAAACAGCAGAAGCATATAAAAAATCGATTGCAAAATCTCTATCAGATACAGAGTCTATAGAATTATCTGTAGGTTTTTTAAAACCAAGTTTTTTTGCAGTATAAGTTCTATCTATCTTATAAGGTGTTCCTGAGAGAGCCGCAGATCCAAGCGGACACTCATCTAAAAGTTCAAGATTATTTTCAAATCTTTTTTTATCTCTTTTTAGCATCTCATAGTATGACAACAAATAATGAGCAAATGAAATAGTTTGCGCATTTTTCAAATGCGTCAATCCAGGCATAATCGTATCAGTATTTTTTTCAGCTTTTTTTATTAGATTTTTCATAACAACTGAAATATCTTTTATAATTTCGTTTGATGCTTCTTTAACCCATAATTTAAAATCAGTCACTACCTGATCATTTCTTGATCTTGCAGTGTGCAGAAATCCAGCTGAGGGACCAATGATCTCAAATAATGCTTTTTCTATATTTAAGTGAATATCTTCGAACTTTTCTTTAAACTCAAAATTACCCTTATCTATCTGAGCTTTAATTTTTTTAAGCCCATTAATAATTTTGTTACCGTCGTCACTTTTAATGATCTTTTGTTTCATTAGCATTTGCGTGTGCACAATAGATCCAGCGATATCTTGTTCATAAAGTCTTTTATCAATATGAATTGAAGACCCAATTTTTTGAAAAGATTGGGACGTTTTATTTTTAAATCTATTTGACCAAATTGTTTTATTTTTCATTTTACTGTGTTATTTCTAATTTAAATTAATATGAAAATTAGTAAATCTTTTAAAATCTATATTCACATAATCCTTCTTTATTTGATTAACCACAATCTCTATGGGGCAGAAGATTTTTCAAAAAATATAATAATTCATGAAAAACCTACTCAAATTAAAGAATTGAAATTCAAAGATTCAGATCTTAATGATGTCGATTTAACTAACAAAAAAGGCAACATCATGATCTTGAATTTCTGGGCAACATGGTGTGCTCCCTGTAAAAGAGAAATGCCTTCGCTTGAAAGACTAACAAATCAATTCCCACAAGTTAAAGTTTACGCCATTAACATGGAACAACCTAATAAACTGAAAGTAAGAGACTTTTTTAGAAGCATTGGTGTAGCTAGTTTAGATACCTACTATGATCCAAAGTTGAAATTAGTAAAACAATTCAAAATGCGAGGACTTCCCACAAGTATTTTGATTGATAAAAATGGTAATGAATTTGGTAGAGTCATCGGTGAAGTTGATTTTGTGAGTGATGATTTTATCAGTTTAATAAAAAAATATATTTAATTTTTAAAAAAATAAGCCATTAAAACCAAAACTATAATTGCAATAAACTGAAGTAAGACCCGTAATTGCATTAATTTATTAGAATATTTTTTACTAGTACTTCCACCCTTAAATAAAGTATATATACCCATTATTAAAACTATGGCTACAGCACCTAATAAAGTAAACCCTATAAAATTAAAAAAAAAATCAGACATTTAATATCCTACTATCATGACCTATTCATTAAATACAATTGTTTTAGAACCACTTTCTAAAAATAAACCTAAAAACGCCGTAATACTTTGCCACGGTTATGGAGGAGATGGTAAAGATATCTCAATCCTTGCAAATTACTGGCGGGCTCATTTACCAGATACAATATTTATATGCCCTGATGCTCCTGAGAAATGTGCAGCAAGTTCCTCTGGTTTTCAATGGTTTGACTTAATGGATCAAACACCAGAGCAAGTTTTAGCTAAATCTTTGGTCGCAGAAAACAAATTAAATAAACTTATTGATGAGGTAAAAAATAAAAATAACTTAAAAGCTTTTGAAATTATTATCGGAGGATTTAGTCAAGGATGTATGATTACTTTACAAGCTGGCTTGAAAAGAAAAGATTCAGTAAATTCTATAATTGGCTATTCAGGTAGAATTATTGATACTGAGCATCTTTCAAAAAATATTAATTCTAGACCAAAAATTATTTTAATGCATGGGGACGTAGATCAAGTTGTTTCTATTGACTCATTACTAGAAGCTAAAGACTTTTTTAATAAAAATAATTACGAAATTGAAACACAAATTTTCAAAAACTGTGAACATCGTATACCAACCGAGGGGTCAAGTTTGGGCCTACAATTTATAAAAAAACAATTTAATTCTTAATTTTTTTGAGTGATACATAATTATAACTTGATATAATTTTTTGTATCAGTTAGCTTTAGTTAATGATTATTTCTTCTGTAGACAAAGTACCTCTAGAAAAATGCCCGGCGCTAGTATTGAACGCCGACTTTAGGCCTTTGAGCTATTATCCACTATCAATTTGGTGTTGGCAAGATGCAGTGAAATCAGTTTTTTTAGATAGAGTTAGCATTGTTTCTAATTATAAAAGAAAAATTAGAAGTCCTTCGTTTGAAATGAATTTACCGAGTGTGATTGCACTTAAAAATTTTATACAACCTTCAAAAAATCCAAACTTTACAAGATTTAATGTTTTTTTAAGAGACAAGTTTTCATGTCAGTATTGTGGAGATAAAAAAGATTTAACCTTTGACCATTTATTACCTAAGTCAAGAGGTGGATTAACAGATTGGAACAATGTAGTAACAGCTTGTTCAAGTTGTAATGTTAAAAAAGGTGGAAAGCTTTATAAAGATTGTGATCTTAAATTAACTAACAAACCTTACGCTCCAACGGTTGAGGATTTGCATAGAAATGGAAGAAATTTTCCTCCTAACTTTCTACACGAAAGTTGGATGGATTACTTATACTGGGATATCGAGCTAGAACCTTAATTAAACTTTTTCTGAAATCGTTATAGCTATTCTTGATGAAGTTTTAATAATCTTATCTAAGACTCCGTATAATCCTTTTTTAGTTGCTCCGTTATCATACGCTATGTCTTTATGATCTAATTCGTCCTGCCTAAATTTCATAATTTTCTTTTTTAACTCTTCTTCATCTTTTCCAAGTTTATAAGTTTGATCTTTATAGTGACCATCAATTACCTCTTCCACAGATGCAGTGCAAAGCATAGCCGCTTTCTCTCCTAACATTGCCGTTCCAAAACCAAGTGTTACACCCATTAGATCCCAGAGAGGTAATAGTTTTGTGGGTTTAATATTTCTTTTTTTTATTTCGTTATCAAAGTATTCGTAATGCTCTTTTTCATGTTCTTTCATCTCTTCTATTTTCTTTTTTAAAAACTCGTCTTGTTTAAATGTTTTTAGAGCTAGAAGTTGCCCTTCATAAATCTTGATAGCACCACGCTCACCAGCGTGATCAACCCTTATAATTTCTTCTAAAGTTTTTTTATTAGTTTTTTCCATAATTTTTTATAATTTTAATCATAATACCACTTAGAATTAATGAGATAATAGTATTAATTGTAGCAAGTGAAAGTCCAAAAAATGTAAATTTTACGTCCTTACAGCTTACTATATCTGACTTTTGAAGCTGATTAAGAAGTTCTTCTTTATTTAAAGGCAGGCTACTACTTAAATCACAAACGAAAGATTCGCTAAAAAAACCTTGCTCTATTCCAAAATGATAAAAAGAAACTACAGCACCAAAAAAGAAGAATATTAAAATGAAAGTAGAAATTATATTTTGATATTTACTCAAAATAAAGATTAGTGAAATAAGTATTATCGCTGCAATATAGGGTATTCTTTCAATTATACATAAATTACATGGTTTATGACCAAGCACGTATTGTATGAAGTAAGCTATTAAAAGTGTTATAATGCTAAAGGCTAAAATACTATTTAATAATAACTTGTTTGAATTCATTTAACGAAAGTTATGTATAAGACAGTAGCTAAAATTACAATAAATATTCCAGTTGCTGTAAACCATAACGCACCTTTCTTTTCGATAAAATTGCCAAATTTTTTACCAAAAAGATAAGTAAAGTAAGAAACTAATAAAAATCTTAGACCTCGCGTAAAAAGGCATATAAAAAAGAAAACACCAAGATTAAAACCGATAACACCGCTGGTGATAGTAAAAACTTTAAAAGGCAAAGGTGTAAAACCTGCTAAAAACATAATTCCAAGCCAAGCTAAAAAACCGCCTCTCGTGGACATCTTATCTTGTATTTGAAATACTTTTTCTTCATAGCCGTAAAACTCAATAATTACCATTGAAGCATCTAAAAAGAACACCCCTAACATATAACCAAACAATCCGCCAAGAACTGAACCTGCAGTAGCTATTAAAAATATCTTAAAATAATCTTCTCTTTTTGCCACAACCATAGGAATAATCATTAAGTCAGGAGGGACAGGAAAAAAGAAACTTTCTATAAAAGCCACAAAGCCAAGCAAAGGCTTAGAAAATTTATGTCTAGCCAGCTGTACACATCTGTCGTATAATTTTTTTAACATGAATTTAAAATGCACAATTCTTAGATACCTCGCAAGTTTAATTTTATCGACAGTTGTTATCTACGCTATCGTAATAGTTGCGGGTGTGTTCGGTGCAAACTATGGATTTTCTCCAGCTGATACTTTTATCATTTGGATTTTAATGGCTATTCTTATTAATCAAAGCGTTACCTGGAATAAATAGTTGTCATGAGTAAACCCGTAAACGTAAAAATTGCTCATATAAATAAAAATGAAAATACAAGCAAAAGTATAGACAAAGACTTAGTTCATGAAGTTTTTCAGCGATACATCAATGATAAATTAAAGTTATTTTATAGATTACAACAAGACTGGGTAAACCGCGCTTATAAGAACTTTAACGATTTCGATACATATTTAATCTTGATGTATTTAATGAATAAGGTTTACGTAAATTATTCAGATCGATTTCACTATATGTCAATGGAAGTTTTTTATGGTCAGGACAAAGTAGGTATCGAAAAACTAAATTTAATTGAGATATCGAAAGATCTTAATATTCCAAAAGAAACAGTCAGACGGAAAGTTAATTATCTTCAAAGTAATGATATAATTGTACGATCCGGAAAATCAATTTTTTTAAATTCAAAAGGATTGGAAATTCAAAAACCCATGACCACAATTGAAAACATATCTGGATTATTATCTAAACTTTCAATCTACTTATCCGCTGAAGACTGGTTTGGTAAAGCTTTAGATAAAGAGGATATAAAAAAATTTATCTTAGAGCATTTTACTGTAAGTTGGGAGTACTGGTATAGATTTCAAATACCGTACTTAGTAAGACATAGGTCTTTTTTTGGAGATTTAGAGTCCTGGAACGTGTGGGGTTCAATTGGCCTGGTTCAAATTAGAGATTTAATAGAATCTATTGAAAATGATGTATCTAGAAAACCTGAAACATATGGGGATTTCTATTTGGCAACTCTTAAACATAAGTCTAAACGAGGAATAAATGCTTCTTCTATTTCTGATATATCAGCCATACCAAGGGCAACTGTAATTCGAAAACTTAAGACTTTAGAGAAAAATAAGCACATAATAAGAAATAAAAAACTAGAATATTCAATTGGGAATAATCGAGAACAAATGAAAATAATAGGAGAAAACTACAAAACTACCCAAAGAGCATTTAGTGAATATTGCACAACAATGTTTAACTTAATGAAATTTTCAAAATTTAGTATTTAAAATTATTCAAAAATATTATGGAAATAGCAAAAACGATAGCTCCCGTGTGTTTAGCTATAATAATGTTCGGATTAGGTCTTGGCCTAACCGTAGCAGACTTTAAAAGAGTTGTTACAATCCCTAGAGATTTTATAATAGGTTTTTTTGGTCAAGTTATCATACTTCCAATTATCGCTTTTATTTTAATTCATATTATTTCAATGCCACCCGAAATAGCTCTTGGTGTAATGGTAATTGCAGCAGCTCCGGGTGGAGTTACATCAAATATTTTGACTAAATTTGCAAATGGAGATGTAGCACTTTCTGTAACGCTAACTGCAGTGGTGAGTTTATTATCTGTAATTACAGTACCTTTAATTGTCTATAATTCTGCAGAATTTTTAGGAATTGAAATTGCAAAAGAAATATCAATGTTAATTATAGCATTTAAAATGTTCTTTGTAGTAACTATCCCTGTCATCTTTGGCATGATCGTAAGAAGCTTAATGACAGATTTCATCGCGTCCAAAACTCTATTAGTTCAGAGGTTATCGGTAATATTGTTTTTAATTGTCTTTATTTCTATTTGGGTAGAAGAGTGGGATAGAATTATTAGTTTTATAACTAGAGCAGGTTTAGTAGCTTTCATTTTAAATATCACAATGATTTTTATAGGCTACTTCATGGCAAAATTTTTAGCTTCGGGATTAGGACAAAGGAAATGTATTTCACTTGAGTGTGGTTTACAAAACGGAACTTTAGCTGTTTTCGTAGCTTCACAATTATTTGATGATATTGTATTTATGGTGCCAACAGCCGCATATGCACTAATTATGTTCGTTACCTCAATTATTTTTGTTCTCATAATTAGAAAAATAAATTAGATTATTTCAAAAAATGGGCGAATGGTGGAACTGGTAGACGCGCCGGACTCAAAATCCGGTGGTAGCAATACCTTGAGAGTTCGAGTCTCTCTTCGCCCACCAAGTTATGGAAATAGATAAACTTAATAGCCTTGTAGAATTATACTTTAAAAAGTGTGAAGAGGTTGATCCTAAAAGACCTTTTTTAAAATGGTTGAAACCAGATAAACCAACTTACAATTGGGGTGATATAAAAGATAGAATATTCAAACTTTCTTCAAAAATAAAATCTTTAATTCAAGAAGGAGATCGTTGTTTAATATTATCTGAGAATAGACCTTACTGGTTAATAGCAGATCTTGCCGTAATGAATGCAGGAGGAATTTCTGTCCCGATTTTCACAACATATTCATCAAATGATTATGAATATATTTTAAATGATTGTAAGCCATCTTTGATTATTGTTTCAAATAACTATCAATTCAAAAAAATAAAAAATCACATTAATTTAAATGAGCAAAAAATAATCTCTTTTGAAGAGATAGATGTAGACAGCTTATTAATAAAAAATATTATAAATGAGGAAAATTATAAAAAAGAGATTAATAATAAATTAAAAAGAAATATGCCTGCATGTATTATTTATACGTCAGGTACTTCAGGAAATCCTAAAGGTGTTATTTTAAGTCATGGTGGTATCTTATCGAATTGCGAAGGAGCATTAGAATTGCTAGAAACTTTAACTAAAAAAAAAGAACCTGTGTTTTTAACTTGGTTACCACTATCACATTCATATGAACACACAGTTCAATTTATACAAATAATTGTAGGTGCTAAAGTTTTCTACGCTGAAAGTTTAGAAAAATTAATTTCAAATATGAGTGTCGCTAAACCCACCATCATGACAGCTGTTCCAAGGTTTTATCAAAACCTTTTTACTAAAATAAATATGAATTTTGATAAACAAATAGGTCTTAAAAAAAAATTAATTAATCGAACTTTAAAATTAGGAAAAAAAATACTTAAAAAAGAGCAACTAAGTCTTAGTGAAAAAATAGTAAATTTTTTATGTGAGAAATTGGTGCGAAAAAAAATCAGAAATCAATTTGGTGGAAATCTTCAAGCCTTCGTTTCTGGGGGTGGAGCTTTAGATCAAAATATTGGTGAATTTTTAAATGCTATAGGATTGCCTACTTTGCAAGGTTACGGTCTTACAGAGGCCTCTCCTGTCGTAAGCTGTAATCTACCAGATTTAGTCAAAGTCGAGTCAGTCGGTCCTCCATTTAGAACCAATAAAGTTAAAATAGCAGGGGATGGTGAAATCTTGATAAAGGGAGAAAACGTAATGTTAGGTTATTGGAATCTCGAGGAGGAGACAAAAAATGTAATCAAAGATGGTTGGTTACATACAGGGGATATTGGTGAACTAGATCAAAACAATTATTTAAAAATAACAGACAGAAAAAAAGATATTATAGTTAATTTAGGTGGTGACAACATTTCACCAAGTAAAATTGAAAATATTTTATGCTTAAATGAAAATATTAAACAATCTTTTGTTTATGGAGACAAAAAAAATTACTTAGTTGCAATATTAGTTACAGAAAAAGAAATTAATAAAGAAAAAATTAAACTTATAATTGAAAATACAAATAAAAGTTTAACCTTAATAGAAAAAATTAAAAAATTTGTTTTAATTCATAAAGAATTTACAATTGAAAACGGAATGTTAACACCAACTTTAAAGTTAAAAAGAAAAGAAATAATTAAAAATTATAAACAACAATTAGAAAATCTTTATTAAATTTACAATTAAAAGTTAATTTTTTGCTTAAAAAAACATTGATATTACTAACTTTTTTAAAAATTAATAAAAATTTAAAAAAATAATTAAAAATTTAAATTTTGAATCAATTTTGTAAATTAATTTATGTTTGACATGAATCTTTTAATAACTAATGTTTAATTAACAAACGAATCATTAAGATTTGTTTAACAACAAGGGAGAAAAGATGGCTAAAAGAAGAAAAAAAGCTAAGAAAAAGAAAAAAGCTAAAAAGAGAAGAAGAAAAAGAAGATAGTTTTCTCTTTTACTAAACGCCCTTTTTAACTATTTTAAAAAGGGCGTTTTTTTTATTGTGTGCTCTCAGAAATATTAGTCCTTCCTAAAGCCTTATCCATTTTTTTTTGCACGTCTTCAGGGCCTACATTTAAAACTGCCTCAAATTCGGACTTTAATCTTTCGTAAGCTTTTTCAAATAATTGTCTTTCAGAGTAAGATTGATCTGCAATAATATCTGTGTTTTTATTTAGATCTTTTACTACTTCAGCAAGCTCATAAATTTTACCAGAATTTATTTTTTGATCATATTCTTGAGCACGTCTACTCCACATCGTTCTTTTAATCTTAGGTTTTGTTTTCAAAATTGAGATACATTTATTTATCTGATTGATAGAAGCTATAGGCCTTAATTTAGATTGCTGGTTTATTGGGACCGTTAAGGTGAGCTTTTCTTTTTCAACCAAAATTTTATAAAATTGGATATCAATATCCCCTATTTTGGCTTTATCTATCGATGTAATTTTACCTACTCCATGTTTAGGATAAACTACAAAATCTTTTACGTTGTAAATTCTTTTTTCCGTAGGTTGTTTCTTTATTTTTTTTATTTCAGGTTTTTCATCTGTGCCTGAAACCTGATTTTTCTTATCTAAATTTTTTAAAGATAATTTCGATTTTTTTTGAGATTTTACTTTTTTTTCTTTTTTTCTTTTTTTCTTTTTTGGCATATTTCTCTATTTCCCAGGTTTTTCTGAAAAGTACTTATCATACTTATCTTTCATATTTCTAAATTTTTCATGATCTTTCATTGGCTCCTGTTTTTTAGAAATATTAGGCCATATTGCAGAAAACTTTTTATTTATCAATAACCATTTATCCATATCTTTTACGCTTTCATCAGTATCAGCTTTTATTGCATCAATAGGACATTCAGGTTCACAAACACCACAGTCAATACACTCATCAGGATTTATTGCTAGAAAATTTTCTCCTTCATAAAAACAGTCTACGGGACATACCTCCACGCAATCTGTTAACTTACATTTTATACATTCATCTTTAACTATATAAGTCATTTACTATTTACTAATTTTAGTTTTATTTCAGCACATTCCTTATCAGGAAAATAAATTAAGCCGCAAATTCTTCTCATAAGGTTTGACTCGTACTGATCAATTGTATTATCTGAAATTATTACTTTCCAAAGATGTTCAATAATATCTTTTTTTATTTCTAAAGAATTCTGTTTTATTACATTTGTGTAATTTAGCAATTGATTTGAGTCGCTTTCAATTTTTTCTGCTTTTCTCATAATTTCGTCAGCATCATCATTTAGTAAATATGATTTGATGAAATTTTTAATTAATTTTTTCTCATTCTCAGAATAGATTTCATCAACATTTGCTGCATGAACAAGTAATGCTGAAATAGCTGTAACACTTTCTTTGTCTAATTTATTCATTTTATATTTAAAGAAAGAAGTTTATTAAAGGGATTTTCTTTTTTGTCAAATCGTATTATTTTCCCTCTTTTCTTTTTTTCGCCTCGAAAAACATAAGTATCAGCTAATTTATCTTTTTTATAGTTCATATAACTCATTAATTTATAGAAGTTTTCTTTAGAGCAACCTAATAAGTTCATCATTTCTGAATTGATTTTAAATTTACCATTTTTAGTATTTTCTATTATTTTAAGAAATAATTTTTCAAGAATATCAATTCTTACAAAGAATTCATTAAATTTCTCAAATCCACATAATAAAAGAAAGTTTTTTTCTAAATTGTTACCAATTAGAAAGTTTAGGCCAGATTTAGGAATTTTATTTTTTTCTGAAAGATTATGATATATTTTCCATAAGCTCACTCTAAAATTAACTGCCTTTGGTTTTAGCATTTTTGGTAAATAGATATGATATCTTCCTATTTTGACACCCATTCCCCATAATTTCTTCCTTTCATCAGGTGGGATAAGTTTGACAATTTTACTTACATCACTTCTTTTAATAACACCATTATTTTCATAAAGTTGAAAAATTAAACCTCTAAGATATTGATTGTTAATTTTGTGATTAGTTAATTTTATAAGGTCTCCTAATACTTCATTAATATAATTAGTTAACCACTTATTTAAAAACATATATAACTTTGACTTAGACTCTTCATCAAGAGTGTCATCGGCAATAATTTCTATTCCTGGATTGAGATAGTCATTACCTTTTTTTAACCTAGCAATTGAATTGTTTTTCCAAATAATTCTACTTTCATGATCAATTTCAATATTACCATATTTTAGAATTTCATTGACTCTGTTAACTAATTCCTTTTCCACACCTTTTCTTGCAGCTTTTTTCATTGATTTTATATCTGTATCGAGTGTTCTAGATGTAATCTCTATTAAGAATTTTAAACCTTTGAGTTCTCCAATTAATTGACCATCTATGTGTATTTTATTCATATCATTTATCTCTGTGTTCATCACAAGATCCTGTTTTAAACTTCTAGACAGAATACTAATTTTTTTATCAATAAAACTTTTTGTCAATTCGTCGTGTAATTTATCTGACAACTTGTCTTCAATACCCTTCGTAAGTTGGACCCAATAATCAGAATTTTCAACCCAATTTTTTTTGTTAGCTACATACGACCAAGTTCTTACATTTGATAGTCTATGAGAAAGTAAATCTACATTACCGTGATCCTTTTCTAACCCTTTAAGCTGTTCTTTCATAAACGTGCTTGGTATTCTTTTTTTTCTTGTGGTCAAAAATTGAAATACTTTATCAACAACATTTATATGTTGACCATAAGCTTTTTTTTCGAAGTCAGGTATTTGACAGCATTCCCATAATATTTCTAAATTTTTATGATAAATAATATTATTTGTACCCTTTTTGAGAAAAAACCTCAAAACACTCTCATCTAAAGAGTCGTTTGTTCTAAGAAGATTTTTTTGTTTTGGTTTTAATTCTAGAGATGATATTAATTTTTCAGGATTTTCAAAATTTAAATTCGAGTTTCTCCAATAAATTGTTTTTGTATCTGGTAAGTCATGCTTTTCAATTTTCTCTATTTCGTCAGAATTTAAAGTTTCACAATCTCCAGTAGTTCCAAAACCACCGTCATTCTTATATCTACCTGCACGACCAGCAATTTGAGACATTTCTATTAAATTTAGTCGTCTCGTTTTTTTTCCATCAAATTTTTTTAAACTTGAAAAATAAATTTCATTGATGTCCATATTTAAGCCCATACCAATGGCATCAGTCGCAATCAAATAATCTACATCACCGGACTGATATAAGCCAACTTGTGAATTTCTTGTTTTTGGACTTAAAGATCCCATTATAACTGCTGCCCCTCCTTTTTGTCTTCTGACAAGTTCAGCTATTGCATAAACTTCTTCTATGGAAAAAGCTATTATTGCAACTTTTCTGTCTAATCTTGAAATTTTTTTAATTCCTGAATAGCCAAGTTTAGAATACCGTTCTTTTTTTTCAAATTTAACATTATCAACTAATTCCTCAATAATTTTTGCCATCACTTGTGATCCAAGAAACATAGTCTGTTTTTCACCTCTTAACTCCAATAATCTCTCAGTAAAAATATGACCTCTTTCCTTATCTGCGCACATCTGTATTTCGTCAATAGCAACAAAATCAACTTTTTTATCTTTTGGCATAGACTCTACGGTGCAAATAAAATAACAAGCAGTGCTTGGGATAATTTTTTCCTCTCCAGTAATTAAAGCAACTTTTTCTATTCCAACTTTATTTACGCACTTGTCATAAACTTCTCTAGCGAGTAGTCTTAAGGGTAAACCAAATATGCCAGAATCAAATTCCAACATTTTTTCAATTGCCACATAGGTCTTTCCAGTATTAGTTGGCCCTAATAGCGCTATGATATTTGAAGAGTTGAAATTCATATTTGTGTCAGATAACTTTTTTTATACTATATGTAGGTTCAAGTTGAGAACAAAGGAAGATTAAAACATGACCGAATCGTTTTGTCAAATGTTCCAATTTTAACAATTGATTTGACTTCTAATAGGCAGTCCCCGTATAGGTAATTTAAAGTTAAAATGACCTCTAAAGTAAAAAAGAAAATTCTTAAGCTAAAAGAGTCTTCTACACTTGTAATTAATGAAAAATCTAAAGAACTTATTTCTAAAGGAAAAAAAGTTTATCAATTTGGTTTTGGACAATCACCATTCCCAGTTCCAGAAAAAATTGTTGATGCATTAAAAAAAAACGCTTATAGAAAAGAATACTTACCGATACAAGGATTGCCTGAATTAAGAGAAAATATTTCAAAGTACTTATCCAAAAGAACGGGAAATGAATACCCAAAAGAAAATATATTAATTACTCCTGGATCAAAAGAAGCAATGTTATTAATACACATAGCATTTAACGGAGAAATTATAATTCCAGCCCCTGGCTGGGTATCATATGAACCTCAGGCAGAAATAGGTTCAAACAAAGTACATTGGTTAGAAACTAAAAGAGAAAATAATTGGTTTCCAACTGGGCGAGAACTAGAAAAAAAAATTAAATCAGTAGGAAAAAACAAAAATTTAATTTTAATTCTTAATTCTCCAAATAATCCATCAGGAGTAGTTTGTAATAATTTAAAAGAACTAGCTAAAATTGCAAAAAAATATAAAATTATGGTTTTGTCAGATGAAATTTATACAGACCTTACATTTAACGGCGAGTATAATTCGATCTCAAAATTTTATCCTGAATTAACTTTTATAACTGGAGGCTTAAGTAAATGGTGTGGAGCTGGAGGATGGAGACTTGGATTTTTAGCTGTTCCAAAAAAATTATCTGAATTTTTAAAAAGTTTAAAATCTCTTGCAAGCGAATCATATTCTACTGTTAACACACCTACTCAATACGCATCAATAGAAGCATACGCTCATGAGCACGATATTTACAAACTTAAAGTAAGAGCGATATTAAGATCTGTAGGAAATTATGTTTATAATAATCTGAAATCAAATAAGATATTAATAGCACCACCACAGGGAGCGTTTTATTTAATGCCGGAATTTAAAAATAAAAAATATAAAACATCATCAAAACTATGTGAAGCTATTTTAAAAGAAACGGGTGTTGCAATGTTGCCAGGCTCGGACTTTGGTTTTAAATCAAAAAAAATGTTAACGAGATTAAGTTATACCGATTTTGATGGAGTAGAGTTTTTTAAAAACGTAACTAATTGTAAGATGATAGATGATGAGATGATTAAAAAGTATGCCCCAAATGTAGTTGAAGGCATAAATAAATTATCAAATTGGGC
Organism: Pelagibacteraceae bacterium AG-422-I02; assembly: GCA_003213555.1. Lineage (GTDB taxonomy): Bacteria > Pseudomonadota > Alphaproteobacteria > Pelagibacterales > Pelagibacteraceae > Pelagilacustribacter. The sequence goes on along the minus strand of QCMS01000006.1, from coordinate 5,029 downwards.
CAAAAATTTATAAGATTCTCTTTGACCTCCATTCAATAAAATAGTTAAATTCATTTTTATAACAAGAGGAGTACACATGAAAAAAATGACGTCATTGATTTCAGCGGTACTAGTAATGTTTGCTTTTTCAAGCCCTATTACTTCGATCGCAAAATCAGCAGAGTTCTTTACAATAGGAACAGGCGGACCAACTGGAGTATATTTCCAAACAGGTAACGCTATCTGTAAAATGTTACACAAGTCAGCAATAAGTGCTGATCATGGTAGAAAAAAAGGTACAGCTAAAGCTTATAGATGTACTGCACCTTCAACAGGTGGTTCTAACTACAATATTGGACAAATCAAAGATGGTGAGTTTCAATTTGGTGTTGCTCAGTCAGACTGGCAGTATCATGCTTACAACGGTTCAAGCAAATGGGAAGGAAAACAGTTTAGTAATTTACGAGCTGTATTTTCTGTTCATAATGAACCTTTTCAAATTTGGGCAAGTAAAAAATCTGGAATTAAAAATTTCAAGGGCCTAAAAGGAAAAACAGTAAACATCGGTAACCCAGGTTCTGGTCAGAGAGGAACTATGGAAGAATTAATGAAAGCTATGGGAGCAGACATGAGTATGTTTAAAGCTACTACTGAGCTGACTTCTTCTGAACAGGTAAAAGCTCTCTGCGATGGTAAAATAGATGCATTCGGATATTCAGTAGGATTTCCAAATGGTGCTATGGAGCAAGCAGCTACTTGTAAAGCAAAAGCTAGCCCAATCAATTTGACAGGCGCGCCAGTTCAAGGTTTAATTGATGGAGCTGATTACTATGCAAAAGCTGTAATTCCAAAAGGAACTTATTCAAATCAGAAAAAAGACGCTACAACGTTTGGTGTAAAAGCTACAGTTGTGACAAGCGCAGATGTTTCTGAGGAACTTGTATACTTAGTAACAAAAGCGGTAATGGAGAACTTTGATGACTTCAGAGCTCAACACCCAGCTTTTGGACCTCTGGAAAAGAAAAATATGATAGCTGATGGTTTATCGGCTCCATTACATCCAGGTGCAATTAAGTACTACAAAGAAGCTGGATTAATGTAATTCAACTTTTTAGTTTAATTAAAAAAGGCCCAATATTTCTTGGGCCTTTTTTTTTAGAATAATGTATCTTAAACGCAATGAATCAAACAATTCAAAGTAAGATTAAAGACAAAATTCAAGAAGATATTTCTCCTACTAGAAATTTATCAGGCATCCATTTAAAAATAGTATTTGGAATAGCAATTATTTGGACATTATTTCAACTTTGGTATGCTTCTCCTTTTCCTTTTTGGTTTAACTTTGGAATGTTCAAAGGTTTACCTGCTAGAGCAATACATTTAGGTTTCGCACTCACACTTACATTTTTAATCTTTCCTGTTGTACGAGGAAAGAAAATATCAGTTTTTGATATTCTTATAAGTATTGTCGCTGCATTCTGTTGCCTTTATATTTATTTTTTTTATGACGATCTTGTTAATAGGGGCGGGATACTTTTAGTTAAAGAGATATTCGGATTTAAAGTTCCTGTAGAGCTTATTATTGGGGCAACAGGTATTTTAATACTTTTAGAGGCCACAAGAAGAGCTATCGGATTACCATTAGTAATAATTGCTATCTGTTTTCTTTTATTTTCTTATTTTGGTAAATATGCGCCAGATATTATTTCTCACGGTGGTCTATCTGTTAAAAGACTAGTTGGCTTCCAATGGTTTGATCAAGAAGCTATTTTTGGAATACCTATAGGCGTATCTGTTGATTTCATATTTTTATTCGTTCTTTTTGGAGCATTGTTAGAAACAGCAGGCGGAGGAAAATATTTTTTAGATTTAGCATTCGCAATGGTGGGTAAGATGCGAGGAGGACCTGCTAAAGCTGCAATTTTAGGTTCTGGAATGACTGGTATGATTTCAGGTTCTTCAATTGCTAATACTGTCACCACTGGAACTTTTACAATTCCGATTATGAAAAAAACTGGTTTCTCTCAAGAGAAAGCTGGTGCAATTGAAGTTTCATCATCTGTAAATGGTCAAATTATGCCACCGGTTATGGGAGCGGCAGCTTTTGTAATGGCAAGTTTTATTGGTGTAACCTATTTTGAAGTTGTCAAACATGCTTTTTTACCAGCTATCATTTCATACATTGCTTTATTTTATATATCTCATCTAGAGGCTCTTAAACTAGGACTCAAAGGAATGGATGATTCAGACGTACCTCATCTTAAGAAAACTTTTTTATCTGGATTACATTTTCTAATACCAATTTTTGTATTAATTTTTCTACTTGTCTACATGAGATACACGGCAGGTTTTTCGATTTTTTATGCAACTATTTCTTTAATCATTGTGAATTTGATAAATCGTATAATTAAAAACTCAGATTATAAAACCGGCTTAATCGAATGGTGGAACCAAACTATTGTTGGACTTCAAAAAGGAGCAATTAATATGGTTGGAGTTGGAATAGCGATTGCCACAGCAGGTATAATAGTAGGAGCGGTTGGTTCAACAGGATTAAGTACTAATTTAATTATAGTCATCGAAACAATAGCAAGAGATAATGTAATCATATTAATTTTATTAACTATTATTCTTTGTTTACTTCTTGGAATGGGTCTTCCAACAACCGCAAACTATGTGGTGGTGGCTTCACTAATGGCCACTGTTTTAGTAGACGTTGGAAATGCTTCAGGTTTTATTTTTCCATTAATTGCTGTTCACTTATTCGTATTTTATTTTGGACTGATGGCCGATGTAACTCCTCCTGTAGGTTTAGCGTCTTATGCAGCAGCAGCAATTTCTGGTGGAGATCCTTTAAGAACAGGACTCCAAGCTATTTGGTATAGTTTAAGAACAGGAATTTTACCGATCGTCTTTTTATTTAACCATGAACTTTTATTAATTGGAGTAGATAGTATCTGGCAGGCAATATTGGTAATAGTCACTTCATTAATAGGTATTTTAGTTTTCACTGCAGCAACACAACAATGGTTTATAAATAAATTAAGGTGGTACGAGACTATAGCTTTCTTAATAATATCTTTATCATTTTTAGCTCCCGACTATGTATTAGGTAAATTCTACCCAAAATTTAATGAACAAAAACTCTCAGCAGAAAGTATTCAAAATTTATCTTTCGATCCCTCAAAAGAAGTTCACATTAAGGTTACTCGAGTAACTGAATACGGAGAAAGATATAAATTATTCGTGATTGATAAAGGAAAATTTGAAAATAATTATAATTTAGAAGAATATGGAGTAACATTAGCAGATCAGAATGATCAACTCACTGTAGACAAATTAAATTGGAAAGGAGAGGCAAAAAAATCTGGTATTCAAATGGGTGACATCATAAGTAATTTTAAAATTGAAAATCCAGATAGACCAAATAAAAATATAGTTTATCCAATTGCGTTAATTTTTTTATTAACTTTTGGATACACGAATTTTAGATTTGGAAAAGAAAGTCCAAATTAAAATTTTTCCAATTTTTATTCCCTTTTAATTTAATTAGTTATTGCGTAAATTACGGCTAAAACAATTAATATTTCCCAACCAGACATTTAATTACCTCCTAAAATATCATTAATAATATTTTTGTTTAAATTATGATTAGACGGTTGTATTTACTGTTTTGTAAAATAGGTATCCACAGATATGAAAAAGTTGATATTAATTATAGTTTTAGCCTAGGCGGTTCAACTGAAACGATAAAATGTAAAGATTGCGGAATTAAAAAAATTAGAAGAAAAAATTGATATCACAAAAATAGCAAGAAAACCGCAGCGTAATTATTTTAAAAATGATTAAATATTTAAAATGAAATTTATAATTAAAGTATCAGTTTTTCTATTTATTCTTTGCTCTTCGATATACGCAGAGGTTAACTATCAGCAAAAAAAATTTTACTATGAAAATCTTGTAAAAAACTGGACCAAAATCTTTCCTGACAGTAATAGAAATGCAGCTGGACCAAGATTTTTTAAATATTTAATTGACCAAGATTTAACATATGAAGAATTTATTGAGTATAATAAATTATATTGTCCCGTATCAGGTTCATTGATTAACCCGGGAGAAAAACCAGATTTTATTTTTGTTAAAGAATTAAGAACACAAAAAAATATTTGTGGTGAACTTTACAGATGTTGTTGGCCATGTTCTTGTGACCTCATGAATTACACTAAGGTTAAAAAAATCAAACATAAATTTAAGGATGGCCCAAAAATGATTGATGTCCTCTTAATAGATAATCCATGCACAAAAAAAGATTTTCCAAAGGAAGTAAACAGAAATTATTTCTGTAATGGTCAAAAGTTAAATAAAGAAGAAGTTCATGTGGTTGATAATAAGTTAGTAATAGGAATTTTATACGAAGCAAGAAAATGTCAAAAAGCAGATATTAAAAAAATAGAGTCTAATGAAATCACCGGAAAATTCTGTGCTTTCAAAAATGATATTCCTTTAGAAGAAATGAATATTGGAATGGGTGATATATTTATTAAGATGGCGAGATAGTCATCTTACTTTGTTTAAAAATATAAGTCTTACCAGTTTTTGTTATTTTATAATTATTAGTCTTTCCGTTTGTCCACTTAATTGAAACTTTAAAATCTTTTTCACCTTCCCGAAGTCCATAATGAGCAACAGGCTCCATTTGACATAAATATCCTGATCCTGCATCGATTGTTTTAGAGTGTTCTCTTAAATTAGAAGTAAGCGTTACCGTGGCACCTCTTGCGGGTGCTCCATTTTTATTTAAAGGTTTAATTCTTAAATAATTATTATTTTTTTTAATATCAGCTTTATAAAGAGTTAGTATTTGGTTGCCTGTTTCTCCGTGTGAGATTAATAATTCTAAAATACCATCTTTATCGATATCGGCTACAGCTGCGCCTGTACCAAGTCCATTAGGTTCAGAATTAATTTCTAAATCAATTTCCTTTAGCTCTCCATTTTCTTTAATTTTAAATAATTTATTTGGCTCTCCAATATTATTTAAAAAGATTTC
>QCMS01000005.1 GCA_003213555.1 Pelagibacteraceae bacterium AG-422-I02 | reverse complement strand
TTTTGATCACCAAGGCTAAGATTATAATTTAAGATCTCTTTTTGAACGTTAGTAAGATCATCAGAATGTTCAATAATATACTTTTCAAGATTATCTGTTAAATCTAATTTTTTAGGCATAATTAGCCTTTTAAAAGTTTTTTTAGAATCTCGTTTGTTAATTGAGGATTTGCTTTTCCACCAGATAATTTCATAACCTGTCCAACAAAAAAACCAAATAATTTTTCTTTTCCAGCTTTGTATTGATCAACCTTATCTTTATTTTTGGATAATATTTCATTAATCATCTTCTCTAATTCTTTAGGATCACTTTGCTGCTTCATTCCTTTTGACTCTATAATTTTTTTTGGATTATCTCCGCTTTCAACCATAATTTCGAAAACTTCTTTTGCTATTCTTCCTGAAATTTCTCCGGATTTAATTGCTTGAACTAACTCTGCGAAATGTTTTGCTGATATAGGAGATTTTGATATATCAAGCCCCCTATCATTTAACATTGCAAATAAATCCCCCATCATCCAAGTAGCTGCAAGTTTTTTATCAGATAGTTTTGCAACTTCTTCGTAATAGTCAGATATTTCTTTTTCTGAGACTAAAACATTTGCTTCATATGCATTTAGTCCATATTCTTTTACAAATCTTTCCTTTTTTTTATCAGGGAGCTCTGGAAGAGATTTTTTTAAGTCATCGATTAATTTTTGTTCTAACTTTAATGGAAGAAGATCTGGATCAGGAAAATATCTATAATCATGTGCATCTTCTTTGGATCTCATTGATCTTGTTTCATTTTTTTTAGTGTCGAAAAGTCTTGTTTCTTGATCTATTTTTTTACCATTTTCTATTAGTTCAACTTGTCTTGCAGCTTCATATTCTATTGCCATCTGCATAAATTTTATAGAATTTACATTTTTGATTTCACAACGTGTTCCAAAATTTGTATCACCTTCTTTTCTTACAGATACGTTTACATCTGCTCTAAGTGATCCCTCTTGCATATTTCCATCACAGGTTCCTAAATATCTCATGATTGATCTTAATTTTTTTATGTAAGCATTAACTTCATCTGGTGATCTAAGATCTGGTTTGCTAACAATTTCCATTAAAGCAATTCCTGAACGATTTAAATCTACGTAAGTGTTAGATGGATCCATATCATGAATGCTTTTACCCGCATCTTGCTCGAGATGAAGTCTCTCTATGCCAATTTCTTTTGACCCGTAAGGCATATCTAATAATACTTTGCCTTCTCCTACGATGGGATTCTTATACTGAGATATTTGATAACCTTGAGGTAAATCTGCATAGAAATAATTTTTCCTATCAAAAACTGAGTAATTATTTATTTTAGCATTTAAACCAAGGCCAGTTCTTACTGCTTGCTTAACACATTCTTCATTGATGACCGGTAACATTCCTGGAAAAGCAGAGTCTATCAAACTTACCTGGTTATTAGGATCAGCACCAAATTTAGTTGATGACCCAGAAAAAAGTTTGGATTTAGATAAAACTTGAGCATGAACTTCAAGCCCTATCACAACTTCATATTTCCCTTTTTCTCCCTTAATAAAATAATCAAATTTTTCTTTGCTCATGACCACCACTTTTTAATTTTATTTCTAAAACAACAGTTTTTTTCAAATGCATAACCAATATTAAGAATTTTTTGCTCGTCTAATGCTTTACCAATAAGCTGTAAACCTAAAGGATGACCTTTGTTATCAACACCTGCAGGCATTGATAAAGCTGGTAGACCAGCTAAATTTACAGGTACAGTAAAAATATCATTCAAATACATAGAAACAGGATCATTTGTTTTTTCTCCTATTTTGAATGCAGAACTTGGTGTTGATGGTGTTAGAATTGCATCAATCTTTTTAAAACTATCATCAAAATCTTTTTTAATTAGTTGTCTAACTTTTTGTGCTTTAAGATAATAAGCATCATAATAACCTGATGAAAGAACATAAGTTCCAATTAATATTCTACGTTTAACCTCATCTCCAAAACCTTCAGACCGAGTTTTTTCATACATCTCAATTAAATCTTTTCCTTGTTTTGATCTATAACCATATCTAACTCCATCATATCTGGCTAAATTGGACGAAGCTTCAGCTGGAGCAACTATATAATAAGTAGGTAAAGCATATTTTGTATGAGGCAGTGAAATATCAATTAATTGTGCGCCAAGATCTTTTAATATCTTTTTTCCTTTTTCCCAGAGCTCATCAACTTCTTTAGGCATATTGTCAACACGATATTCTTTTGGAATTCCAATTTTTAAACCTTTAATATTATCTTTTAAATTTTTTGAATATTGCTCTTCCTTTTTATTTATTGAAGTAGAGTCTTTTTTATCAAACCCAGACATGGCCTCCAACATAATTGCACAGTCTTGAATAGTTTTTGTCATTGGACCAGCTTGATCTAAAGAAGATGCAAAAGCTACGATGCCCCATCTAGAACATAAACCATAAGTTGGTTTTAAACCTACTGTGCCTGTGAAAGAAGCTGGTTGTCTTATTGATCCACCTGTATCTGTTCCAATTGTAGCTGGAGTTAAGTCAGCAGCTAAAGCGGATGAGGATCCTCCAGATGAGCCGCCAGGTACTAATTGATCTCCTACTGGATTAATAACATTTCCATAATGACTTGTTTCATTAGAAGAGCCCATTGCAAACTCATCACAATTTAATTTTCCTAAAAGAAAAGACCCATGGTCCCATAAATTTTTTGTAACTGTTGACTCATAAGATGGAATAAAATTATTTAAAATATTACTTCCAGCAGTTGTTTTTGTATTTTCTGTACAAAATAAATCTTTTACAGCTAAAGGTATTCCAGGAAGTAATTGATCAAAATTTGGTTTATTATCAAATTGTTTTGCCTTATCTAAAGCTTGATCGAATGTTGTAGTAACAAATGCATTTAACTTTTTTGCACTTTCAATATTTTTTACATATGCTTTAGTTAATTCTGTAGATGAGACTTTTTTCGTTTTTACGTTTTCTATAATTTCATTTAGACTTTGATTTGTAATATCAGCCATTACTCCACCACCTTAGGAACTACAAAAAATTCTTCGTTTTCTTTAGGAGAATTTTTTCAGAATTTTCTCTCTTATCTTACCATCGCTAATTTCATCTTTTCTCGATCTTAATGACTGATTAAGTATAGAAGTTAATGGTTCAACTTTATCTGTATTTAGTTCATTTAATTGCTCTATAAACTTAAAAATAGAGTTTAAATCTTTTGTTAGACTCTCAACTTTGGCTTCATCAACTGAAATTCGAGCTAATTTTGCAACATGTTTAATTTTTTCTTTATCTAGGGACATTTGTGAAATAAGTTAATTTAAATGTGTTTTATCACAAATTAGGTAAATTTCATGCTTGATATTGAAGAATTTAAGAAAAAACTCGATAAAAAGTCTAGGTTAATGGGAATTGACCCAGGTAGAAAACGTGTTGGTATAGCCATTTCTGATGAAAATAAAATTATTGCAACTCCTTATACAACTTTAATAAAAAATAAATATTCTGAATTTCTCAAAGAAATAATAATGATTTTTAATGAAAATCAGATTAAAGGTATAGTTGTTGGCAATCCAATCAATATGGACGGATCATCTAGTCAATCGTCGCAATCAGCTAAAGATTTAGCTATTAATCTATCAAAAGATGTTACTGAAAATGTCACTTTATGGGATGAAAGATTATCAAGTCAGGGAGCATTCAATTTATCCAATAATTTAGCATCAAACACATCAAAAAAAATAAGCAAATTAGATGAGAATTCTGCACAATTTATACTTCAAGGTGCCTTGGACTACTTAACTAAAGAAAATACTTGATCTGATACTATAAAACGCCTATAGAGTTGATTTTAATGGCAGTTAAGAAAAACAATACAGCTATTAAAAACTCTCCCAAACATCTTCTTGGTATTCAAAACCTTTCGATATTAGAAGCTAAAGCAATATTAGATGAAGCAAAAAAATTTATTGAATTAAACAGAAGTAGCTCAAAAAAATTAGATGTTCTAAGAGGAAAAACTCAAATTAATTTATTTTTTGAACCATCCACAAGAACTCAAAGTTCGTTTGATCTAGCAGGTAAAAGATTAGGTGCAGATGTAATGTCTATGAACATGGACAACTCAGCACTTAAAAAAGGTGAAACTTTAATTGATACAGCAATGACTTTAAACGCGATGCACCCTGACTTAATTGTAATTAGACATCAAGACTCTGGTGCACCAAATTTATTATCTCAAAAAGTTAATTGTGCAGTTATAAATGCTGGTGATGGAAGAAGAGAACACCCTACTCAAGCTTTACTTGACGCTTTAACAATAATTAACAGAAAAGGTAAGATTGAAGGACTGAAGATAGCAATTTGTGGTGACATACTTCACTCAAGAGTAGCTAGATCAAATATTTATTTAATGAACATGTTAGGTGCTGAAGTAAATGTAATAGCACCTAAAACATTAATGCCAAAATCAATTGATAGAATGGGAGTAAAGTCTTTTACAGATATGAAGAAGGGTCTTGAAGGTTGCGACATTGTAATGATGTTAAGATTACAAAATGAAAGAATGCAGGGTTCATTCTTACCTTCAAAAAGAGAATATTATGAATTTTACGGTTTAACTCCAGAAAAATTAAAATTTGCAAAAAAAGATGCACTGATTATGCATCCCGGTCCAATGAATAGAGGGGTAGAAATAGATACAAAACTTGCAGATGACATAAACGTTAGTTTGGTTAAAGAGCAAGTTGAATTAGGTGTAGCAGTAAGAATGGCTTGTTTAAAAAAGTATTGTAAATAAATGAAAGAAAAAATTTTTATTAATGCAAGAATTATAGATCCATCACAAAGCATGGATGAGAAAGGCTCTTTAATTTTAGATGATAAAGGAAAAGTAAAAGCTATAGGAAAAAATGTAAAAAAAACTGACGCTAATAAAGATGCTGAGATAATTGATTTAAAAGATAATATTTTAATTCCAGGGTTAGTAGATATGAAGGCTTTTGTAGGCGAGCCAGGATATGAATATAAGGAAAACTTTAGAACTCTTAGCCAAGCAGCTTTAGCTGGAGGGGTTACATCTATAGTAACTATGCCTAATACGAAACCCATTATTGATAACGTTTCAATGGTTGATTTCATTATTAGAAGAGGAAGAGACAAAGCTAATGTTAACCTTTTTCCTTGTGCTTCAATAACTAAACAATGCGAAGGTAAGCTGATGACTGAGTTTGGTTTACTCTCTGGTAGAGGAATAATTGGCTTTAGCGATGTAAATAAAACTATTCAAAATACAGAGCTAATGTCTAGGATAATGGATTATGCTTCTGATATTGGGGTTTTAATAATGCAACATGCAGAAGACTATGAGTTATCAAAAAACGCTTGCATCAACGACGGAGAAATAGCTACGAGACTTGGGCTACAAGGTGTATCAGCTCTAGCTGAAAAAATAATAATTGAAAGAGACTTAAGTTTACTTAGTGAATATCCTTGTAGATATCACATAAATCAAATTTCATCTAAACAATCTTTAGATGTTATTAGAAAAAATAAAAATAATGGTAAAAAATTTAGCGTAGGTGTCTCAATAAATAATTTATCCTTAAATGAGAATGATATTGGTGAATTTAAGACTTTTTTAAAATTATCTCCTCCCCTTAGGCTTGAAGAAGATAGATTGTCACTTGTTCAAGGTATCAAAGATGGGTTAATAGATGTAATAGTTTCAGATCATTTACCTGAGGATGAAGAAAGCAAAAGATTACCATTCTCACAAGCTGCTACTGGTGCTATTGGTGTAGAGACCCTTCTGCCTCTTTCTTTAGAAATGTATCATAATGAATCTCTTCCTCTAAGTAAAATAATAGAAACCTTAACCATCAATCCTGCTAAAATATTGAATATTAAAAAAGGTACTTTAGTAAAAGGATCAGATGGAGATATTTGTATATTTGATTTAGAAGCTCCATGGAAAGTAAATACTGATAAGCTAAAATCTAAATCAAAAAATACAGCCATAGAAAATAGAAATCTCCAAGGAAAGATTTTAATGACTTATCTTAACGGTGAACTAGTTTACTCAAAATAATGGATATAAATTTAATAATAGTTGCAGTGTATTCTTATTTATTAGGATCAATTCCTTTTGGATTAATTTTAACAAAAATTTTTTTAAAAAAAGATATTAGAGAAATAGGATCAGGCAATATTGGAACAACAAATGTTTTAAGAACTGGAAAAAAATCTCTAGCTGTTACTACCCTTATGCTTGACTTGCTAAAAGGATATTTTTCTATCATCATAACATTTACTTTTTTTGAAAATCTAATTTCATATTCTGCTTTGATTTGTTTTATCGGTCATATTTTTCCTGTTTGGTTAAAATTTAAAGGAGGCAAAGGGGTTGCAACTTATCTAGGTGTTATATTAGCACTTTCGTATAAATTTTTTCTAATTTTTGGAATTACTTGGCTTGTTTTATCTTTGTTATTTAGATACGCATCATTATCTTCAATCGTTTCATCTCTAATTGTTTTTGTTTATTCACATTTTTTTATTAATAATTTTTCTTTAATACTTTTTATTTTTTTCGTAATTATCGTTTACACACATCGAGAAAATATAGTTCGATTAAAAAATTCTGAAGAAAGTAAAATTAAGTTATAAGTGTTGTCTTTTCTAGTTTTTAAATAATAAATTTGACAAATTCGTTTAATTTTGAAAATAAACGAATAATGAATTTAGTAATTGTTGAAAGTCCAGCAAAAGCAAAAACAATAAATAAATATTTAGGTAAAGATTATTTGGTTTTAGCTAGTTATGGGCACATAAGAGATCTTCCTTCCAAAAATGGATCTGTAGATCCTGAAAATAAATTTCAAATGGAATGGGAAATAGACTCTTTTTCAAAAAAATATTTAAAAGAAATCACTAATGCTGCTGAAGATTCCGATAAAATTATTTTAGCTACAGACCCTGATCGTGAAGGTGAAGCTATCGCATGGCATGTTAAAGAGGTTTTAGATAAAAAAAAATTATTAAAAGATAAACATCTTGAGCGTGTTGTTTTTAATGAGATTACAAAAAAAGCAATTCTAGATGCTATTAAAAATCCAAGAGAAATTCATTTACCTCTAGTTGAAGCCTATCTAGCACGAAGAGCCTTAGACTATCTTGTGGGATTTAATATCTCACCAATCCTTTGGACAAAATTACCTGGATCAAAATCAGCAGGAAGAGTTCAATCAGTAGCCTTAAGACTTATTACTGAAAGAGAGAAAGAAATAGAATTATTTAAACCAGAAGAATACTGGACTCTTACATCCGACTTTACGAACAAAGATAATAAAAATATTTTTTCAAAATTAAGTTTATTTGATGGAAAAAAAATTGAAAAATTTTCTTTCAAAAATAAAGATGAAATACAAAAAGCAGTTGATGTAATCAATAAAACAAAATTTAAAATTGCTGATGTGAATACAAAAGTGTTTAGACGAAACCCCCTAGCACCTTTTACAACATCAACTTTACAACAGACTGCTTCGGGACGATTTGGTTTTGGAGCTTCCAGAACAATGCAAATTGCACAACGACTTTATCAAGGTGTAGATATCGAGGGCGAAACAACTGGATTAATTACTTATATGAGAACTGATGGAACTAATATTTCAAAAGAAGCAATAGATGACTTTAGAAAATTTATTACTGATGATTATGGTGATAAATATTTACCAATGGCACCAAATAGTTATACGGGGAAAAAAGCAAAGAACGCTCAAGAAGCTCATGAGGCAATCAGACCAACTAATATAAGCAGGAAACCTTCTGATATAAAAAAATATGTAAATGCAGATCAATTTAAACTTTATGAATTAATTTGGAGTAGAGCCTTATCATCTCAAATGACTCCAGCAGAGTTTGATAGAAATACAATAATTATTTCTTCAAATGATGATAAGATTAATTTTAGAGCTAGCGGATCAGTCGTAAAATTTGATGGATTTCTTAAAGTTTATCAAGTTCAAGAAACTGACGAAGATGCAAAAAATATTTTACCTGAAGTCAAAGTCGGAGAAGAAATAAATATACTTAAGCTAAATGATGAACAACATTTTACAGATCCACCCCCACGATACTCTGAAGCTAGTTTGGTAAAAAAAATGGAGGAATTAGGCATTGGACGACCCTCCACTTATGCCAGTATTATCTCAGTTTTATCAACGAGAAATTATGTGGAATTAATTAATAAAAGGTTTAATCCGACTGACAGAGGTAAGCTAATTTCAGCTTTTTTAGAGAAATTGTTCTCTAAATATGTGGATTATAACTTTACTGCAGACCTAGAAAATCAGCTAGATGAAATCACTAGTGGTAAAATTGAATGGGTTCAAGTTTTAGATAATTTCTGGAAAGATTTTTATGAAAATGTTGGAAAAGTTAAAGAAAAGAGAACTAGAGAAGTATTAGACTTATTAAATGAAAGTTTAGGAGCTTTAATTTTTGAAAGAGATGATAAAGACGCTATAGATCGAAAGTGTAAGCTATGTTCCAATGGAGAACTAAGTCTTAAGAATAGTTTTAGAGGTGGGGCTTTTATAGGTTGTTCAAATTATCCAGAATGTAAATTTACTAGACCTTTATCTAAAGCTAAAGCTGCAGCTCAATATAATTTAGCGGAGCCTAAATTACTGGGTCAAAACGATAAAGGTAAAGATATATATTTAAAGAATGGTAGATTTGGCCCCTACTTGCAATATGAAAAAGAAAAAGAAGAATTAGAAACAAAAAAGAAAAAAGGTAGAAAGAAAAAAAATGAGAATGAGCATCTCAAAAATGTATCAATTCCAAAAGGTATTGATGTTGACAGCGTTGATTTAGATAAAGCAAAATATCTATGTTCACTTCCAAAAGTATTAGGACAGCATCCAGATAATGGACAAGATATAACTCTTAATTCTGGAAGATTTGGTCCGTATCTAAAATGTGAAAATAAATCTGCAAGATTAGAAAATGTTGAAGATCTTTTTTCAATTGGAATTAATCGAGCAATAACTTTAATTGCTGAGGCTAAGCCAGGGAGGATTTCTTCTTCACTTATCAAAGATCTTGGAGAGCATCCTGAGGATAAAAAACCAGTTAGAATTATGAAAGGTCAATATGGTCCCTATATAAAATATAAATCTCTAAACGCAACAATCCCAGAAGAAAAAGATCCAAACGAACTTACTATGGAAGAAGCACTTATATTAATTGAAAAAAGAAAAGAATACGATAAGAATAAAAAAAAAGGCAAAAGAAAATGAGCGAAATAGAAAACAAAATAAAGAGCTTAAATATAAAACTACCTGAACCAAAAGCTCCAGTAGGAGCTTATGTTGCCACTAAGATTGTTGGAAAACTATTATATATTTCTGGTCAAATATCTATTGACGAAAATGCAAAACTTATAACTGGTAAAATTGGAAAAGATTTAGATTTAAAGAAAGGTTATCAAGCTGCCGAAAGATGTGGTTTAAATATTGTCGCGCATGTTAGAAATGCTTGTGGAGGAGATTTGGATAAAGTTAAATCTTGTATTAAATTAACAGGATATGTTAATTCAACGGATGATTTTAAAGATCAGCCAAAAATTATAAACGGTGCTTCAGATATTATAGCAAAGATTTTTGATAAAAAAGGTGAACATACACGTGCAGCTGTGAGTGTTAACAGTTTACCATTGGGTGTTGCGGTTGAAGTTGATGCTATCTTTGAACTTAATTAATGCTAGGTCTGCCAACGGAATAATATTTGATCTTATTTTTTTTCATTTCTTCAGCAGAATAAAGATTTCTTAGGTCGTACACTTTAAATTTACTATTTTTAACAATTTTTTTGAAGTCTATCGATTTGAATTCATCCCATTCAGTGAGTAGAACTACTAGGTCTGCACCATTACAATTAGATTTTATATTGTTTTTGTAATTGCAGTTTTTGATTTTTCTAAATTCTTTTTTTTCTCCAGAGGGATCATAGTAATTAACTTTAGCTCCCTTTTTGCATAAATAAGGTATCATTTTGAGGCTGGTAGAATCCCTCATATCATCAGTGTTTGGTTTAAATGTAACACCTAAGAAAGAAATTTTTTTATTTCTTATATTTGAACCTAATATTTTTTGAATTCTATTTGTAAGTAAACTCACTCTTTCTTGGTTAGATTTAATTACTGATTTAACAACTGATAGATTTATTTTATATTTCTCTGCAGCTGATACTAAACCTTTAGTGTCTTTTGGAAAGCATGAACCGCCATAAGCTGGGCCAGCACGTAAAAACCTACCGCCTATTCTACTATCAGAACCCATACCTAATGAAATATCTTCTATATTTACTCCAGACTTTTCACATAAATTAGCAAGTTCATTAATAAAAGTAATTTTAGTTGCAAGAAAAGCATTTGAAGCATATTTTATTAATTCAGCTCCTCTTCTTGAAGTAGTAAAAAATTTTGAGCCTTTGTTTGTTAATGGCGTATAAAGTTTTCTCATAATATTAAAGGCTTTTTTTTCGTTTGATCCTATTACGATCCTATCAGGATATCTAAAATCACGTATTGCTTCTCCTTCTCTTAAGAATTCAGGATTAGAGATTACTGTAAAAAGTTTTTTCTTTTTTTTTAGAATTTTTTCAATTTCATCGCCTGTTCCTACTGGGACTGTAGACTTGGTGATTATAATCTTTTTTCTTTTTGAATATTTTAAAATTTCTTTTGCACATTTATAAATAAAAGATAAATCCACTTTAATTGATCCTTTTTTTGTTGGAGTTCCTACACATATAAATATTATATCTGATATATTTATAGCTTTATTAATATCTGTTGTGAATGAGAGACGTTTAGCTACAAAATTTTTTTTTATTAATTCATCTAATCCTGGCTCATAGATAGGTGAAATTCCAGAGTTGAGTTTATCTATTTTGTTTTTATCTTTATCAACACAGATAACTTGATTTCCTATATCAGCAAAGCAAACACCACTTACCAATCCAACATAACCAGTTCCTATCATACATAGTTTCATTTATTTTCCTTTAGATATTTGTATTCCTGAATTAATATATCCGCTTAAAGTTCCACAATCTAAATACTTACCTGTAAAAATATTTCCGTAAAATTTATTTTCTTTTTTAATTAAACTTCTAATTGCGTCAGTAATATGTATCTCCCCTCCTTGACCTGGTTTTAATTTTTTTATTTCAGTAAAAATTTTTGTTGGCAATATATATCTACCAATAATTGCAAAATTTGATGGCGCTTTTTTAATGCTAGGTTTCTCTACAACATCTTTAATTTGAAAATATCTTTTTTTTTTATTTTTAATTGATAAAACTCCCCATCTTGATACTGTTTTTCTTTCTACTCTTTTTGTGGCAATTATAGATCCATTAGTTTTTTTGTGTAATCGTATCATTTCTTTTGAACAATTATTTTTAATTATTAAGTCATCAGGTAAAAGCATTAAAAAGTATTTGCTTTTTATATATTTTTGGCATTTTAAAACTGCATCACCTGTGCCTTTTGGTTTATTCTGATAAACAAATTTTATCATTTTTTGATATTTTTTTATTTTTTTAAACTCCTCCATTAGTCTTTTATCTTTTTTCTTTTTAATTATTTTTTTATAAAAATTATCGTTAAAAAAATATTTTTTTATCGATAGTTTTTTTTTTGAAATTATAAAAATGAATTCCTTTATACCAGCATCAATACATTCTTCTAATATATATTGTAAATTTGGTTTGCCATTAATGGGCATTAACTCTTTTGGTATTACACTTGTTAGAGGAAGCATTCTAGTTCCTAAACCTGCTAATGGAATAATGGCTTGTTTTATCATATGATTCTTATAATAGTTATTATCATTGGTTTATAGAAATGAAAATATTTAAAGATAAACATACCCTTCAAAAAGAGATTTTAAAAAATAAAGGGACATCTTTTGTACCTACAATGGGTGGATTACATAAAGGACATATCTCATTGATCAAACAATCTAAAAAATCTAAGTTTAAAACTTTAGTCTCTATTTTTGTGAACCCTAAACAATTCAATAAAAAAAGTGATTTTAGGTCTTATCCTAAAAATACAAAAAAGGACATAAAGCTGCTTAAGAAATTGAAGATTGATTATTTATATATTCCAACATTTAAAGACATATATGGGTTTAGGCCTAAGAACAAAATTTTTTTAGATAAATCTTCAAAAAAATTATGTGGTAAATTTAGAAAAGGTCATTTCGAAGGTGTTTTAAATGTAGTTAACAGATTTATAGAAATAATTAAACCAAGGTATATCTTTTTAGGGAAAAAAGATTATCAGCAATTATTCTTGATTAAGAAACACATCGAAAAAAAAAAGATTAAATCTAAAATAATTGAATGTAAAACTATAAGAGAAAATAATGGTATAGCTTGCTCTTCAAGAAATTTAAATCTTAGTAAAAATCAAATGAAAATTGCATCTAATATTTTTTATTATCTCAGTGACTTGAAAAAAAAAATAAAAAAAAATTATAGTTTATTTAAGATAAATAAAATTAAAAAAGATTTAATAAAACTAGGTGCAAGTAAAATAGACTATTTAGAAAATTATAATACAAAAAGTTTTAAAAAAATTAAGAAACCTAATAAAGAATATAATTTATTCTTTGCTTACTACATTAAAAAAGTAAGATTAATTGATAATATCTAATTTAAAAAGTAAAAAGATCCTAAGCCTAGAAAAGAGAGAAACCCAATAACATCTGTAATAGTTGTTACAAAAACACTTGAGGCTAAAGCAGGATCAATATTTAATTTTTTTAATGATACTGGAACTAAAATTCCAAACAATCCTGCAACAATCATATTTAAGATCATTGAAATACCAATTAAAAGTGAAAGGTTTAATTCTTTAAACCATAATTGAACTATTATTGCAGTTATTATTGCAAAAATTACACCATTTAAAATACCTATCAAAAATTCTTTACCAACCACTCGATTAAAATTACTTTTTGATAATTCTTTGGTGGCTATTGCCCGTATTGTAACTGCTAAGGTTTGCATCCCGGCATTTCCCCCCATTGAAGCAACTATTGGCATGAGAAAAGCTAAAGCTACCATTTGTTCGATTGAAGCTCCAAAGAAACTGATAACCCAAGTTGCAAGTAAGGCGGTAAATAGATTTAATAATAACCAATTAAATCTTCTTTTTGTTTTAAGCATAACACTATCAGTGATTTCTTCATCGCCAACCCCTGCTAATCGTAAAGCATCTTCTTCAGCTTCCTCTTGAACAACTGTAACAACATCGTCGGCTGTAATCATACCAACTAACTTATTTTCTTTATTAACTACACCTGCAGAAACCAAGTTATAATTTTCAAAAGTGAGACCAACTTCTTCTTTATCCATATTAACTGAAATTAAAACTGGCATTTCTCTCATTATAGAATTCATTTTTAAATCTCTAGAAGTTCTAAGTACTCTTGATGAAGGAACAGTTCCAATTGGTTTAAAATCATTATCTACTATAAAAATTTCCAAGAATTCTTCAGGTAAATCTTTATCCTCTCTTAAATAATCTATAGTTTGTCCAACAGTCCAATTACTTGGTACTGCTGTAAATTCTCTTTGCATTATTCTTGCCGCGGAATCCTCAGGGTAACTTAAACCTTCTTGTAGTAAAAATTTGTCTTTTGGAGGAAGTTTTTCTAATACTTTTTCTTTTACTTCTTTTGATAAATTTTCAAGAATTTTAATAGCATTATCAGACTCTAACCTTTTTATTATTTTGATTAGAGATTCTATAGAAAGTAATTGTAAAACTTCACTTTGAATTGACTCATTTAATTCAATAAAAATTTCTGGATCAATATTAAATGATTCAATTTCAATTAATTTATTTCTTGTATCAGGATTTAAATTTTCAATTAAATTAGCGACATCTGCTTCGTGCAAATCCTTCAGCGTTTGATTGATAAATTCAACATTCCCACTCTCAATATTTTGAGTAAAAGTACTGATAAATTCCTTATTAAAATCCAAATTGACTTTTTTTGCTTCTCTTGATTTTGGTAAAGTCATAAATACCTCTTAAAGTTTTTTTGAGACTATTAGTCTATATAATGATAAAATTCAAATTAAATGAGTATAGAAGTCAAAATTAGCAAAAAACGTATACCCTATAAAACGGCAATGCTTTATCTCAATAAAAGAGTTGAAGAAGTAAAAAGTGACAAAAATCGAGAATTATTATGGATCCTAGAACATCCCACTACTTATACTGCTGGAGTAAGTTTCAATAAAAAAGAAATAATTGATAAAAAAATAAAAATAGTGAAATCAGATAGAGGGGGCAAAATAACACTGCACAATCCTGGGCAAAAAATTGTTTACTTTGTCATCAATTTAAACAAAAGAAAAAAAGATATAAGAAAATTAATTAATTCAGTAGAAAAAAGCATAATACAATTTTTAGAAAATTATAAGATTAAAGCCAAAAATGATAAAAAAAATATAGGCATTTGGGTTAAAGATAAAAAAATTGCAGCGATAGGTATTAGGGTATCTAGATGGGTTGCTTACCATGGTTGTTCAATAAATATTTCAAATAACTTAAACCAATATTTAAAAATTATTCCATGCGGTTTAGATAATAAAAAAGTCACTTCAATGTCAAAATTAATAGACATCAAACCTACGAACTTTGAGAATAATTTAGCAAATATTTTTATTAAAAATATTAATAATATTTAAAAATTTTTTTTAAGAAAGTCTTCGAATAGTTCGTTATACTTTGCCTTAAAATTATATTGAATATTGTTAATCATAAATTTTATTTTATATGCATGTAACATAAGATTTTTAATTTTTAATCTTTTCCTGTCATTTAAAAAATATTTATCATCTCCTATTATCGGACATCCAATGTTAAGTAATTGTTTTCGCAATTGATGCTTTCTTCCAGTAATAGGATTTAACTCCAAGTAAGAATAACCCTCATTTGATTTGATAATTTTAAGATTTGATAAAGCTTTTTGAATAATTTTTTTTTTTTTTTCGTAATAGATTAAATCATCTTTCATCACTTTTATGGTTTTTTCAACTTTTCCATACACTATAGCTAAATAAGTTTTATGAATTTTCCTGATTCTAAATAGTGAAGTAAATAATTGGGCATACTTTCTATTTTTGGCAATTATCAAAACCCCTGATGTCTCTTTATCTAATCTATGAACAATAAAAGGTTTTGAATTTTCAAAATATTTTGTGTTTTTTATTATATCTATAATGTTTTTAAATGATTTAGTACCCGATTGAACTGGTATACCAATTGGTTTATTAATCACTATAAAATTTTCATTATCTTCAATTACATAATCATCATAAGTGCCAATTTCTTTTTTTTTAGGTAAATATTTAATCTTTTCTTTTTTATTTACAGGTTTAAACTTGGAAATATCGTAAATCTCAATCAAATCACCAATTTGAAGTCTATAAGAAGATTTAGTTCTTTTTTTATTAACTTTAATTTTATTTTGTCTTAATATTTTCTCTAATAATGAATGGGGTAGATTAATTATTTTATTTTTAAACCATTTATCTAGACGTGAGTCATTGTAATCATCGTCTACTGTGTATGATTTGGGCATGAACGCTTAATTATTTGCTTGCTGCTTTAGGCTCTTGTTGAGCTTCTTTTTTTTTATCTTTAGTCTCAGTTTTTTTAGGCTTGTCTACTTTTTTAGCTTCAAGATTTCTATCTACTAATTCAATTACAGCCATTGGTGCATCATCACCTGTTCTAAATCCAGCTTTTAAAACTCGTGAATACCCACCTTTTCGAGAACTGTATCTTTTAGATAGTTCATCAAATACTTTTATCACTGATTTTTTGTCTTGTAATTTTGAAAACAGTCTTTTTTTATTACTTAAAATATTCCTTTTACCGATTGTGATAACTTTATCTATTTGAGGTCTAAGTTCTTTTGCTTTTGGTAAAGTAGTTATTATCTGTTCATATTTAATTAAAGCATTAAGCATATTTTTAAATAAAGCCTTTCTATGCTCACTAGTTTTGTTTAATTTTCTATAACCGATACCGTGTCTCATTAGTAATTATTTTCCTCTAATTTCTTTGAAAGTTCAGCGATATTATCAGGAGGCCAGTTTGGTATTTCCATTCCAAGATATAAAGACATTGTATTTAAAACTTCTTTTATTTCGTTAAGTGACTTTCTACCAAAGTTAGGGGTTCTTAACATTTCTGGCTCAGTTTTTTGAACTAAATCGCCAATATAAATTATATTATCATTCTTTAGACAATTCATAGATCTGACTGATAACTCTAGCTCTTCAACTCTTTTTAATAAATTTCTGTTAAATTCAGGCTCTGAAGATTTAACTTCTTTTACAACTTCTTGAGGATCTTCAAAATTAACAAACATTGACAATTGGTCTTGGAAAATTCTAGCTGAGTATGCTATGGCATCCTCAGCATCAACCGTTCCATTTGTTTCAACAGTCATTAATAACTTGTCATAATCTAGAGCACTTCCAGCTCTTGTGTTTTCAACTGAAAAAGAAACTTTTTTGACTGGACTAAATAATGAGTCAATTGAAATTAGTCCTAATGGGCTATCCTCTGTTTTATTTTTAGGCGCTTGTACATAACCTTTCCCTGTGCTTACCATAAGTTCCATATGAAAATTAGTTTTTTCATCTAAGTTACAAATAGTTTGATCAGGGTTTAATATTTCTATCTCCGGTACTAAAGTTATATCTTTTGCTTTAACTTCTTTAGGTCCTTGAATATCTAGAACAATTTTTTTGGGATTAGATGTTGATGATTTTATAGCTAAATTTTTCACATTTAAAACTATGTCAGTTACGTCCTCTCTAACGCCTTTTATAGAGGAAAATTCATGTAAAACTCCATCTATCTGAATTGCTGTGACTGCAGCACCTTGTATTGATGATAATAATATTCTTCTTAATGAATTACCAATAGTCTGGCCAAAACCTTTTTCCAAAGGTTCAGCTATAACTTTTGCGATTGTTTTATCCTCATTGCTAGTGATTTCTAACTTGTTAGGTTTAATAAGTGCTTTCCAATTTTTATCTATTACATTAGATGTAGTTTGCATTATACTCTCCTTCTTTTAGGTGGTCTTGCACCGTTATGTGGCATTGGCGTGGTATCCTTAATGGATAAAATCTTAAATCCTCTTGATTGTAAAGATCTTAGGGCAGTCTCTCTTCCAGAACCAGGACCTTTTACTTGAACGGTTAATGTTCTTAAACCTTGTTCAAAAGCTTTTGCGCCAGCATCATCTGCTGCTACTTGGGCAGCATAAGGAGTTGACTTTCTCGATCCTTTAAACCCTTTAGCTCCAGCTGAAGACCAAGACACAACATTTCCACTTTCATCAGCGATTGAAATAATAGTATTGTTAAATGTTGAATAAACATAAGCAATACCAGAAGTTATATTTCTTTTAATTTTTTTCTTTTTTTTAAACGTGCTAGTGTTCTTTAACTCAACTTTTTTAACTTCTTTGGAAGCGGTTTTTTTCTCTTTTTTTTCAATTTTAGTATTCATTAAAACTATTTTTTGAGTGGAGTAAGTTTTTTTCCAGCTATAGCAATTGCTTTACCTTTTCTAGTTCTAGCATTACATTGAGTTCTTTGTCCTCTAACAGGCAATTTTTTTTTATGTCTAGTCCCTCGGTAACAAGCTAGATCTACAAGTCTTTTAATATTAACTGAAACTTCTCTTCTTAAATCTCCCTCAACTTTATGATTTGCATCAATAAATTCTCTAATTTTCAAAACTTGCTCCTCTGATAATTCGTTCACCCTTTTTGATGAAGGTATATTTAATTTATCGCATATTTTTCTTGAAGAGTGTAAACCTATACCATGTATATAAGTTAAAGCTATACTTACTATTTTATTTTGTGGGATATTTATCCCTGCAATACGAGCCATAAATTAATGATTTAATATTTCCTGCGTATTTATATTGTCTAATATCTTAAAGTCAACCCTTCATACCCTTAATTAAACCGCTAATTTCACTACTAATTTCAGTTATTGAAGCCTCTCCATTGACGACTTTTAATAAATTAGATTTTTTGTAAAAATCAATTAAAGGCTTAATATTATTTTCATAAGTATTATATCTTTTAATAGCTATTTCTTCACTATCATCCTTTCTTTTTTCCAAATTTTTTCTTTCTAAAATTCTTCTTTTTATAGTCTTCAAGCTTACTGATAATTTTAAAACAATATCAATTTTTTGATTATTTTCTTTTAATAAATCATCAAGATTTTTTGCTTGATTGAGGTTTCTTGGATAACCATCAAAAATTAATCTATTTCTATATTTGTCATCTGATATATATTTTTTAATTAAATTTCCAACAATTGTATCTGATACAAGGTTACCTTGATTGATTATTAATGATATTTCTTTGCCTAGATGAGTATTATCTTCTATTTCTTTTCTTAGAAGTTCACCAGTAGATAGTTGATGTAATTTAAATTTTTTAACTATTAAGTTTGACTGAGTTCCTTTACCAGCTCCTGGTGGACCAAAGATAACTATATTCATTGAAAATTACTATTTACCAAATTTTGTTTTTTTAATGAGTGACTCATACTGAGAACTCATTAATCTTGTTTGCACTTGCGTAACGGTATCCATGGCAACAACAACAACTATTAATATTGAAGTACCACCTAAATAAAAAGGAATGGGATATTTAGCTATCAAAAATTCAGGCATTAAACAAACAAATGTCAAATATAAAGCGCCAACAGTAGTTAATCGTGTCAATATTGTATCTATATATTCTGCTGTTCTATCTCCTGGTCTTATTCCTGGAATATAACCTCCATATTTTCTTAAATTTTCCGCTGTTTCTTTTGGATTAAAAACGATTGATGTGTAAAAAAAAGAGAAGAAAATTATTCCTGAAGCATATAACAACATATAAAGAGGTTGACCTTGAGTAAACATTGATGAAATTTTTAAAAAAGCGTCTGATTCTGCAAATCCAAAATTTGTAATAGTTATAGGTAATAATAGTAAAGCTGATGCAAAAATAGCTGGAATTACTCCTGCAGTATTTATCTTAAGTGGCAAATGTGAGGACTCCCCTCCATACATTTTATTTCCAACTTGTCTTTTAGGATAATTAATTAATATTTTTCTCATTGCTCTCTCAAAAAATACAATAAACAAAACAGTTAAGATTACTAAAACAAATATACCAACTATCATTAAAGCAGATAATGCTCCAGTTCTTCCAAGTTCAAAAGTTGAAGCCAAAGCTCTAGGTATTTCTGCAACTATTCCTGAAAAAATAATTAAAGAAATCCCGTTTCCTACACCTCTAAGTGTAATTTGTTCACCTAACCACATTAAAAAAGTTGTTCCTGCAACAAGAGAAATTGTTGTTACTATTCTAAATGATAGTCCAGGCTCAATTACTAAATTCCCTGCATTTTCTAGACCTACAGATACTCCGTATCCCTGTAATGCTGCGATTAAAACTGTTCCATATCTTGTTATTTGGGTAATTTTTTTTCTTCCTATCTCTCCTTGTTCTTTCAAATTTTTAAAATAATCAGAAACTCCAGTTAACAACTGAACTATAATAGAAGAAGATATATAAGGCATAATACCTAGTGCAAATATTGCCATTCTAGTAACTGCTCCTCCAGAGAACATATTAAACATACCTAATAAACCCTTTTGACTTGAAGCCATAATTTCTTTTAAAGCTGAGGGATCAATACCTGCTAATGGGACGTATGTGCCTAATCTGTAAATGACTAATATAAGAACAGTAAATAATATACGATTTTTTAAATCTTTTGCTTGACTAAATGCACCAGCTGTATTGATTGTTTCACTAGACATTATTAAATTTTACTTTTTTTTAGAATATTTATCTTACCGCCGGCCTTTTCAATTTTAGTTGAAGCTTGTTTAGAAACAAAGTGTGCAGAAATTTCTATATTTTTTTTTATTTCACCAGTTCCTAAAATCTTGAGCTTTAAATACTTTTTATTAATTAAATTTTTTTCTTTTAAAGTTTTAAGATCTAGAGGGCCTTTAATATTATTTTTTGATTTATCTAAAATATTTTGAATTTTAGATAAATTTAATATAGCTGTATTATTTTTATTCAAAGATTTAAATCCTCTTTTAGGTAAACGTCTGTATAAAGGCATTTGTCCACCTTCAAAACTTTTTATAGCTACACCAGATCTAGATTTTTGCCCTTTGTGTCCTCTAGCAGAAGTTTTACCTTTACCAGAGCCAATACCACGACCTACTCTAATTTTTTTTTTATTATTTTTTATCAAATTATTTAATTGCATTAATTTGCCTCTCTTTTTAAAACTATATCTGATATTTTTTTTCCTCTTATTGCTGATAAAATTTTTGGAGAATTTTGAGATTTTAAGCCATTAATACAAGCTTTCAAAACATTGTGTGGATTAGCTGAACCCAGAGATTTTGCAACAACATCTTGAATACCAAGAACTTCACATACAGAGCGGATTGCACCTCCTGCGATAATTCCTGTACCAGCCGGCGCTGCTCTTAAAAAAACTTTTCCAGAACCATTTTTACCTTTTACGTCGTGATGAAGAGTTCTTCCCTCTTTTAATGGTATTTTAATTAAATTTCTCTTAGCTACTTCAGTTGCTTTTTTGATTGCATCAGGGACTTGTTTTGATTTACCTTGACCTATACCTACAGAACCTTTTTGATTACCAACAACTACCAATGCCGCAAAGCCAAATCTTCTTCCGCCTTTTACAACCTTAGTTATTCTATTAATCGCTACTAACTTTTCTTTTATGTCGCTTTCTATTTTTTTTTCTCTCATTCTAAAATTTTAATCCGTTTTTTCTTAAAGTTTCTGCAAAAGTTTTTATTCTTCCATGATATTTATACGCACCTCTGTCAAAATAAACTTCATTTATATTCTTTTCTTTAGCTCTTTTAGCCAAAATTTCTCCTATTAAACTGGATTTTTCCATTTTTTTTACTTTTTTTAATTTTATTTCTTTTTCGATAGAAGAAGCTGAGACTAATGTTTTTTTTTGTTGATCATCGATTATTTGAGCTGATAAATTATTCAATGATTTAGAAACAGATATTCTATAACGACTGATATTTACGCTTTTAAGTTTTTTTCTGTTTCTTAACTTTCTTTTTATCTTATTGTTGGTTTTCCTCATTATTTCTTTTTTCCTTCTTTTCTAAGAACAAATTGTCCTTTTTCTTTTATTCCTTTTGCTTTGTAAGGTTCGACCGGTTTTAAATTTTTTAAATCTGCAGCAATTTTTGAGACCAATTCTTTATCAACTCCGTTGATTTTAATAATCGTTTGTTTTTCAACAGTAATCTTTATATCTTTGGGAATATCAAAATTTATGTCATGACTAAATCCTAATTGGAGATTTAAAATATTCCCTTTTAAATTTGCCCTAAACCCTACCCCGCTTAGCTCTAAAATTTTTTCATGTCCTTTAGAAACACCTGTTATGGCATTATTAATTAAACTTCTGTAGGTTCCCCACATTATTGATGTTTTTTTATCAACTTTTTTATCTAAAGGCAGTATTTGAAATTCACTTTCATTTATTTTTGATGAAAATATTTTATCGTTAATTGTTAATTTTTTTGTACCTTTAGGACCAGTTATAGTTAAGTGCGCTCCTTCTATTTTAATAGATGACTCTTTAGGAATTAAAATATTTTTTTTACCAATTTTTGACATTAGAATACCCTACAAATTACCTCTCCACCTACATTATTTTTTCTAGCTTCTGCATCACTCATTACACCTTTTGGTGTTGATAAAATAGCTAAACCAAGTCCGTTCATAACTTTTGGGATACTAGTTGCTCTTGAGTAAACTCTTCGTCCAGGTTTAGAAATTCTCTTTATTTCTTTTATAACGGGATCACCTTCATAATATTTTAATGTAATTTTTAAATTTATTTTATTATTTTCTGTTTTTTCAATAAAATAATCCTTTATGTATCCTTCAGTTTTCAGAATTTCTAAAATATTCTTCCTGAAATTTGAAGAAGGTATTGCGACTGAATTTAATGATCGCATTTGACCATTTCTTATTCTTGAAAACATATCTCCTATCGGATCTGTAAATGACATATTCCTCCTACCAGCTTGATTTTGTTATTCCAGGAATTTTACCAGCAGACGCCATGTCTCTTAGTGCAATTCTTGATATTCTTAATTTTCTATAAACCCCATGCGGTCTTCCAGAAACTTCACATCTATTTCTAATTCGAATTTTTGCTGAATTTTTTGGAAGTTTGTTTAATTTTAATTGAGCTTCAAATCTTTCAGCTAACTCTAATTTTCGATTATTAATGATTTTTTTTAAAGCAGCTCTTTTTTTAGCATATTTTTTTACTAGTTTAATTCTCTTTAAATTTTTTTGTACTGCACTTGTTTTAGCCATGTTTATCCTTAGTTTTTCTTTTCATTTAATGGGAAATTAAATTCTTTCAATAATTCTAAAGTCCCTTCTTTATTTTTGCTTGATGTAACTATTGTGATATCTAAGCCTCTAATTTTATCAACCTTATCAAAGTTTACCTCTGGAAATACAATATGTTCTTTTATTCCAAAAGAGTAGTTGTTTGAACTGTCTATCCCTTTTGAAGACAATCCTCTGAAATCTTTTATTCTAGGTAAAGCAATATTTACTAACCTATCAATAAATTCATACATTTTTTGTGATCTAAGTGTTACTTTTACACCAGCGTTAGAACCTTTTCTGGTTTTAAAATTCGAAATTGATTTCTTAAATTTGGTTATGATCGGTTTTTGTCCAGCTATCAAAGCCATATCATCTGAACATGCTTTAAGTTTTTTACCATCTGATGCATCTTCTCCTAAACCCATATTTAAAATTATTTTACTTATTTTCGGTACATTATGCTTATTTTTTAAAGAAAGCTTACTCATAAGTTTTGTAACAATTTCTTTATCATATGTTATTTTTAATCTAGACATTATTTTTTATCTGCAACTTTCTTATCACTTTTTTTTAAATCAATGTTCTTTACATTAGATTGATGAATAAAACTCTCTTTAGAAATTATTCCACCTTTATTTTCTTTCGTTGGTTTTGTGTGCCTTTTAATCATAGAAATTGATTTGATTTTTATCTTATTTAACTTTCTATTTATTTCCAAAATTTCACCAGTTTTTCCTTTGTCTTTACCTGATATAACTTTTACCTGCGCTCCTTTTTTTAAAATCATATTAAAGTACCTCCGGGGCTAAAGAAATTATTTTAGTGTGCCCTCTAGTTCTAAGTTCTCTCGTAACAGGGCCAAATATTCTTGTTCCAATTGGTTCACCCTTATCATCCGTTAATACAACAGCATTTTTATCAAATTGAACTTTAGATCCATCATCTCTATAAATTTCTTTTCTAGTTCTTACAACAACAGCTTTATGAACGGCGCCTTTTTTAACCTTTCCTTTTGGAATAGCATCTTTAACACTTATAACAATTATATCTCCTACTGAGGCGTATCTTCTTTTTGATCCACCTAAAACTTTAATACATTCAACTCTTTTAGCGCCTGTATTGTCAGCAACAGTTAATTCAGTTTGAATTTGTATCATTATTCTTTTACCTGCCAAGTTTTCTTTTTAGATATAGGACGACACTCTATAATTGAGACTGTTTGACCTTCTTTAAATTTATTTTTTTCATCATGTGCGTGGTACTTTTTTGATCTTTTAATCACTTTTTCATAAAATGGATGTTTGAATTTTCTAGTAACCTCGACAACAATAGTCTTGTTGTTTTTTGCACTTGTTACTGTTCCTTTTAAAATTTTCTTTGTCATTTTGTGTTCTTAATAGTTGTGTATAGTCTAGCTATACTTTTTTTGATCTCATTGTATTGAGCGGGATTATTAATTTGATTATTTATCTTTTTGAACCTAATATTAAATAAATCTTTTTTTAATGTTAAGATTTTTTTCTCTGCTTGATCTTTGGTTAATTTTTTATCCTCTTTTTTTTTAGCCATTATCTTTTCACAAATTTGGTTTTAATTGGTAATTTAGCTGATGCCTTGTATAAAGCCTCTCTTGCTATTTCTTCACTAACTCCATCTACTTCAAATATAATTCTACCTGGTTTTACTCTACAAGCGTAATATTCTGGAGATCCTTTTCCTTTACCCATTCTTACTTCTGTTGGTTTTTTTGATACTGGTATATTAGGAAAAATTCGCGTCCATACTTTTCCAGTTCTTTTCATGTATCGTGTTAAAGCAACTCTAGCCGCCTCGATTTGTTTACCAATAATTCTCTCTGGTTGAACTGCTTTTAATCCAAATTGACCATAATTTAGTTTTACAGCCCTAGAAGCATTCCCATGTATTCTTCCTTTAAATGCTTTTCTGTACTTAGTTCTGACTGGCTGTAGCATTCTTCACCCTTTCTTTTTTTTCTTTTTCAACATCTTTTGCCATTAATTCACCTTTGTAAATCCAAACTTTAACTCCAATAATTCCATAGGTAGTAAGTGCTTCAGCAAATCCGTAGTCGATTTCAGCTCTTAGTGTATGAGACGGTATGCTGCCCTCTCTTAACCATTCAGTACGAGCTATTTCATTTCCGGCTAATCTTCCGCTTAACATCACTTTTATACCTTTTGCATTTAACCTCATTGCAGATTGCATCGCTCTTTTCATGGCTCTTCTATAAGCCACTCTTTTTACAAGTTGTTGGGCTATATTTTCAGCAACCAAATTTGAATTTAATTCGGGCTTTTTTATTTCTTTTATATTAACATTTACATCACCATCAGTAATCTTCGAGATATTTTTTTTAATTTTTTCAATATCGGCACCTTTTTTACCAATTACAAAACCTGGTCTTGATGTATGAATTGAAACTGTGCATTTTTTTGATGAACGCTCAATAATAATTTCTGAAACACCTGAGTTAGTTATATTTTTTTTAATATAATTCCTTATTTTAAAATCCTCTATTAAGTATTTACCAAAATCTTTCTTTTTGGCAAACCATGTTGAGTCCCAGCCTCTATTGATTCCAAGTCTTAGACCAATTGGATTTATTTTTTGTCCCATTATTTACTCACCTTTTTTTCTTTTTTTTCCTCTAAAACAATAGTAATTCTGCTAAATGGTTTTTTTATCGGACTTGCTCTACCTTTAGCTCTAGGTCGGAACCTTTTCATAACTAAAGATTTACCAACATAAGCCTCTTTAACAAATAAATTATCAATATCAAATTGATTGTTATTTTCGGCATTTGATATTGCAGATTTTACTGTTTTGCTTACATCTTTTGCTATTCTTTTCCTCGAAAACTCTAAATCTCTTAAAGCGACATCTGCTTTTTTTCCTTTTATAAAATTACAGACTAAGGCCAATTTTCTAGGACTAGTTCTAACATTTTTATTAATAGCTTTAACAAAAGGGGTGTTTTTTTCCATTATTTCTTATCTCCCTCTGGTTTAGCAGCTGGTGCAGCGGCTTTCTTATCTGCTGGTGTGTGCCCTTTAAAAGTTCTTGTTGGCGCAAATTCACCTAATTTATGACCTACCATTTCTTCAGAAATTGTTATTGGTATAAATGATTTTCCATTATGGATCATAAAACTGTGTCCAACAAAATCAGGTATTATTGTTGAATTTCTTGACCAGGTTTTTATAGGTTTTTTGTTAGGTGCATCTTTAAGTTTATCAATCTTTTTTAGTAAACTTGGATGAACAAATGGCCCTTTCCAAACTGATCTAGTCATTATTTTTTCCTTTTCTTCCTTCTAGTAATAATTAATTTATCACTTCTTTTCGGTCTTCTTGTTTTGAGCCCTTTAGCTGATTGTCCCCATGGTGAAACTGGGCTTCTTCCGCCAGAGGTTTTACCTTCACCACCTCCGTGTGGGTGGTCGACTGGGTTCATTGCTACACCTCTAGTTTGCGGCCTCTTACCTCTCCATCTATTTCTACCAGCTTTACCAATTTTAATATTTTTTTGATCTGGATTAGATACTGTTCCTATTGTTGCAATACATGCACTGCTTACTTTTCTTGTTTCTCCTGATGAAAGTTTTAATATAGCATAATCGCCGTCATAACCCGATAGTGTTACCGATGATCCTGCAGATCTCGCTAGTTTTGCCCCATTTCCTGGTATTAATTCTACATTGTGTATTGATGTACCAGGAGGGATATCTCTTAATTCTAATGAGTTTCCAACTTTAATCTCAACATTTTTACCTGACTCAATTATGTCACCTTGCTTCAAACCTTGAGGACTTATGATATATGACTTCTCCTTATCTTTATAAGCTATCAATGCAATGTGAGCTGTTCTATTAGGATCATACTCTATTCTTTCTACTGTAGCTTGAACATTTTTCTTTTTTCTATAAAAATCTATAACTCTGTATTTATGTTTTGAACCGCCGCCTATATGTCTTGAAGTAATTCTTCCATTATTATTCCTGCCTCCAGTAAAATTTTGACCTTTTGTTAAAGGTTTATAGGGAGAGCCTTTCCAAAGTTTGCTTTTATCTAGTACAACTGTTCCTCTTGTAGATTTTGTGTACGGTTTAAAAGTTTTTAATGCCATTTTTAAATTCCTGTAGTTAAATCAATACTCTGACCTTTTTTAAGTGTGATTATTGCTTTTTTATAACCACTCTTTATTGATTTCTTTCCTTGCTTCATTTTTAATTTAGATTTTTGATTAATGATATTTACTTTTATTACGTTAACCTTAAAAAGCTTTTCTATATTTTTTTTTATAGTTTTTTTATTTGCTTTCTCATGCACTTTAAAAACAGTTTTGTTTTGCTCTGATAAAATTGTAGCTTTCTCAGTGATTATAGGGTTTCTAATTGAGTCTATATAATTAATTTTTTTCATTTAGAACCCTTTCTTGAATTTTTTTCGCAGAAGTGGACGTTATTATTACATTTTTGTATTTAAATAAATCGTATATATTTGTTCCTTCTTCTTTTATCAATTTTACGTTTTTTATATTACGAGCAGACTTATTTATATTTTTCATTGAGTCATTATCAGAAATTATTAAAACATTAGCTAATTTGTTTTTTAAAAGAAATTTATTAAATTCTTTCGTTTTTTTTATTTCTTTCTTTACATCGGCTAAAATATGAAGGTTTTTATCTGAATTCTTTTTAGATAATGATTGGGCTAAAGCGAGTTTTCTTACTTTTTTATTTATCTTTTTAATCTTATATACTGCTCCTTTAGGCCCGTGAGCGACTCCCCCTCCCACAAATAATGGAGCTTTTTTACTAGCGTGTCTTGCTCCGCCACCGCCTTTTTGAGGTACTATTTTTCTTGTAGAACCTTTAATCTCATTTCTTTGTTTAGTTTTAGCTGTTCTTGGTTTTGCGTGATTTAATTGCCAGTCTATTACAAATTTAATTAACTTATGATTCACTTTTAATTTAACTAATTTATCTGAGATCTCTATTGAGTCTGCTTTTGTGCCATCTATACTTAAAAGAGGAAATTTCATTTATTTCTTACCTTTCTTAGCAGCAGCAGCTTTAACTTTTGCTTCATGTTTTTCTTTAATAGTTTTTCTAGTGACATTTTTTACTGACTCTCTTAGTAATACAGTTGAGTTTTTTGAACCTGGAATAGAACCTTTTAAATATAATAAATTATTTTCCAAATCAGATTTTATAATCTCCAAATTTAGCATTGTTCTCAATTTGTCACCCATATGACCAGCCATTTTTTTTCCTTTAAATACTTTTCCTGGGTCTTGTCTTTGACCAGTTGAACCATGAGATCTGTGAGAAACTGAAACTCCATGAGAAGCTCTCAATCCACCAAAATTCCATCTTTTCATTACCCCTGCGAACCCTTTTCCTATTGTTTTTGATCTCACATCTAAAAACTTTTTATCTTTAAAGATTTCTAAACCTAGTTCATTGCCCTCTTTATATTGATCGTTATTTTCCACTCTAAATTCTTTAAGAATTTTTTTAGGTTCAGTATTTTTCTTGGCAAAATAACCTTTCATTTGCTTAGTCAATTTAGAATTTTTTAGTTTGAAAAACCCTACTTTAACAGCACTATAGCCTCTTTTTTCTTTAGTAATTACATCTAACACTCTACCTTTTTCTACTTTTATAACTGTCACTGGAACAGATTGACCGCTATCCAAGAATTCCCTGGTCATTCCGATTTTTGTTCCTATTAATCCTATGCTCATAATTTAAATCTTTATTTCTATATCTACTCCAGAAGCTAAGTCTAGTTTCATCAAAGCTTCTACAGTCTGGGGAGTAGGTTCTATAATATCTATTAATCTTTTGTGAGTTCTGGACTCAAATTGTTCCCTGCTTTTTTTATCTATATGTGGAGATCTCAGAACAGTATATCTTTCAATTCTCGTTGGAAGTGGAATAGGGCCTTTCACTTGTGCTCCAGTTCTTTTAGCAGTATTTACTATCTCCTCAGTTGATAAATCGAGGATCTTATTATCGTATGCTTTTAAATGTATTCTAATATTTTGATTTTCCATAAATTAAGCTAATTTTTTTGTTACTTCATCTTGTACGTTTTGAGGAACTTTATCATAATGACTAAATTGCATTGTGTATTGTGCTCTTCCTTGTGTTGAGGAACGTAAATTATTTATGTATCCAAACATATTAGCTAATGGAACCGTTGCATTAATTGCTGTTGCGTTACCTCTAGCTTCAGTTGAAGCAACTTGCCCTCTTCTACTATTTAAATCTCCTATAACGTCGCCCATAAATTCTTCGGGAGTTACAACTTCAACTTTCATCATAGGTTCTAATAATTTTAAAGTTGCTTTTGTACATGCCTCTCTAAAACACATTCTTGAGGCTATTTCAAAAGCGAGGACACTCGAATCAACATCGTGATGTAAACCATCTAAAATTGTCACTTTATAATCTATGACAGGAAAACCTGCTAATATTCCACTTTCAGCAACGCTCAAAACACCTTTTTCTACTCCAGGAATAAATTCTTTTGGAATTGCTCCACCTTTAATCTTGTTATCAACTTCTCTTCCTTTACCAGGTTCTAATGGTTCAACACTTAAAGTAACTTTAGCAAATTGTCCTGAACCACCACTTTGCTTTTTATGGATATAAGTTACCTCTGATGAGCCAAGAATTGTCTCTCTGTATGCAACCTGAGGAGCTCCAACGTTGGCTTCAACTTTAAATTCTCTTTTCATCCTATCTACAATAATATCTAAATGAAGCTCACCCATTCCTTTAATAATTGTTTGACCTGATTCTTCATCAGAACTCACCCTAAATGAGGGATCTTCTTTTGCTAATCTGTTTAAAGCCTCACCCATTTTTTCTTGGTCACCTTTTGTTTTAGGTTCAACAGCAATTTCAATAACAGGATCTGGAAATTCCATTGGTTCTAACAACATTGGTTTATTTTGATCACAGAGCGTATGACCTGTTATTGTGTTCTTTAATCCAGCAAGCGCAACTATATCTCCAGTAGTCGCTTCTTTTATATCTTCTCTTGAATTGGCATGCATTAATAACATTCTTCCTACTCTTTCTGTTTTTTCAGTAGATGAATTATAAACAGCTGTACCTGCTTGGAGCTTTCCAGAATAAATACGTATGAAAGTTAATGAGCCAACAAATGGATCGTTTGCAACCTTAAAAGCTAGAGCAGAGAAAGGTTCGCTATCTTCAAATTTCATTTGTAACTTATCTTCTGAGTTTAATTTTGTAGCCTCAATTGAGCCTATGTCTTTTGGACTTGGCAAATAATCAATTACAGCGTCTAATAAAGGTTGAACACCTTTGTTTTTAAATGCAGAACCGGTTAAAATTGGCACAAAATTAAAATTTAAAGTTCCTTTTCTTATACACTTAATTAAATCTACATCTGATGGTTCTTTGCCCTCCAGATATGCCTCCATCAATTTTTCATCCTCCTCTACAGCTGTTTCAACAAGGTTTTGTCTATATTCTTTTGCTTTATCTTTAAGGTCTTCAGGTATATCTACGTAATCAAACTTTGCTCCGAGATCTTCATTTTGCCAAACAACACCTTTCATTTTGACTAAATCGATTACACCCTTCAAATCAGCTTCAGCACCAATTGGTAATTGTAAAGGTAACGGCTTACAGCCTAAACGATCTTTTATCATGTCTACACATCTATAAAAATCTGCGCCAGTTCTATCAAGTTTATTTACAAAACAAATTCTCGGCACTTTGTATTTATCTGCTTGTCTCCATACAGTTTCTGATTGAGGTTCTACACCTGCTACACCATCAAATACGGCTACGGCTCCATCTAAAACTTTTAAAGACCTTTCAACTTCAATTGTAAAATCTACGTGTCCTGGAGTATCAATAATATTAATCCTGTGATCTCTCCAAAAACAAGTAGTAGCAGCAGATGTGATTGTTATACCTCTTTCTTGTTCTTGTTCCATCCAGTCCATTGTTGCAGCTCCGTCATGAACTTCACCAATTTTGTGACTTTTTCCTGTATAATATAAAACTCTCTCAGTTGTAGTTGTTTTGCCAGCATCTATATGCGCCATGATACCAATATTTCTATATTTATCTAAAGTGTACTTAGTCATAATTTATTACCACCTGAAATGTGCAAAAGCTTTATTTGACTCTGCCATTTTATGTGTATCTTCTCTTTTTTTTATTGCTGATCCCTTATTCTGTGAAGCATCTAAAATCTCTGCATACAATTTCTCAGCCATAGTTTTGTTTTTTCTTTTTCTAGTTGCGTCCATTATCCATCTTAATGCTAAAGCTTGAGCTCTTTTCGCTTTAACCTCTACAGGAACTTGATATGTTGCACCACCAACTCTTCTAGACCTGCACTCAAGATTAGGTTTTACGTTACTTATAGCCGTATTAAAGATTTTAAGTGGATCTTCATTATTTTTAGATTTAATTTTTTCTAAAGCGTCGTAAAGAATTTTTTCTGCAGTCGATCTTTTGCCATCATACATTATTGAGTTAATAAACTTTGAAACTACTTCTGAATGAAATTTAGGATCAGGATAAACTTTTCTAATTGGAGCTTTTCGTTTTCTAGACATAATTTATTTTGGTTTTTTAGTACCGTAAAGAGATCTTCTTTGTTTCCGATTTGCAACTCCTTGTGTATCTAAGTTACCTCTTAAAATATGATAACGAACTCCGGGTAAATCTTTTACACGTCCTCCACGTAACATTACCACAGAGTGTTCCTGCAAATTGTGCCCCTCTCCTGGAATATAAGCTGTTACCTCGAAGCCATTTGAGAGTCGAACTCTAGCTACTTTTCTTAATGCTGAGTTAGGTTTTTTTGGCGTAGTTGTATAGACCTTAACACACACTCCCCTTTTTAAAGGCTGTCTCTCTAATGCAGGAACCTTATTCCTTGCAATAGGTTTTTCTCTGCCTTTTTTGATTAACTGATTAATTGTTGGCATAATAATATTTTGAAGCAGAAAAAAGGTAAAACCCTTGAAGATTTGGTTAGTGTTTAAGGTTTTAATCCACCTTACTTCTAACATTCAAAATGTGCCGTAAACTAACACCGAAATTATAAAAGTCAATATTTTAAGGGAATTTAAATACTAATTAAGTCGTCTGTTCAGGCGCCTCTGAAGCGGATTCTAGCTCTTGTTTTTTTAACTCTTCTAATCTTGCTTTATCTTGCTCTCTTGCTTGCTTATCCCACTCAATTTTAGTTAAACCAGTTCCAGCAGGCACTAATCTTCCTACAATTACATTTTCTTTTAAGCCTTCTAATGAGTCAGTTTTTCCTTTTATAGAAGCATCTGTTAGTACTCTTGTTGTTTCTTGGAAAGAGGCAGCAGAAATAAATGAGTTTGTTTGCAAAGAAGCTTTGGTAATACCTAATAATACTCTTTCAAACGATGCAGGTCTTTTCTTTTCATTTTTAAGTTTCTCGTTTATATTATTTATATCAAGTAAATCAATTACCTCACCGACTAGTAATTCTGACTCTCCTGGGTCTTTGACCTCAACACGCTTAAGCATTTGTCTTACGATTGTTTCTATATGTTTATCATTTATTACTACACCTTGAAGTCTATAAACTTCTTGCACCTCTGATACAAAATATTCTGTGAGTTTTTCTACACCTAAAATTCTTAGAATATCGTGTGGAGCTGGACTTCCATCTAAAAGATACTCACCTTTTTTAATTTTTTCACCCTGATTAAAATTAACATGTTTTCCTTTAGGTATTAGATAATTTGAAGTTTCTCCACTAGAAGAAACTATTGAGATTTTTTGTTTACCTCTTACCTCTTTACCAAATTCAATTACACCATCATTCTCAGCAATGATTGCACTATCTTTTGGTCTTCTTGCTTCAAATAATTCAGCTACTCGTGGTAAACCTCCTGTAATATCTTTAGTTTTAGAAGTCTCTTTGGGTAATCTAGCTAACACATCACCTGCTGAAATTTTTTGGCCATCTTTTACAGATAAAATGGTATCTGGAACCAAATAATATCTAGCTTCATTGCCATCCGCTTTTTTTATTATTTCACCTTTTTCATTTCTTAAAGTTATTCTTGGTTTGAGTTCAGAATTTTTTGAAGAAGATTTCCAATCAGTCACAGACTTAGATGATAAACCGGTTGCATCATCGAGAGTTTCAGTCAAAGAACTTCCCTCCATAAGATCCATATAGTTTGCAATACCACTCGTCTCTGCTATTACTGGTAATGTGTATGGATCCCACTCTGCAATTTTTTTTCCTTTATCAATTGTTTCACCATCTTTAAAAAATAATTTCGATCCATAATTTACTTTGTATATAGCCAACTGTCTCCCATTATCGTC
The DNA here is from genome assembly GCA_003213555.1 of Pelagibacteraceae bacterium AG-422-I02. Classification (GTDB taxonomy): domain Bacteria; phylum Pseudomonadota; class Alphaproteobacteria; order Pelagibacterales; family Pelagibacteraceae; genus Pelagilacustribacter. The sequence goes on along the minus strand of QCMS01000005.1, from coordinate 37,219 downwards.
TTCTATACTTAATTGAGTGTTCCTTCCCATTACAATAATATTCTTTTTTGAGTCTTCGATTAAGTTTTTATTTATTATATTTAATTTACCCTTTGATTGAGAGATTATTTGAGACTCTTCTTTTATTTGAGCAGTTCCACCTACGTGAAAAGTTCTCATAGTTAATTGAGTTCCTGGTTCACCTATCGATTGGGCTGCAATCATTCCTACAGCCTCTCCTATACTCACAAGTTTACCTCTAGCTAGATCTCTACCATAACAAATCTGACAAACACCTTTTGTAGATGCACATGTTATTACAGAATAAACATTGACCGATTTAACACCAGCAGCGTCTATTTTTTCACAATCAAATTCATCAATTAATTTATCTTTTTTTATTATGACTTCACCAGTCACAGGATTTTTGATATTTTCAGCAATTACTCTTCCCAATACCCTTTCTGATAAACTAACTAAAATATTTCCTCCCTCAATAATTTCAGAAATTGTAACAGAAGATCTTTTTTTTGGATCGCATTCAGCTTTTGTAATTTGAACATCCTGTGCAACATCACAAAGCCTTCTTGTCAAATATCCAGAATTTGCAGTTTTTAAAGCTGTATCTGCTAGACCTTTTCTAGCTCCGTGTGTCGAATTAAAATATTCTAAAACTGATAATCCCTCTTTAAAATTAGCAATAATGGGAGTTTCAATAATTTCACCCGATGGTTTTGCAATCAAACCTCTCATTCCAGCTAGTTGTTTCATCTGAGCTTGAGATCCCCTGGCACCAGAATCAGCCATCATAAAAACCGAATTAGTTTCGATTCTATCATTTTCACATACTTTTTCTGCAGAGGAAATTTCTTTCATCATTTCATTAGCTACTGTATCTGTACATTTAGACCAGATATCTACGACCTTATTGTATTTTTCACCTCTTGTTATTAAACCGTCAGAATATTGTTTTTCATATTCCTCTATTTGTTTTTTTGTGTTGGATATCAAGTTTTCTTTTGTTTTTGGAATTATTAAGTCATCTTTTCCAAAAGATATTCCTGCTTTAAATGCATGCTTAAATCCAAGGGTTTTAATTTTATCACAAAAAATTACAGTCTTCTTTTGACCGCAATATCTAAAGATTGTATCGATAACTTCAGAAACATGTTTTTTTGTAAGCAAACGATTTACTAAGGCAAATTTAATATTTGCATTTTTTGGTAAAACATTAGCCAATAAAAATCTACCCGCTGTACTTGTATGTTTTTCTTTTATTAATATTCCATTTTCATCGACCCCTTCAAAAATTGAGACGATTTTTGAGTGTAAGCTAATAGATTTATTTTCTAACGCCTGCTCAATTTCCTCTATGCTTGAAAAAATACCTTTTGGTTTTTTTTCATTATCTTCTGATTGTGATAGATAATATATACCTAAAACAATGTCCTGACTTGGCACTATAATTGGCTTACCATTAGATGGACTTAAAATATTATTAGTTGACATCATTAGTACTCTAGCTTCTAACTGTGCCTCTAAACTTAGAGGAATGTGTACAGCCATTTGATCACCATCAAAATCAGCATTAAAAGCTGCGCAAACTAATGGATGAAGTTCAATTGCATTTCCTTCGATTAATTTAGCTTCAAAAGCTTGCACACCAAGTCTGTGTAATGTTGGAGCTCTATTTAAAAGTATTGGATGCTCTCTTATTATATGTTCTAAAGAATCCCAAACTTCACTTTTTTCTTTTTCTACTAATCTTTTTGCCTGTTTGATTGTTGTCGCTAATCCTAATTTGTCTAATCTAGCGTATAAAAATGGTTTAAATAATTCTAACGCCATTTTTTTTGGCAGACCGCATTGGTGTAATTTAAGTTCAGGTCCAACTACGATTACAGATCTTCCAGAATAATCAACTCTTTTTCCTAAAAGATTTTGTCTAAATCTCCCTTGTTTACCTTTAAGCATTTCCGCTAAAGATTTAAGCGGACGTTTTCCTGTACCTGTAATTACTCTACCTCTTCTGCCGTTATCAAAAAGTGCATCTACAGATTCTTGCAACATTCTTTTTTCATTTCTTACTATGATATCTGGAGCTTTGAGGTCGAGTAATCTTTTTAATCTATTGTTCCTGTTAATTACTCTTCTATATAAATCGTTCAAGTCTGAGGTAGCAAATCTTCCTCCATCTAAGGGAACTAAAGGCCTCAACTCAGGAGGAATTACTGGAACAGAAGTTAAAATCATCCACTCTGGTTTATTTCCTGAATTAATAAAGGACTCAATAAGTTTTAATCTTTTAATTGTTCTTTCCTCTGTTACTTTTGATTTAATTTCTTTTAACGATTCTCTTAGTTTTTGCTGTTCCTTTTTAAGATCTAAATTAATTAAAATTTCTCTCACTGCCTCAGCTCCAATTCCAGCTGTAAAAGCATCCTCTCCAAATTCTTCCTGAGCTTTAATTAACGCCTCTTCAGATATAAGTTGACCTTTTTTCAATGTTGTTAAACCAGGTTCTACAATTATAAAACTTTCAAAATATAGAACTTTCTCAACTTCTTTCAGTTTCATATCAATAGCTAAAGAAATTCTACTCGGCAAAGACTTTAAAAACCAAATATGAGCAACAGGACATGCGAGATCGATATGACCCATCCTTTCTCTTCTAACATTGGATTTTGTGACCTCTACTCCGCACTTTTCGCAAATAATTCCTCTGAATTTCATTCTTTTGTATTTTCCACACAAGCATTCATAATCTTTAACTGGTCCAAATATTCTTGAACAAAACAGACCATCTTTCTCTGGTCTGAATGTTCTATAATTTATTGTTTCAGGTTTTTTTATTTCACCATAAGACCAGGATTTAATTTTTTCAGGACTAGCTAAAGTGATTTTAATACTATCAAAATTATTTTCTTGAGTGATATTTTGATTTTCAAAGTTTCTTGTTAAATTTTTTTCCATAATTAGTTTAATTCAATATTTAAACCAAGCGCTCGAATTTCTTTTACTAAAACATTAAAAGACTCTGGAACTCCTGACTCAAAGTTATTATTTCCTTTAACTATTGTCTCATATACCTTCGTTCTTCCTGCTACGTCATCTGATTTAACAGTTAAAATTTCTTGAAGTGTATACGAAGCGCCATAAGCTTCTAGCGCCCATACCTCCATTTCTCCAAATCTTTGACCACCAAGCTGAGCCTTACCACCAAGTGGTTGTTGAGTGACCAAACTGTAAGGTCCAGTTGACCTTGCATGAATTTTATCCTCAACTAAATGGTTTAATTTGAGCATGTAAATTATTCCTACTGTTACAGGTCTATCAAACCTTTCACCTGTTTGACCGTTCCATAAATGCGTTTGACCTGAATTTGGTAGTTTTGCAAGATCTAGCATTTTTGTAATATCTTCTGTGCTCGCGCCGTCAAATACTGGAGTTGCAATTGGTACACCATTTGATAAATTTTGGACTAATTCAGCGACCTCTTTGTTCGACAATTTTGAAATTACTTCTTCAAAGTATTTTTCTCCATAAATTTCTTTTAATTTTTCTTTAATTTTATTTATCTCATTGTCAAAATTTTTTAAATGTTTTTTTATTTGATCACCTAATTCTGAGCAAGACCATCCAAGATGTGTTTCTAGTATCTGACCCACATTCATTCGACTAGGAACACCTAATGGATTTAAAACAATATCAACTGGTTTTCCATTTTCCATATAAGGCATATCTTCCACAGGCACTATTTTACTGACAACTCCTTTATTTCCGTGCCTCCCAGCCATTTTATCTCCTGGCATCAGTCGTCTTTTTACTGCAACAAATACCTTTACCACTTTCATAACTGTTGGCAACAAATCATCACCTTGTTGTATTTTTGTAACCTTGTCCTCAAATCTTAACTTTATATCTTCTGAAGCATTATCAAATTGGTTTTTTAATTTTTCTAAATCTGAATTAAGATCTTGTTTTTGTAATGAAATTTTCCAAAGCTCTTTTAAGTTTAAATTTTCAAAATCATTTTGATTTAATGTTGTTCCAGGTTTTAAGTCCTTAAATTGCTTATTGATGCTCTGCCCTTTTAATAAATCAATTGCTCTCAATTTTATGTTTCTATTTAAAATTTCTTCTTCAACTTTTTTGTCTTCTTGAACTGACTCTATTTCAGCTCTTTCAATGGCAATAGATCTCTCGTCTTTTTCAATACCATGTCTATTAAAAACTCTTACATCTATTACCACTCCAGTGCTTCCAGAGGGAAGTTTAAGCGAAGAGTCTCTTACATCTGTAGCTTTTTCTCCGAAAATGGATCTTAGTAACTTTTCCTCAGGACTAGAAGAAGTCTCACTTTTTGGAGTAACTTTACCAACTAAAATATCACCTGGTTTAACTTCGGCACCAACATAAACTATTCCTGACTCATCAAGGTTTCTAAGACTTTCTTCGCTTACATTAGGGATATCCCTCGTAATTTCCTCAGCACCAAGTTTTGTATCTCTAGCCATAGACTCATATTCTTCAATATGTACTGAAGTAAATACATCATCTGTAACGCATCTTTCGGATATCAAAATTGAATCTTCAAAATTGTACCCTTGCCAAGGCATAAAAGCGACTGTAACATTTTTACCTAATGCTAGCTCACCAAGTTTAGTTGCTGGACCATCAGCTATTATGTCTCCTTTTTTTATTTTGTCGCCAACTTTAACCAATGGTTTTTGATTAATACATGTGTTTTGATTTGATCTTTGAAATTTAGATAGATTATAAATATCTACAGCTGACTGAGACAGATCAGTAACATCTGATGCTTTTACCACAATTCTTTTGCCATCGATTTTATCCACAACTCCGCTTCTTTTAGCGACTATTGTTACTCCCGAGTCTAATGCTACATCTGACTCTATACCTGTACCTACTAATGGCGACTCTGGTTTTAATAACGGCACTGCTTGTCTCATCATATTAGATCCCATTAATGCTCTATTAGCATCATCATTTTCTAAAAATGGTATTAAAGCAGCAGCAACTGAAACTAATTGTTTTGGAGACACATCAATGTAATCAATGTTCTCTTTAGATGATAATTCGAAATTTAAATTTTTTCTGCAAGCTACTAACTCCTCTACAAAAGAACCATCTTTATTTAAAGCTGAATTGGCTTGTGCTATTGTAAATTTTTCCTCTTCTATTGCTGATAAATATTTTATTTCTGGTGTAACCTTTCCATTTACAACTTTTTTATATGGACTTTCTATATAACCAAACTTATTTACTCTACAATAGGTTGCTAAACTATTAATTAATCCAATGTTTGGTCCTTCGGGAGTTTCAATTGGACAAATTCTACCATAATGAGTAGGATGTACATCTCTAACTTCAAAACCAGCTCTTTCTCTTGTCAATCCCCCTGGGCCTAAAGCTGAAACTCTTCTCTTATGAGTAATTTCTGATAATGGGTTGGTTTGATCCATAAATTGGGAAAGTTGAGATGTTGCAAAAAAATCTTTTAATGAGGTTGTTATTGGTTTAGCATTGATCAAATCCTGAGGCATTGCTGACTCTATTTCAAGAAAAGTAGACATCTTTTCTTTAACTGTTCTTTCCATTCTTAAAAGACCTATTCTAAACTGATTTTCTACTAGCTCTCCAACTGAACGTACTCTTCTGTTACCCAAATGATCAATATCATCTACATCTCCTTTTCCGTCTCTTAAATCTAACATAAATTTAATGATAGCTATAATATCTCCAGTTTCTAAAACAGTTTTCTTTGGGTTTGTATTCAAATCCATCTTAGAATTTAACTTCACTCTACCAACTTCAGATAGGTCATATCTCTCTGTCTTAAAATATAAGTTATTAAAAATTTCTTCCGCTATTTCTACAGATGGTGCTTCACCTGGTCTTAAAACTTTATAAATATCATTTAATGCATCATTTTTATTTGTGTTTTTATCGGCTTTAAGACTTTCAAGAATATATGGTCCTTTATTGATTGGATCTATATTCACAATATTCAATTCTTTTTCATCTTGAGCTATAATTTTTTCAAGTTGTTCTTCGGTGATATCGAAGCCTGCTCCTACTAGTATTTCTCCACTCTTATCTTTAATGTCTTTTCCTAAATATTTACCAATTATTTGTGCGTTAGGTATTGCAATTAGTTCTAAACCCTTTTCCTTAAGCTTTTTTGCAATCACTATATTTAATTTATCACCAGCACTTAAAACTTTTTTGTTATTTTTTGCATCAATCAAATCATAAGACAATTTAATAGGTCTTTTATAATTTTCTAAATTGAATTTGGTTGTCCAACTTTTATTTTCTTTATTGTAAACATAATTATTTGTGGAATAAAAAGTTTCAATTATCTTAGCTTTTGTAAAGCCAAGGGCAAATAAAAATGTTGTGATTGGAAGTTTCTTTTTTCTATCTATTCTAAAATAAAGAATATCCTTTGGGTCAAATTCAAAATCTAACCATGAACCTCTTCCAGGAATTATTCTGCAATTAAATAAAAGTTTACCACTTGCATGGGTTTTGCCTTTATCGTGATCAAAAAAAACTCCAGGACTTCTATGCATTTGATTCACAACAACTCTCTCGACACCATTGGTAATAAATGTAGCACTTGGTGTCATTAAAGGAAGATCTCCTATAAAAACCTCTTGCTCTTTTGCTGATAGAATTTGCTTTGTGTTAGTTTCTGTATCTATATCGTAAACAACTAATCTTAAATTTGCTTTTAAAGCTGCTGAATACGACAAACTTCTTTGTTTGCATTCAATTACATCAAACTTTGGTCTTTCTAGTTTATAAGAAATATATTCTAAGGTAGATTTATCGTTTCCGTCTTCGATAGGAAAAATACTTTTAAAAACCTTATCTATCCCTTTCGATAGCTCGTTTAGTTGCTCATTTAAGGACTTTGACTCTAAGAATTCATTATATGAATTTTTTTGTACTTCAATAAGATTCGGAATTGATAAGCCTTCAACTAGTTTACCAAAGTTTTTTCTAATATGTTTCTTTTGAGTAAAAGATAATTGCATTAAATATAAAAAAATTTTATTGCAGATATTACTTTGCAATAAAATTCAGTCTTAAATTTTGTTTACTTTAATTCTACTTTAGCTCCAGCTGCTTCAAGTTTTTTCTTAAATTCTTCAGCATCTTTCTTAGCTACGCCGCCTTTGACTTCTTTAGGGGCTGCTTCTACTAAGTCTTTAGCTTCTTTTAAACCTAAACCAGTTATCGCTCTTACTTCTTTAATTACGTTAATTTTTTTGTCTCCTGCAGAAGCTAGGAAAATTGAAAATTCAGATTTTTCCTCTCCGGCTGGTGTTGCTGCCGCACCTGCTGGTGCCGCTGCTACAGGGGCTGCTGCTGTAACACCCCATTTTTCCTCAAGTTGTTTAGATAACTCTGCTGCTTCAACCACTGTTAAAGTTGAAAGTTCATCTATAATTTTATTTAAGTCTGCCATTTTAATCCTGTAATTTAATTTTTTAAACTCTTTGCGCGCGCTAAATTAGCAATTTTTGAGCCGGGTGCAAGTAAAATACTCACTAATTTTTGAGCTGGTGTGGCCAATATTCCCACTATTTTAGCTCTCGCTTCCTCTAAAGAAGGTAGTGTGGCAATAACAGACACCTCTTTTTCATCCAAAACCTTACCATCCATGAATCCAGCTATTATTTTTAGCTTATCATTTGATTTTGAGAATTTTGTTAAAATCTTTGCTGTTGAAATCGGATCAGAAGAAATTGCAGCTGCTGTTGGGCCAGTAAAAAATTTTTCAAGATCTTTTTTTGGTGTTTCTTTTAAAGCCAACTTTGTAATTCTATTTTTTGTAATTTTAAATAAAATACCTTTTTCTCTTAATTCCTTTCTCAAAGTGTCTAACTCATTAACGTTAAGACCTTGGTACTGAGCAATCATTACTGACTCATTATCAGTAAAATTTTTTTTCATTTCCTCAATATAATTCTTTTTAGCATCTTTAGACATCATAGCTTTATTTAGCTCCTACTTTATAAGAAATACCCATTGTAGAAGTTAAAAAAATATTTTTTATAAACTCCCCTTTAATTGTGTCAGGCTTTTCTTTTTTTACACTTTCTATAAAGTGATTATAATTTTCTAATAACTTTTCTGTAGGGAGGCTTTTTCTACCTATTGTCGATGCAAGATTTCCATCTTTATCATTTCGAATTTCAACTAATCCTGTTTTAATATCTTTAACTGCTTTCTTTATATCTGTTGTGACTGTTCCTAACTTAGGGTTCGGCATTAAACCTTTTGGCCCTAAAACTTTACCATGCTTCCCTATTTTACTCATCATAGCTGGAGTACAAATAAGTTTTGTAAAATCAATTTTACCTGATGCAATTTTTTCTATAAGATCATCTGAACCTACAACATCTGCTCCAGTTTTTTTGGCTTCATCAATTTTGTCAGTTTCACATAAAACAGCAACTTTACTTTTCTTTCCTGAGCCATTCGGTAAATTTACTACTGTTCTTAAACTTAAATCACCACCTTTAGATTGTTTTAAATTTATTTTTAAAGAGACATCAATTGACTCATCAAACTTTGATGTAGAATTTTTTTTTACTAAGTCTAATGCTTCTATAGGACTAATTTTTTTATCTTTGATTTTATTTTTTAAAATTTCTTTATATCTTTTAGAATTTCTTTTCATAACTATTCCTTAACTTCAATACCCATTGATCTCGCGGACCCACATATTATTTTTGTTGCCTCTTTAATATCAAAAGCATTTAAATCTTTCATTTTTTCTTTTGCAATTGCTTCCGCCTGTTTCATTGTAATCGAACCTGCAACAACTCTACCTGGCTCACTTGACCCACTTTTTAATTTCGCTGCTTCTCTAATAAAATGTGACGCTGGAGGAGATTTAATTATAAAATCAAATTTTTTATCTTTATAAACTGTTATAATCACAGGAACAGGTTTTCCCATAAAAGCTTTTGTCTTCTCATTAAAAGCTTTGCAAAATTCCATAATATTTATTCCCCTTTGACCTAATGCTGGGCCAACGGGTGGAGCTGGATTCGCTTGTCCACCTTTGATTTGTAACTTTACGTAACCTGTTATTTCTTTTGCCATCTAATTTTTTTCCACCTGGTTAAATTCTAAATCTACAGGAGTAGCCCTACCAAATATAGAAACTGAGACTTTAAGTCTAGATTTTTCTTCATCAATTTCTTCGATTAATCCATTAAAAGATGCAAATGGACCATCACAAACCTTAACTTTTTCACCTATTTCAAAACTAATTCCAGCTTTTTGCGTTACAGCGCTTTCAGATACTTGACCTAAAATTCGTTTAATTTCATTATCTGATATTGGTGTTGGTTTATCTGAAGAACCTAAAAAACCGCTAACTTTTTGAAGATTTTTGATCATGTGATAAATTTCTTTTGTAAGCTCAATCTTAATTAAAACATAGCCGGGAAAAAATTTTTTTTCTTTTTTTGTTCTTTTGCCTTTTTTTACTTCCGTCACTTGATGTGTAGGAACCAAAATTTCCTCTAATTTCTCAGATAATTTTTGTTTTTTTAATTCTTCCTTAATTGCTTCAACTACTTTTTTTTCAAAACCAGAGTAAGCTTGTACAATATACCAATTCATTTAAATATTTATCGTTAAAACTATGTTTAGAAGAAATCTTAAAATTTGATCAAGTATTAAAAAGAATATTGCTGCTATAGAAGCTAATGCAAAAACCATCACAGCTCCCATCATCGTGTCTTTTTTTGTTGGCCATGTAATTCTAAAGGTTTCTTGCTTAACCTCTTGAATAAATTTTAAAGGGTTTTTCATAACTCTCCACGGTTTGGCAGGAGCGGAGGGACTCGAACCCACAACCTCCGGTTTTGGAGACCGGCGCTCTACCAATTGAACTACGCTCCTAAGCGCTACTTAACTATTTTAGTTACTACTCCAGCTCCAACTGTTTTTCCACCTTCTCTTATCGCAAAATTAAGATTTTCATTCATTGCAATCGGTGTAATTAATTTAACCGTAAATTTTCCATCATCACCAGGCATAACCATTTCTGTGCCCGATGGTAAAGTTACTTCTCCAGTTACATCTGTAGTTCTAAAATAAAATTGAGGTCTATACTTTGTAAAGAATGGTGTGTGTCTACCACCTTCTTCTTTTTTTAAAATATAAGCCTGACATTCAAATTCAGTATGTGGGGTAATTGATCCTGGTTTACAAAGAACTTGACCTCTTTCAACGTCTGTTCTTTCAACACCTCTTAGAAGTGCACCTATGTTATCACCTGCTTCACCACTGTCTAAAAGTTTTCTAAACATTTCTACACCAGTACAAACTGATTTTTTTGTATCTCTTATACCTACAATTTCAATTTCCTCACCAACCTTAATAACACCTGACTCCACTCTTCCGGTTACAACTGTTCCTCTCCCAGATATAGAGAAAACATCTTCAACTGGCATTAAGAAAGGTTTATCTTTAGGTCTATCAGGTTGAGGAATAGTTTCATCAACTGCTTTCATTAATTCCATGATTGCATTTTTTCCCGTAGCTTCATCTTTTCCTTCAACGGCATTTAAAGCTGAACCTTTGATTATTGGAATTTTATCACCTGGAAATTTATAAGATGTTAAAAGCTCTCTAATTTCTTCTTCAACTAAATCAACAAGCTCTTTATCTTTAACTGTATCTATTTTGTTCAGGAAAACCACAATTGCAGGAACTCCTACTTGTCTAGCTAAAAGTATATGCTCTCTTGTTTGAGGCATTGGTCCGTCAGCAGCGTTTACTACTAAAATAGCTCCATCCATTTGCGCTGCACCAGTAATCATATTTTTTACGTAGTCAGCGTGACCTGGACAATCTACGTGAGCGTAGTGTCTTTTTTCAGTTTCATATTCAACGTGAGCAGTTGAAATTGTTATTCCTCTCTCTTTTTCCTCTGGGGCTTTATCAATTTGATCATAAGCAACAAAGTTTGCAGAACTAGTACCTCCAGCTTCAGACAATACTTTAGTTATTGCAGCTGTTAATGTTGTCTTTCCATGGTCAACGTGTCCAATAGTACCAATATTACAATGTGGCTTGTTTCGGTTAAACTTTTCTTTCGACATCTATTTTTTCCTCACTTTATATTTTAATTTTTTAATTTTGGAGCGGGTAAAGGGAATCGAACCCTTACATCCAGCTTGGAAGGCTAGCGTTCTACCATTGAACTACACCCGCAATATCCAAACTTATCGCGCTCTTAATTGTCAAAGCTTTAAGTTTGGTGGAGGGGGAAAGATTCGAACTTTCGAAGACCGAAGTCAACGGGTTTACAGCCCGCCCCATTTGACCGCTTTGGTACCCCTCCTTAATATTGGGGATACCCACTAACTTAAAAAGCATTTAACAACAAGCGTTTTATAAGCATTTATGTAATAATTGCAATCAATCATTTTACCTTAAAATATGCTAATAAATCGAGTACTACGCCCAAAAAAACATGAAAAAAACCACCTTTTTAATTGTAGGAAAACATGCAGTTTTAGAAGCTTTAAAAAATCCTGCAAGGAAAATTGAGAGAATATTTTTAACTGAAGACGCTCAAAAAAAAATTAATAAAGAAAATCAAAATCTAAATTTGTTTAAAAAATTAAGTGTTTTTTACAAATCAAGAAAAGAATTAGATAATTTATGTGGTAGAGATGAAACTGCACATCAAGGTTTAGTTGCCGAAGTTGAACAAATTGAAGAAATTTCTTTAAAAGAATTTGTTTTTGAAAATAAAAAAGAAAATATTAATTTAATCGCACTTGAAGAAGTAACAGATCCAAGAAATATTGGTTCAATTATAAGAAGTGCTGTAGCTTTCAATATAAAGGGAATAATAGTTAAAGAAAGATCTTTTCCTTCGAAAAGCAAACTTTTATATAAAAGTGCAAGCGGAGGCACTGAGCATATCAAAATTTTTAAAGTACCTAATATAAATACAGCATTAAAATTTCTTAAAACGAAAAATTTTTGGGTAAGTGCGTTTGATATTGATGCAAAACAAGATTTTACAAAACATAACTGGAAAGGGAAAAATATTCTACTCTTCGGATCAGAGGGCTTTGGTATTAAAGCAAAAACTCTTGAAAACGCAGATTTTAAATTTAGAGTTAATATGAATAAAAACATTGAAAGTTTAAATATATCAAATACGGTTTCTGTAGTCTGCCATCACATTTTTCAGTCAATAAAATAATTATTTAACTTTAAATACTATTGTTTTTTGTTTAAATTTATTTTAAAGAAACATTCAAGCCCTCATAGCTCAATTGGTAGAGCAATTGATTTGTAATCAATAGGTTCGCGGTTCGAGTCCGTGTGAGGGCACCAATTTATGAAAGAATATTTAACTACTAATCAAAAATTTTGGAATAGAAAATATTCAGCACCAAATGTAGAAAGTTTTGCATTTAGACTGAAATCAAAATTATTAGATAAATATATTCCACAAAATAAAAAATTAAAAATTTTAGAATTCGGTTGTGGTGAAGGATCAAATATGAATTATTTTATTAAAACATATAAGTATGATGGTTATGGTGTGGATATATCCGAAGAGTCAATAAGAGTTTGTAAAAAAAAAATAAATCAAAAAAAATTTAAATTAATTAATCCTAAACCCAGTAAAGATGATATTTTTTTTGATAAAAAATTTGATTTAGTAGTTAGTTTCGAAGTTTTGTATTACTTAAGCAATGAAGACTTAAAAAACAGGCTAATATCATTAAATAACATGCTTAAACCAAAGGGATTTGTTTTTTTTACAATGATGGGTACTAAAAATGAATATTTTAAATTTTTTTCAAGCAAAAGAAAAAATAAATTAGGACTTACTAAAGTAGATTTGGGTGTAGATAAAGATTATCGTCAAAGACAAAAGCATCCAATTTATTATCACTATATAAATTTTACAAAAAATGAGAGAGAATTGAAAAAAAAATTTAAGATTTTTAAACCATTGAATATTGGATTTTACGATCAATCTCTTGAAAACAATTATAGGAACGGATTTCATTTTACATTTTTGGGTCAAAAAAAATAGAAATTAAGAAAATTTATTGAAATCATAAGAATGAACTTCTTTCAAAGAAATCTTATTTTTAATCATTAAAAAGTCAATTATACTTCTCGAAGAATTATCGTAAGGCGTAAAATAATTTCTTAAGTTATATTTCTCTATAATTTCATCTTTAAATTCAAAAGAAGATATAAAAACTTTTTTATAATTTTTAATTTTTTTTATTTTTGTTATTTTTTTAAACTTAATTTTGTATTTTTTATTATTAAAATCATTTTTATTTATTTCCAAATAATCAACGTTAAAATTATTAAAATCAGGTAACAAAAGCTGTAAAACATATGTATGATCATTGGTTCCAATTATAAGTATTTTTTTATTTTTTATAGAACTATGAAATTTTTTTAACTTTAAAATTGGTCTTTGAAGAGTATGGTGAATTGCTATTTGATTTTCATATTTAATTTTTGAATGAAGTTCTTTTTTATTAAAATTTTTTGTTAAATTTTTAGAAGATAATTTTAAATTTTTTCTAATTGTCTGGTCTCTATATATAGATAGCTCATTAATTAAATTTTTTATATTATATTTTTTTTTATCAATAATAAAATCATTTAAAATTAAAAAATCTATTTTTGTTTTAAAAAAACAAATTAGGGCATCTAAAGGTGTTTCAACTAAAGGTTCACCCGCATCATTAAAAGAGGTGTTAAGAATGCAGGGTATTCCAGTTAACTTGTCAAATTCTTTTATAATATTATAAAATTTTTCATTTTGATCTTTATTAACCGTTTGAACTCTTGCGCTATTGTCTACATGAATAGCTGATGGAATTAATTCGGGTTTTTTAACCTTCGCTACCTGGAGCATAAATGGAGAGTATTTTACATCAAAAAATTTAGAACTTTTTTCTTCAAGAATTGCTGGTGCGAATGGTCTAAATATTTCTCTATGTTTTACTTTATTGTTAATATAATCTCTCATATTAGGATCTCTAGCATCAGCTAGTATGCTTCTATTACCTAAAGCTCTTGGACCGTATTCACTGCCCCCATTAAAATTTCCAATTACATATTTTTTAGATATTAATTTTGCTATTTCTGGTACAGAAATTGTTTTTATTCTGATTTTAAATTTTTTTAGTATCTTGATTATTTCAGAATTCATGTACTCTCTTCCTGAGTAAGCGTTTTTGTATTTGAATTCTTTTTTCTTACCATTAAAAATATTATAGTAGGCCCATATTGTTAAGCCAAAAGGTATACCAGCATCAGAACAAGCGGGAAAAACAAAAATATTTTTGAATTTATTTTTTTTAAATAATTTTTGATTAGCAACACAATTTAAGGCAACACCACCGGCAACAGTAATATTGTTCAGTTTAGTTTTATTTTTTAAATCTTTAGCTAAATGACAAAGAACTTTTTCAGAAACATCTTGTACCTCAAATGCCCAGTCAGCAAAATATTTTTTCATAATATTTTGTTTGTTAGCTTTTTTATGCTTGAATTTAATTAATTTAGGTCTGAATTCATTATTAATTTGATTTAATACATCTGAATAAGGCATTTTTCTCATAAATTGAGAAAAATCAGTTCTTATTCCATTTAATTTATACTTAATTTTTATTTTTTTATTTTTCTTACCATAAGGGGCCAGTCCCATGGTTTTTCCTTCTGAGCCAGTGCCTAGATTTAAAATCTCTTTAGTTACAGCTGAGTATACAGCGCCTATACCTTGATTTTTAAATTTTTCTATTAAGGTAAGCTTATTTTTATTACCAACGTAATAAGAATTTGTTTCCAGATCTGATCCATTTCCATCTACTATTAAAACTGCTGATTTTCTAAATCCACTAGTATAAAATGTACTAGCAGCATGAGCAAGATGATGGTCAATCTGTATGATTTTGTTTTTATCAAATTTAAGTTTTTCTTTTATATAGTCAAACTCTTGATAGTTATAACTAGGACCTGATCTAATCCATCTATTTTCTCTTATCCAATCAGATATAATAAAAGATATATCTTTTAAGTTTCTAATTCTAAAATAATCCAAACAATATTGAATTGATAAAATTGGAAATGTATATGGATACTTTTTCCTTAAGAGTCTCTCTTCCGATATAGCAATATAATCTAAAATTTTTCCCTTATTGTCAAATTTAAGAATACAAGCACCTGTATCCATAGTGGCAAAACTTTGTATTCCTAACAAATAATTATTTTTTTTTGGATTTATTTTAGCTAATTTTTTCATAATTGGATTAACTTATTTCTTTTTTTAGTTGTTCAAGTTTAATTTTTTTTTGTAAACTTTTATTTCTATCAAATAGAAGATTAAAACTTATATCCTTATTTGATTTTATTCTTATTGATTTAGCATTTCGTACTTCAAAATTGTCAGCTACTGCACTTATTGGTCTTTTTTCTGGATTTAAATTTTTTACAATTAAATTTGAATTATCTCTGACAATTTTACCTTTCCATCTTCTTGGTCTAAAAGCACTAATTGGTGCAATAGAGATTTTTTTTGAATTTAAGTTCAAAATCGGCCCATGCACTGATAAATTATAAGCTGTGCTTCCTGCTGGAGTAGAGAATAAAACTCCATCAGAAATAAGTTTTTTAATTATGTATTTAGACTGATTTTTTATAGATATATTTGCTGCCTGTCTACTTTGTCTAAGTATTGATATTTCATTAATAGCTAAACTTTTTATCTTTTTTTTATTTTTTGTTGTAACTATCATTTCTAATGGGTGTATATTAGTAATTTTAGATTTTAAGATATTTTTTATAAGTAATTTTTTAGAAAATTTATTCATTAAAAATCCATAATTACCAGAATTAATCCCATAAAATATCTTATTTGAATTTTTGTTTTTTTTTAGTGTTTGCAACATAAAACCATCGCCACCAATAACAATAATGAGATTATTTTTTGCTAAATTTTCTTTAACAATATTTTTTAGTTGTTTTTTTATTCTAAGAGATTTTAAATTTTTATCAGAAATTATTTTTGGTTTTGTCATTTATCTGTTTGGTGCCCTCGGCCAGACTCGAACTGGCACTCCCAAAAGGGCAAGGATTTTAAGTCCTTTGTGTCTACCAATTTCACCACGAGGGCACGTCGTTATTTTTGTTGTTATTGTTAGTATATTAATACACAAGAGTTTTAAATAAGTAAAAAAAAATTATTTTCCGTCTCTATCTCCTAGTTTGCACCTAGTCTTCCCATATTTTATAGGACAATAAGTTAGTTTTTTCTATTCACAGCACCTGGCAACAGAACGCTCCTTAATTAAACGTTGCTTTCACATCACCAAATGAGGAAGATTTAACTTCAATAAATTTTTTATCATTGATAGGAACTGGAAATCCGTATGCACCAGTTAAAATTAAATCATCTTTTTTTAAAATATTGTTTATTTTTTCGTGCTCTTTAATTAACCACTCAACTTCAGACAAAATATCATAAGGCCATTTTTTATCTATCCAAGTATCAACAATTTCATTATCATAAATTAGTTTAAGGTCTGTTGTTTTTTTATCTTTAGAAAGTTTAGTTTCTGGTCCTAAAACCACTCCGGCATGCAAAGCATTATTAGCAAGAAGCTCTGCTCCATGAGGCTCAACACCATTAAAAACTAAATTATGAATTTCTATTAGCGGATAAATTGACTCTATAGATGCCAAAATATAATCAAAAGAAACTAATTTTGGATCAATATCCCGATTTAACTTAATTCCAAATTCTGCTTCCATTGCAGGATTTGAATAATTTTTTTTATTTAGTTCTACACCACTCTGGTGTAATTCACTTTTCCATAGTGTTCCCCAGGCAGGTTGATTGAAACCCATTTTTTTTTGAGTTTCTTTAGCAACACAACCTATCTTATAACCTAAAACTTTCTCACCTCTTTTGACTCTTAATTTTGAAACTTTTGCTTGTATAAGTAATGCATCATCATTACTTAATTTTAATTTTGTTTTAAAAATTGTGCCTGGGTTATTGGCATCATAATCCTCTAAAATCTTTTTTGCATATTGATCTAATTGATTTTGATTTAACTCTGTCATATTTACTTTACAACCAACACAGAACCAAGATCCCTAAAAGTTTTTTCATTAAATCATCTTACCAAATTCACCCTCTTTGTCCCCTAGTTATCTCCTAGTTTGCACCTAGTCTGCACGTATTAATTTTTATTGAATTCCATTATTAATTGAAGGATTAAATAAGAAGGCTTGGATTAATAATGTTTTGAGACTACCTGATACCGTCTGAGACAATGAAGTTTGTGAATCCCTGGTGTTTTAAGTCCTTTGTGTCTACCAATTTCACCACGAGGGCACGTCGTTATTTTTGTTGTTATTGTTATTATATTAATACACAAGAGTTTTAAAGAAGTAAAAAAAAATTATTTTCCATCTTTATCAATTTTTTTTAAAACAATATTTGCTAAAAAATTAGCACCACCTTTATTTAAATGTTCATCGTTAAGAAAATACAGTTCATTTAACCAATTTTTATTTATTTCTTTATATTTATTAAATTCTGGAATAGCATTAATTAAAACACAATCATTTATTTTGCATAAATCATTACCAAAATTTGACCAACTAAATTCTTTTTCTCCTTTAAAAAGTGTCTCACCCCATGGATAAATTATTAAATAAAATTTTGAATTATTTTCTTTAGCTAATAACGATATTTGAGATATCTTTTTTTTAATTTTATTCAAACCATATAGAAATTCACCATCTTTCCAAAAACTTCTATCTAAATTATCTAGCTTTGTGTAAGTAAACTGTCCTTGGACACTAAATTTTATTTTTAAATTTTCCTCATTATGTATTAGAGATGTTTTAGCTCTATCTCTAAAATTTCTTAAATTAAAGTTAATAATTGACGAAATATCTTTTGATAATTTAAAATTTTTTGTAAAAAATTTTTTTTCTTTTGCCCAATTGGGTTTATTTTCAGGTCTTCTTGGTATACCATCAGTACTTTCTTCATCATCAACCCATCTTCTAGCCTCATCGTTAACGTCTGATAAATCTAAAAATAATAATATCTTATCAGGTATAATATTTTGCTTTATAGCCTGTCTCAACTTATATAAATGAACGGATGGTGCATATGAACCAACACCGAAGTTATATAAATTATAATTTTGCATTTTTTCATCGATTATCCCTGCGAAAGTTTTTTCATAATCTAATCCCACTCCATAAGTCATCGAGTCACCAAATACTAATATGTTCTTTAAAGTAGGATCTTTTTTTGTATTTTTTCCAGTTCTTAATCCAAAATTATCTGTGTATAAATTATTTGAAGGAAAGCTACTTTTAAAACGTTCGCGTGTATGACAATTTTTTTTTAAAAAATAAAAATATCCTTTTTTGTTTGTCGTATAGTCCAAACATAATTTGTTCTTTAGAATTGTATTGCTCAATAAAAAATCAATTAAGAAAAAAAATACCATTATTAAAAAAAAAGTAAAAAAATAGAAAATATATTTTTTTATATTAGTTAATTTAGAATATTGCATAAATAAAAGGTGCTACAGTTGATCCTTGCCCTAATACAATCAATATGCCAAAAATTCCAAGTATTAAAAAAATTGGGTAAAGCCAAATTTTTTTTCTCTCTTTTAAAAAAAGCAAAAACTCTTTT
Organism: Pelagibacteraceae bacterium AG-422-I02; assembly: GCA_003213555.1. GTDB lineage: Bacteria > Pseudomonadota > Alphaproteobacteria > Pelagibacterales > Pelagibacteraceae > Pelagilacustribacter. The sequence goes on along the minus strand of QCMS01000005.1, from coordinate 18,459 downwards.
AAAAAATCAATCATAATTTTTAAAGTAACTATATATTTATTTGTAAATTTTTAAGATTTAATTATGTTAAAATTAGTTTTAAATATATATAGAATTAATAAACTTAAATCAATTAATCTTGTTTAAATTTATCTTTATAATTTTCTTTATTTTCATTAATTTGTTTTTCTTTATACAAAATAAAGTTTTCACAAACCAGTACATCTAGATTTGTCCCCATAAAACATTTATAAGCATCCTCTATTGTGCACACTATCGGTTCACCTCTAACATTAAAAGAAGTGTTAACTAATATTGGGCAATTTGTTAATTTAAAAAACTCCGAAATTAAATTGTGGTATCTTGGATTAGTATCTTTATGAACAGTTTGTATCCTTGCAGAATAATCTACATGAGTAACTGCGGGTATTGAAGACCTTTTTAAATTTAGTTTTTCTATTCCAAATAAATTTTTTTGTAAATCGGACTTAATTTTTTTATCATCTTTAACTTCTGCAACTAAAGTCATGTATGGACTTTCATTCTCTAGATAAAACCAACTAGAAGCTTCCTCACTTAATACAGACGGTGCAAATGGCCTAAAACTTTCCCTAAATTTAATCTTCAAATTTAATTCTTTTTGCATTGTTTCAGAGGTTGGATTAGCTAGAATTGACCTAGATCCCAATGCTCTTGGCCCAAATTCCATTTTTCCTTGAAACCAACCAATAATCTTATTTTGACTTAATTCTTTTGCTACAGTTTTCATCAATTTTTCGTCATCTAACTTTTCAAAATTAGCGTCTAATTTTATTAAATTTTTTTCTACAGTTAAATTATCGTACTTTGGACCTAGATAAGAACCAGACATTTTATCTTTAAATTCTTTTCTTGGATTTGATAATTCTCGAAACCAATAACCAAGTGCTGCGCCTAATGAACCTCCAGCATCTCCTGCTGCTGGCTGAATCCATATATTTTCAAATATTTTATTTTTTAAAATCCTTCCATTCGCTACACAGTTTAATGCAACGCCTCCTGCTAAGCACAAATATTTTATGTTATATTCTTTCCTTATGGATTTTGTTAATTTTAAAATAATCTCCTCAGTTACAGCTTGAATAGACGCAGCTATATCCATATGAAATTGAGTAATTTTATCTTTAATAGGATCCCTCACAGGATTACCAAATAATAAAGAAAATTTTTCGTTAGTCATTGTGAGACCAGTTGCGTAATTGAAGTATTTCATATTAAGTCTGAATGAACCGTCCTCTTTAATGTCTACTAGGTTTTCTAAAATTTTATCTTTAAAAATTGGATTGCCATAAGGCGCTAGACCCATCAGTTTATATTCACCACTATTCACCTTAAAACCTGTATAATAGGTAAATGCTGAATATAAGAGACCTAAAGAGTGGGGAAAATGAATTTCTTTCAACATTTTTAAATTATTATTTTTTCCTATTGCTAAGGTAGTTGTTGCCCATTCTCCTACTCCATCCAAAGTAAGAATTACTGCTTCTTGAAAAGGTGACGGAAAAAAAGCACTTGCAGCATGGCTATAATGGTGTTCTGAAAATTTAATCTTATTTATGTCTTTAAAATTATCATCATGTTGTTTTAATTTTTCAAATAAAAATTTTTTTTGGAATAATTTTTCTCTTAACCAAATTGGCATTGACATTCTAAATGATTTAAATCCACTTGGAGCAAAAGCCAAATATGTTTCTAAAAGTCTTTCAAATTTTAAAAAAGGTTTTTCAAAAAATACGATGTAATCAATTTCACTTAATTTAATATTTCCTTCGGAGAGAACAAATTCTATTGAGTTAAAAGGATAACGTTCATCATTTTTTTTTCGTGTAAATCTCTCCTCTTGAACAGCAGCAATAATCTCTCCGTCAACAATTAAAGTTGCTGCGCTGTCGTGATAAAAAGCTGAAATCCCTAATATTGAAGTCATAATTAAAATTGAACTTATTTTTTTTGCCCTAAAAAAATATATAGCCCTCCTTCATCACCTTGTCTGTTAAATATCATAGAGATTTGAGTTAATATTCTATCTATTTTTTTACATTCATTTCCTCTTTTGAAGAGGGATGATATATTTTGATTGTCCTCTGTTTCATTAAAAAAATCGCAACTAGGAAATGAATTAAAAAATTTAATATTTGTTTTTTCAAAGGCTTCTAAAAGCTCATCATATGTATGGGATCTTTCTACAGGATGTGTGTATTGATCTTTGATCCAGGCGTCAATTTTTTTTACAGATTTTTTATTAATTTTTCGTAAAACTGGATCAAATAACATTAAATATTTTTTTCCTAATAATTTGTACATAAATTTCCTAAAGAAAGTTCTTATCCTTCCAAACTTATTGTATAAGCCAACTAGGATTATCCCATCTTTCTTTAAAGACTTTGATATTTTTTCCATAGCTGCAAAAGTATCTTTTGTATGATGCAAAACACCGTTACATAAAATTATATCAAAATATTCATCCTCAAAATGTTCATTGAAAATATCTCCACATATAAAATTGATATTTTTTATTTCATTTTTTTTTGCAAAATCTGAACCAATTTTAAGAGAACTTAAATTTGCATCAAATGCAGTAATATTATTTCTATTTCCTATTCCAAGATAATTTGATAACTGACAGGTTCCTGCGCCAACCTCCAAAATCTTTTTGTTATACCCGATAAACTCTTTCAAACTTGAAGTAAAAAGATTATTATCACCTTTTTCTAAAATTGTAAGTTTATTGTCCGTCAACTCATAATTTGGAAAAGGATCATCTTTATAAAATGAAATAACATTTTTTGTGGTATCATCAGATGATAAAAATAATTTAATACCTTCAATTGATGAGTAGTTTTTATTCTTCAACATTAAACAATAATTTTCTAAAATTAAAATTGATTATTCATTGATCCTAAATCTTTTAATCTATTAATCCAGTAAGTCTTGTTTTTTGAATAGTTAATGTTCAATAAATCTTTCCTCAAGATCTTCATAAATAAACCGATGGGTGTGACTAACAAAAAGAAAATTATAAATAAAACTATCGGTGAAATTATTTTTCCCAGCAATTCCCCAAATTTTAACCAAATTTTCTTAAGCGGACTTAAAACTTTGGAATTTAAGATACCTAATGTTAAAAAAATAATTGCTATAATTATTGACCATATTCTTAAATGTCCATCATTTATAATTGGCCAAACTGCTATTATTAGGAAAACAATAAAAAAAAGTATTCCAAATCCTCTATTGTTAACCTTTTTTCTCATTTGTTTAGCTCTCTCAAAGTTTTTAGTATTGTGTGCCCGTAACAATAATAAATGGGCTAGTAAATTAAAAGTATATGTGTATGTAACTTATATTAATATTAAAATCTTATAAAGTATATTTATTAAATGAGAAAAATATTAATTTATAATTCTGGAGGAGGATTAGGAGACTCAATTCAAATAATTCCTCTAATACTAAGCCTAAAAAACCATTATAGAAGATCAAAAATTTTCTATTTGGGAGCTCATAAAAACCATTTCGACGATAAGTTGAAAGACTATAACATTAATATTGAGACTTTTGAATTAAATTTAAAGTATTTTGGTTTTAGATGGTGGCATTTGCTTTATGTCAAAAAAAATTTTTACGAAAAGGCTGTAACTAAATTTGATTTAATTCTTGATCTACAATCAAAATTTAGAAATTCTTTAATTTTAAAAAGAGTTCCTCATACACATTTTTGCTCAACAACTTTTAATAATTTTTTTTCAACCAAAAAAATTAAATATAAATCAAAAAGTCATTTAGAAAATTTAAGTATATTTTTAAATGAAAAAATAAAAACTATAAATTTTGATTGTAAAAAATTGAACAAAAATTTAATCAATGAAGCTAAAAGATTATTGCCTAAAACTAATTATATTGGATTTTCTATAACCCAAGGCAATATGTATAGAAAAAAAAGCTGGTCTATATACAAATTTATTTCCCTTGCGAATAAAACACTCATAAAAAATAAGACTCCAGTTTTTTTTGTTGAAAAAAATCAAGAGCAAATAATTGAAAAAATTAAAAACCAAGTTCCAGGTGCATTATTTCCTGAGTCTAATTCAGAGTTGGCTTGTCCGGCTCTTGTTACAGCATTATCCTCAAGATTGGATCAAGCAGTTTCTATAGATAATGGTATTATGCATATGATTGCGTTAGCTGATATACCGATGATAGTTTTATTTGGTCCCACTAATTCTGAGAAATTTGCTCCAAAAAATAATTACACTAAAATTTTAGACAGTAAAAAAATTTATGGGACTAAAGATATTGAAACGATTTCTGTGGAAGAAGTTTATAATTTAATTTAAATTTTTAAAATTACAATTTTCTTTTTTTTTATAAGTTTTATTAATTCAATATTCACACTTTTTAATTTTTTTAAAGAAGTTGATCTAGTAACAATTGCAACACCTATTTTACCTAATCTAAAAAACGGATAACTTCCAATATCCACAAATTTTTTGTATTTTTTCTGAATAAGTCCAAGTTGTTTTGAGATATTACTTTCAACAGTGTAAAGACTAATTGTATTACTATGAATTTTTATTCCTTTAATTAAATATTTTTTACAATTTTCAATCATTGAATTTAAAATTGAGGGAACACCTGGTAAAGATATTATATTTTTAGTTATAAAACCTGGTGCCGCACTTGATGGATTATATATTAATTTAGAGCCCATCGGCATTTTAGCCATTTTTTTTCTTCCATCATTAAATTTTTTCTTTCCATAATATTTCTCCAAAATTGCATAGGCCTCTTTGTGATATTCGTACTTTACTTTAAATGCTTTTGAAATCGATTTAGCTGTAATATCATCGTGTGTAGGTCCTATTCCACCGGTTGTAAAAACGTAATTAAATTTCTTTGATAAAATTTGAATATTTTTTACAATTACTTTTTCAACATCTGGGATTATTCTTACTTCGTTGACAGAAATTCCACATTTTGTGTTCAACCAATTAGATATAAAGGCCACGTTTTTGTCCTGCGTACGACCAGAAAGTATTTCATTACCAATTATTAAAATTGCAGCATTTATTTTTTTTATTTTTTTCTTCATTAAAGTTATAAATATATATGAATTTTGAAAATAAATTAATATCAGGACTATTTATAAAAAGATACAAGCGTTTTTTTGTCGATATAAAAATAAACAATAAGATTATAACAGCTCATTGTCCTAATACAGGGTCTATGTTTGGTCTCTTAAAAAAAGGTAATAAAGTATGGATAAGCAAATCAAACAATCCTAAACGAAAATTAAAATATACTCTGGAAATTATAAAAGACACAGAGTCGAAAGTAGGTGTAAATACACTTTCAGCTAATAAAATTGTATTATATGCACTTCAAAAAAATTTAATAAAAGAATTTAATAATATCAAAGAAATTAAACCTGAAATAAAATTTGGAAAAAAAACGCGATTTGATTTTCTAATTATTAATGGAAAAGATAAGGTATTCATAGAGGTCAAAAATGTAACTTTATCAAGAAAAAAAGGGCTAGCTGAATTTCCCGATGCCGTAACAACGAGGGGGTTAAAACATATTAATGAACTTACGAAAGCAGGAAAAAAAAATTATAAAACTTTTATATTTTTTTTAATACAAAGAGATGATTGTAAAAGTTTTACTATCGCAAAGGATATTGATCCGAACTATGAGAAATCTCTGAAGAAAGCTGTTAAAAACAATCTAAAAATACTTTGCTATGATTGTAAATTTTCTCAAGAGAGAATAAAACTTAATAAACAAATAAAAATTAATATTTAATGACAAAAGATTTTAAAGAAGCATTTGAAAAAACAAAAATAGCTGGAGGTATAGCTTCTGGTGCTTTGGATGAAATAAGTAAGATTATTAGGCCAGGAATTTCTACTGATGAAATAGATAAAATTTCCTATGAATATATTAATGATCATAAAGCTTTCTCAGCCCCATTATTTTATAGAGGATTTCCAAAGTCTTGCTGTACTTCACCTAATCATGTTGTTTGTCATGGAGTGCCTTCTAATAAAATTTTAAAGTCAGGTGATATTTTAAATGTAGATGTTACTGCTCTCAAAGATGGTTGGCATGGGGATACAAGTAGAATGTTCAAAATTGGAGAAGTCTCAATTAAAGCTGAGAAATTAATTGATGTTACTTACGAAGCAATGATGAAAGCAATAAGTATTGTAAAACATGGAATATTTTTAGGTGATATTGGTTCAACAATTCAAAAATATGTCGAGTCAGAGGGGTGTTCAGTTGTTCAAGATTTTTGCGGCCATGGTATAGGTGAGACATTTCATAAAGAACCAAATGTTTTACATTATGGAGAAAAAGGAACTGGTGAAAAAATAAGAGAAGGTATGATTTTTACTATTGAGCCCATGATAAACCTTGGAAATTATGAAACAAAAACGTTAAATGATGGATGGACTGCGGTTACCAAAGATAAATCTTTATCAGCACAATTTGAACATACAATAGGTGTAACAAAAAATGGTTGTGAAGTTTTTACTAAATCAAACAAAATTGATTAAATTTAATGATTGAAAGATATTCTAGAAAAGAAATAAAAAGCATTTGGGAAGATTATAATAGATACTCTATTTGGTTAGACATTGAATTGGCTGCAGCTGAAGCTATGGAAAAATTAAAAATTATACCAAAAGGAATTGCAAAAAAAGTAAGATCCAAAGCTAATATTAATCCTAAAAGAATTTTACAAATTGAAAAAAAAGTAAAACATGACATAATAGCTTTTTTAACTTCAATCACTGAAAAAGCAGGACCAGATGCAAGATATTTGCACAAAGGTATGACGTCTTCAGATGTTTTAGATACATGTTTTAATCTACAATTAAAACAGTCGGGTAAAATTTTATTAGATGATCTTGATAAATTACTTCAATCAATTAAAAAACAAGCTGTAAAACATAAATACACTTTATGTATTGGAAGAAGTCACGGAATACATGCTGAGCCAATAACTTTTGGATTAAAAATGGTTTCTTTTTATCAGGAATTTCTTAGAAATAAAAAGCGTTTGGAAGATTCAATTAAAGAAATATCAACTTGTGCAATTTCTGGCGCAGTAGGAACTTTTGCTAATGTTGATCCAAGAGTAGAAAGTTATGTAGCAAAAAAATTAAAACTTGATGTTGAACAAATATCAACGCAGATAATACCAAGAGATAGACACGCTCAATTCTTTTCAACATTAGGAATTATTGCTAGTTCAATAGAAAGATTTGCTGTTGAAATAAGACATCTTCAAAGAACTGAAGTATTAGAAGTAGAGGAGTTTTTTGGAAAAAAACAAAAAGGATCCTCAGCAATGCCACATAAAAAAAATCCGATCTTGAGTGAAAATCTTACCGGTTTAGCAAGATTAATTAGATCATGTGTGATGCCAGCTTTGGAAAATATAGCTTTGTGGCATGAGAGAGATATCTCTCATTCAGCTGTAGAGAGAAATATAGGTCCTGATGCTACAATCGCTTTAGATTTTGCTTTAAATAGATTGAGTGATGTAGTCAAAAATTTAAACGTTTATCCAATAAATATGAAAAAGAATTTAGATAAAACTAATGGTATTTTTTTTTCACAAAGAATACTCCTAGAATTAACTGTAGTAGGTTTTACAAGAGAGCAATCATATAAAATTGTTCAAAAAAATGCTATGCAAGCTTTGAAAGACAATTCTTCATTTTATGACAAAATTATCTCTGATAAAAAAATTACAAATAAAATACCTGTTAATAAACTAAAAAAACTATTTGATTTTAGTTATCATACAAAAAAAATTAATATAATTTTTAAAAGAAGTCTTAAAAAATAATCGAATGAATAAAGGTAAAAAACTATACGAAGGAAAAGCTAAAATTCTTTATGAAACAAAAGATAAAGATTTAGTTATTCAACATTTTAAAGATGACGCTACAGCTTTTAATAATTTAAAAAAAGCAAGTGTAGAAGGTAAAGGAGTTCTTAATAATAGAATTTCAGAATATATCTTAACTAATCTTGCTCAATGTGGAATTAAAAACCACTTCATTAAACGTTTGAATATGCGAGAACAGCTAATTAAAAAAGCTGAAATCTTTCCAATAGAATTTATTGTACGAAATATCGCAACTGGATCATTAACTAAAAGGCTTGGTATACCAGAGGGAACGGTTTTGGAAAGACCATTATTAGAATACTGCTATAAGAAAGATGAATTACAGGATCCTTTAATTTCAAAAGATCATATCTTTTCATTTGGATGGGCTACAGAAAAAGAAATAATTGAAATTGATAAAATAACTTTAAGAATAAATGATTTACTATTAGGCATGTTTAGAGGAATAGGTATTAAACTTGTAGATTTTAAAATTGAATACGGAAAAGCTTGGAATAAAGATAATGAAAAAAAAGAAATTCTTTTAGCAGATGAGATTAGCCCTGATACTTGTCGATTGTGGGACTCAAAAACTGAAAAAAAACTTGATAAAGACAGATTTAGAAAAGATTTAGGTAACATAATTCAAGGTTATCAAGAAGTAGCAAGAAGATTAGGCATTATGCCTGAAGAGACAAATATTAGTGAGGTCAATTTTGGAAAAACTATTCCTATAAAATTTAAAAAAAAATAAATTGAAATTCTCAGTAACAGTTACACTTAAAAAAGATGTATTAGACCCACAGGGCAAAGTTGTTCAAAACACTTTGGTTAATATAGGAATAAAAAATTTAAAGAGTATAAGGCAAGGTAAGTATTTTGAAATTGAAGTTGATGAAAGCGAACTGTTAACAGCAGAGAAAATAGTCGATAAGATGTGTAAAAAACTTTTAGTTAACCTAGTTATTGAGGATTATAAAATTAATAAAATTTAATGAGATCATCTGTAATAGTTTTTCCAGGATCAAACTGCGATAGAGACATAGGTGTCGCGCTAGAAAAAATGCAGTTTAAAAATCAAATGATTTGGCATAAAGAAACTAGGCTACCGAAATCTGATTTAATAGTTATCCCTGGCGGCTTTTCCTATGGAGATTATTTAAGATCAGGAGCAATAGCTGGCAAATCTTTAATAATTGATGAAGTTATTAGAGCTGCTAATTCTGGATGCTTAATTTTGGGAATTTGTAATGGATTTCAAATTTTAACTGAAACAGGTCTACTTAAAGGGACGTTGTTAAGAAATAAAAATTTAAAATTTATAAATAAGGATGTTCAAATCAAAGTTTTAAATAATAAAACTAAATTTACAAATAAGTATAAAAAAGACCAAATTATAAAAATTAATATTGCTCATAATGAAGGAAATTTTTTTACCGACCTCTTGCATTTAGAAAAGTTAAGTAATGAAAACTTAATCGCATTTAAATACTGCGACGAAAAAGGTAATATTAATGAAAATTCAAATCCTAATGGATCTTTAGAAAATATTGCAGGAATTTTTAATGATAATAAAAATATTTTAGGAATGATGCCTCATCCTGAAAGAATGATTGACGAATTTATTTCTAATAAAGATGGAGTGAACTTGTTCACAAGTTTGTTGGGTTAAAATGAAGATTTCAAATAAGATAGTCGAAAAACATGGGCTTAAAATTGAAGAATATGAAAGTATTAAAAAACTACTGAATAGACAGCCCAATTTGCTGGAACTTGGAATTTTTTCAGCGATGTGGAATGAACATTGTTCTTATAAATCTTCTAGAATACATCTTAGAAAATTACCTACGAAAGGCAAACAAGTTATTCAAGGTCCAGGAGAAAATGCAGGTGTTATTGATATTGGAGATAATGATGCAATAGTTTTTAAAATCGAAAGTCATAATCATCCATCATATATTGAACCTTATCAAGGAGCTGCGACTGGCGTTGGAGGGATATTAAGAGATGTATTCACTATGGGAGCTAGACCTATCGCTTTATTAAACTCAATTCACTTTGGTTCACCAGATCATACAAAAACAAAAAGTTTACTTAACGGGGTTGTATCTGGAATAGGAGGTTATGGAAATTGTATAGGTATTCCCACAGTTGGTGGTGAAACTAAATTTAATGAGACATATAATGAAAATATTTTAGTAAATGCTATGGCTGTAGGTCATGCAAATAAAGATAAGATTTTTTACTCAAAAGCTAAAGGTTTAAATAAATCTGTTGTTTATGTTGGTTCCAAAACAGGTAGAGATGGAATTCATGGTGCTTCTATGGCTTCAGCAGAATTCGATGAAAACTCAGAAGAAAAAAAACCAACTGTGCAAGTGGGTGATCCATTTACAGAAAAACTTTTAATGGAAGCGTGCCTAGAATTGATGAAAGATAATTCGATTATATCAATTCAAGATATGGGTGCAGCAGGATTAACTTCGTCTAGTGTTGAGATGGCTTCAAAGGGTGGATTAGGTATAGAGCTTGAACTAGACAAAGTTCCTTGCAGGGAAGAAAACATGACACCCTACGAAATGATGTTATCTGAAAGTCAAGAAAGAATGTTAATAATTCTTGAGGATGGAAAAGAACATAACGCAAAAAAAATTTTTGATAAATGGGATCTTGATTTTGTTGTAATTGGAAAAACTACTAATACGAATAAACTTACTTTAAAATTTAACAACAAGATTCAAGGAGAAATTCCTATTGAGGCGCTAGCCTCTAAAGCCCCAATTTATGATCGAAAATGGATTAAGAAAAAACCACAAAAAAAAGAAATAAATTTAAAAGATCTAAAAAAAATTAAGATTGAAGATGCTTTAATAAAAATATTATCAAATCCTAATCATTCAAATAAAAGTTGGATTACAAATCAATATGATCAAAGTGTTATGTGCGATACAGCTCTAAAATCAGGTTCAGATGCTGCAATAATAAGAATACATAATAAAGATAAAGCTATAGCGGTTACAGTAGACTCATCTGCTTACTATTGTAAATCGTATCCATTAACTGGTGGTAAACAAATTGTTTGTGAAAACTGGAGAAATTTAATTTCTGTAGGAGCAAAACCTTTAGCAATAACCAATTGTTTAAACTTTGGTAATCCAGAAAATGAAGAAATAATGGGAGAGTTTGTAGAATGTTTAACCGGAATTAAACAGGCTTGCGAATTTTTAGACTATCCTGTTGTCTCAGGAAACGTATCATTTTATAACGGAACAAATAAAAAGAATATTTACCCGACACCAGTAATTGGAGGTGTAGGTTTAATTAAAAAAATAACTAAACCTCTTGATCATAATTTTAAAAAAAATAATAGTAATTTAATCTTGATTGGAAAAACATTTGGCCACTTAGAGCAAAGTTGTTTTTTAAGAGAAAATTACTCAATTAATGATGGTTTGCCTCCAGAAATTAATTTGAAAAATGAAAAAAATAACGGTGAAATTGTATTAAAATTAATTGAGGAAGATTTAATTCTATCTTCTCATGATGTATCTGATGGTGGTTTAATCACAGCTCTTGCTGAAATGTCAATAGTATCAAAATATGGTGTAAAGATACAAAAACCAAAAAAATTGACAAATTTGTTTAAATATTTTTTCGGTGAAGATCAGGCCAGATATATCTTAGAAATTGAAGCTATTAATCTTCCAAAAATAGAGAAAGTTTTAAAGAATAATGATGTTTATTATGAAAATATTGGATTTACCCAAAAAGATTATTTTGAGATTGAGGGGGAATTAAAAATTAGCAATAAAGATTTATTCAAAATCAACAATGAATGGTATAATAATTTTTAATGCCATTACCTATAAAAGAAATAGAAAAATTAATCAAAGATGGTATCCCAGATGCTACCATTGAAATAAAAGATTTAATGGGTGATAGTAATCATTATAGCGCAATAATTAAATCATCAAAATTTAATAATCTAAGTAAAATAGAGCAACATAAGCTTGTTTATAAATCTTTAAAAGGTAAAATGGGAAATGAACTACATGCTTTATCTATAACCACTGAGGAAAAATAATGGAAATAAATAAAAAAATAGAAGATTATATTAATAATAATGATGTGTGTTTATTTATGAAGGGAACGCCTGACTCGCCACAATGTGGGTTTTCAATGGCTGTATCAAATGTATTGAAACATTTAAATGTAAATTTTAAAGGGATAAATGTTCTAGAAGATGAAAATCTAAGACAGGGTATAAAAGATTTTAGTGATTGGCCTACCATTCCTCAATTGTATGTTAAAAAAGAATTTATCGGTGGCTGTGATATAATTAAAGAAATGTTTGAAAAGGGCGAACTTAAAAAGCTATTTGAGGAAAAGAAAATAATTTAGATTATTTTTTTGTAACAAAACATATATCAGAGTCTTTTAAATTCCCTTTAAAACTTTCTATTTTCTTAATTGAGTCTATTAAATTTTTTTGATCATTATCGTTAAATATACTTGATGGAGATATCTTTTTTCTTACTATATTATCTAAGAATTCATTTACAAAAATATGTTCCAAATTATTGTTATATTTATAGTAATTTGGATGTTTAAAATCTTCAATAATATATAAACTTTCTTTTTTTAAAATTTTAAAAAAAAGTTTTAATGCTATTAAAATATCTTTTAAATTGTGTGAACCATCATCTATAATTAAATCAAATTTTTCAAATCCATAATCTGTGAAAATTTTATTTAATATTTTTTTAATTCTTTTTTCATTATTTATATCTACGCCAAAAACATGAATATTTTTTGACTTAAATTTAAAATTTGATACGTTTATATCAAAGCAAAAAACTTGCGAATTCGGCAAATATTTTATAAAAGCTGCTGCTGAAGAACCAGCGTAAGAACCGATTTCTAAGATATTAATTTTTTTGTTCTTAAATTTCTCTAGTTTTTTTTCGTAAAAATTAGAAAATCCATGACCTTGTTGATTTGTTATTTTAAATATTTCAGCTTTGTCGCTCCCATAATGATGAAATAATTCATCTAAAGACTTTAAACTGATTTGATCTTTATCTACTGAAAATTTTTGTTTAAATTTATAGATTAGGTTTCTTTTGAATAAACTAAAGAAATTCAATTATCTTGAATAATATTCTATTACTAAACTTGGTTCCATAATCACTGGAAAAGGAACTTCAGCAAATTTAGGTACTCTTACTAGCTTAGCAGTTTTGTTTTTATCATCTAACTGAATATACTCTGGTACTTCTCTCTCTTTACTTTGTAAAGATCCATCTATCACTGTTAATTTTTTAGATTTCTCCCTAACCTCAATTAAGTCAGTGCTTTTAACTACATAGCTAGATATATTTACTCTTTTTTTATTAACTTTAATGTGACCATGATTGATCATCTGTCTAGCAGCAAAAACGGTTGGTGCAAATTTTGCTCTATAAATTACTGTATCAAGTCTACTTTCAAGCAATGCAATAAGATTTTCCGTTGTATCGCCTCTTTTAGATAAAGCTTTCCTATAAATATTTCTAAATTGTCTCTCATTAATATTGCCGTAGTAAGCTTTTAATTTCTGTTTTGCTTGTAATTGAATTCCGTAATCTGTCGGCTTTCCTTTTTTATTTTGACCATGTTGTCCTGGTGGATATGCCCTGGAGTTAAATGGACTTTTTGGTCTACCCCAAATGTTTGCTTTTAATCTTCGATCAACTTTATGTTTAGATTTAAGTCTTTTTGTCATATTTAATAATTGTGTTTTTATAAGCTTTGTTAATGATTTGTCAATTGAGCTTTAGTACTATTTTTTGCTTAATGAGCTTATAATACTAGCTAAAATCCTTAATTCTTTATCATTTGATTGCAATCTGTAAAATAAATTATTTATATTCAATATCATAGAATGTTTTTTCTCTTTAGGAGTAAAAAAATCTTTTCTCTCTAAGAGGGAAACTAAATGTTCAACAGTATTTGCTATTTTAGCTTTAGAAGAAATTTTTAAATTTAGATTATTACTTTTAATTTTATTTTCGTTCATTAATTTAAATATTTCGTAGCAAATAACAGTTAATGAATGAGATAAATTTAATGATTTAAATTTTGGTGAGGTTGGTATTTGCATTATATAGTTTGAAAATGATAAATCTAAATTTGATAGACCTGAAGCTTCTGGACCAAACATAAAGCCAATATTTAGATTTTTTTTTTTTTTAATTATATTTTGAAAGTTTTGAAGGGATATGTGTCTCTTGTTAATATCTCTTCTTCTTGCACTTAATGCAATAATTAAATTAAAAGGTTCGATTGCTTTTTCCACATTATCAAATACCTTTGCTTTGTTAATTATATCATATGCCCCAACAGAAGTTGCTTTAGTTTTAGGATTTGGGAAATTTATTTTTGGGCTAACAATATGAAGTTTAGAAAATCCAAAGTTCTTCATTGACCGTGCGCATGCACCAATATTTTCACCTAATTGAGTTTTTACAAGAATAAATCCAAATTTATTTTTCATTTAGATTCGCAGGAGCTTTTTCTTTAAAAAGTTTATAATCTAAACTATCTATTAAGGCTTTGAATGAAGCTTCAATAATATTTGGAGATACACCAACTGTAAACCAACTAACACCTGTTTTATCAGTACTTTCAATTAAAACTCTAGTTGTTGCTTCAGTACCGGTATTCAGTATTCTAACTTTATAATCAAGTAACTTTAAATCTGAAAAAAAATTATAGTATTTTGTTACTTTTTTAAAATTAGATCTGATCGCATTATCCAATGCATTTACAGGTCCATTCCCTTTACCATGACACTCAATTTCTTTTCCATCTATCAAGAAAACTACGCTTGCTTTTGTTTGTATTTTGTCAAATTTTGAAACATTCACATCGTAACTTTTTACTTTTAAATATTCAGGAACTTTACCTAATAATCTATTGGCTAATAATTCAAATGAAGCATCAGCTCCGTCATACGAATAACCACTAAATTCTCTATCTTTCACCTCATCCAAAATTTTTTGGATTTTTGGATCTTTAGAGTCAATTTTAACTCCGTATTGTTCTAGTCTTGATAAAATATTTGATCGACCAGCTTGATTTGAAACAATAATATTTCTATGATTCCCAATTGTTTTTGGATCAATATGTTCGTAAGTTTTTGGATCTTTCTTCACTGCTGAAACGTGAAGACCTCCCTTGTGAGAAAAGGCTGAGGCACCAACATAAGCCATATTTTTATTAGGTTTTCTATTTAGTATTTCATCTAACAATCTTGAACATTCAGTTAATGAAGAAAGTTTATCTTTTTTAATGTTAATTTCGTACTTATCGCTAAAAGATTTTTTTAAACATAAATTAGGAATAATTGACATCAAATTTGCATTACCACACCTCTCACCTAATCCATTAATGGTTCCTTGAATATGTCTCACGCCGCTTTCAACGGCAGCTAAAGAATTAGCCACAGCATTTTCTGTATCGTTATGCGCATGAATTCCAAGATTGTTTCCAGGTATTATTTTTGAAACTTTTGTAACAATTTCTCTTACCTCATTCGGTAGTGTGCCACCATTAGTATCACATAATACAACCCATCTAGCACCATTATCGTAGGCTTGCTTTAAGCAGTCAATTGCATATTCTGGGTTAGCCTTATAACCATCAAAAAAATGTTCTGCATCAAACAAAAATTCTTTCTTGTTTTTAACAAAATGTTTTGCTGTTTCTTTGATATTTTCTAAATTTTCCTCTTTTTGGATTCCTAGAGCAACTTTTACATGAAAATCCCAAGATTTTCCTACTACACAAACTGCTGGTGTATTCGCATTCATTAAAGAAGCTAAACCGGGATCGTTATCTGCACTTCGACCAGTTTTTTTGGTCATACCGAATGCGGTAAATAAAGTTTGTTGCATTTTGGGTGGGTTAGAAAAAAATTTTGTATCAACAGGATTTGCCCCTGGCCATCCTCCCTCTACATAATCAACACCTATATCTGATAAAACTTTTGCTATTTTATTTTTATCTTCAATTGAGAAATCAACACCTTCCGTCTGAGCTCCATCTCTTAAAGTAGTATCAAATATATATATTTTCTCTTTACTCATTTAAATTTCCAAGTTGTCTGTTCTTTTTTATCCTCAATGATTACTCCTTTACTTGCTAGTTCAGCTCTTATTTTATCAGCAAGCTTATAATCTCCTTTTTGTTTTGCTGCCAATCTATCTTTAATTTTTTTTTCAATAAATTCTTCTGAAATATCTTTATCTACTTTTTTAAACTCTTCCCACTCGTTTTTTGTTAAATCAAATAAACCAATTAATTTACAAGCACTATTAAAAAATTTCTTACTTTTTTCATCACCTTTATTTGCGTTTGCATAAAGTTCGTGAATTTTAGCAATGAAACCAGGGGTATTTAAATCATCAAGTAACATGTCTATCTCTTTCAAAGGTATTTCTTCATCATTTTCTTCATACAATTGATACCATTTTTCAATGGTTGCTCGTTGATTTTCTAAAAGTTTATTATTCCAATCTAGTGGTTGACTGTAGTGAGCACTTAATAATGCTAACCTAACGACCTGACCGGAATATTTTTTAGTAGCATCAGTTATGGAAATTATATTGCCTAAAGACTTTGACATCTTTTCATTATTAATAGTTACAAATCCGTTATGAACCCAATAATTTGCAAAGTTTTTCGTATTATTGTTACAACAAGACTGAGCAATCTCATTTTCATGATGAGGAAAAATTAAATCGAGACCACCACCGTGAACATCTAAATTTTTACCAAGGTATTTTTCACTCATTGCTGAACATTCAAGATGCCAGCCTGGTCTACCTCTTCCCCAAGGCGAGTCCCAACCAGGTTCTTTTTCATTTGAAGGCTTCCATAAAATAAAGTCCATTGGATTTTTTTTTAGATCAGAAATTTCTATTCTACTTCCTGCTTTTAACTCATCTAAATTTTTGTTTGACAATTTTCCATAATTTTTAAATTTGCTTACAGCAAAAAAAACATGGTTTTTATTTTCGTAAGCAAATCCCTTTTTGATTAATGAAGATGTCATTTCAATCATTTCTTTTATATGTTCTGTGGCTTTTGGCTCTATCGTTGGTTTTAAACAGTTTAAACTCTTGCAATTTTCATGGAAAATTTTAATCACCCTATTAGTAATTTCATTTATATCTTCTTTATTATTTTGAGAAGCTTCTATTATCTTGTCATCTACATCAGTAATATTTCTTACGTACGTAACATTTGAATTGTAGAGAACCTTTAAAACTCTAAATAAAACATCAAACACTACAAGGGTTCTCGCATTACCTACATGGGGACTGTCATATACAGTCGGGCCACAGGCATATAAGGAAATCTTTTCTATATTATTTGGCTTAAATACCTCTTTTTTTCTTGTTAGAGAATTAGTTAATTTTAAGCTATTCATTAAATGTACATACCGGTATCGGATTCATTTTGTGTAAATTTTTTTCTCTTATTTCTAAATATTTTTGATAGTTTGGATCGTCTTTATTTTCCATAGCTTTCTCTAAATCTGCATAACTCATTCCAAGTTGTTCTACGTCGTTTCTTCCATCATCCCATAGACCATCTGTGGGTTGGGCATTAATTATTTCTTCGGACACACCGAGATGTCTGCCTAATTCCCACACTTGAGATTTGTTGCAGTCAGCTATAGGAGAGATATCGACCCCACCATCGCCATATTTAGTATAAAAACCAACGCCAAAATCCTCAACTTTATTACCTGTTCCTACAACAATTCCATTATTTGCTGCTGCTACTTGGTATAAAGTTGCCATTCTCAACCTTGCTCTTGAATTTGCATACCCATGCTCATTATCAAATTTATTTAAAACTTTAGAAAATGAGTTAAAGATTTTATCCATCTCTAACAAATGATGTTCAACATTTTTGTATTTTTGTTTTAACCATTTGGCATGTGTCAAACTTAAATCGTGTTGAGATTTGATTTGTTTAATTGGCATTGTTAACACAATTGTTTTTCTACCAGTGTTTGCACATAAAGTACTAACTACAGAAGAGTCTATTCCACCCGATATTCCAACTACTAATGATTTTGGCTTATTAGAAGCATTATTACAATAGTTGTCTATCCAGTCGGTTATTATTTTTGCTCTTTTTTTTACATCCATAATTAATACCTTGCCTTTCTATTAAGGCTTGATCTTAATAATTACAATAATTATTAAGACGCAGCTTGAATAATTTTATTTGATATTTTTGTATTTTTCTTAATTTCTTCAGAAATTAAGAAAGCTAATTCTAATGCTTGGTCTGCATTTAATCTTGGATCACAGTGTGTTCTATATCTACTAGAAAGATCTTTCTCAGAGATTTTTTGAGCTCCACCTGTACATTCAGTTACGTCTTGACCAGTCATCTCAATATGTAATCCACCAGCATAACTTTTTTCTGCTTGGCTTACTGCAAAGAAATTTTTAACTTCTTTAAGGACACTTTCAAAAGGC
>QCMS01000004.1:70000-90796 GCA_003213555.1 Pelagibacteraceae bacterium AG-422-I02 | reverse complement strand
GCTTGTTGCGCAGATTGGAAACAAGAATTAATTATTGGGAATATATTTAAAAATACACTAGAAGAAATTTGGAATGGACCTGAACTTAATAAGCTCAGAGTAACTCATATATACAAAAGTCAAAAAGATATAGGTCCATGTGCAAATTGTGATTATATAAAGAATATTGTACCTAAAGATAATTTGACGCCTCACAGAGAAAAGTTAAAAAAAATATACAGATAAAATTTATTTTTTTAGTTATTTCTTTTCAGCCTCAATATATAATGTTGTTCCTTTAGCAATATTTTCTTTTATAAGATAGTTATCAAATTCCTTCAAAAGCTTAGCTATTAAAAATCTTTGTTTTCCTCTTAAACCACCAATAAGTTTATCTATAAATGCATCATAAAATCTCAATTTCTTTATTTTAAAATATTTTTTTACATTCAACAGAACTTTTTGAGGATCATCCGTAGAATTATCCATAGGTGATTGTTTAAATTTATTTTTTTTAGAAAGATATTTGTATTCCATTTGTATTTTTTTTTGTTGTTTAACAAAAAAATTATAGTTTATTTTTTTTGGTATTTTTTTTTCTATTGGAATCCAAGTGCTTAATGATAATCTTAAGATTAGTGATATGATTGAATTAATTTTTTCAAAATTTTTTCTTAGTGGCTCACATATTATTATAGTGGATTTTGGATTAAGGTTTTTACTTAATTTTTTTAATAAATTTGAAATATTTTTAAAGTGATGAAGTGATCGATAAAAAATTAAAACATCGAACTTTTCCCTAAATTTAATATTATTGATATCTCCAACTTTATAGCTTAATTTTAAATTTTCATTTTTTTTTTTTTTTAAATATCTTTTAGCCTCATCAATAGATATGTTTGATATATCTACACCTAATACCTTATGACCTTTTCTTGCTAATTCTAGTGATAAAAAACCAGTGCCACACCCTACTTCCAATATCTTTTTTTTTCTATTATTTCTTGAACAAGCTTGAATTACATCATTTATAATCTTCATCCACTGAATGTTGAAAAATTGAGGCTCACGCCAAGGGTTATTATAAAAATTTAAATTTTTTTTTAAATTTCTTAAATCTGGTTTAAGTCCAAATTTTTTTCTTTTTAAAACTTGTTTATCAAATGCTTCGCCTTCTAGAAGAATTTTTTTTTCATATTTCATAAAAGATATTGACTAATACTTTAAAAGAATTAATTATCACTTTTTTTAATAAAATGAAAAACTTATTTCTTAGAGATGCTTCAATCTTATTAAATATGAATGAAGTGTCGTATTCAAATAATCTTAATAGGCTAAAAAAAACCTTTTTGATTTGTGAAAATAATAAAATAAATATACAAATTACTATTGGAAAAGAATTTTACTTAAATAACAAAGCCGACTTCGATAAAATTATCTCAAATAATTTAAAAAAAGTTAAAACAATTACAATACATCTTACTACCTCTTATGATAATTTATTTTCTAATGACGAAGATACTAAATTCTTCACTTTAAAATTATTAGAGTTAATTAAAAAGGTTGGAAGAAAAATCGTCGGCATATGCATTCACCCAGATCATATTAATTCTTGGAAATATCTTAGAAATTTAAATACAAAAAATAATTATCTCGCGATAGAAGTTACGGACAAAAAAGCTAAATATGGAAATAAAATTTCACAAATTCAATCAATTTTAAAAAATAATAAATTTTTAAAAGTAGTTATTGACACATCACATATTAAAGAATTGGCTGAAGATGGAGTAATGACTTTTGATAAATTTTATAAAGAGTTTAAAAATTATATAGTTGAAGCGCAAATTTCAGATTTTGGTAATTTTTATAAGTTAAAAAAAATAAAGACTTCCCACTCACTTTTACACTTAAATAAAGATAAAATATTAAAAAACCAAATAAAGCTGTTAAAAAAGAATAAAAAAAAGATAAATTTTGTAATTGAAGGTTTGATCCCATTCGAAAAAAAATCTAGCTCATACTTAAAAAAAGAGATTAAATATATAAAAAAAGTTTAATTATTCTTTAAACATTAATTTTTTCTTTAACAACTTTTTTTGTAAAAGGGATATGCTCTATATTCGCGCTTACACCCATAAAACCCCTATCATCATCTATTTTATAAGTTTGAGCTATTACTACATCTTTGAAAAATAAATTTGCAAGCCACTCTTTATTTTCTAAACCAAATTCATCGATAGTAAAATATTTTTGACTTTCTTTGTATTTTTTTAAAAATAAAGCTAATTCGTTATCTACACTTATGGTATTACCCCATCTAATATTTACTAAAGTAAAATTTTTTTCTTCTCTAAATCTCAAACTCTCTCTAACTCTAAACTTTTCTTTTGATTTTATTACTTCATATATTTTTTCGTCGGAAACTAATTTAAAATGTTTTTTTACATTATTGGGTCCAACATAAAGTGGATCTTTTGTTGCTGTTTTTCCATTTATAGCTGCTGAAATCATTTGACAACCTGACTCACACATCTCTATATATTCACAGCCTTTGCAACCAGGATATCTTTTACTTGTGTCATGCCAAGGTCTCATTGATTTCTGATAAACATCTTTAACGCTAGATTTAAAAATATTACCATAGCTTTCTTCTTCATGAACACATACGTGTAAATCTCCATTTGCATTAATACTCATTCTATGACCCGACTGAGACGGACATCCTCTGCCAACAAAATCTTTATATTTTTCTAAATCTTCCAAAAAACATAAGGGATAACTTACAAGCGAACCTACTCTTATATTAAAGTCATCTCTAACTTTTAAAACCTCATCAAGACATTTTTTTGTCTCTATTTGACTTAAATTATAAATATCTTCATTTGAGTTTTCTGATTTTGATGTTTCTGAATAACTTGGTGGCACAGCTCTCGTAATAAAAAATTTTGTGCATCCTAATTCTGCAGCCAATTTTCCAGTTCTATAAATTTTATCCATATTATTTCTTAGTATTACCATGTTCGCACTTATTCTTATTCCTGCTTTTACGCAATTTTTTATACCTCTTATTATTTTCTCTAAAGAGTCTTTTGACTGCATAATATAATCGTTCTCATCTTTGTCGATTGAGGGAAAACTTGTTAAAATATGATCTAGTCCAGCATTTGCTAAAATTTCTGCTTTTTCTTTTGTTGCTAAAATTAAATTACTGTTACAACTAATAGAAATATTATTTTCTTTTAGTTTTCTTATTGCTTTAACAAGCATTTCAAAGTTAGACATTGGCTCACCTCCTGTAAGAATTACATGAAATACTTCTGCCTCAACTAACTTTTTTATTAACAAATTAAGTTTAATTTCGCTTAAAGAAATTTCTCCCATAGTTTCATCTCTCCAGGGATTATAGCAATGTCTACATTTTACATTACAGAGTTCAGTTAATTCTAAATTAACTGTAGTGGGCGCTGAAAAAAAAATTTTTGTTTCCATAACTATTTTTTTAATATTACATATCCTTCCTTAGTATTATCACCATCAACAAATATGATACCATTATTTTCGAAGCATGTTTTAATTTTTTTAAGTTTTTCTTCTGAATTTTTTTCTATAGAATTGCTTCTTTCGATAAGCTGAATCCTAGCCCAAGGTATGCCACTTTTTTGAGATAAATCGTCTACTCTCCATCTTAAAGCAGCTCTAGCTAGTCTTATTTGTAACCCTGATATCATTTTTTATCTAACCCAAGCACCACCGTTTATTGAGATCGTTTGACCAGTCATATAGTCCGCATCTTTTGAAGCTAAAAAAATTGCGGCACCAATTAAATCATCGATTTTCCCAAACCTTGGTATTAATAGTAAACTTGAGGCAGTACGTTTAACTTTGTTTGACATAGTTTTTTTGGTGAACTCATTTTCAATAACGCCTGGTGATAAACAATTTACAGATATTTTTCTTTTCCCTAAAAATCTAGCTAAACAATGTGTCAAAGACATTACACCAGCTTTGGCAGCTGCATATGATGGAGTTCGGGGTCCGCCATATTCTCCTGATAGAGACCCAATGTTTATAATTTTTCCATTTTTAGGAATGTATTTAATTGCTTCTTGGCAACATAAAAAAACGCCTTTTAAATTTACATTTAAAACATTATCCCAGTCTTCTTCTTTCAATTTATCAAAGTCTGCTGTTTTGTTTACGCCTGCATTGTTAACAAGGACATCTATTTTACCAAATTTTTTTTTAATTTTACTAAAGACTAATGAGATATTTTTTTTTTTTCTTACATCAAGCTTATAAACTGCGTGAGCATTAATTTTTTTAAAAATATTATATGCTTTCTTCTTTTGCTTATTATAAGTAATAATTACTTTAGCACCTTCTCTAGCAAATCCCGTAGCAATACCTGCACCAATGCCTGTGCTAGAACCGGTTATTAAACAAATCTTATTTTTTAATTTCATATTTTTTTCTTTTTTCAATCGGAAGTTCGTTCCAACTATCCATAAAACTTTTTTCACCATCTAAAGTATATTTATTATTATAGACCTTTTCCCAAGTTTTAGGTGGTACTGTAATTACATCAGCACCATTAATTGCCGCTGCAATAAGCTGCCTCTCATTTCTGATACTTGCTGCCAAAAATTGAATTTTATTGTTCAATTTTTTGATCATTTCTTTAACAGCTGGAATTTTCTCAACATTGTTATCCCCGAAGTCTTCAACCCTACCAATGATAAAACTAAAATAAGTTATATTTATATTTTTAAAAACTGAAAGTTGTGATGGATCAAAACCTAGAGTTATATTAATTTTATAATTTTTTTTTCCTAAAATCTGGGCTGCCTCTATTCCGCTCAAAGTACAGGGTAGTTTTATCACAATATTTTTATGAATAGATTTTAAGAATTTTGCTTGTTCAATCATATTTTTAGAATCTTTTTCTGTCACTTGAGCGGAAACATCTCCTTGAACAATTTTACAAATTTCCTTTATAACTTTTATGGCATCATTGCCTTCTTTTGATAGAAGTGTAGGATTGGTTGTGACACCATTTACCAATCCATATTTTTTCCAAAAACTTATTTGACTTATAGATGCCGTATCTAAAAAAAACTTCATTTATATCTCTCCTTTTTTAATAATTTTTTAGCTTAAACAAAATTTTAGCTAATTCCCAGTCCTCTTTATTATCTATATCTACCGTTTCCAAATATTTAAGCTCGAGGCCAAATCCTTTAGCCTTTTTTCTATTGGCAAACCAATAGTCTTTATGAGAAAAATAAAATTGCCCTAAATCATAATATTTTTTTGAAAAATCTTGAGTATTCCTTTTCATAAGAGTTTGACTAACAGGTTTTAATTGGTTTTTAGAGTTCATATAAAATGCTTTTTCTATTGGATGTAAAAATTTTGTTACCGGTTGCACAACAACATCTCTTTTTTTTTTTAAAATTTTTAAAGCCCTTTTTAAATTTTTAATCTGAATAAAAGGACTACATGGAAATACGCAACAAACATTGTTAAATTTAACATTTTCTTTCTCTAAATATTTGATTGCATGTTGCATTACTTCTCTAATACCTACTCTTGAGTTTGCTAATTTTGCAGGTCTAATAATGAAGTTATTAATTCCAATTTTTTTACAAGTATTAATGATTTTTTTGCTTTCAGTTGAAACATATATTTTTTTAAAAAGTCCTGAATTTTTTAGTATTCTAAATGTCCATTGAATTATTGGCTTTCCAAAAAATAATTTTATATTTTTATGCTTTATTCTAGAACTTCCGCCTCTTGCTGGTAAAATAGCTATATTAGACATAAATTTTCTTTAGCTTATTCAAATGCAATATTCAATTATAAATTGAATAAATCTTATACTAGTTGATTATTAAATCTCTTTTTCAATTATTTCTATAACTTTATCTTTAATTTTTTTTTTATTTTCAACTGAATAAATTTTCTGAATTTTATGCAATTCTTCAATATCTTTATTTGAAAAATCTTTTGAGAGAAATTTTTTAGTTTTATCGATTAATTCTTGGTAAGAATGACAAAAAATGTAATCATTCAAATATCCACTTATTCCTGAGACAGTTTTGTTAAAATTATGTGAGTAATCATAAAATAAGAGTGATTTTCCATAAGCCAAACTCTCATCAGCTAATGAGGTAAAGTTTGCAATAATTAAGTCAGCATTAGCACAATATCTATATGAATTATGTAATCTCGAATAATCATCAGCAATAATCAGATTATCTATTTTTTCTAACTGTTTTAAAGTGTCTTTAAAGTAAGGTAACCTTGACCATTTAATATTTTTAAATCTAAGTATAAAAAAACCCTCTTTTATATTTGAAGCTAATTTTGCTGAGTCTTGTAAAAAGACCTTAAGAGATTTCCAATTTCTTAAAGATAAAATACTTGTATCAAACCAGTGCTCTTCACTTACTAAGGTTCCAAGAATAATTATAATTTTTTTTCCCTTTTCTTTATTATCTAAAATTTCCCTTGGAACATCTCTATTTTCATATTGCGAAAGATAATCTACTCTGTATTGCCCTACCGGTATTACTTTTTTTACTTGGAAATATTTTGATTTTTCTATTACTTTGTTAACATGATCGCTACCAGTTAAATAAACATCTGCAATTACATTATAAAATGATGTAAATAAACCTCCTATAAATCTTTCTTGAGTAGCGAGTAATTTAACTTCTTTTTTTTTTAATGCTAATAAAAGACCTTTAGGACATAAATGATCATAATCTATGATAACTAGCTTTAAATTTTTAAATATATTAATCTTTTCCGAAAATTTTAAAAAACTTAGATATTGAAAAAATAAAACAAACCACGCTAAAAAATTTTTCCATGACGTAATAAAATGAAAAGTTTTTATGATGTTTAAAAATATTTTTTTAATTATTTTTTTTTTTGATATTTTCACTTTATTTAAGTTTAACCAAATCAAGTCTTTGGACGGATTATCTAGGTTTGTATAATTTATATGAACAATATTTTTTGGATAAAAAGGAGACTCGCTTGATTTTGAATAATACAATGTTTTATCATATAAATTTTCTCCATTTATTAATCCATGATGATTAAGTATTGCTACTTCTCTATCAAATGAAGCGTTTAATTTGTCATTTTTATTAGAATTTTTGTTAGGTGAAAAAACGTTTTGATTAAAAATCAATTTTTTAAAAAATTTTAAAAAATTTAATGGAATAATAAATTTAGTAAGATTTCTAATATTTTTTGGAAAATAAAATGTCCAAAAATTAAAACTTATTAGTAGCACTCTTTTATTTTTGTGTTCCTCGCACCATATTTTCATAGAAACATAAAAAAAACTAATTCTAGAAAAAATTATGTCTTGAATTGCTAATCTTAATTCGTCATCACTGATTTTATTTGATGAATATAATCTTCTAAAGCCTGTTAATATTTTATCTGATACCATAAATTTATTATGTTTAAATATTATTTCATCATTGTCATATTCTAAAATATTAATATTTTTTTCAGATATTTTCTCTAAATCTTGTATTTGTAACGGAAAGACATTGTGTGATTTTAATTTTTCAGCTAAATAAATTCTTTTCTTTTCATTCTTACCAAATAATCTAAAATAATATACTTTGATGTTTAAAATTCTCAGTAATATTATTAATAAGTAAGAGAATGAATTAACACTTTCAAAAACTACAATCATATTTGATATTAAAATTAATTATTATAACCTTTACCAACCGTAATAAATTCACTCTTTTTGCCTAAGTCTATTTTTGAGTTGCATATATAACTTATATTTTTTACCTTGTTTCTTAAATAATTATTTTTTTTTATTAAACTGCTAAGACCTTTATATTTCCAGTTATTTGGCTCATATTCTTTCCAAAATTTAGGATTTCTGTTTCGATTTAAAACATATTTTAATGACTTTTCATTTATTCCAAGCCATTTGCAAAATGAGTCAACATATTTTATTTCCTTATGCTCATACTTTTTTACTAAATCAATACCTTTTGATCTGGAAATTCTTTTATGTCTTATTTCTCTACAGACATGATCTGTGACTTTTGAATAACCATGCTTATAAAATTTTAATAAATCGTGTATTTCCATGTATACGTATGAATCTACAAAATCGTAACAATCGAAAGTTCTATTAAATTTACAAGTTTGATAATCAAATTTTTTTATCATGAGCTCATGTTGTTTTTTTGGGTCCCATCTAAAATAATTACTCAAATAAATACCGATTACTCCAATTGAGTTGATGTGATCATCACTGGGATAAATATATTGAAAAATATCATTCTCATTTAGTAAGCTAGTGTTAGCTACATTAATTAAATCTTCTGCTTCTATCCCCATTAGATCATGATCTTTTCTATGCCTTCTTGTCATTTCAACTTCATGCGTATGGGAAAACATTCCTACTTGTTCTACCCCTTGATGAGCTCCCCAAATAATTAATGGTATTTTATAGTTTATTGCGGTTTGAACAGGAAATGCGGTTTGACCCGCTATTGAATGCCAGTATACATTTCCTAAATCCTGCAACGTAAACTTTGTAATTTTTTTTACTGAAATTGGATTTGGATTTTTAAATAAGATATCACAATCAAACTTAATTCTTAAATTTGCTAAATTTTTAATTCCTAGTGGAGAATTATAATAATTGTTATTACTAACCAAAAGAGGGTGTAGTCCTAATATATTTTTTGCTAAATGAACTGTATAATAAGAGTCATAAGCTCCATTGACTGGAATAATACAGTCATAATTATTAGATTTTTTGGTTTTATACGATTTAATCTTTTTTAATAATTTGTTTTTTCTTTCTTCCCAGTTTAGATAATCCTTTTCTTTATGTACCTGACACCCGGAACAAACTCCGGCTTCATTAAATGTTAAGCCTAGGGGATGTAAATTTGAATAGAGACAATTTGTACAAAATTTAATTTTATTCATATTCGTTAAAAAAAGGTTTTCTAAAATTATTAATCTTAATTTTTTTTTTAATATTTTGAATTGAAATCTCTGAATAATTCAGAGAATTGCCTATTGCTATTGCGGAAATCCTATTTTTTTTTAATAATCTATTAATCTTGTCCGCCCTTGAAATTCCTCCAAAAACAATTATTTTTTTTTTAAATAATACTTTTTCTTGAATTCTCATGTCAAATGTATTATTTCCTCCCTCATTCTTCTTATCTATAATTAAAATTTCTGAAAATAAATTACTATCTAAAAAGTGAAGATTGTGATCTTTAAGATCATATTTTTTTTTATTAATATAATTAAAATATAAAATTTTACCATTTTCGTAAATTAATGGAACAGATATTATAACTGCTTGTGATCCGATAGCTTCTGAGATATTTTCTACTTCTAAATAATTTGAGTATAATAAGCTTTCTAGACAAATTCTTTCGACACCCATGCCAATTATCTTCTTAGCTTGATCTTTATCGTGTATTCCACCTGAATAAATTAGTGGCGTAGAAAGATTTTTACTCACAATTTTTTCTATCATCCCATAATTCGGTTTACTATTTTCTTTTGTACTATCGGTATCAATTACTAAAATTTCATCTGCTCCCCACCAATTCAAATTCTCAACAACTAGCTCGGGTTTTCCAATAGGTAGATAATTTTTATATCCAAAAGATTGTACTGCCCAATTTTCTTTTATAATTACAGTTCCTATAATTCTTTTATTTTCCATAAATTAATTCATTAATTATTGTCTTAAGAAATTTTTTTCCATTGAGCTGACTTTTTTCAGGATGAAATTGAACTCCTATTATATTATTCTTTTTTATAATCGCGGGTATAGAATAGTCTCCTGTAGATGATTTCATATATACATATTTTTCTAATGTAAGATAATAATATCCGTGATTAAAATAGAAAAATTTGTTTTCGAACTCTTTAAATTTATCTACTTTATTAGTTTTTTTACACTTTAATGTATTCCATCCAATATTAAATTTGCCACGTTTTAAATTAATAACTTTGCC
Source organism: Pelagibacteraceae bacterium AG-422-I02 (assembly GCA_003213555.1). Classification (GTDB taxonomy): domain Bacteria; phylum Pseudomonadota; class Alphaproteobacteria; order Pelagibacterales; family Pelagibacteraceae; genus Pelagilacustribacter. The sequence goes on along the minus strand of QCMS01000004.1, from coordinate 80,780 downwards.
TGGGATTATATTTAAGCCTTTGTTTTTACCTTTCTCATAACCAATGCTGGCTAGTAATTGCATTCCTAAACAAATACCTAAGATTGGTTTTTTTTTATAAATTTTTTTAAGGAATTTATCCAAACCGCTAATTCTTAAATTTTTAGTTGCATGGGAATAAGAGCCAACGCCAGGTAGAATCAATAAATCAGCTGCTTGAAGTTTTTTTATAGATCTGCTCTCATAACAATTGAAATTCAAACTACTTAAAATTGATTTAAGCGAATTAACGTTTCCACATCCATAATTCACAATACCAAGATACGGTTTCAAATAAGTCCTTTTCCTACTTTAAAAAGAGGTTTTATATTATTATTTTTTTCAATCTTAAAAAGCTTTTTATTTACATGCTTGTGAACGACGCGCCAGAATGTATTTAGTGAAATATCAATATACTCACAAAAACTTTTTATGTATTTTTCTCCACATTTTCCATCATACTTTTCTAATATTTTAATTCCTTGATTTCTCGTTATTTGTCCAAATCTTATGTCATCGCAGACATAATCACTTACACGACCAAAACCATATTTATAGTATTTAATCATTTGATTTAAGGTTACCCAGTCCTCATCTAGCGAGTAGATCCCATATAAATCTTGGGTATTTTTGTAATGATCTTCTCTTAAATTAAGACCATACAAAATAGAAAAAGAAGCATTATTTTTTATATTCCAATTGGCAAAAAACCAACCTAAATAAATATTTTCAACATTATTTTTTTTAAATTCAGATTTTTTAGGATATGAAAAATTAAATATATTTTTTTCTTCAAAACCAAATTTATACAACCAGTCTATTTTTCCTCCGCCTAGAGTATTCATCTTACTAAGATTGCTGCCTTCATACTCCTCTTTACCTTTTGTATTTAAATCTCCAAACTGAATAGCTGGATTCTCTCCCCAAAAAATTATAGGAATTTTGTATCTGATTGCAATTCTAGGTACAGTAGCATACAAGGCATGTTCAGATGCTTTAGCCCAGTTTGCATATTTCATGAAAGCAGTTTTTAAAAGTTTTTTCCAGTTTTGAGGTGCTAGAGATAATATTTCAACATCGAAACCTAAGTTGATTAAATTTGAAATATTACTGGCACCTAAATTAGTTATTTGTTCAGGTGGATATGCTAAACAAACTAGTAAAGGTTTTAATTTTAACTTATCTCTTACATAAAGCGCTTGCCTGGTACTATCTTTTCCGCCACTAACACCAATTACACAATCATAATGTTTATTAAACTTACTTTTTTTTTGAATATTTAAATTATTTTTTTTTGATTTAATTTTTTTCTCAATAATGTTCTGTAGTATTTCATATCTCTCTTTCCAATCTATATTATTAAGGTTTTGACTATAAATACACGCAGGACATAAACCATCAATTGAAAGTCTGGTGCCTGGCCTAGTATCTGGCTGTAAACAAAAATTACAGTATTTCATTAATTATTAATCCAAGTTATATTTTAACGTCTTTCAAATATAATCAAATATTTTTATAAACAAGATTTTTATTAGAGACTTTCAAACTTAAGTTATTAACAGAAATATCTAGAAAATTATTACGTTTTCTAATTATTTTGAAAATTTTTTTATAGAAGGGGCCCGTTAAAAAAATAAAATTAGTTTTTTCAATAAAAGAAAAAAAAGAGCTTGAAATAAAACCATTTTTTTCGTGCGTTTTACACTTTACTAAAAAATTAATTATATTTTTTTGAGAGATCTTATAATTATTCAAAATCAAAATTAAACCTTTAGTAAACTGTATTAAGTCTAAGTAGTTTTTATATTTAAATTTTTCACTTTTAATAAACATATAATTATTTAAAATATTTTCTTCATACATATACGACGAATTATTTTTAAATAATTTATATTTTATTTTAGGAACATAGTACTCAATTGAAGATTGAATTTTTTTTTGAATATTTTCTATAAGCTGATGTTCTCCACCTTTTTTATATTTTACTACAATCCACATATTTTCTAAGTTTTCTTTTTAATCTTTTTTAAAACTCTCAAATTCTTTTTTTAATTCTTCATACTCTCTCATTTTTCTTTTCATAAATTCAAAAGTTAGTTTTGTTCTTAAAGCAATGCCTTTTGGCGTTAAAACATATCTGGCGTATTTCAATTTATCTGTTTGTTTAGAAAAATTGTTTATTTTAAGAAGCCCTTTATTCTTAAGTTCTGTTAAACAATAATTGAGCTTTCCTAAACTATATCCAAGCTCTGATGCAAGTTCACGTTGACTAGTTTCAGGTTTCTCTTGAATTTGTCTAAGAAGGTTTAACTCTTCTTGTGTGTTTTTTTTGTTCATTTTTTGAACTTATTGTATAATAATTGAACAAAATTGAAACCTTTTTATATTAAATATTAAGAATATTTGCCAAGATTACTAGTTTGAGAGGCTCTTTTAAATATTAAAACAATTTTATCAACTTTAATATTGTTATATTTGAAAAATTTAGGCTTTCTTTGATAAACTTTAAAATTATTTTTTTTTAAAACAAACATACTTCCTTTGTTATTAGAGTAAATACCTGCAAAAATTTTTGTAAAATTCAGTTTGTCAAAAATATATTTTTTAATTAAACCTATAGCTTCTGTTCCAATTCCTTTGTTCCAGTACTTCTTTTCGCCTATCATATAGCTAATATAACAAAATTTTTTCAGGTTATTAATTTTTGAAATTTCAATTATGCCAATATGTTTTTTTTTTATAAATATTTTAAATATTAGATTATTTTTTAACTTTAACTTTGATAATAAAAACTTCTTTTGAGTTTTAAGGGTATGTTTTTTAAACCTATTTTTTGAAAATTTTGTAACATCTTTATCATTCAACCATTTTACCCAATTTTTGGTCACCTCAGTGTTTTTCTTTATTTGTTTAATTTTGATATTATTCATAAAATTTAAATGTACAAATATTTATCGAAATACGGTTTTGGAACTACTCTAAAATTTTTATTATTAATGAATAGATTTAATGTATTTAGTCCCATTATTTTAGCTAAAGGCAATAAGTTTGTTTCGCAAGCAATCAATGAAGTATATTTCGAAAGTAATTTTATTATATCTATTTCAGTTTCAATTTTAATTTTAGAATATTTGTGTTTTTTGATTATTTGCTTATATTTCTCCTTTTTTTCACTTGGGTGAATTTTAAGAAAAATATTTTTTGTCTTAAAATTTTTTTTAACATAATTAACAGTCTTATTTAAATATTGTAGGTCAGTTATCTTTAATTTTTTCTTAAACAAAAATTTGCCTTCATCAAAATTATTTGTAGCTATTAAAATTTTTTTATTTGTTTGAATTTTATTTTTTACTTTGTTTTTTTTTAAAAAATCCCAATATGGGTTATTTATTAATTTTATTTTTATTCTTTTAAAATTTTTCTTTGCTTCCTTTTTAGCATATTTGTCTCCTACCCAAATTTCATCTGGATAATGATATTTTTTTTTATAGTAAAATCTAGATTTATAATTTCTCCAATGGTCTAAAAAACAAATAGATTTTTTTTTAAATTTTTTTGCTGTTATTATTGCTTTAACTTCGTTTTTTGATGTCCATCCTGACCCTGCTAAAACAAGATCTATTTTTTTTATTTCACTTAAATTTTTCCTATTAATAAATTTCAGATTTTTTCTTTTGAAAATATTTTTTGCCGGCCCGGTAATTGTTCCAAAAAATTTGATTTTTTTTTTTTTTAACCAAGAAGATATTATTTCTGCTCCTCCAGCATCATGGCAAGCAATAAAAAAAATTTTTTTTTCAAATAATCCCAAATTCTCTCCAAACTTTTTTAAATGCTGAAATTATCAATTCAATATCTTTTTTTTTTAAATCATAAAGTTGTATCTGTAGACCTAAGAACGTTCTGTTTTGTAAGTTTTCTGCTACTGGACAAATACCTTTCCTATAAGTTGTTTTATTTTTAAAAGTAGACCAAGGGAAATTATTTGATCCATATGCTATTTTTTTTTGAAAAATTGGATATAAATGAAGTAAGACATATTTATCAGTTAGCCCTTGCACTCCTTCTTTAACTAAAGCTGAAAAGATTTTTCTTCTACTTATTTTAAGGGCTTTTAAATCTAATATTAATGGGTAGATATAGAATGAGTGTGTTGTATTTTTTCTAATTACAGGAAGTTTAAGTCCTTTCAAATCTTTCAATCCATTATTAAGTTTATTTACCACATTTTGTTTTATTTGAACTCTTTTTTTAACTTTTTTAAGCTGCTGGATTCCTATTGCAGCCTCAATCTCTCCCATTCTGAAATTGTAACCAACCATATTCTTTAATTCTTTAACTGAGTGACTTTTTGTTATTGCCTCTGCATGATTTCTTATTGCGTATAGTTTTTCAGCATATCTTTTATTATTTGTGACAATTACGCCACCCTCACCTGTATTGATATGTTTATGATAATTAAGACTATAACCCCCGACATCTCCTAAAGTTCCAACATACTTTCCTTTATACTTTGTTAAAATTGCTTGAGCAGAGTCACAAATAAGTTTTAAATTATATTTTTTGGAAATACGTAATAAAGATTCGTAATCACAGCTTTGACCAAAAATATCTACTGCTAAAATTGCTTTTGTTTTTTTTGAAATTTTTTTTAATACAGATTTTGGATCAATGCAAAAAGTATCCTTTTCAATATCAGCAAAAACTGGGATACAATTCCAATGTAATATTGAGGTAGCTGTAGCACACATAGTCCAGGGAGTTGTTATTACTTCATCTCCAGGTTCTAAATCTAAAGCACCTAAACATGCAATCAAACCAGATGTCCATGAATTTACAGAAATGCAATATTTAGATTTGAAAAATTTACTCCATAATCTCTCAAATTTTCTTACTTGTGGTCCACCTCGAAAAAATTCATTATTTGAAGCTACAAAACCAGATAAAACTCCAGATTTCATAACTTTTACAACTGATCTAATATCACGATGGTCAATAGAATTATCAATTTTAAATTTATAATTTATTAAAGTTTTTTTTTTCATTAGAAATTTTTTTTCATATTTTATTTATTATCTTATCAAGAATTTTCTCAACGATCAAAGCATCATTTACTTTTACAGGAAAATGTTTTTTTTTTTCTATATAATCACGTATAAAGTCTAAAACATTTTTTTGTGCGAGACTCATTTGCGTATTGATAATTTTTTTTTTATTCAAATTTTTTATTATAATTTTTTTTGATCCATAAGAAAATTTTATTTTTTTTTTCCGCAATTTGAAATAAATTTCATAGGGAATTTTATCTTTTTTTTTATTTATTGCATTAAATGACACGACATTATTTTTTTTGAAGATTAAATTAAAATCTATACTAAAATTAATTCTTTTATTATTTTTTCTAATTAATTTAATATTTTCTATCTTAATAGGATGACCAAATAATTTTAAAAAGAAAATAATAAAATGAGAGCAATTATTATAGAGACTATCATAATATTTAACTTGAATTAAAGAGTTGCTGATACCTTCAATTTCGCTTTTTTTCTTAAAAATATTTTTAATTACTTTGTCACATTCTCTTATGTAATTTACGAATAAAATTTTTTTAGATTTATGAATTTTTTTAATTATTTTTTTTGTTTTATTTAGAGAGTCAGTAATTGGTTTTTCGCATAATATGTATTTTACTGATTTTTCCTTTAAAATGGAATTTAGTACTTCATAATGAGACTCAATGTTTGTTGCAACAACCACTAGTTTAGGTTTTAAAAAATTTAAAGCTTTTTTGTAATTTAAATAAGTGCTTACTTTAAATTTTTTTTTGAATTTATTTAATTTTAAAATATCTAAGTCAGCCCCCCCAGTTAATTTAAAATAATGATTACTTGTAATCGCTTTTGAGTGAGATTTTATTTGTTTTGACCTGGAATAATAATCATATCCCATACCAACATTTCCAAGGCCAATTATTAAAGTATCTATTACCATATTAGAAAATATCTCGGTTATTTTTCATTAAATATAACTTTTTTTAACAAATCTTTTTAATATCCATTACGAATTAACTTATTTAATCATTAATTATATTAAATTCTTTATTTTTGTTTTAACTAATAATATAAGTTGAATTATTATCGTTCAAACATTGAACGGTCAAGTTAACATATTTTATGCAAAGTAAATTAAAAATAATTTCTACAATTGAGGCAAGAATGAACTCGTCGAGACTTCCTGGTAAAGTCATGAAAAAATTGGGGAAATTTAGTTTAATAGAGTGTTTAATTACTAGACTTAGGAAATCAAAGTATGTTGATAATATTGTTGTTGCTACAACTAAAAATAAGAGTGACGATAAAATAGTTAATTTTTTAAGAAAGAAAGAAATAAATTTTTATAGGGGATCGGAAGAAAATGTTAATTTGAGATTAATTAATGCAGCTGAAAGATATAGAGCTGATTTAATAGTTCAACTTACAGCAGATAACCCATTTGTTGATCCTAAAATAATAGATTATATGCTTAAATTTTATTTAAAAAACATAAATAAAATTGACTATTTAACTAATTGTGGATTTGGTAATTATTCTAATAGTTACGTGCCTTTAGGATTTAATACTCAAATTTTTAAATATAAAGATTTAAAAAAAAATTATAAATATTGCAACAGAAAAGATTTAAAAGAACATCCTAGTTTGTATTTCTACAGAGAGGGTAAAAGAAAATATAAATTAAAAAATTTATCATTACCTAAAAAGTATAAAACAAACTTGAAAATAAGATTGACTATTGATACTCACAAAGATTTAAGATTAGCAAGAATTGTATTCAAACATTTATATAAAATAAAAAGTATTAGTTTTGGATTAGAGGATGTAATTAATTTTTTTAAAAAAAATAAATCATTTTTAAAAATAAATAAAAATACAATTCAAAAAAAGGTAAGGTTGTAAATATGAAGAAAAAATTAATCAACCCGTCTATTAGGAAAAATATTTTATCTATGGAAAATAGTATTTTTGACGCTATTAAAAAAATTAATTCATTAAAAAGAAAAATATTACTTATTACTAAAAATAATAAATTAATTGGAACTATTACTGATGGAGATTTGAGGAAATCTTTTTTTCTCAAAAGTCATAAAATTAAACTAAAAGATATTACAAATAAAAAACCTAAAGTAATAAAAAATGGAATCCGAAATTTTAATAATGGAGATATGTTTAAAATAAATTATGTACCTGTTATTGACAGAAAAAATAACTTAATTGATTTAAAAAATATAAACACAAACAAAAATGTCAAATTCAAAAATCATATTGTTATATTAGCTGGAGGTGCTGGAAAAAGGTTATACCCTTATACCAAAAAAATTCCAAAGCCCATGTTGAGAATTAAAAATAAACCTAATTTAGAAACTTTAATCAAAAACATAAGGAAATTCGGTTTTGAAAATATTACTATTAGTTTATTTCATAAGAATAAGTATTTTAAAAAAAAACTTAAGGATAAAAGAATTGCCTTTTATACTGAAAAAAAACCGTTAGGAACTGCAGGAAGCTTACGCACAATCAAATATAAGAATGAACTTCCGGTAATTGCAATAAATGCAGATTTAATATCTGATTTAAATTTAAAACATTTAATGTTTTTTCATAACTCAAATGAATCTGATTTAACAGTAAGTGTAAAAGATAGATCCTTTGAAATTCCCTTTGCAACAATAGATATTAAAAATAATAAAATCTTTAATTTAGAAGAAAAACCTAAAAAACATTTTTTTTTCAATGCGGGTATCTATATGATAAATCAAAAATTAATTAAACGATTGATTCGAAACAACGAGAGAATTGACATGACAGATTTGATTCATAGAGCATTAAAGAAAAAGCTAAAAATAATTCCATTTTATCATCACGAAAAATGGATAGATTATGGGACAATTAAAGAATATCTAAAAGTTAAATGATCAAATATTTGACTATAAATAATCTTGAGGAAAGCATATTCAACTCAGAATCAAGATTCAAATTAAAAAAAGAGCAGGAAAATGAGATTTCTAAAGATTTAAAAAATTCAAACATCTTAATCTTTGGAGCAGCTGGTTCTATTGGCAAAGCATTTTCTTTAAAATTAAAAAGATATAAAATAAATAAATTAGTTTTTTTTGATAAAGACGAAAATTCTCTTGCTGACCTTAATAGAGAAATAAATTTGAATTATAATTTGAAAATTAAAAGGGAGTATATCTGTCAAGACTTAAATGATATAAACATAAATAAGTTTTTAATTTCGGGAAAGTTTACTCATTTTTTAAATTTCGCTGCATTAAAACACGTGAGAAGTGAGGAAAATTTTTATTCTATGAGATATTTAGTTAAAACTAATTGCATCAGTCCGTTTAATTTAGGTAACTTAAACAAATTAAAAAATTTAAGAAAAATTTTTTTTATTTCTACTGACAAAGTTGCTTATCCATCTAGCTTTATGGGTTGCTCAAAAAAACTTATGGAAAATGAATTATTTTGGTTGAAAACCAAATATAAAAAAAAATTTATATCTACTGTTAGGTTTGCAAATGTGGCCTTTTCTAATGGAAGTTTACTTAAAAATATTTATGAAAAAACTTTACTTAACCTTCCAGTAGGAGTTCCTAATAAAATAGAAAGATATTTTGTATCACATTCTGAAGCAGCAGATCTTTGTCTTTTATCTTTATTAAATGAGTCTAATGGATCAATAATTGTTCCAGCAAAGAATATAATCGGTAAACAAAAAAAACTTAAAGATTTAGCAGTTACTATAATTAAGAAAATGAATAAAAAACCTATTTTTGTTAAAAAAATTTCAAAAATTAAAGAAAACGAGCAGCAGATTATAATGAGTAAAAAAGATATTAAAGGCCAAAAAAATAAAGAGTTTTTTTACCAACAAAATGAGAAACTAGAAATTTTTAAAGGAGATCCTAGAATAAAAAAAATTCAGTTATACAAAAATCATAATTCAAAAATAAGTAAGATAATTTTTGATAAGACTAAGTCAATTGATGATTTTCTAAAAATATTCAATAAGCTTTATTTGCTAAAAAAAAAATCTAGTATAATTTTTCTTAAAAATATAATTTAATTTTTAAAATTCTTCCAAGAAAATTTATGTTCATTATTAACCTTTTTTTTTAATTTCTTACCAATTATTTTTTTATAAAAAATTGGAGATATGCCGCCACCTGGCCTCTTGGCAATAATATTTTTTTCAGAAAGCTTAGTATGTTTATCAATATTTCCTAAAGCATATAGGCTTCTTCTTGCATTTAATCTTGATTTTTTTTCTGAAGATATTACCACTCTTTTTTTAAGCTTGTCATTTATTGATTTTAAAATAGAGATACTTTCTCTAAATTTTAAAAGATCTCTAAAATCCATTGAGTGAAAATGATCGTTATTTTTTTTTCCTTTTAATTTATCCAGAGTAAAATGTTTTTCGATAATTCTAGCGCCTTTTTGAAAAGCATTTAATAAAACAACATTGCTTTGATCTGGCATAGTATGATCGGAGTAACCAATAATTGTTTTTTTAAATTTTCTTTTTAGAATGGGAATAATTTCAAGATGTGCGTCTTCATATTTAGTGGGGTAAGATAAAATGCAGTGCATTAACGCTAGATCAATGGTTTTAAATTTTTTTCTTATATAGTCATGTATAAAAGAAATTTCTTTATGATTACTTGCTCCAGTTGATAAAAGTATAGGTTTACCAAATTTACAAATGCGGTCAATTAGCATTAAATTTGTTAAATCTGCCGAAGCAATTTTAAAAAATCTTACTATTTTATTTAAAAAAATTGCTGATCTTATATCGAAAGGAGTAGATAAAAATTCTATTTTGTAATGATCACAAATTTTTTTTAACTTTACAAATTCATCTTCATTAAATTTGTCATACTTCTTAAATAATTTATACTGGCTTTTTATGCTAACTTTTTTTAAATCCCAATAGTAAGGACTGTTTTTGGCAGCAATTGTCTCAGCTTTGTAGGTTTGAAATTTTACTGCATCAGCTTTTCCAGCTTTAGCTTGTTTTATAATTTTTTCAGCTAAATTTATATTATTTTCATGATTAACCCCAACTTCAGCTATAAAGTAAGGTTCAGATTTTTTAATAATTTTTTTAAAATTCATACAAAACGATCGATTAGTTTTAAAATATTTTTTAAACCATTTTTTTTAAAAACTTTAATTTTCTTTTTTTTTATCTTTTGATAATAATTATAATTATTTGCTAACTTGTTCAATTCTTTTGCTATACCTTCAACATTTGTAGGATTAAAAAACTTACCATGGCCATTTTTTTGGAGTATTTTACCTCTTTTAATTTCTTCTCTCTCTGAAGATACAAAAACTGATGGGATACCAAAAAATGACACCTCGTAAGAAATATTACCACAGCCTGTTATCGCCAGATCTATATTTTTAAAAATACTAGATGCATATTTTGTCTTTGTAATTTTTTTAATTTTAATATTATTTAAAATTTTATTCTTTATTTTAAAGTTTTTAAGTATTTTAATTTTACAAACTCTTATCTTTTTATTATCTAAGTAGCTTATACACTTCAGAATTTTGTTTATGTTATTGAAGGCATCTGTTGCACCTTGAGCTATTAATAAAATGTAATTATTTTTTTTTGTTTTACTTTTTTTTTTTAAAAAAAAATCATCAGGATAAGGAAACCAAGACGGCCCATAGTATCTTTTTTTTAAAAA
>QCMS01000004.1:0-65000 GCA_003213555.1 Pelagibacteraceae bacterium AG-422-I02 | reverse complement strand
GTCGTACTCCCCAGGCGGTGTGCTTAATGCTTTCGCTGCGACACTGAAAAATATATTTCCAACGTCTAGCACACATCGTTTACGGCATGGACTACGAGGGTATCTAATCCTCTTCGCTACCCATGCTTTCGCTCCTCAGTGTCAGTAGTGACCCAGTAAGTTGCCTTCGCATTTGGTGTTCTTTCTAATATCTACGAATTTCACCTCTACACTAGAAATTCCACTTACCTCTATCACACTCTAGCTAAAAAGTTTTGATGGCAGTTCCAAGGTTGAGCCTTGGGATTTCACCATCAACTTTTTTAACCACCTACGAGCTCTTTAAGCCCAGTAATTCCGAACTACGCTAGGTCCCTTCGTATTACCGCGGCTGCTGGCACGAAGTTAGCCGGACCTTCTTATTCGGGTACAGTCATTTTCTTCCCCGACGAAAGAGTTTTACAACCCAAAGGCCTTCTTCACTCACGCGGCATCGCTGCATCAGGGTTTCCCCCATTGTGCAAGATTCCCCACTGCTGCCTCCCGTAGGAGTCTGGGCCGTGTCTCAGTCCCAATGTGGCTGGTCTTCCTCTAAGAACAGCTATTGATCGTTGCCTTGGTAAGCTTTTACCTTACCAACTAGCTAATCAAGTGCAGGCTCATCTTTCGGCGTTAAAACTTTCCCCGTAAAGGCTTATTCGGTATTAGCACAAGTTTCCCCGTGTTATTCCAAACCAAAAGGCAGATTCCCACATTATACTCACCCGTTTGCCACTCAGTATTGCTACTGCGTTCGACTTGCATGTGTTAGGCGTGCCGCCAGCGTACGTTCTGAGCCATGATCAAACTCTCAAGTTTAATAACGGCGCACACTAGCTTTAATAACTTTAAAGGTAATTAAAGTTATTTTTCGTTAAAGTGTGTACGACAATTTCTTTATTAACCTAGCCGTCCACACTTCTCTTCTAAAAAATTTACAATTTAAAAAAGCTAAGATTTCGTGCTTTGAAATCTACACACCTCTAGCTACGTTAAAATAATAATTACATAGAGGTGAGCGCTGGTTTTATTACAATATAGTCATAAGTCAAGACGTATATTGCCTTAAATTACCTGTAAAATAAGGGTTTTTTGACTATCAAGCATTGCATTGATCATTTTATTTTTATAAAAAACAACTATGACGATTATCCAAAAAATTCGTATTGCTTTAAGGAAAAGATACAATTTTTTATCTAATTTTGATCTTAAAACTTTACGAATACAGAAATTTAACCCTATTATTTTAATCTCTTTTTTTATTGTGTTCTCTGCCTTTTTTTTTATTTCCATAAATATAATTGATAATAAAAATAAGAAACACTTAAATAATTTTGAGGAGGTGGCAAAAAGCAGCGAACTATCAAATTTAACAAATTTCTTGATATCTAAATTAAACAGTCCATATGAGGAAATTAACTACATAATTAAAAATAATGATACTGTGGAAAAAATATTAAAGAAATTTAAGATAAAGGAAGCCGATATAAAAAATATTTCTGTTAAACTTAAAAAAAAAAAACTTACTAATATTTATTCAGGGAGAAAATTATCAATCGTCTTTAAAAAATTAAACGACGGATCAAATACATTAATAAACTTTGTATATCCTATTAGTAATACATCAAGCATCGAAATTAGAAAACGTCAAAATGATTTTGTTGTTAAAGAAAATATACTTCAACTTTACAAAAAAAAGGTAGTTATCAAAAATTTTATTAAAACTAATTTATATAGTTCTGCAGTAGAGTCAGGAGTTGAACCAAATATAATAGTAGAATTTGCTAGAATATTTGGTTTTGAAGTTGATTTCCAAAGAGATATCAGGAAAGGTGATTGGTTTGAAATTATGTATGAAAAATTTGAAGATGAAAATAATAAAGTAAGAGATACTGGAAAGATTATTTATGCATCTATGTTTGTTAACCAAGAAGAAATTAATCTTTACAATTTTAAATTTAATAAAGAGGAGGATTATTACGACATTAAGGGAAAAAGTATTACTAAATCTTTAATGAAAACACCGATCAACGGTGCAAGGTTATCATCCTCATTTGGTATGAGAAAGCATCCAATTCTTGGATACAATAAAATGCATAGAGGAACAGATTTTGCAGCTCCTAGTGGTACTCCAATTATGGCTTCAGGGTCTGGTACTGTTACTAGAGCAAGGTGGTGCGGTGGCGGAGGTAATTGCGTAAAAATAAAACATAATTCAACTTACGAAACTATTTATGCTCACATGAAAGCTTTTGCAAAAGGTATCAAAGAAGGAAGGAAAGTAAAACAAGGTCAAATTATTGGTTATGTTGGTTCGACAGGATTATCAACTGGGCCACATTTACATTACGAAGTTATTGTGAATGGAAAGAAAGTAAATTCTCAAAAATTAAAATTACCATCAGGAAAAATACTTAAAGGCGATGAAAGAAAAGAATTTGAATTAGAAAGAATTAAGATTGATTTAAAATTATCGGAACTTCGTTAGATAAAACTAATTAGTTGTTGCTGGTTGAGTTTCTTTTTCTTCTGACTCTTTATTTGGGGATGATTTTGTCTCTGAAATTATTTTTTCATTCAAGCTTTCTCTTTTATCATTAAGTTCATTATATCTCCTTAAATAGTGATCAGCGTGTTGTAAGTAATTTTGTGCCATTACCGGATCTCCATTACTTTGAGCATCTTTTGCGAGTTGTTGATATTTTTGCATAGTTTTTTCAACATTGTGAATATTATTCATTGAGCCATTTCTATTAAAACTTAAATTACCATTATTAAGTCCATTAGAATTTCCTGAGTTTAAAGATCCGCTTCTTCTTCTAAAGTTACTTTTCTGCGGCCTTGATCTGAAATTTCTTCTTCTATTATTGTTCATTTAACAGTACCTAGCAAATACGCACCTTACATTGTTTTTATAATCTTTTGTTAAGCCTATAATTCTATAATTGTTATCAATTAAAATTTTAGAAACTTTTTTAATTTGCCCATTTCCAATTTCTAGAGCAAGTATACCTTTAACTTTTAAGATATTTTTAGATTTGTAGATAACTTTTTTGATAAGGTCAAGCCCATCCTTTCCTCCGTCTAGGGCCATTCTAGGTTCATACTTCTTTATATCATCACTTAAATTTTTCAAATCTTTTCTCTTTATATATGGTGGATTGGAAACAATTAAATCAAATTTTTTAACAAAAACATTATCGACTGACTTATTTAAAAATTTGACTCGATTGTATAAATTGAATTTTTGAGCATTTTTTTTTGCTATAGTAATTGCGTCTTTAGAAATATCAACGCCAATGCCAGAAGATTTTTTAAGACTGTTTAATAATGCAATAATAATACACCCTGAACCTGTTCCAATATCTAAAATTGTAATTTTTTTTCCATTATATAATTTTAATAATTTTTCTACTAAAAGCTCTGTTTCCGGTCTTGGTATTAAAGTATCATTTGTTACCAAAAATTTCTTACTCCAGAATTCCTTTTCTTTTATTATGTAAGCAATTGGCTCATTTTTGGACCTTCTTTGTAAGTATTTATTAAATGTTAAAATATCAGTTCTATTTATTTTTAAATCTGAGTTGATTAAGATTTCTTCTCTTGATTTATTTAATGTTTTAGCCAGCAATAATTCTGTATCTAAAATACAATTAGCAATATTAAACTTTCTAAGAAAACTAGAACCATTTTGGATTATTTTAAACACTTTCATGAGTTTAGATTTTCGAGCTTCAAATTTTGTTCCCTCAATCTTAATTCCTGATTCATTTCCTCATGAATTTCTCCGCTTAAAAATTCGTCTAATTTATGAAGTGTTAAATTTATCCTATGGTCCGTTACTCTGCCTTGAGGAAAATTATAAGTTCTTATTCTTTCGGAACGATCACCTGTACCTATTTGACTTCTTCGATTACTTGATCTTTCCTGGTCTTTTTTGCTCTTCTCAACTTCATAAACCCTTGACCTTAAAATTTTTAATGCTTTAGCTTTGTTTTTATGTTGAGATTTTTCATCTTGTTGACTAACTACAACTCCGCTTGGAATATGAGTAATTCGCACTGCACTATCAGTCGTGTTTACCGATTGCCCTCCCGGACCACCAGCTCTAAAAACATCAATCCTTAAATCTGATTCTTTAATATCAACATCAACTTCTTCAGCCTCTGGTAATACCGCTACGGTAGCTGCAGATGTATGTACTCGCCCTTGAGTCTCGGTTTCTGGAATTCTTTGAACTCTGTGCACCCCCGACTCATACTTTAAATAAGAATAAATATCATCACCATTTACTGAAAAAATTACCTCTTTAAAACCACCAGCCTCACTTTTAGAAATATTTATAATTTCCATTTTCCATTTTTTTTTTGAACAAACTTTTTCATACATTTTAAATAAGTCAGCACAAAATAATGAAGCCTCCAATCCACCTGTACCCGCCCTTATTTCTACAATAGCATTTTTATTATCGTCCTCATCTTTTGGCAATAAAAACAGCTTTAAATCATTTTCGTGTATTTCTTTATTTCTATTAAGTTCGTTCAGATCTTTTTGAGCTAATTCAATCAAATCGTGGTCATTACCCTTATCTTGCAGTATATTTACTAAATCTTTTTTTTCAGTTTCGTAATTTAAATAATTTTTTGCAATTTTAATAATGCTTTCGAGGGTAGAATATTCTTTCGACTTTTTTGCAAAAAGTTTAGGTTCTATGTTGCCAGAAGCTAACTCTTTTTCTAAAACTTCATGTTTTATTATTAATTCTTTTACTTTGTCTAAAGGAATCATTTATATTTTTTAGTCTTTTGTTTTTTCTTCAACTAATTTTACAACTTTATCAATTATTTCTGAGCTTGGTACTTTTGTATGAGGGATTCCAGAAAGATATAATAGATTGCTATCTTGTCCTCCTCCTGTAAGACCAATATCTGTTTGCGCGGCTTCACCAGGCCCATTAACAACACAACCAATTATCGATAGGCTTATTGGTTTTTTAATATGTGCCAATTTTTTTTCTAAAATTTTTACTGTCTCTATAACTGGAAAAGCTTGTCTTGCACAAGAAGGGCAAGAAATAATCTTAACTCCTCTAGATCTTATGCCTAGAGATTTTAAAATTTCATATCCAGCTTTTATTTCATCGACAGGATCAGAGGATAAAGATACTCTAATAGTATCTCCGATACCCTCCATTAGAAGTTGTCCTATACCAATCGAAGATTTTATGCTACCAGTTAACAAACCACCAGCTTCAGTTACGCCTAAATGCAATGGATAATCACAAATTTTAGATAATTTTTTGTATGCTTTAACCGTTAAAAATACATCGGAAGATTTTACACTTATTTTAAAATTAAAAAAATCATTGTCCTCTAAAAGTTTAATATTCTGCTGCGCACTTTCTACTAAAGCGTCCGGGCAAGGTTCTTTGTATTTTTCTAATAAATTTTTTTCTAAAGATCCAGCATTGACACCTATTCTAATTGAACAATTATTATTTTTTGCTGCTTTTATTACTTCTAAAATTCGTTGATCAGTACCAATATTTCCTGGATTAATTCGTAAACAGCTTGCACCCATATCGGCAGCTTCAATAGCTCTTTTGTAATGAAAATGAATGTCAGCAACTATAGGGGCTGATACCTCTTTAACAATTTTTTTTAATGCTTTCGTTGAGTCTTCATCAGGACAAGAAACTCTTACTATATCTGCTCCAGCTTCCTCTAAAGACTGAATTTGATTTATTGTTTTTTTTATATCTGTCGTTAAAGTATTTGTCATTGACTGTACACTTATTAGTGAATTGCCTCCGACACTAATTTTACCAACTTGAATTTTTTTAGTAACTTTTCTTTTTATTAATCTGTGAGGTCTAATTTCCATTTTAATCCAAATCAAATATTGTATGTAATTTTTTTACAGCTTTTAAAGTATTTTCTTCATCAATTAAAACTGATAATTTTATCTCAGAAGTAGAGATAGCTAAAATATTTATTAATTCATCAGATAAAGCTCGAAACATTTTATATGTGACACCAGGAGTTGAAACCATTCCAGCACCAACAATAGAGACTTTAGCAACTTTCTCATTTTGAACTATTTGTTTATAGTTAATTTTACTATTAGTTTTTAAAATTTGTTTTGTTTTAGAAACATCATCTCTTTTTACTGTAAATGTAATATCAGTAGTCTTATGATCAGAGGAAATATTTTGAATTACCATATCTACATTTATTTGTGCTTTACTTAATGGTTCAAATATATTAGCGGCAATTCCGGGCTTATCGGCTACTCCTATAATTGTAATTTTTGAATCATCTCTTGAGTATGCTACACCAGTAACGCTTTTAGAATAATCAATATTTTCCTGGCTGAAAATTTTGGTTCCTTTCCTATCAGTAAAAGTAGATCTGACCTCTAACGGAATATCATACATCATTGCTGTTTGAACTGCTGATGGTTGCATAACTTTCGCCCCTAGCGAGGATAATTCTAACATTTCATCATAAGAAATTTTTTCAATTTTTTTTGCGACCGGAATTTTATTTGGGTCTGTTGAAAAAACTCCATCTACGTCTGTATAGATTTCGCAAAAATCTGCGCTAAATAATTTTGCTGTTGCTACAGCTGTCGCATCTGATCCTCCTCTGCCAATAGATGTGACATCACCATTTTTTGAAATACCTTGAAAACCTGGAATAATAGCAATACCTTTCTCATCTAAATATTTATTTATTGTCTCAACATGCATATTAATAATTCTTGAATTAGTATGATCTCCATCTGTTAGAATCGGTATTTGCCAATTTAACCACGATTTAGCTTTTACATTCAACTTGATTAATGCACCTGAGAGCAGAGCACAAGTTACTTGTTCGCCCGATGTTAAAAGAACGTCTAATTCTCTGCTATCAAATTCTTCTGAAATATCGTTAGCAAGTTTAATCAATTCATTTGTTTTACCTGCCATAGCTGAGACAACAACAATTAATTTATTACCCGATTGATGCTCTTTTTTAATAATATTCGCAACATGTTGAATTCTTTCAATTGTTCCAACAGATGTTCCTCCAAACTTTAGTACTTTTTTGACCATTTAAGAATTTAATATTGTAATTTATAATTAATACAGTTTATAAAATAATGTTTTAAAATGAGTACTACTATAAATAAAGAGGAAATTCAAAAGTTTTCAAGATTAGCTGATGAATGGTGGGATGTAAATGGAAAATTTAAACCATTACATATGTTTAATCCTATAAGGATTGAATACATCATTGATAAAATTACAAAAAAATTCAGTATTAAAAAAAATAAAAGTAATCTCTTAAATGGGTTAAATATTTTAGACATCGGTTGTGGAGGCGGTTTAATTAGTGAGCCAATGGCAAGACTTGGTGCTAGTGTTACTGGTATAGATGCTTCAGAAAAAAATATTAGTGTTGCAAAACTTCACTCTAGAAATAATGGCCTTAAAATAAACTATATTAATACCTCTCCAGAAAATTTAAAGGATTTTGAAAAATTTGATATTATTTTAAATCTTGAAATTGTTGAGCATGTAGAGGATGTAAGTTTGTATATTAAATCTTGTTACAAATTATTGAAAAGTGGTGGAATAATGTTTACTGCTACTCTTAATAGATCATTTAATTCTTACCTAAAGGCCATTATTGGGGCTGAATATATTCTTAGATGGCTACCAATTGGAACACATGATTGGAATAAATTTATTAAACCTGAAGAATTAGAAAAATTTTTATCTGAAGAAAAATTTTCAACATTAGATATAAAAGGTTTAAAATTTAATCCATTTTTCAGAAAATGGAAAAGATCTAATGATTTATCAGTAAACTACATAATTTGTAGTTTAAAAAATTAATTATCTTTGTTTACCCAAGGAATTAACAACAAATCTATACCTTCCTCAGCTAATTCTTCTCTTTCTTTAAAAGTAGCAGTACCGTAAATAGCTTTTTTATTTTTTTTATCGTAATAAACTTCTCTCACCTTTTTACTAAAATCTTTACCAACAAAGTCAAAATTTTTTTCAATATATTTTCTTAATTGTAATAATTGGTTTTTTTCTTTTTTGAAATTATCATTTAAAAAATCAATTTCATCATTATTTTTAAAGCTTGAAACCATCGGAGCCATTATAGATTTTTCAATTTTTTTTGATGCACAGTATATACACTCAAGTAAATTTTTTTTTTTTAATTTTTCAAATTCTAATGAGTTTGAAAACCAGCTTTCAAACTCATGATCATTCTGACATTTTAGATTATATTTTATCATCTAATTTCTATAATCTGCGTTGATATCAATGTAGTCGTGAGTAAAATCACATGTGTAACATTTAAAGGCATCATTACCTAGTTTTAAATTAATTTCAATTTCGATTGATCCCCATTCCATATATTCTTTTAATTTTTTTTCATCGTAAGTCTCAGAAATTTTTCCATTCTCTGCAACAATGAAATTTCCTATTCTAATTTTTAATTTTTTTTGGTCAACAATTTCACCTGATTTTCCTATCCCCATAGCTATTCTTCCCCAGTTGGGGTCTTGACCTGCAATAGCAGTTTTAACTAATGGTGAATTAGCAATTGAAAAAGCAATATTCTTTGCACTTCCCAAGGACTTTGCATTAATAACGTTTATTGTTACAAATTTTTTTGCACCTTCACCATCTACAATAACTTGCTTAGCCAGATTCAAACAAAGTTTTTTTAAAGCTATTTCAAATTTTTGCACTGCTTTATCATTTAAGGAAATATTTTGACCAATTTTTATAGACCTTGTAGAAAAAATTGAAACCATATCATTAGTTGATTGATCGCTATCGACTGTAATTGCGTTGAAAGAATTAGCAACCGCTCGTTTTAAAAGTGTTTTCAAAAGATTTGAATTTATATCAGCATTAGTAAAAATAAATGATAACATAGTTGCTAAGTTTGGCGCTATCATACCAGATCCTTTAGCTATGCCACAAATTTTTACCAATTCATCACCGATAATAATTTCCTCATAGGCTAATTTAGGTTTAGTATCAGTAGTCATTATCGCTGAGGCTAATTTGATCCAATACATTTTATTATGTTCTTTTCTTAATCTTTCAACTAATTCTGGTAGTCGTTCTCTAATTTTATCTACTGGGAACTCTTCTCCGATTACTCCTGTTGAAGCAAAAATTAAATCTTTAATTTTGATTGTTTCACTTGTACCTTTTTTATTCTTGGACTCCTTTAAAGTTAATACTCTTGATAAATTTTTAGCCAGAATATCTATGCTCTCTTTTCCTTGCTTTCCTGTAAAAGTATTTGCATTTTTTGTGTTTACTAGTAATCCCTTTATAATTTTTTTATGAGAGTTATTATTCCAAGGAATAAATTCAGAGGTAATGCTATTTGAAGTTGTTAAAGTTGCATAATTGGCTCCTTTAGAAAAATAAAAAAGAGCTAAATCATCTCTGCCGTCGCTGTACAAATCAGCAGATATAGACGACATTTCTAATCCTTCGATTTGCTTTAAGCTTTGAAACTCACCCATTTTAGATAGTGTCGTTTTATCATTTAAAAAATTTTTTATATTTATTGTCATTATTGCAGTTTAATTTAAATTAATAATACATATATAGGTTTATAATGAATTTATTTACAAGAACTTTTAGTAAAATATTTAAAAGCTCTAATCAACAAGAATTAGACAAAATTCAAAACATTATTGAGGCTATAAATAATAAAGAAAATGAGATTATGTCATTAACTGAGGCTGATTTTAAGGAAAAGACATTTAATTTTAAAAAAAGTGCTCAAAATGGAACTTTAAAAATAAATGAAATAATACCAGAAAGTTTTGCATTAGTAAGAGAGGCTGCAAAAAGAACCTTGGGCGAGAGACATTATGATGTTCAACTAGCTGGTGGATTAATTCTTCATAGCGGAAAAATTGCAGAAATGAAAACAGGTGAAGGAAAGACACTCGTCTCTACATTGCCAGCATACATAAATTCTTTAGAGGGAAAAGGTGTTCATATAGTTACTGTAAACGATTATTTAGCTAAAAGGGACTCAGAATGGATGGGTAAAGTTTTTAATTATCTAGGGACATCAATAGGTTGCATTACGAATAATTTGAATGATTTTGACAGAAAAAAAAATTATAGCAGTGATATTACTTATGCAACCAATAATGAACTTGGGTTTGACTATCTTAGAGACAATATGAAGTATGAGCTAAATGAGATGGTTCAACGTAATCATCACTTTTGTATAGTTGATGAAGTAGACAGTATTTTAATAGATGAATCTAGAACGCCTTTGATAATTTCTGGAAAACTTGAAGATAAAACAACTCTTTACACTACATCAAATGAATTTATTAAACATTTACAAAAAAAAGATTATGAATTAGATGAAAAAAATAAAAATGCAATTCTTACTGATTTAGGGATCGATAAAATTGAAAAACTCGCAATCCAAAAAAGAATATTGAAAAATAATAACTTTTATGATCCAGCCAACTTAGATTTAGTTCATCATGTAAACCAAGCTTTAAAAGCAAACTTTCTTTTTAACAAGGATACTGATTACATAGTTAAAGAAGGCAAGGTACAAATAATTGACGAGTTCACAGGAAGAGTAATGGATGGTAGAAGATTTTCCGATGGACTTCATCAGGCCATTGAAGCTAAAGAAAATGTTAAGGTGGAAGAAGAAAATCAAACATTAGCTTCAATTACTTATCAAAACTATTTTAGGTTATATAAAAAACTATCTGGAATGACTGGAACAGCATTGACCGAGGCGGAGGAATTTTATGATATATATAAACTGCCTGTTATTTCTGTTCCAACAAACAAAAGAATGCTACGTAAAGATTTTAATGATCAGATCTATAGAACTGAAATGGAAAAATATAATGCGATCACTAACAAAATAATTGAATGTAATAAAAAAGGTCAGCCAGTATTAGTAGGAACAACTAGCATTGAAAAATCTGAAAAAATTTCTGCCTTTCTAAAAAACAAAAAGATAAACCATAATGTGCTCAACGCAAAACAACATGAGAAAGAAGCAAATATTATAGCTGAAGCAGGCAAAATTAATGCAGTCACAATAGCAACTAATATGGCTGGAAGAGGAACAGATATAAAATTAGGTGGAAATAAAGATTTTATCTACGACGGAAAAAAGGAGGACGAAACAGAAATAAAAAAAAATGAGCTAAAAGTGAAAAGTTTAGGTGGATTATTCATAATTGGGACTGAACGACACGAAAGTAGAAGAATAGACAACCAGTTAAGAGGTCGATCTGGTAGACAAGGTGATCCTGGAAGTACAATTTTTTTTATTAGTTTACAAGATGAATTAATGAGAATTTTTGGAGGAGACTCGATTGATGGAATGCTTAAAAAACTTGGTTTAAAAGAAAATGAATCTATTGATCATCCCTGGATTAACAAAGCCATGGAAAGGGCTCAAAAAAAGGTTGAAAGCAGAAACTTTGATATCAGAAAAACGTTAATTAAATTTGATGATGTAATGAACGATCAAAGGCAAGTTATATTCTCTCAAAGGTTAAAAATTTTAAGAGAGAACAATATAAACGAGATTCTTAAGGATTTTTTAAATGAAACGCTCATTAATTTAAATTCAGTGCTAACAAATTTTCAAAAATCTGGTGATGAAAAAAGCTATATTGCAGAGATAAAAAATACAACTGGTAATATCTTAAGTGATAACGATTTAATGGAGTTTGGAAAGCTCAAGAAGACCGAATTTAATGAAAGAATCCAAAATTTGTATATGGAGAAAAATAATTCAAGAATTAAAATTTTGGGTGAAAATCAAAATAATAGTTTAGAAAAGAAAATATTTTTACAAATTATTGATTTTTCTTGGAGATCACATCTACAATATTTAGAACAATTAAGACAAGTTATTGGATTAAGACAATATGGTCAGAAAGACCCATTATCTGAGTTCAAAAAAGAAGCTTTTGTTTTATTTGAGGGTTTATTATTAAAGATAAAAAATGATTTAATTAAATTTCTTTTAAATTTAAATATTGTTGTTTCAAATGATCAAAAAGTTGAAAATAAACAAGAAAAAATAGAAGAAAGTAAATCGGATAAAAAAGTTGGTCGAAATGAAAAATGTCCTTGTGGATCTGGAAAAAAATTTAAACATTGCCATGGAAATGTTTAAATCTAAATTTTTTTAAATGCATTTAAAGCTTTTAATCTTGCTTCTTCATGTCTAACGATCGGATAAGGGTAATCTCTTCCCAGTTTAAATTTTTCATTATCAAATTCCCAAGGTCTATGAATAAATTTTTTTGATAAATTTTTTAATTCTGGTACCCATTTTTTAACATATAAACCCTCGTTATCAAATTTCTCTCCCTGCAAAATTGGATTAAATATCCTAAAATAAGGAGCTGCATCCGCACCGCTACCTGCAACCCATTGCCAACCAGCAACATTGCTAGCAGGACTATAGTCTAACAAACAATTTCTGAAATATTTTTCACCTTCCTTCCAATTTATTAATAAATGTTTTACCAAAAACGATCCAACTATCATTCTCACTCTATTATGCATCCATCCAGTAGAAAACAATTCTCTCATTCCAGCATCTACTATTGGATAACCTGTTAAACCTTTTTTCCAAGCGTTTAAGAAATTAGAATTTTTTTCCCACGGAAATTTATCAAATTTTTTTGAATAATTATTATTTAGCATATGAGGAAAATAATTAATTAATGAATGGTTAAATTCCCTCCAACCAATCTCTGCTAAGAATTTTGATTTTCCATTAGTCTTTAATTTTTTTTTTATACATTCATCCCAAATTGTTTCAACATGCAGTTGACCAAACTTTATATATGGGGATAATTTAGACGTCCCAATTATGTTAGGAAAATTCCTACCCTCAGAATAATTAGTAATTCTTTCTTTGATAAAATTTTGTAATTCTTTTAAAGCAATTTCATCGTCAGGAAACCAAATTTTTTCAAATTTTTTAAACCATTTTTTTTTTGGTAATATTTTTTCTGAGTCAATGCAATTTTTGAAATAATTTATTTTCTTCTTACATTTTTTAATGATTTTCTCTTTTAATGGTATTTTCTCTATATAAAATTTTTCTGCTGCTCTCCAGAAAGGTGTGAATACCTTAAATGGAGTACCATCATTTTTTTTAATTTCATTAATCTCATTAAGAGTGTTACCTTTAAATCTTCTGCTATAAATATTTTTATTTTTCATAGCTCTTAGTAAATATTCATCAAATTTTAAATAATTAGGTTCATAAACTTTATTCCAATAAATTGAGAAGTCTTTTTTTTTTATCAACTTGTCAAAAAATATTTTGAATGAATTCGTCTCAATAATTTCAAGATTAATATTTAAGTTATTTAATCTTTTTTTAAAATTTGATAAAGATTTGCTTAACCACCATTTTTGAGCTTCTTGGTTTTTGTAGGACTCTTTTTTGTACAAATAAAAAACCACTACTTGATCATGATTTGTAGTTGCTTCAATCAGTCCTTTATTTTTAGAGAGTCTAAAATCATCTCTAAGCCAAAAAAGTCCAATCTTTTTATTCATCAGCTAATAATTAACAGATTAATTTTTGTTTTTCGATGTGTAAAACTTGTAGGTGGTGGCCTTGGTAAGAATCGCACTTACGACACATACCTTTTCAGGGTACTGCTCTACTACTGAGCTACAAGGCCTAAAATCTAAAAGTAATTCTACCTTTAGTTAAATCGTATGGCGTCATTTCAACCATTACATTATCTCCAGCTAGAACTCTAATTCTATTCTTTCTTAATTTTCCAGCTGTGTGAGCTAAAATTTCATGATTATTCTCAAGTTTAACTCTAAACATAGCGTTGGGCAGAAGTTCAGTCACTTTTCCCTTAAATTCTAAAGTCTCTTGTTTAGCCAATTAATTTTCCTTTTTTTAATCTCATTTTTACTGAGTTAGCATGTCCATCTAAATTTTCATGCACCGCTAAATTTATAACCGATGATCCTAATCTTTCAATACCTGTTTTTGTTATTTTTATTAGGGAGTGTCTTTTTAAAAAATCATTAACTGATAAACCAGATGAAAATCTTGCAGAGCCTGATGTGGGCAACACATGGTTGGGGCCAGCTATATAATCTCCAATAGCCTCTGGGGAAAATTTACCAATAAAAATTGACCCAGCATTTTTAACACCTTTTAAAATTTTATTATTCATATTTGTAAAAAGCTCTAAATGTTCAGGAGCTATAGTATTAATAGCATCTAAGATATTTTTTTTATTATTAGCAAAAATAGCTAAACCAAAATTTTTTAAACTTTGAGATGCAATATTTTTTTTAGGTAATTTCTTAATTTGTTTTTTTAAAGATAAATTTACCAATCTAATTAATTCTTTATTGTTAGTAATTAATATTGATTGAGCATTAACATCGTGTTCTGCTTGAGCTATTAAGTCTGCAGCAACTAAGTTTGGATCAGCATACTTGTCTGCAACAATGCTTACTTCAGAAGGACCAGCAACCATATCAATTCCTACGTCTCCAAATACCTCTTTTTTAGCACAAGCTACAAAAGCGTTTCCTGGACCTACT
The DNA here is from genome assembly GCA_003213555.1 of Pelagibacteraceae bacterium AG-422-I02. Taxonomy (GTDB): domain Bacteria; phylum Pseudomonadota; class Alphaproteobacteria; order Pelagibacterales; family Pelagibacteraceae; genus Pelagilacustribacter. Next base: position 50,350 of record QCMS01000004.1, on the reverse strand, counting down.
ATCTTATCAACTTTTTCAAATTTCTTTGTTCCATAGGCAAAAGCCGCGATAGTCTGAGCGCCCCCAGTTTTATAAATTTTTTTTACACCACATTTTTTTGCAGCATATACTATTGCTGGATTAATTTTAGAATTTAAAGATGGGGTAGTTAAGTAAATATTTTTTACTCCAGCTACAATTGCCGGGATACAATTCATTAAAACAGTACTTGGATAACATGCTGTACCCCCTGGTACATAAACACCTACTTTTTCTAATGGTGAGTACTTATAAGATAATACATTCTTATATTTGTCTTTATATCTAAAAGATGAGAATTTTTGCTTTGTATGAAATTTTTTTATTCTTTCATATGCTAAATTAATTGATCTTTTTATTTTTGATTCAGTTTTATTTGAAATTTTATTGATCTCTTTGTCTGATAACTGAAGTTTATTTGATTTTGTTTTAATTTTAGAAAATTTTTTTTCATAATTTAAAACTGCTTTATCTCCATTCTTTTTAACATTTTTAATTATTTTGCTTACAATTGAAGTTTGATCTTTTTGTATAGACTTTCTTTTATCTAAAAAAATTTTTAAAATTTTTAAAGATCTTTTATTATTCAGTTTTAGTATCTTTAACATTATAAACTTTCATGTATTGGTTTATTTTTTGTATCCCATGCTTCTCCCTGATCATCCAAAGTAACTTCAATAACTTCAGAAATAACTCTTATTATTGCATCACCAGCAAAAATTATTTTCATCTCGTAATTTTTATCAATAGTAATATTTGTCTCAATAGCTAGAAAATCTAAAAACTTATCCTTTTTAAGCTGATTAATATTTTTTGATAACACATTAATTACGTTTTCAAATTTTAAAATTGTTCTTATACGTTTATTTTTCCTAAATACACCTTTTTCAACATCCTCCCACATAAACCGATTTAATTGCATGAGAAAAATCTTACTTTTTTTTAAATTTGCGATATCAGCAACACTTGCGATGGAGTCTTGAAGATGTGCGGAAACAACTCTTAAATCTTCTTCTGTTCTTGCAATTAATTTTAAGTTTTTCGGTTCCAAATTTAAACTCTTTTTATTTTAGCTTTACAATTTTTTAGTTTATTTTCTAAATATTCGTAACCTCTATCAAGATGATAAATTCTATTTATTATTGTTCTATTATCTGCAATCAAACCAGCTAACACTAAACTGACCGAGGCTCTAAGGTCAGTAGCCATTACTTCGGCACCAGTCAATTTTGTTGGGCCTTTTATTATCGCTGTTTTGTCTTTTATTTCGATCTGTGCACCCATTCTTTTTAGTTCAGGGACATGCATAAATCTATTTTCAAAAATATCTTCTTTTATTCTAGACTCTCCATTGGCTTGAGTTAAAAGAACCATAAGTTGAGCTTGTAAATCTGTTGGGAAACCTGGATATGGTTTTGTTATTATATTTATTTTTTTAAATTTTCTTGCTCTATTAATAATAATAGAATTTTTTTTTTGTTTTATTTGAACTCCAATCTTTTTTAGAATATTTAATTCACTTTTTATTATTTTTGGATCAATTTTATCAATTATTAAACTTTTTTTTGCTAATATCGCGCTTGCTATCATATAAGTCCCTAATTCTATTCTATCAAAAATCACGTCATGTATAATTTTAAAACTTTTAGTTTTACTTTCTGAGATTGAAATTGTTCTTCCCTCAAGATAAATATTTGCTCCTAATTTTTTAAGAAATTTTATTAAATCTTTTATCTCGGGCTCTATTGCGCAATTTTTTAAAATAGTTTTACCTTTAGCTTTGAACGCAGCTAGTAAGGCATTTTCTGTTGCGCCTACTGAAATAGAAGGAAATTTTATTTTGGCTCCTTTAAGACCATTTTTAGCTTGTGCTATTATATATCCATCTTTAATTTTAATTTTTGCTCCTAATTTTTTAAGTGCGAATAAGTGTAAATTAACAGGCCTAGTGCCTATCGCACAACCACCAGGCAAAGAAACTTTTGCTTTTCCGTATTTGGTTAATAATGAGCCTAATACTAAGACTCCAGCTCTCATTGTTTTTACAAGTTTATATGGTGCAAGTGTATTAATATTCTTTTCATTATTTGAAATTTTAATGTAGTGATTTTTTCGATTTATCTTTGTTTTTAAACCAATAAAATTTAATAACTCTACCATAGTAAAAATGTCTTTCACTAAAGGGATATTATTTATTTGTACGTAATTTGCTAAAATTGAAGCTGCTAATATTGGTAAAGTTGCATTTTTAGATCCAGATATAGAAATTTTTCCACTTAATTCTCTTTTGCCTTTAATTATAAGCTTTTGCATTTAAGAAATTAAACTTTTGGAAGAGTCACACCTTTTTGCTTCATATATTTACCTTTTCTATTTGCATAAGTTACACTTGGTTTCTCATTACCTTTTAAAAAGATAAATTGAGCAACGCCCTCATTTGCATAAATTTTTGCTGGAAGAGGGGTTGTGTTTGAAAATTCTAATGTAACATGTCCTTCCCATCCAGGTTCAAGAGGAGTTACATTTACAATAATTCCACATCTTGCATATGTGGATTTTCCTAAACAAATTACCAAAATGTCGTCGGGTATTTTAAAATACTCCATGGTTCTGGCTAAAGCGAAAGAGTTAGGGGGAATTATACATTCTCTTCCAATTTTTGTAATAAAACTCTCTTTTTTAAAAAGTTTTGGATCAACTACACCCGAATTAACGTTAGTAAAAATCTTAAATTCATTTGAAACTCTAGCATCATACCCATAAGAAGACAGACCAAATGAAATTTTTCCTTTTCTCACCTGTTTATCTACAAAAGGCTTAATCATACCCTTTTGTTTTGCCGTTTTTTTGATCCAATTGTCTGAAAGGACAGTCATCTTTTCTTTTTTTCTATTTTAATTTTTTTTCTTTTTTTAAGATTTTTTTTTAAAGCGGCCTCACGACTTTTTATTAGAAAATCTTTTTTTCCAAAAGATTTCATTGAAAAAATTAGTTTTTATCTGGGTTTGTTAAGTCCTCTAATGTTATTGGTTTATCAATGTCATGCATCAATTTTTCCTCGGACTCTTTTGGGTTATTGACTGAACGCTTTGCTCTTCTTTGTTCTATTCTCGCTTTACGCTTAGCTTCCTTTTTCATAGCTTTGTCGCCTCGCGTAGATTTGTAATCATAGTGAATTCCCATATTAAGCGTCCCTTCATTAATTTTTAAATTTACTTCCTGAAGCTCTTTTTTGCAAGCCTCTAGATTGAAACCTCTTAATAATTATAAATAATATCGACAAAATTACGGCAACTATTACATCTTGAAGTGGAGTTGCATTTGGGAAACCATAATTCCACAATATAACTAAAACTAACCATGCCAGCCAATTCATTTTTTTAATCATCGATTTTACAACCTTGCTCATTACAATTTTTACCTAAATTTACATTATTAAAAAAATCTAAAGCTCTTATAGCTGTCATCATGTGGTTTTTGTAAATGTTCAGATATCCATTTAGGCTATAAGATAATTTCTTTGCTTCATTCATCATTCCTAATTTAACTAAATTTATAAGCATGATAGCGTTTCCGTTTGGAATAGTATTGTCGCCTATGTCAATAGGTTCAAAGAAAGTATCATTACTATCTTTTTGATTTTTTTGAAAAATGTTTTTATCCTCTAAAAAAAAATTAGATAAAGCTTCTTGTGTCAATTTTTTTGCTAAATCTTTATATTTAAAATTCATTGTTTTATCAAATAAATCATTTATTGCGTTTATCAAAAAGGCATAATCTTCAATAAAAGCGATATTAGTTGAGTAGCTATGATGAATTTTATTCTTGATATACTTATTTTCAATTTTTAAGAAAAATTCCTCAGCTAATTCTAAGTATCCATTTTTTTGTAAAATTTCACTTGCGGAAATTAAAGCGCTTATCATTAGACAATTTAAATCTAGTTGCGTTTTGTCATCAAAAAAAGGCTTACTTCTTTTTGATCTGATCTGTAGAAGTTTATTTAAGATCTCTTTGGTTGGTTTTTGTTTTTCAACAAGAATAATTTTATTTTCCCAGTTACCCTCTAATGTTATTTCAAAAAATTTTTCAATATTTTCGATATCTTTAATTTCATTGTGAGAATAAACATAATATTTACCCTCCTCTCCATCGCTATCCGCGTCATAAGCGGAACCAAAAAAACCCTCATCATTAATGAAGTTTTTTTTAAGAAATTCAATCGTTTGTTCCAATTTTTCTTTAAAATAATTATCTGAATTTATTTTACAGTATTTAGAAAGTAATAAAACAAATTGGGCATTGTCATAAAGCATCTTCTCAAAATGTGGAATTATCCAATCTTCGTCTACTGTATATCGAGCTATTCCACCTTCAACATGATCATAGATTCCTTTTGAACATAATTTTTTTATAATAATCTCAACCGGCTTTAGATACTTCGTATTATTAGAAGTATTGTAAAAATAAAGTAAAGTTTCAAATAAATTAAAAGTTGGGAATTTAGGTGCGCCTTTATAACCTCCTTTAATTGGATCTAATTGACCTAAGGATATTTCAAGAATGGGTTCAAGATCTTGATTTAAAACAGAATTTTTTTTTAGATCTAAACTTTTAATAATTAAAACTTTTTGGTTTACTATTTTTTCTCTTTGTTCTTTATAAGCTTGGGAAACTTTTAGTAAAACTTCTTTAAATGATGGTAATCCATGTTTTGCTTCTTTGGGAAAATAAGTGCCTCCCATAAATGGAACGCCGTTTTCATCCAAAAACATTGTTAAAGGCCACCCTCCTCCAGTTTGATTAAATAATTGAAATGAACTTTGAAAAATAAAATCTAAATCAGGTCTTTCTTCCCTATCAACCTTTATATTAACGAAAAGATCATTCATTAAATTTGCTGTTTCTGTATCTTCAAAACTTTCATGAGCCATAACGTGACACCAGTGACAGCTTGCGTATCCAATACTAAGTAAAATTGGTTTTTTATTTTTTTTTGAAAACTCTAAAGTTTCATTAGACCAAATTTGCCAATTCACCGGATTGTCTTTATGTTGTTTAAGATAAGGACTTAAATCATTAGACAGAACATTTTCATTAATTTTTATCATCAAAAAATTTTTTTTTCATTATTAAAGAAATGATCATAAGACAGGCAAACATAAGAATTGGAAAATAAATCTCTGGAGTGAAGATAAAGTCAAGCATATTAAAATTCTCTGATTGCTCAACATAAGAATTTAGTCCAGCGCCTATTGTGTTAAAAATAAAAAAACCGGGTATAAATCCAAAAAAACTTGATAGAAAATAATTCAACTTGCCCATACCAAATAAAATCGGTATTAAGTTTTGCAATCCAAATGGCACTCCCAGGCCACCAATAAATCTATATATAAAAAAATAGTAAAATTCATTTTTTTTAAATAAAAAAATATATTTATCAAATTTTTGTTGTAGGATCTTTTTGACTAAATCCCTAAAAAAGAAATTTCCTATAGAATACAAAATCAATGCTCCAACTGAAATTGAAATTACAGAAATTAAAGTTCCAATCCATTGACCAAATAATATTCCAGAAATTATTAATAAAGGCGCGCCAAAACCTAATAGAGCAACCCAAAGAACTGCGAAAATAAAAAAGTAAATTAAATTTTTAATTATACTCTCACTTACAAAATTGCTTAAATCTTTCTGAAGTTCTTTATAATACAAAAAATCATTTAATTTACTTATCTCTATGCTTGTGAAAACAAAATATAAGAAAGCGATAAGTATAATTAAGTAAGAAATGCCTAAAAATATTTTTAAATTTTTACTCATAATTTACCTGTACAATAGACAACAATTAAAATATATACCTTTAAATATTTATGAAAAGAACATATCAGCCCAGCAATTTAGTTAGAAAAAGAAGACATGGTTTTAGAGCAAGAATGGCTACAAAAGCTGGTAGGCAACTTATCGCTCGTAGAAGAGCTAAAGGAAGAAAAACACTTTCTACCTAAAAATTAATGGTAAAGCTTGAAAGTTTAAAAAAAAGCAACCAATTCAGAAAAGCCTTAAAAGAAAAGAAAGTTCACACAGAATATTATTCTATTTTTGCAGCAAAGAATTTTTTTAAACCAAATCATAAAAATAATTTATTAATTAGTTTTGTTATGAAAAAAAAAATTGGAAATGCAGTCAAAAGAAACAAAATTAGAAGAAAATTAAAAGCAATTGTTCAAAAATTATTAAAAAAAAGAGGTGCAATTAATAAGGATTACACTTATATAGTTTTCGGTAAGTCTAATGCTTATGCTCTAAAACAAGATGTGCTTTTGCCATTAATGGAGAAAAGTTTTAGTAAATTAAAAAAATAAAATGACAAAAATTCTTATTTTAATAATCAAAATTTATCAATATTTAATTTCTCCACTGTTAGGTAATAGATGTAGATTTTTACCTAGTTGTTCCGAGTATTTTATCGAAGCACTTAAAACTCAAGGCTTAACGATAGGAATTAAATTAGGTGTAAAAAGAATTTTAAAATGTCATCCATTTAAGAAACTTGGTGGCAGTCAAGGTATAGATTTTGTACCGACTCCCAAAAACGCTAGTAGGCAAGAAAAATTAAAAAAAATTGTAGAAGGCTTACAAAAGGCTGGATGGAAATTAGAAGATAAAAAGGAAAGTAATAATGGATAGAAATGTTTTTGTAGCAATTGCTCTTTCAATGTCTGTTTTACTTTTCTGGGGTGCTTTTTTTGAAACTCCAAAGAAAAATTCTGAACAACAAGCAAATCAAAAAGTAGAGCAAAAGAATGAGCAAGGTTCTATTGCACCAACGATTAATCAGCCACAGATAATAAAAAAAATTACCAGAGAAGAATCTATCAATTCAAGTAAAAGAATTAAAATTGAAAATGACAGTGTAGTGGGCTCTATTAATTTAAAGGGTGCTTTAATTGACGATATATCTTTTAAAAAACATAAACAAAAAGTTGAAGATGGAAAAAATATCATTTTTTTAAACCCATCTGATACTGAAAACGGTTTTTACATAGAGACTGGTTGGACAAGTATTGGAAATAAAATTAAAGTTCCAACAAAAGATTCTGAATGGAGAGTAAAAGGTAATAATATTTTAAGCGATAAATCTCCGGTTGTTTTGCAATGGAACAATAATGAGGGTGTTACTTTTGAAAAAAGAATTGAGTTAGATGACAAGTATTTATTTAAAATATCACAGCAAGTAAAAAATAATTCTAATTCACCTATTGATCTGTATCCGTATGCACAAATGACAAGGAATAAAATCCCTGACGATATTCAAAATTTTTATATTCAACATGAGGGGTTTATCGGTGTATTTGATGATGAATTAAAAGAAGACGACTATGATGATGTAGAAGAAAAAAAAATAGTAAGAGAGTCAAGTGAAGGCTGGCTTGGAATAACAGATAAATATTGGATGACTGCATTTGTTCCAGAGTCAGGTAAAAATTTTAAATCTACATTTCTTTACGAAAATGGATTTAAAGCGAATTATATTATTAATGAGCCAGTAAATATTGGTAAATCATCGACTGGAACAAATAAACTCAGATTATTTATTGCCGCTAAAGAGGTTGAGACAATTGATGGATATGCTGCAGACCAAAATATAAATAAATTTGATTTAGTTATAGACTGGGGCTGGTTCTACTTTTTCACAAAACCTTTATTTTTCGTAATAGATTATTTATTTAAAATTTCAGGAAATTTTGGAACAGCAATAGTATTATTAACTATTGCTATAAGACTTATTTTCTTCCCACTAGCTAACTTCTCGTTCAGATCAATGGCAAAAATGAAAGCAGTTCAACCAGAGATGATGAGACTTAAAGAACTTCATAAAGATGATAAAGTCAAATTGCAACAAGAGATGATGGCATTATATAGAAAAGAAAAAATAAATCCTGCATCAGGTTGCTTACCAGTTTTAATTCAAATTCCCTTCTTTTTTGCAATTTACAAGATGCTTTTTATTTCTTTAGAAATGAGACATCAGCCATTTTTTGGTTGGATAAAAGACTTGTCAGCACAAGATCCAACTTCTTTATTCAATTTATTTGGTCTAATTCCATGGGATCCACCAGGGTTTATGATTATTGGCATTTGGCCAATATTAATGGGGGCCTCTATGTGGGTTCAACAAAAATTAAACCCTGCACCAGCTGATCCTATACAAGCAAAAATATTTGCTTTCTTTCCATTATTTTTAACAATAATACTTGCTTCTTTCCCTTCTGGGCTAGTTGTTTACTGGACGATAAATAATATTCTTACAATCGCGCAGCAATACGTAATTGTTAAAAAAACGACTGTAAAAACAAATTAAATGTCAAAAAATATTTCTCTAGACGAGATAAAAGAATTTTGGCCTGATAAAGCGCCAGATATAAATATTGTTCAAAAATACATAAAAAAATATAAAAATGAAAAAATTGTAATTAAATATGGTGGCAATGTTCTTATAGACAGAAATGTCTTTAATAATTTTATATCTGATATTAATGTTCTTAATAAATTAGGCTTGTCTATAATAGTTGTTCACGGTGGAGGTCCAAGAATTAAAAGAGAGTTAGATAAGAAAAAAATCGTATCGAAATTTATTAATGGCTTGAGGGTAACTGATAAAAACATAATTGATACTGTAGAGGAAGTTTTAATTGATTTTAACAAAGACATAGTTAATTCCCTTAAGAAATTAGGTTCTCAAGCAGCTATGTTTCATTCTAAGGCTGACAACATAATAGAGGTTGAGCCTGAAAGAGAGGAACTTGGATTTGTTGGAATACCAAATAAAATAAATGATAGTTTAATTCTAAACGCATTAAATGAAAATAAAATTCCAATTATAGCTCCTTTGGGTTTAGGTAAGAATGAACAGACATATAATATTAATGGTGACACCGCGGCCAGTGCTATAGCAAAAAAACTTAAGTCTAGAAGACTAATATTAATGACAAATGTTGAAGGTGTATATGATGATAAGAAAAAGTTAATATCAGAAATTAAACCTTACGATCTTGAAAATCTCATTAAATGGAAAGTTGTTCAAGGGGGCATGATTCCAAAAATAGAAAATTGTGTAGATGCTGTGCAAAATGGAGTAAAAGGTGTAGTAATTTTAGATGGAAGAAAACCTCATTCAATTTTACACGAAATTTTTTCAGATCAGGGATCTGGAACTCTGATTAGAGAATGAAAGATTTAAAAGATATAAAATTTTGGTTATTTGATTTAGACAACACGCTTTATGACGGCGCAACAAAAGTATTCGACCAGGTAGATAAGAAGATGTCTAAATTTATCTCTGAAAAATTAAACGTTAATATTGAAGAGGCTAGAAAAATTCAAAAAAACTATTTTCAAGAATATAACACAACCTTAAACGGTATGATAAAACATCACAAAATTGATGCAGATGAATTTTTAGAGTTTGTTCATGATGTAGATCTAAGTTTTTTAGCTAAGGATAAAGATCTTGAGGTAGAAATTAAAAAGTTAGACGGAAAGAAAATAATTTTTACTAATGGCTCTAGAGCTCATGCAATCAATGTCACAAAAAGAATTGGAATAGATAAGCTTTTTGATGGAATATTTGATATACGAGATTGTGAGTTTATTCCAAAGCCTTCTAAAGAGCCTTATAAAAAATTGGTAGAAAGTTACAAAATTGAGCCACAATATTGTATATTCTTTGAAGATATTGCTAGAAATTTAAAACCAGCACACGAATTAGGAATGAAAACTGTTTGGATTAAAAATGATGAACCTTGGGCAGCAAAATATTCAGACTCAGATTTCATTAATTATAAGACTGATAGCCTAGCAAAATTTTTAAAGGAGATTAATGAGCTACGATAAATTAGAAAAAATTATAAACGAGAGTTTTGAAAAGAAAGAAAAAGTAGGTCCAAAATCAGATAAAAAATTGATTAAAGCCATTAATGAAACAATAAATCTAGTTGACTCAGGTAAAATTAGAGTTGCAAACAAGATTAACGGTACATGGATTGTTAATCAGTGGATCAAAAAAGCAATCCTTTTAAGTTTTAGAGTAAATAAAATGACAATGTCAAAAGGACCATACACAACCTGGTATGATAAAGTTCCAGGCAAAACAGTAAAGTGGAAAGAAAAAGATTGGAAAAAAGCTGGTTACCGACATGTTCCAAATGGAGTTGTTAGAAGAGGATCTTTTATTGCTAAAAATGTTGTGCTTATGCCATCGTTTGTAAATCTTGGAGCATATGTCGATGAAGGCACAATGATTGACACTTGGGCTTCTGTTGGTTCATGTGCGCAAGTTGGAAAGAATTGTCATATCTCAGGTGGAGCTGGAATTGGTGGAGTGCTTGAACCGCTACAAGCTGGTCCAGTAATTATCGAAGATAATTGCTTCGTAGGTGCTAGATCTGAAATAGCTGAAGGCGTGCTAGTTGAGGAAGGAGCGGTCATTTCAATGGGAGTTTATATTGGCGCTTCAACAAAAATTGTAGATAGATCAACTGGTGAAATCACTTTTGGAAAAGTGCCTGCATATTCTGTGGTTGTGCCAGGAAGTTTACCAAATAAATCTAATCCCGATGGACCTTCTTTGTATTGTGCAGTGATTGTTAAAAAAGTTGACTCGAAAACAAGAAGTAAAACATCTATAAATGATTTATTAAGAGATTAATGCCTAACATTAATGAACTTACATTAGCAAAAGAGCTTATTAAATTTCCAAGTGTAACCCCCGTAGATGCAGGAGCTATAGGATTTTTAGCAAAGCAGTTAAGAAAGTTAGGTTTTGATTGCAAAATTTTGGAATTTAAAGATAAAAATAGAATAAGTAAACCAATCAAAAATATTTATGCAAGACTTGGAAAAAAAGGGCCAAATTTATGTTACGCAGGTCATACTGATGTTGTGCCCCCGGGTAACATAAAAGATTGGACCGTAAATCCTTTTAAACCAACAATAAAAAATAATCATCTAATTGGAAGAGGTGCTAATGATATGAAAAGTTCAATCGCTTGCTTTGTATCTGCAGTAGACAAATTTATTAAAAAAAGAAAAAAATTTAATGGATCTATAAGCTTTTTAATTACTGGTGATGAGGAAGCCCTTGCAATCAATGGGACAAAAAAAGTAGTAGACTACTTGAAAAGGAAAAAAGAAAAAATAGATTTTTGTATAGTTGGTGAGCCTACTAATCCTAATAGACTTGGAGAGATGATAAAAATCGGAAGACGGGGTAGTGTTTCGGGAACAATAATTATTACTGGATCGCAAGGTCATGTCGCTTACCCTTACCTTTCTAATAATCCTATTAATACATTGGTAAAAATATGTAAAAGACTTAACGAACAAAAATTAGATAATGGTAACAAAAATTTCCAGCCCTCGAATTTAGAAATTACATCAATAGATGTAGATAACAAAGCTGCTAACGTTATTCCAGCAATAGCGAGAGCTCAATTCAATGTAAGGTTTAATAATCTTCATACCTCAAGTAGTTTAAAGAAAAAAATTAGTTCAATTGTTAAAAATTTGAGTAAAAAAAATGGATGTAAATTTAAAATTTTTTTCCATGTAAATGGTGAATCTTTTCTAACAAAGCCAAATAAAACTATCTATATGGCTAGAAGTATAATAAAAAAAATTACTAAAATAACTCCTGTATTTTCTACAACTGGTGGTACATCGGATGCTAGGTTCATAAAAAAGATTGCACCTTGTCTAGAGTTTGGTTTAGTTAATAAAACAATGCATAAGATTGATGAATGTGTTTCATTAAAAGATTTAAAAAATTTAACTAAAATTTATCAAAATATTCTAGAGGATTATTTTAAGTGAAGGCTTACAAAGTAAGAAAATCTAAAATTGATAATTTAGGTTTATACGCCACTAGAGACATAAAAAAAGGTTCAAAAGTAATAGAATATAAGGGTAAAGTTATTACGCGAAAAGAAGCTGAGGAAAATCCAAAATACGATAATGATAAAGCTATTTATCTTTTTAATTTAAATAAAAGATACGATCTTGATGGGGATTTTAAGTTCAACACTGCCAGATTGATAAATCACTCCTGTAATCCAAATTGTGAAGTAACTGGAACTGGCCTTAAGGTATGGGTTCATGCAATCAAAGATATTAAAAAAGGTGAAGAGTTTTCGTATGATTACGGTTTTAGCTTTGATGAGGATTTTAAAAAATTTCCTTGTAAATGCGGGTCAAAAAAGTGTTGTGGTTTTATAGTTAGAGAAGGATCTAGATGGAGAATCAAAAAAAAGAAAAAATAAAAAAATGAAAAAGATCCTCTTTATTTCAACAAGAAGTCCCTTTTCAAAAAAATATTCTGGAGATGTAATAGGATCCAGGAAAATTGTAAGTATTTTAAAAAAAAAAAATAAACTAGACATAGTTAGTTTGGATCACAAAGATGATTTTTCCCAGGATAATATTTTCATTTTCAAAACTCCAAATTTGCTGTTAAAAATAATCAATGTTATAAAATCTTTATTTTTTTTAAGACCATTACAATTTGGTTTTTTTTATTCTGCCAAAATGAAACAGTTTATTCATGATAAGGCTTCAGATTATGATTTGATTTTTTTTTATCATATTAGATCAAGTCAGTATCTTCCAAAAAATTATTATGGAAAAAAAATTATTGAAATGGGGGACTTGTACTCAAATAATTACAATCAAACTTTTCACAATTTAAATATATTTAATCCACTAAAGTATATTTATTTTTTAGAAAGTCTTCTAATAAAAAATATTGAAAAGGAAATTTTTTCGGACTTTGATAAAATAATTTTATTTTCTAAGAATGAAATAAAGGAAATCAACCAATCAATTAAAGGAAAGATAATTCATATTAATATTTCAATAGATAAGATAAAAAAAAAATACTTATTTGCAAAAAATAATAAAAGGATATTATTTATTGGTAATTTAAAATATTTACCTAACATCTTAGCAGTTAAAAGTTTTGTAAAAAACGTTTTACCAAAATTAAAAAAAAGTTTAATTGATATAAGGCTTGACGTTGTGGGAGAAATCAATAGTTTTGATAAATATTTTCTATCTTTAAATAAAAATATCACATGCTGGGGCCAGCAAAAAAACTTAGACAAATTTATAAAAGGAACTATTTGTGGGTTAGCAAATTTAGATATAGCAACTGGTATGCAAGGAAAAATATTATCTTATATGTCTTATGGATTGCCGGTAATTTGTTCAAAGAAAACTTCATATAATTTTGATAAAAATGTTATCAGTTATAATAATGTAGATGACCTTGTAATTAAGATAAATAAATTTAAGAATGATAAAAAATTAAGTAATCAAATTTCTAAAAAATCTTTGCGTTTTATAAAAAAGTTTACTTGGCAAAAAATTCAAAAAGAATACTTAAAAGTAATTAAAAATTAATAAAAAACCTTTTCTAAGTAGAGTCCCTCTGGTGGGGCTGGCGGAGCACACAATTGTCTTTTTTTTAATTTAATTATAGTTTTAATTTTTTCTGGCTTCCATTTATTCTCGCCAACATATTTTAAACATCCGACCATCGATCTTACTTGTTTTTGAAGAAATGATTTTGACTCAAAAGTTATAATTATTTTATCACTTCTTTTTTTTATTTTAGCTTTAGTTATTGTTCTTATAGGGTTTTTAGCAGCACATGAGGCTGATCTCATTGATGTAAAGTTGTGAGTACCTAGATAATATCTTATTCCCTTTTTCATCATTGTTATGTTAAGTTTTTTTTTTATGATCCAAGCTCTATCATTGTACATAGGAGACTCAGTGGATCGATTAAGAATTATATATTTATACATTTTTTTCTTAACACTATGACGTGCATGAAAATTAATTTTTTTATTATTTATTTCAATTATAGAAATTGATTTTTTCTTTAAAAAAAAGTTGACCGATTCCAAAAATTTATAATTATCTTTAATTTCTTTATCTATTATAAAATTTGCACTCTGCCCTTTTGCATGAACACCAGCATCTGTTCGACCTGAACCATTGATCTTAATTTTTGACTTTAATACTTTTGTAAGAGCTTTTTGAATAATTGATTGAATAGAGGTGCCATTTTTTTGTATTTGCCAGCCTACGTAATTAGTTCCCAAATATTCAATAATTATTTGATAGTTAAACATTAGATAAGCATATCCCCTTTGACAATTTTATATCCAGCTAGGAAACTTTTTGTTTTAAGAATTTTTTTTCCTTCTTTTTGAAGCAAGTTAATTTTTATTGCTTTATCTTGGCATCCTATTACAAGATCATTTGTAATGACCTCTCCCCTTTTACCTTGATTGTCAGATATTTCAGCCTCGATAATTTTAATTCTTTTTCCATTATGTTTAAACCAAACTCCTGGGTAAGGACTTAGCCCGTTTATTTTAGCAATTAATTTTTTTGCAGGTATATTCCAATCAATTTCGGATTCTTTTTTACTTATTTTCTTAGCATAAGTTGCTAACTTTTCATCTTGATCTTTAAAAATAAATTCCTTTTTTTCAAATATTGATAAAGCATCTAAAATTAATTTTGCACCAACCTCTGACAATCTTTTACTTAAAGAAAAATGATTATCTTTTTCATTTATACTGACACTTCTCTGCATCATATAAGGTCCAGCATCAAGTGTTGGCACAATTTTCATAATAGAAATTCCAGTTTCTTCTTCCATTTCCATTATGGACCTTTGAATTGGAGCAGCACCTCTCCACTTTGGAAGAAGAGAAGCATGTACATTCAAAAAAATTAAATTTTTAATATTTAGAAATTTGTTTGGAATTATTTGACCATAAGCGACTACAATCACAATTTTAACTTTAGACTCTTTTATAAATTTATATTCATCTTCATTATTTAATTTATCAGGAAACCGTACTGGAATTTTTAACTTTTCCGCCTCCAAGTGAATAGGTGATTTAATTATTTTCTGACCTCTTGATTTTTTTTTTGGAGATTGGGTATATACACATAATGTTTCATATTTTGAATTTAGTGCCCTCAAGGCAGGGATAGCAAATTCTGGGGTTCCCATAAAAATTATTTTTAAAGCCATTAAATTTATAGAACAATTTTATTAAGTTCTTTTTTATGTTTAACTAATTTTTTTATAATCATATCCTTTTTTAATTTAGATAAATAATCAATAAATAATATCCCGTTAAGATGATCTACTTCATGTTGAATACAAGTTGATAGTAGACCAGTTACTTTGATTTCCTTTTTTTTTCCTTCATAATCAATATATTTAATTTGACATTCTGCTGGTCTTTCGATTTCTGCAAAATGGCCAGGTAATGACAAGCATCCCTCTTCGTAAGTTGAAGTATTTTTAGATTTTGAAATTATTTCAGGATTTATCAAAAATAGTGGATTTTTTTTATCTTTCTCTTTCGAAATATCAATTACAATTAAACGTTTTAAAATACCAACTTGAACTGCTGCTAAGCCTATACCAGGAGCTGAATACATAGTCTCCAACATATCGTCTAATAATTTTCTAAGTTCATCGTCAACCTTTTCTAAAATTTCACTTTTTTTTCTTAAAATGGGATCTGGCTCAATTACTATTTTTCTTTGGGACATTATTAATTATATTTTAATTAAGTTCTTAATGGTAGAGCTGAATTCAAAACTTTGTTTCTTAAAATAATCAAATTCATTTTATTTAAAAGATTGGTAACAAAATATATTGTTTCAGAGTCAAGTTGATAAGGCTCATCTTCGCCTATAATTTCAACTATTTTTAATGCTAGAAATGCTTTTTGATCAGTATCAATTAATTTTAGTAAGTTTTTTGGTATATTAAATTTTTTTGAGAGTTCCTCATATTTAAAATTTGATGGTAAAGAAAAACCATCTTTTATTAAAGCATCTGCTAAGGCTAAATCTTTTGCAGAAACAAAGTATTTTTTATTCTTTGATATTTTTTTAAAAATTCTGTCTATATCCTTTTGAGTTTTCTTTTTATCTTCACCTTCGATAAAATATTTTATAACTTTAGATTGATGCAAAATTTTATCATTAAATTTCACCTTACCTAAAAGCGCATCATCTTCACTTTGAATTCTTGCTTTTGCAGAATCTTGATACTTTTCAGGTAAATTTTTTACACCTATCTCTTCGATCTTATCGCTCAAAAATTTCGAGTAAACGTTTACTAAATCATCTTTTTTGAATAGTTCTTCAAGCAATAAAAGGTATTCTATTTTATTCTTATTGCCCTCTGATAATAAATATTTTTGAAAAATAAGTGCTCGAGCATCACTTTGATCTAAGGATTGATAATTATCTTTTGCATTGATTAAAGCATTTAAATTGAAAGGTATTTGTTTGTAAATCTCAAATATTTTATTTTTATCTAGTTGGCCATTATTGGCTGCTATTTCTAGTTCTTTAAGTTTTTCTTTATCTGAAGCATCTTCAAGCTTAATTAGATTAGCAGCATTTAAATACTCCCATATTTCAGGTTTAGTTTTATTTGTTGGTTCATATTTAAACTTTGGAATAGTTATACTAGAGAGATAAAAATTTAATAAATTTTTCTCATTTACTTTATTAATATTGGTTTTTTCTGTAACGTTTAGTAGGAAATTAATTTTATCATCATAAAATTTACTGGATTGACTTTGTTCTCTTAAAAGATCTAACAAAAGTTGTGCTTCTGACTTTTTGTTATTAAAAACTAAACAATATATTTTAAACTTCTCTAAATATGAATCCTTTATTTTTGCATCAATAAATTTAATTTTCTCACAACCCTCTTTTATATTTGCACTTGCTATATTTTTATCAACTAAGTACTGTACAGCTTTACTTTTACTTTCGAATCTTTCATTTTGTTTTAAAAAGCTTTCAATCAATTCTGATCTATCATTTTTTATTAGCCAATTAATTTTTAAATCGACAAATTCTTTTTCTGACATACCTGGCGGTGGATAAGAAAATGAAAACAATATTGCTTCTAATATTTCTTTTGAGGATCTGGAAAGTTCTATTTTGTTAATTCTTTTTAAACTTGATCTTAAATCATCAGCTTTAGTTGAAGACCACATATTTAAGTTAAAATTAAAATTTTCTGGGTCATAAATACCATAAACTTTTGCTTCATCTGCGCTGATTTCTGAACTTTCTTGAATTTGAATTTGAGATGGAGCTTCTATTTGTTGGGAACTGTCAAGATTAATTTTTTTTTCTATTTTTGTTTTTTCTTCTATTGAAGATTCTGTTTCTGTTTTTTTTTTGTTCTTCCATATATCAATTTTTTCTTCACCCATCGCAGATAGATGAGTAAAAATAATTAATAAGCCTAAAAAATAATTAAAGCTTTTTAATTTCATTAGTGACGTCAATTTGATATTTTTTTTCTGGGCTTGGAAAGGTAATTTTCTCTATCAAAAATATTACAAATATTAAAATAATAACTAATAGTATTAGTTTTAATAAAAATTTAAATATTGAGCTGCCTAAACTTTTTTGTCTATTGTATTTAAGTTGCATAGTATTTGAATTGATTTAAACTCAATAAATAAGACATATTTATGAAAAATCAAATTCAAAAAGACAATAATGTGGGAAAAAACCTTACTTTAACTGGAATGATGGGTGTTGGAAAATCTACTATTGGGAAAAAATTGGCTAAAAAACTCAAATATAATTTTATTGATATTGATAAATTAATTGAAAAAAAAGAAGGCATGTCAATTGACCTAATTTTTAAAAATAAAAGTGAAAATTATTTTAGAAAAATTGAAAATGACTTAACTTTAGCTCAATTAGAAACAGTTAATTCAGTTATTTCTTTAGGTGGAGGAGCTTTTTTAAATAGCGAAATTAGAAGAAATACAAAAAAATCATCTGTTAGTTTTTGGTTAGACGCCCCAATTGAAGAATTAATTAAAAGATTAAATAAAAATCCCAAGAGACCACTTTTATATAAAAAAAAGCTAAGAGAATCAGTAAAAAAAATTTATTTTGAAAGAAAAAAATTTTATAATGAGGCTGATTTTAAGATTAAATGTAAATTTCTTAAACCTGATGAAATAGTGGAAAAAATAATAGTTAAGTATGAAAAAACAGGAAATAAAATTTAAAAGTAAAAATAATAATTATTCAATTATAATTGGTAAAAATACTTTAGATATTTTACCAAAAAGAATAAAATTATTATGTCCTCAAACTAAAAAGATTGCTATAATATTAGATAAAAAAATTCCGCCAAAATTTAAATTTTTTCTAAAGAATAAATTAAAAAAATATAATCTTTTATTTATTTCTTTTACCGCCAATGAAAAAAACAAATCTATCAATACAGTAAATAAGTATTTAAAAATCTTATTGTCAAAAAATTTCAATCGGTCAGATTTAGTTATAGGTGTTGGGGGCGGCGTAACTGGTGATGTCTGTGGTTTTGTTGCAAGTATTTTTAAACGAGGCATTAACTTTATTAATATTCCCACAACACTTTTAGCTCAAGTAGACTCATCTATAGGTGGGAAGACTGGTGTGAATTCCAAATTTGGAAAAAACTTAATAGGTTCATTCTATCAGCCCAGGCTAGTAATAATTGACACAGTTTTTATAAATTCTTTGCCTAAAAGAGAAATGGTATGTGGCTATGCTGAAATTTTAAAACACTCAATTATAAAGGATAAAAAGTTTTTTAATTGGTTAGAAAAAAATAGTGAGTCTATTTTAACAAAAAAATCTAATGAATTAATTTATGCAATTAAGAAAAGTTGTGAAATAAAATTACTTTTTGTTAATAAAGACGTGAATGAAAAAAATTTTAGAATGATTTTAAATTTTGGACATACTTTTGCACATGCAATAGAAGCTAAAAATAATTATTCTAAAAGAATTACACATGGTGAAGCTGTTCTTTCAGGTATCATATTAGCGGTCAAACTCTCTGTAGTACAAAAAATTTGTTCCTTAAAAATTTTAAATCAAATTAAAAATATTTATTTAAAAAATAATTTAGCATATACTTTCAAAGAATATAAAAAACAAAAATCAATAAACGGATTAATACCTTACATAAAAAATGATAAAAAAAATAATGATGATAAAATAAATTTTATACTTTTGAAAAATATAGGAAAAACTGTATTGCCTAATAAAAGTAAAATATCTTTAAAAAACTTAAAAAATTTGACTAAAGTTATTTCTCAATTCTAATCTCTAAAGCATGAATTTTTGTTTTAAGGTCGTTTCTTAAAATTTTCATAATTATTTTTTGGGCACTCACTCTAGATAGGGAATTCAAATATATCGATTTAATATTTAATTGAAGATGAAATTTTTCTGATGAATAAAATTTGTGCTTTTTATGTTTATGAGAATTATCAACAATTTTGATATCTTCAATTTCAATTTCTTTTTTTATTTTTTTGCAAATTTCATCAAAATAATTTTTCATTAAAATGATTTTACTATATAGAATTACTCAATGAAAATTATTTGTGATTGGGAAAATTGTAATGAAATTGGCTCTTATAAAGCGCCTATAGAAAAAGATAATAGTAAAAAATATAGATTACTTTGTTTAAATCATATTAAAATTTTTAATAAAAACTGGAATTATTTTGAAAATATGAACGATCAAGAAATAGAGTTTTTTATAAAATCTGATTTAACATGGCATAAATCTACAAAAACTTTTGGTTCATCAGATAATTTTTTTAGTATTTTGTGGAATAATGCTTTAGATGATAAATTAAATATCTTCAAAAGCTCAAACTACAGGGATTTTAAAAAAACAAAAGTGTCACAGCAAGACAAGGACGCTCTGCAGGTAATGGAATTAAATGAAGAGGTAAAATGGGAGCAAATTCAATCAAAATTCAAAGAACTTGTAAAAAAGTATCATCCTGATAAAAACCAAGGAAATAAAAAATTTGAAGATAAATTAAAAAAAATTACTTTGGCATATAGTCAACTTAAAAAAACTTTAGGAAAAAAATGAGTTCAGAACAATTTTTACAAAAAACAGATATTAAATTGTCAGTTAAGCAAACTTTTGGATTTGAAAGTGACATGCAGGTAGGAGCGTTTTCAAAAAAAAATGAATATGTCCCGAAAATAGATCCTGATTACAAGTTTGATAAAGATACGACCTTAGCAATTTTAGCAGGTTTCTCTTTTAATAAGAGAGTTTTGATACAAGGTTACCATGGAACAGGAAAATCTACTCATATAGAACAAGTGGCTGCAAGACTAAATTGGCCATGTGTTAGAGTAAATTTAGATAGTCACATAAGTAGAATAGATTTAATTGGAAAAGATGCAATTGTTTTAAAAGATGGAAAACAGATTACTGAATTTAAAGAAGGAATTTTACCTTGGTCAATCCAAAATCCAGTAGCTTTAGTTTTTGATGAATACGACGCCGGAAGACCAGACGTAATGTTTGTAATTCAAAGAGTTTTGGAGAGCGAGGGAAGTTTTACATTATTAGATAAAAATAAAGTTTTACAACAGCACGATTTATTTAGAATCTTTGCCACGACTAACACTGTGGGTTTAGGTGATACAACTGGTTTATACCACGGTACTCAACAAATTAACCAAGGACAGATGGATAGATGGAACATAGTTTCTACATTAAATTATCTACCATTTGAAAAAGAATTAGAAATCGTTTTAGCTAAAAATAAAAACTTAAATAATAAAGAGGGAAAAGAGCTTTTATCAAATATGATAAAAGTTGCCGATCTTACGAGAAAGGGATTTGTAAATGGTGATATCTCCACTGTAATGAGTCCTCGAACAGTTTTACATTGGGCAGAAAATACAAGTATATTTAAGGATCAAGGATACGCTTTTAGAATTACATTTTTAAATAAATGTGATGAGTTAGAGAAAAAAATAATTTCTGAGTATTACCAAAGATGTTTTGGTGAAGACTTGCCGGAGTCTTCTATTAATATCACTTTATAAAGTGGAAAATAAAAAAGAAAAAATAGCTGATTTTAAAACTGCAATAAGTTCTACAGTAAGATCACTATCTAATTCAGAAAAAATCGAAGTTTCTTTTGGTAATGATGGTTCTAAATCTGGAATAAATTCAATTAAACTGCCTGAACTAAGTCAAATTAATAATAAATTGAATTATAACCAAATAAGAGCGTTAGCAGACTCTAAGTCCTTGAGACATAGATTCTCTGACCCAAAAATTTTTAAACAATATGAGCCTAATGGAAATATATCTAAACAATTATATAGGATTTCTGAAAAAATTAGATGTGAAAAAATTGGAACTAGCTATTTCAAAGGAGTAAAAAATAATATTGAAACTTTTTACCAAGAAAGAGTGAATGGTTTAGATCTTAAAAGCAGTGAAGATAAAATTGTTGAGTCTTTTGAAAATTATTTAAGAACAAAATTTCTTGATTTTAAAAATAATAACCAAATCGATAAAAAACTGAAGTCATACAAAAAAGATTTAAATGAGAAATTTAAAGGTAAAATCGGTCAACTAAATGAGTTTACCTTAGATCAGGAAAAATTTAATTCCCTTATTTCTGAGCTAATTACAGATATGAATCTTGACGAAAATTTAGATGAAGAGGAAAAAAAAGATGATGAAAAAAATAACGACGATAAGCAAAATAAACCAGATAATCAGGAAAAACAGGCAAAAGAAAAAGAGGATAAGCAAGAAGAAATGTCTATAGATTCTGGTATGCCTGATCTTGAAAATGAGGCCAAAGAGTCAGATCAAGCTGAGGAAGAAGTTGAAATAGAAGACAGTTCTCAACCAGATTTACGAAAAAAAGGGAGAAGCGCTTTAGGTGACGTAAATTATAAAACTTACACTGAAGAATTTGATGAAACTATTAAAGCAGAGGAATTGGAGGGTGCTGAAGAACTTACAAGACTAAGAAAAAATTTAGATCAACAATTATTACAGCTTAAAAATTTTATCTCTAAACTTGCAAATAAATTACAGAGAAAACTTTTAGCCAAACAAAATAGGTCTTGGAACTTCGACCTCGAAGAAGGTTTATTAGACACATCAAAATTACCAAGAATAATCATGGATCCATTTAACTCTCTATCTTTTAAAAAAGAAAAAGATATTGAATTTAAAGACACGTTGGTAACAATTTTAATTGATAACTCCGGTTCAATGAGAGGCAAACCTATTTCAGTAGCGGCAATCTGTGCCGACATTCTATCTAGAACATTAGAAAGATGTGCGGTCAAAGTAGAAATACTTGGCTTTACTACAAAACATTGGAAAGGAGGATCTTCTAGAGAAAAATGGATGAAAAATGATAAACCAACTTTACCAGGAAGGTTAAATGATCTCAGACATATTATTTATAAATCAGCCGACACACCTTGGAGACAAGCTAAAAATAATATGGGTCTAATGCTTAAAGAAGGATTATTAAAAGAGAATATTGATGGTGAAGCACTCAAATGGGCTTACAACAAAATGAATAGAAGAAAAGAAGAAAGAAAAATCCTTATGGTTATCTCAGATGGAGCTCCAGTAGACGACTCTACTTTATCAACCAATACCAGTGATTATCTAGAGTCTAACCTCAAAAAAACAGTTAAATGGATTGAGAACAAAACAAACATTGAATTATTAGCTATTGGTATTGGTCATGATGTAACAAGATACTATAACCAAGCTGTAAAAATTACAGATGTTCAGGATTTAGGTGATGTGATGATTAATCAGCTAACTGACTTATTTGTCGAAAAGAATAAAAGAACAATTCACTAATTCTTTATTTTTGAAACCGGACTTTCCGAAAAGTCTTTTATTTTATAAATTAGTAATCTAAATGGAATTAACATTACCAATGCTATAAATAGCTTAACTGCTAAATCTCCAAAAGCTAGAGTCACCCAAGGTATTCCTGTTGCATAAAAGGCAATTGAAAAAAATAAAAAAGTATCAGTTACAGATCCAATTATTGATGATGTGAGAGGAGCTGCGTACCATATTTTATTTCTTAAAGAGTCAAAGATTTGAACATCTAAGTTTTGAGCAATAAAAAATGCAACTCCAGAACCAATAGCAACTCTTATAGAAATAATATCTGAAAAATTAGTTGATACAAATAATGTTAAAAGAACCCCAATAGCAAATCCTACATACACAACTTTTCTTGCTACTAATTTGCCGTAAGCGCGGTTTGCTAGATCTGTTATTAAAAAAGTGATCGGGTAACTAAAGGCCCCATAAGTTAGGATTTCATTTAATCCTAAATATTGAATCGGAAATTGGACTAAGTAATTTGAAAGGACTACAACCAAACCCATTAGAAGAGAGAGTTTGTAAAATAAATTCATTGTAAAATTATGATTTTGCTGAAATTGAAGCTTTAATTTTTTTAACTTTTTTTGATAGTTTAGCGTTTTTCGCTGATATTAAAAACTTATCTAAACCGCCTTTAAAATCTACAGTTCTTAAAGCAGCGTTAGCTACATTTAATTTAATATCTTTTTTTAAGATATCGCTTCTAAAAGTGACTTTCTTCAAATTAGGTAAAAATCTTCTTTTAGTTTTATTTTTAGCGTGGCTAACGTTATGACCTTTTAATGGTGATATTCCTGTTAATTCACATCTTTTAGACATATTTTTTTCCTGGTGTTATATAATTCGTGTATACATTGGGGTCAAGCGTTAATTCCAACTGCTTCACTAACATTTTTGAGATTTTCTTTTTTTAAAATCGATATTAAGTCTTTTTTAATCTCTTTAACAATACCCGGCCCTTTGTAAACCATACCTGTATATAGTTGAACCGCATCAGCGCCTGCTGTTATTTTTTCAAAAGCACTCTCTCCGGAGTCCACTCCGCCGACTCCTATTAGATTAATATTACCCTTGGTTTCTTTATAGAATTTTTTAATTAAATTTGTTGAAATATCTTTAAGCGGTTGTCCTGATAATCCACCAACTTCATGTTTTTTAATATCAGAGAGATTATCACGATTACTATCTGTTGTATTAGAAACTATTATACCTTGTATTTTATGGATACTCACTAATTCAACTATTTTACTTATTTCATTATCATTTATATCTGGTGATATTTTAATCGCTATTGGGCAGTTGATTTTTTTTTGTTTTATAATTTTATTTATTCCAGTTAAAAGTTTTTTCATCTCACCTTGATCATGGAAATCTCTTAAACCTTCAGTATTCGGCGAGGAGATATTAATTGTTATATATCCAGCGTACATTCCAAGTCTTGAAAGACAAATATAATAGTCATCTTCTTTATTTTTTGTTTCTTTATTTGGCCCAATATTAATTCCTAAAAATCCATCAGGTTGATTATTTGATATTCTCCTTGATACTGTTTCTGATCCATGATTGTTAAATCCAAGACGATTTATAAGTGCCTGGTCTTTCTCAAGTCTAAATATTCTTGGTTTTGGATTTCCCAATTGCTGTTTTGGAGTGACGGTGCCTACCTCAATAAAACCAAAGCCAAATTTAAAAAGAGAATTATAAACCTCGGCACTTTTATCAAAACCTGCGGCTAAACCGATTGGATTTGAAACCGTTTTGCCTAAAAAATTTGTCTCAAGCATTTCTTCACTTTCAACATTAAAAAAACTTTTAGGTAAAATGTTTGCTTTCAGTGATTTTATAGCTAAATCATGAGCCACTTCAGGATCTAACGAAAATATATAAGGTCTTAAAATTGAAAACATTAATTATTTTTTATTTTATCTTTCATTAGCTCAATTGTCTCTTTCAATCCAAAAAAGCTGACAAAATAACCCATCCTTGGTCCATTTTCCTCTCCGAATACTACTTCATAAATTAATTTAAACCAATCTCGTAGATTTTGCTCGTATCCATTTTCTTTACCTGTCGCATATACAATTGTTTGAATTTCTTCGGGTTTTAAATTTTGTTTTATTTCAGATAATTTTGAAACAAGATTTTCTAACGCTTTCTTCTCATCTGATGAAGGTCTTTTAAATTTTTTATTTGGTTCAACTTTATCTTTGAAATAGTTTATTGCAAACTTTGTTAATCCATTCAGGATTGGATAGTCTTTTGGTTTAATCTCTTGATGAAATCTATTTATAAACTTCCATAAAATTTCTTTACTGTCTGCATTGCTAGACCCAACTAAATTTAATAACATTGAAAAAGACATTACTATTTTCTCTGTTGGTGGCTTGCCATTATGTACATGCCAAACAGGATTTAAAATTTGGTCTTTTTCTTTTTGACTTGGATATTTTTCAATACTTGTTAAATATTCATCAACTGTTTTAGGTACAACCTCTGCGTAAAGTTTTTTTGCTCTTTTTGGATTTGGGTACATATAAAGAGAGAGACTCTCTGGTGATGCGTATCTAAGCCACTGATCTATAGAAATTCCGTTTCCTTTTGATTTTGAAATTTTCTCTCCTTTTTCATCTAAAAAAAGTTCATAGGCAAAACCATTTGGAGGATTTTTTCCAAGTGTCTTGCAAATTTTATTAGATAAAATAGCACTCTCAGTTAAATCTTTTCCATACATTTCAAAGTCAACATCGAAAGTAAACCATCTCATTGCCCAATCTACTTTCCACTGAAGTTTAGATTTTCCGTCCAAAATACTTGTTTCAAGTTTTTCACCATTATTGTCGAAAACTGCCTTTCCAGTTTTTTTATCTATTTCTAATAATGGTATCTCCAATACTTTTCCAGTTTTTGGGCAAATCGGTAAAAATGGACAGTACGTTTTTCTTCTTTCCTCTCGCAGAGTTGGAAGAATAAAATTCATTACATCCTCATATTTTTCTGCAACTCTTAAAAGTGATTTGTTAAAAATACCATTTTTATAATTTTTTGTTGAGCTTTTAAAAATAAATTTAAAATTAAATTTATTTAAAAATTTTTTAAGCATCTCATTATTATGCTCGCCGAAACTGTTATATGTTTTAAATGGATCAGGAATATTTGTTAATGGTTTCCCTAAATTATCTCTCAAAACTTGATCATTACTAATATTATCAGGCACCTTTCTTAATCCATCCATATCATCAGAGAATGTAATCAATTCATGATTAATTTTTTCTATATGATTTAAAGCATTTATCATCATAGTAGTCCTAGCAACTTCTCCAAAGGTACCTATATGCGGTAATCCACTAGGTCCGTAACCGGTTTGAAAAGTTATTTTACCTTTTTTTTTGATGATATCTTTTCTATCTTTTAAGAGCTTTCTAATTTCAACAAAAGGCCAGGATGAAGTAGATTTAATTAAGTTATTATCCAGCATAGTAATGGTTTATTAAATTTTATATGCAAAATACAGATATAATTACGTCATATTAAGTTGAATTTTGAAACTATTTAAATAATCTCATTTTTAATGACCAGTAACAAAACTGTTTTTTTCTTAATTGGCGTATTGCTCATCGTGCTGGGGCTTTCAATGCTTGCGCCATATTCAATGCAAGTTATATATAAAGAAAATAGCCACAGCTTTATCTCATCCTCTTTTGTAACAATATTTATTGGTATTTTATGCATATTAGCTAACCTTGAAAAAGATTTAAAATTAAACCTAAGACAAACTTTTTTATTCTCAACACTTGCTTGGGTGGCTGTCGCAATATTTGGAAGCCTACCTTTCGTTCTATCAAATCAAACATTTTCATTCAGTGATGCTTTTTTCGAAAGTATGTCAGGTATAACTACTACTGGTGCAACCATTATAACTGACTTAGATAATAGCCCCAAAAGTATTTTATTATGGAGAGCTATCATGCAGTGGTTAG
Organism: Pelagibacteraceae bacterium AG-422-I02; assembly: GCA_003213555.1. Lineage (GTDB taxonomy): Bacteria > Pseudomonadota > Alphaproteobacteria > Pelagibacterales > Pelagibacteraceae > Pelagilacustribacter. The sequence goes on along the minus strand of QCMS01000004.1, from coordinate 23,521 downwards.
GCGGAATTGGTATTGTTGTAATGGCTATTACGATTTTGCCATTATTAAAAGTTGGTGGAATGCAGCTTTTTAAAATGGAAGGTCCAGATAGTACTGAAAAAATTTTACCAAGAACTATAGAAGTTGCTGCCATTATAATCTCTACTTATATAATTCTAACTTTATTTTGTGGTTTTTTTTATTGGATATTTGGAATGACAATATTTGATAGTATTTGTCACGCAATGACAACTATTGCAACCGGTGGTTTTTCAACCCATAATGACTCGATAGGTTTCTTTAAAAATTCAAACGTTGAAATTGTTGCAAGCTTATTCATAATTTTAGGTAGCATACCTTTTATCTCTTATTTAAAATTTGCTCAGGGAAATAAAAAAATATTTTTTCAAGATGTACAAATAAAAGGTTTAATTTATTTATTAACTATTTCAATATTGGTAATGTTTTTTTACTTATTGTTTATAAATTATGAGGGAAATTTATTTGAAAAGATAAGAATTTCTTCATTTAATGTTATTTCTATTTTATCTGGTACGGGTTATGTCACTGATGATTTTGGTCTATGGGGAAAGTTTTCTTTAATTTTTTTCTTGTTTCTTATGTTTATTGGTGGATGCGCTGGATCAACGGCATGTGGTATTAAAATTTTTAGGTTACAAATGCTTTTGATTTTTTTTAAAAACCAAGTAAAAAAATTAATCTATCCAAATAGTGTTATCATAACCAAATACAATAATCATAAAATTTCTGATGATTTTATAAGATCTGTAATTATTTTTATTTTTTCATTTTTATTCATTTTTTTAATTATTGCGATGCTTTTGTCTATAAGTGGGTTAGACTTTGTAACTTCTATTTCTGGAGCTGCAAGTTCTATATCTAATGTCGGACCTGGATTAGGTGAGATAATTGGACCTGATGGAAATTATAAAAGCTTGCCTGATTTATCAAAATGGATTTTAGCGACCGGTATGTTGCTTGGAAGATTGGAATTATTCGCTGTCCTAGTACTTTTCTTTCCTTCTTTTTGGAGAAATTAGATTATGAAAATATATAAAAAACAAACACTTGCTGAAACATTTTCAGTTTATTTTGATTATAGGATGGTCAAAATATTATTACTTGGCGCTATAAGTGGTTTTCCTTGGGTCATTATTGGAAGCAGTCTAAGTCTTTGGTTGAAAGAAGATGGTTTGAGTAGAAGTACTATAGGATGGGCTGGATTAATTTTTGCAGTGTATGCTTTCAACTATTTATGGGCTCCAATTATAGATAGAGTTAGAATTCCTTGGTTAACAAATAAAATTGGCCACAGAAAAGGTTGGATTGTTTTAATGCAATCTATCATCCTCATAAGTTTAATATTTTGGAGTGTAATTAATCCCACTACAAATTTAGCGTTGGTGATAAGTGTTGGTCTGATAATTGCAATTGCCTCAGCCACACAAGATATAACGGTGGATGCATTAAGAATTGAACAAATTGGAGAGAATGAGGGAAAATCTATGCAAGCTGGTGCCGCTATGGCGGTTGTAGGTTGGTGGACTGGATATAAATTAGGTGGTGTAGTGGCTCTTACTTCTGCAGAATTCTTACAAAATTTTGGTTTTGAAAATTATTGGCAAATAACTTTTCTTATTTTAGGTGCTGTAATTATAGCCTGTAACATTGGTTTAATGTTTGTAAACGAAGTTTTGCAAACAGATAAAAGCGAGTCTCAAAAAATTGCTGACAAAATGATTGAAGATAAAATAGGTGCTTCAAACTTTTTAACAAAAACCATCGCATGGATTACCGGAACAGTGGTCGGTCCTATTATTAGTTTTTTTAAAAAAAATGGTTTTAATATTGCATTAGCAATATTAGCTTTTATTTTTCTTTTTAAAATTGGGGAGGCTTTTCTTGGCAGAATGTCAGTAATTTTTTATAAAGAAATAGGTTTTACAAAGACAGATATAGCATTGTATTCCAAAGGTCTTGGGTGGTTAACCACAGTAATTTTTACATTGCTAGGTGGTTTGTTCGCTATTAGATCTGGTGTGATAAAAGCTATGTTTGTTTCAGGAATACTAATGGCATCCACGAATTTACTTTTTTCTTTACTAGCGTGGTCAGGGAAATCAGAATTATTATTTGCTATTGCAGTAATATTTGATGATATGGCAGCAGCCTTTGCCACGGTTGCCTTTGTCGCTTTCATTTCGATGCTAGTAGATAGAAATTACACGGCAACTCAATATGCTTTATTGGCTTCAATAGGAACTGCGGGACGAACAACATTAGCAGCATCCTCAGGAGCTTTGGTTGATTGGTTAAATGGTGACTGGGGTATTTTTTTTATAATCACAGCTTTAATGGTGATACCATCTCTTATATTTCTCTATATGATAAGGCATAAACTTAAACTAGATGACTAAATATTTTACAAATAATTTCTCAGTAATAAATCTTTATAAAAAACCCTCGTTAAAATCTGAAGTAGTTACACAAATGATTTATGGCGATAGCTTTTCAATATCTAAAAGATCAAAAAAATGGCTTAAAATAAAGATTAAAGAAGATAACTACAAAGGTTATATTGTAAATAAGAAATATTCTAATTTTTTAAAGCCTACCCATAAAGTTAATACTTTAAAGGCAAAAATTTTTAAATTTCCGAATAAAATTAAAAAAAATGAAATTTCTTTTGCTTCTAAGATCAAAGTCACTGGAAAAAATTTAAAATATTTCAGGTTTCAAAATGGATGGATAAAAAAAAACGATGTGAAACCTGTTTCATATAAGGAAAAAAATCCTTTTAGAAAAATAACCTCTTTTAAAAATATTAAATATAAATGGGGCGGAAAATCCTTCAAAGGGATTGATTGCTCAGCGCTTGTGCAGGTATTTTTAAATTTCAATAATAAATTTTGCCCGAGAGATGCTAAAGATCAGGTAAAATATTTCAAAAAAAACGTAAAATTAAAAAACATAAAAAAAAACGATATCATTTATTGGAAAGGTCATGTTGCCGTTGCATTATCAAATAAAAAATTAATCCATGCTTATGGACCAATGAAAAAAACTGTTATAATGGATATCAATCAAACAATTAAAAGAATTGAAAGTACTGCCAAACTTAGTGTAATTGGAATTAAAAGGTTATAAAAAGTAAAGGCAGCTTCAGTCTCCCTCCACTGCCCTTATTAATTTTTTATCTGATTCGCAAAAATATTTTAAGACTCTTTTAGGTTGTATGTGGATATTAAAAATGGCGGAGAGAGAGGGATTCGAACCCTCGAAACGGTTTCCCGTTTACACGCTTTCCAAGCGTGCGCCTTCAACCACTCGGCCACCTCTCCTAATTAAAATCATCAATAAGTTTGATGAATTTATCTATGAATTCCTTGTTAGTTGGTAACTTGTTTTTTTTCATATCTTTTTGAATTTTTTTATAATTTTTTTTAATATTATTTAAGGTTGCCAAAAAACTTAAAAAATTTCTTTTTGTAACAAAAATTCCTTTTTTATCTCCTATTACATGTTTAATTTCATCAAAAATAACTACCGGCCTTCGTCTTGCTAAGGCTTCTAGCAAAACCATAGGGTGACCTTCCGTGAATGAGGGTAAAACAAATATGTTATGATCATCATAATGTTTAATCAATTTAGTTTTATTACTTTGTGTAGGAAGTATTTTTATATTACTTTGATTTATTTTATTTGTACCTCCTTTTTCTGCACCAATAATTGTCAAAGAGATATCTCTTTTATTTCTAATCAACTCAGATAGAGCAAAAATTCCTTTTTCTACTCTAATCCTTCCAACATATAATAATTTAAAATTTCTTATTTCTATATTCTTGGGTTGTCTTAACCAAACAGAGTCTAATTGAGATGGGTTTATAATTTTTCCCTTTTTTCCATAAAGTATGTAATCTCTACAGCTAATTAAGTTTGAAATTGCTCCAGTAATACTAAACATAAAATGATAGATGAGAGATCCGATTTTTCCGAGAATTGCTTTATATTCTCCATAACCATCACTTCTCAAATAAACTATAGGTTTTTGACCTAAAATTTTTAGCAGTATAGAAATTAAGAAAGTGTAAGGCGATATAGAGATTATCAAAAATTTAGAGTCTTTATTTTTTGAAGCATTTTTTACCTCTGATAAATAAGAAAATATATTATTAAAGACTTTTATTCTTTTTAACTTTATTTCATGAGATCTTTTTTTATTTGATTTTCTGCTAAGTAAATTTACTTCAAATTTTTTATTTAAACCTTCTGGTGTCGATTTTAAATCTAAGTTATCACAATAAAATTTATCGTCTTCAACAGAAATGCTTTCATTAGAGAAAATAAATAATTTTTTTTTCATTATGTGTCTTTGTTTATCTTTAGAACTCCGATGAAGGCTTCTTGAGGTATTTCAACTTTACCAAACTGTTTAGATCTTGCTTTACCTCTTTTTTGTTTTTCTAGAAGTTTTCTTTTTCGGTCAGTGGCTCCACCACCATGTATTTTTGTTAAAACGTCTTTTTTAAATCCTTTTATAGACTCTCTAGCTACAATCTTTCCTCCAATAGCTGCTTGAACTGGAATCATAAAATTGTGTCTTGGTATTAAATCTTTTAATTTTTCACAAACTTGTCTGCCAGTAGACTGAGCAAAATCTTTATGGATTATCATAGCCAATGCATCAACAGGTTCTGAATTTACTAGAATGCCAAGTTTAACTAGATCTCCTTCCCTGTAACCAGAAATTTCATAATCAAAACTTGCATATCCACTAGAGATAGATTTGAGTTTATCATTAAAATCAAATACAACTTCGTTTAGTGGTAAGTCATATGATAACACTGCTCTTTTGCCTGAATAACTTAAATTTGTTTGAATTCCTCTTTTGTCCTGACAAATTTTTATAATAGATCCTAAATACTCATCTGGGGTAATAATTGTAGATTTAATCCATGGCTCTTCTATTTTTTCAATTTGAGACGGATCTGGCATGTTCGATGGATTTTGTAAATCTAAAACTTCTCCTTTAGTTTTATGAACTTTATAAATTACTCCAGGAGTTGTTGTAATTAGATTAACATCAAACTCTCTTTCAAGCCTTTCGGTAATAATTTCTAAGTGTAACAGACCTAAAAAACCACACCTAAAACCTAACCCTAAAGCACTAGATGACTCTGGCTCATAAGAAAAACTTGCATCATTAAGTTTTAATTTTGCTAGTCCGTCCTTCAGTTTTTGATATTCGGAACTATCCACTGGGAAGAGACCACAAAATACAACGGGTTTACTAGGTTTAAAACCTGGTAGGGGATTATCAATTGGTGCGCTCGCATCACAAATAGTGTCTCCAACTTTTGTTTCCGAAAGGGATTTAATTCCTGTAATAATGAAACCAATTTCTCCAGAGCTCAATTCCTCTATATCATTTGGTTTAGGAGTAAATACTCCTACTTTTTCAACTACGTATTCTTGATCATTTGACATTAATTTTACTTTCATATCTTTTTTTAATTTACCGTTAATGACTCTGACTAGAATTACTACGCCAAGATAGCTGTCATACCAACTGTCCACTAATAAACATTTTAATTTTTCATTAATAACCCCATTTGGAGCAGGTAATTTGTTAATAATTGCCTCTAATATTTCATCTATTCCTTCTCCAGTTTTTCCAGAGCAAGAGATAGCATTCGTTGTCTCAATCCCTACTACGTCTTCAATTTCAGTTTTAGTTTTTTCGATATCTGAAGCAGGTAAATCTATTTTATTTAATATAGGTATTACCTCGTGATTAATTTCTAAAGCTTGATAAACATTTGCTAACGTTTGAGCTTCTACTCCTTGGGTGCTGTCAACGATTAATAAAGATCCCTCACATGCCGATAAAGATCGACTTACTTCGTATCCAAAATCTACATGGCCTGGGGTATCGATAATATTTAAAACATAATTTTTACCATCTTTTGCTTTATAATTGAGTTTAACTGTTTGGGCTTTTATTGTAATTCCTCTTTCTCTTTCGATATCCATGGAGTCGAGAACTTGTTGTTTCATTTCTCGATCAGTAAGCCCTCCACATTTGTGAATTATACGATCAGCAATAGTTGATTTACCATGATCAATGTGCGCAATTATAGAAAAATTACGTATTCTTTTTATATCTGACATTAGGACCTAATTGTAGCGCCAGTCTTTTTGCTAACTATATCAATAATTTTTTTACTAATTTCCTCTAAATCATTTTCAGAAAGAGTTTTATTGATGGCTTGTAGTGTAACATTTATTGCAACTGACTTTTTATCTTTTGGTATATTTTCTCCCTCATACACATCAAAGGTAGATACATTTTGAATTAAATTTTCATCTACTTCTCTAATAATTTTTTCTAACGCTCCAATTTTGAAAATTTTATCTATCACAAAGGCAAAATCTCTTTCTGATTTTTGGTAATCCGAAGCTTGAAAGCTTTTTTTACTTTGTCTTAGTTTTTTGTTTGGCTCAGGTATGTTTTTTAAAAATATTTCAAATCCAAAAATATTTTTATCTTTAAAATCTAGGTTCTTAATAATCGCGGGGTGTATTTCTCCAAAATAAGCTAAGTGAGGTCCTTTTTCTGATTTTAAACTTATCGATCCTGATCTTCCTGGATGATAACAGTGTTTTGTATTATCGCTTACAAAAAGATTTTTTTTCTCTATTCCAAGTTCTATCAAAGTTTTAATAGCATCACTTTTAATATCAAAAACATCTACGTTTCTTTCTTTATCTAGCCAACTCTTTCTGTTAATTTTTCCAGATTTTAAACCTCCAACTACGATCTGTTGTTCACCTGGATTTTTTCCAAAAAATGTCGGACCAATTTCAAATAAAGATAAGTCATCATATCCCCTATCCTGATTCTTTTTTAAATAAATTGCCAAATTAGAAAAAATTGATCGTCTTAGAATATCTAGATCAGTTGAAATAGGATTTAAGATTGGAATTTCTTTTTCACCTTTAGAAAATTGTTTATCAATCTTTGAGTCTGTAAAAGACCAAGTAACCACTTCCATATAGCCTTTGGAAGCTAAAGATCTTTGTGATAAATGAAAAAGTTTTTGCTTAAAGTTTAAGGTATCTTGAGTCCTATTTCTTATTGGCTCAATTAATTTTATATTATCAAAACCTTTGATTCGAATTAATTCCTCAATCAAATCTTCATCCAAACTTATATCTGGCCTCCAACTTGGAACTTCTACTTTTATAATTTTTTTTCTTTTTTTACATTTAAAACCTAAAGAGGATAAAATTTTATCGATCTCATTAGCAGTAATTGAGATACCAATAATTTTTTCAAATTTTTCTAATTGAAAGTTAATTATTTTATTTTTTTTGTTTATCTTTCCAATAATTTGGAGCTTACTAGCTTCACCGCCACAAATTTCTAAAATTAGCTCAGTAGCAAATTCTAATCCCTTTTTAATTGAATTAGGGTCAATTCCTCTTTCAAATCTGTATTTTGCATCAGTATTTATATTAAGTGCTCTAGCTGTTTTTCTTATTGAGGATGGGCTAAAATAAGCAGCTTCTAAAAGTAAATTTTTCGTATCTAATTCGGTAGAGGTAGAGGTTCCTCCAATAATCCCACCTAACCCGAGGACGCCTGATTTATCAGAGATGACACACATGTCTTTTTTTAATTTATATTTTCTATTATCTAATGCCTCAAATATTTCACCTTCTTTGGCATTTCTTACTACAATTTCTTTGTTAATCTTATCTGCATCATAAGCATGCAATGGTCTGTTTAGATCAAACATTACATAGTTAGTAATATCCACTACTGCAGAAATGGGTTTTAAACCTAAAGCAATTAATTTATTTTTAAGCCATTCAGGACTTTCTTTGTTTGTAATATTTTTGATATAACAGCTTCCAAAGATATCGCACCCCTGGTTCTTTTCTTTTGTAATTGATGTTTTAATTTGATGTTTTGAATTTTGTTTAATTTTTTTTCCCTTTATTGGTATTAACTTTCCAACTCCTGCTGAAGAAAGATCTCTTGCAATCCCTCTTACACCTAAACAATCAGCGCGATTAGGGGTTATTGATATATCAATAGTTTTTTGTGACTTAGTATTAAAATAACTTTTTCCTATTTCTTTCTCTTTATTTTTAAGTTCAATAATCCCATCACTTTCCTCAGATAAATTAAGTTCACTTTCGGAGCAAAGCATCCCTTTTGACTCAACTCCTCTTATTTTAGCTACCTTCAATTCAAAATTAGTTTTAGGTATTACTGCTCCTGGAGGTGCATAGATTGTGATTAAACCCTCTCTAGCATTTGGAGCTCCGCAGACAACTTTCAAGACCTCTTTGCCGCCGATAGTAACATCACAAACTTTTAATTTATCAGCATTAGGATGTTTTTCCGCTTTTAAAACTTTCGCAATTTTAAACTTACCCATCTCTCCAAAGTTTTCTTTTATTCCTTCAACTTCAAGTCCAATGTTTGTGAGCCGATCAATAATTTCACTTTCTTTAGCTGATGTTTTAAGATGTTCTTTAAGCCAAGGGATCGTAATAATCATTTACTTAATCCTCTGTAATTTGTCGGAACATCTAATGGATCAAAACCAAAATGACTTAACCATCTATAATCTGCCTCAAAAAAAGCTCTTAAGTCATTAATTCCATATTTTAACATTGCTAAACGATCAATGCCTATGCCAAAAGCAAACCCTTGATATTTTTTTGTATCAACTTTTACATTTTTTAAAACATTTGGATGAACCATGCCACAACCTAAAACTTCTAACCATTTATCTCCCTCTCCAATAACAATTTTTCCTTTTTCAATTTTGTATCCAATATCAACTTCAGCTGACGGCTCTGTAAAAGGGAAATGACTTGGTCTAAATCTCATTTTAACATTTTTGACTTCAAAAAACTCTTTTATAAAATAATCAAGACAGCCTTTCAGATGTCCCATTGTAATACCTTTGTCTATATGAAGACCCTCAAGTTGATGAAACATAGGTGCATGGGTCTGATCGCTATCACATCTATAAGTTCTTCCGGGTACAATTATTTTAAAAGGTGGTTTGCTTGATAACATAGTTCTTATTTGAACCGGAGATGTATGTGTTCTTAATAACAGATTTTTCTTTTCTTCTAAATAAAAAGTATCATGCATATCCCTAGCAGGATGTTCTTCTGGAGTATTTAAAGCCGTAAAATTATTATATTCAGTTTCAACATCAGGTCCTTCAGCTACCGAAAAACCTATCTCTGAAAAAATTGAAGAAATTTCATCAATTACTTGTGAGACTGGGTGAATTTTACCTTGGCGATCAGGTCTAATGGGTAATGTAACATCAACTTTTTCATTTTTAAGTTTATCATTAATTTCATTGGTTTCTATTTCTAAATTTTTTTGTTCTAACTGATGTGTAAGATCATCTTTAATCTTATTTAAATTTGAAGCAAGCACTTTTCTTTTTTCCTGATCTAAAGAGCCTAGTGATTTGAATTGTTGAGTGATTTGACCGTTTCTTCCAAAAAATTCTGTCTTGATATTTTGAAGATCGTCCTTTGTTTTAACGGAGTCAATCTTTGCATTAAATACTGAACTTATTTTATCTAAATCACTCATTAGGTATTTGATTTTTTATATTAAGTTGAGATTAAATCAAAGACCCTTTTAAGCTAGGGAGGACTGAACTTTTTTTACTACTAATTTAAAGACTTCAGGATTATTGTAAGCAAGCTCTGCTAGAACTTTTCTATCTAACTTAATTTTTGATTTAGCTAAACCGTTAATAAATTTTGCGTAAGTTAAACCCTCGGCCCTAACCCCAGCATTTATTCTTTGGATCCATAATGATCTAAATTCTCTTTTTTTTGCTTTTCTATCCCTATATGCATATTGCATCGCCTTTTCCATTGCTTGACGTGCGATTCGAATAGTATTTTTTCTCCTGCCTCTTTGGCCTTTGACTGATTTTAAAACTTTATTATGTTTTGCTCTACTTATTACACCACGTTTTGTTCTAGCCATATTATCCTCTTAAGTTATATGGCATATACGATTTGACAATTTTAGAGTCTTGTTTTGTCATAATTGTAGTGCCTCTTTGTTTTCTAATTTGTGAATTTGTTCTTTTAATCATACCATGTCTCTTGCCTGCTTGTGGCATTTTAATTTTACCTGAAGCGGTAAATCTAAATCTTTTTTTTGCAGAGCTTTTTGTTTTAAGTTTTGGCATAAAATATTTCGGACTTATATAGGCATTAATAAATCTTTACAAGATACTATTATTGGTTATTTACAGAGGTTGAATTATCATAACCATCTGCCTACCTTCAAATTTTGGCTTGCTTTCAACTTTAGCAACATCTTTGGTTTCCTCTATGATCTTGTTCATTAAATCCTTGCCAAGTTCTGTATGCTGCATTTCTCTTCCTTTAAATTTAACTGTAAACTTTACTTTATTACCTTTTGAAATAAATTTTTTTGCATTTTTGATTTTAAAATTGTAGTCATGCGTTTCTGTTCCTGGTCTTAATTTTATCTCCTTAAGTGAAACGGTTTTTTGTTTTTTCTTGGCTTGATTAGCTTTCTTTTGCAAGTCATATTTATATTTTCCCATGTCCATAATTTTGCAGACTGGTGGATTTGCATTTGGTGAAATTTCAATTAGGTCTAGTCCTTCCTGTTTGGCTAATTCAATTGCTTTATTAAGGGGCATTGCACCAAGATTTCCTCCATCGCTTCCAATGACTTGAACATCTAAAGCCCTAATCCTTTCATTAGCTTTGGGGCCTTGAGGTTTGCTTCTTCTTTGAAAATAATTGGGTTTAAAGTTTGACACTTAATTTAAAGGCAACTTATTTGAGGCAAGCATATTTTTTATTAAATCTTCTCTTTTCATAATTTCTTGTTTATCAGAACCTAGCTTTCTAACTGTAACTGTGTTTTCTGCAACTTCTTTTTTTCCGCAAACAATAATAAATGGCACTTTAGCTAGAGAATGTTCTCTAACTTTATAGTTTATTTTCTCATTTCTTAAATCCACTTCACATTTTATACCTTCTTTAAATAAATCTTTAAATAACTTTTTTACATAGTCATTGTTCTCTTCTGCTATAGGACACACAACAGCTTGTGTTGGTGAGAGCCAAAATGGTAACTTGCCAGCATAATTTTCAATTAAAATTCCAATAAATCTCTCTAAAGAACCGAACAACGCTCGATGTAACATAACTGGAACTTTTTTGTTTCCGTCTTTAGCAACATAAGTTGCACCCAATCTATTTGGTAAGTTTAAATCAACTTGTAAGGTTCCACATTGCCAATCTCTTCCTATTGCATCCCTTAAAACAAATTCAATTTTAGGTCCGTAAAAAGCACCTTCTCCTTTATTAACTGTGTATTCAAGTTTAGATTGCTTAATTGCTGCAAGCAATGCCGCTTCAGATTTATCCCATACGCTGTCATCACCTACTCGTTTTTCTGGCCTATCAGAGTATTTTAAAATTACGTTTTCAAATCCTAAATCTTTATAAATTTGTAAAATCAAATTCGTAACTGATAATGACTCCTCTGTTATTTGATCTTCGGTACAGAATATATGTGCATCATCTTGAGTAAATGCTCTTACTCTTAGTAAGCCATGTAATGCGCCTGAAGGTTCATATCTATGCACTTTACCAAACTCAGATAGTTTAAGTGGTAAATCTCTATAGCTTTTTAATCCCTGATTAAATACTTGAACACAACCGGGGCAATTCATTGGTTTTACGGCAAAAGTTTTTTCATCTGGTGTCTCGGATATGAACATGTGTTCTCCAAATTTATCCCAATGGCCAGATTTTTCCCAAAGTGTTTTGTCTAAAAGCTCAGGTGTATTAATTTCTTTATATCCAGCAAGTCTTTGTTTTGCTCGCATATACTCGATTAATCTTTGAAATAACAACCATCCTTTCTCATGCCAAAAAACAGCGCCAGGACTTTCTTCTCTGAAGTGAAAAAGATCCATTTCTTTTCCCAGTTTTCTGTGATCTCTTTTCTCGGCTTCTTCCAATCGATGTAAATAATCATCAAGTTCTTTTTTAGAACTCCAACATGTTCCATAAATTCTTTGAAGCATTTCATTATTCGAATCTCCTCTCCAATAAGCTCCGGAGACTTTCGTTAGCTTAAATGCTTTTCCAATTTTTCCAGAAGAAGCTAAATGTGGACCTCTACACAAGTCATGCCAAGTGTCTCCATGATGGTAGACAGATAATTCTTCATTTTTAGGTATGCTCTCAATAATTTCTGCTTTGTATTTTTCACCAATTTTTTTAAAATGTTTTATAGCTTCATTTCTTTTCCAGACTTCTCTTCTTGTTTTTACATCTCTGTCAATAATTTCAGACATTTTTTTTTCAATTTTTTTAAGATCTTCTTCAGTGAAAGGTTCTTTTCTGGCAAAGTCGTAATAAAAACCATTTTCGATAACAGGTCCTATAGTAACTTGTGTGCCTGGAAATAATTCTTGGACAGACATTGCCATTATATGAGCAGCGTCATGTCTTATAACTTCTAAACCTTCTTTGTCTTTCGATGTGATAATTCTTACCTTTGCATCTCGATTTATTTGATGGCTTAAATCTTTTAAATCTCCATCAACCTCCATTATAAGTGCAACTTTCTCCAATGATTTGCCAATTTTTTTTGCTAGATCAAAACCAGTAATTGATTTTTCAAAATCTATCTTTTTTCCATCTAATAATTGAATTTGTGGCATTAATTTTTAATTAATCTTTTATATTCTTTTAAATTAGTTTGGCACATCGTTTCAACATCAAATTTTTTAGTTATATTTTTTCTACCCTCATTTCCAATAGATCTTAATTCATCTGGTGATAATTGAATAACAGTATTTAAACTTTTAGCAAGTTCTCTTGGATCGTCGTGCTTATAAAGAAATCCAGTTTTCTTGTTAACTACTGTTTCCTTAGATCCTCCAATATTACTTGCGATGATAGGTTTTCCCATAGATTGGGCTTCAACTGAAACTCTACCAAATGCCTCTGGTTCTATTGATGCCGAAACAACAACATCAGCTAATGAATATGCCAACGGCATTTCTCTACAATGTGGAATAAATTTTACTTTTTTATTTAAACTATATCTCTGAACAAGGTTTATTAATTTTTTATAATAAACTTTTCTGCCTTGATCTGAGCCAAGTATTATCGCTTGGAAATTTGAAATATTATAATCTTCAATCAGTATATTTAGAGACTCAATAAATTTTTCTTGCCCCTTCCAGTAAGTTAACCTTCCTGGTAAAAGTATTGTGAATTTGTTTGAAACTAGACCCCATTCCTGTTTAAGTTTTTCTTGTTTAAGAATTGATATATTTTTTGAGTTGTAATAATCGATATTTATACCTCTAAAAATTACTCTGAGTTTTTTTTCTTTACTTAAATATTCACTGTAATTTTCGTTTATATGCCCAAAAATAAAATTTGATCCAGCAATAGTCAATTTTGCCCTAAGCATTATACTATTATAAAATTTTTTAAAATTACTTTTAAAGTTATAAGTTCCATGAAATGTTGTAACAAAAACTCTTCTTGTAAGAAGACAAGCAAAATAGCACGACCAAGCTGGTGCCCTACTTCTCGCGTGTATAATATTTATTTTAAAGAAAATTATATATAGAGTTAATGCCAAGGTATTAAAAATTATCAAAAGCGGGTTTTTAGAATGAACGGGTAATCTAAATATTTTCACTTTATCTCTTTTTACAAATTTTAATAATTCCCCGCCTGAGGTAGCCACGAAAGACCCACATTCATTTTCTGGAAGAAAATGAGCAATATCATAACAACCAGTTTCTGCCCCACCATAACCAAGCTTAGGAATAACTTGAAGAACATTTAATTTAGTAGTCATCTTATTTGTTATATAATAGCAATTAAATATTCTTACATGAAAAAATTCAAATATTTAAAATTATCAAAGACAAAAAAACTTAGATTTATAGACAATTATTATAAAAAAAATCTTTATGTCGTTTTTCTTCCAGGTTTTATGTCTGATATCGATGGAGAAAAACCTCAAGCCTTTAAAAAATATGCTATAAAAAATAAGTTAGGATTTTTAGCTATTGAGTATTCAGGACACGGCAAGTCATCGGGAAAATTTACAAAAGGAAATATTACTCAATGGTCAAGTGATGCTAAGAATTCAATTAAAAAAATTGTTAAAAAGAATAAAATTATACTTGTTGGTTCTAGCATGGGAGCATGGATCTCTTTAAATCAATTTAAATATTTTGAAAATCAAATTGTAGGTTTTGTTGGCATAGGTTCAGCTCCCGAATTTCTCGAAAGATTAATGTGGAAAAAATTGCCAAAAAAAAATAAAAATGAAATTATTTCTAAAGGATTGAGTGTTATTAAGAATGGGCAATATGAATATCCTATTACGTTCCAACTAATTAAAGATGGAAGAAAAAATAAAATCCTATCTAAAAAAATTAGATCTAGAATTAAAGTATCAATGGTTCATGGTAGCAAAGATGAAGTTGTGCCAGTATCCTTTTCAAGAAAAGTTCTTTCAGTGTTTCCCAATGCACAAAAGAAGTTAGTAATAATTAAAAACGGGGACCATAGCTTATCTAATCAAGTTGCTCTAAAAAAAATAATTAAAGAATTAAATATTATTGTTAAAGATATAATTTAATCCCTCAACATAAGTAGGGTACTTTAATTTATGATTAAAAAATTCTCTCATTTTTTTATTATCTACTTTTTTTGAGTCTTTATAAAAATTTTTTAACATTTCGCTTTGTATTTCATTGATTTCTATAGTTTTAGGCTTATCTATTCTAAGCAGTTTAACTCCATACATAGTGACTTCTTCTGCAGACGCAGGTCGATTATCTGAAATGTTATAGATTTCTTTCTTTTTAAAATTAGTTAAAGAGCTAGACAAAACATTTGCAATATCTTCTATATGAATACGTGAGAAAAAATGATTTTTTTTGTTTATTATTTTAGCTTCTCCTGACTTTAATCTTTTTAGAATATTATATTGATTGGAATAAATTCCCGATAATCTAAAAATTTGAAGCGGTAAATCAAATGTGCTCGCTAACTGCATCCACTCTTTTTCAACTTTAAGCCTTTCAACACCATTTGGTGAAGTTGGTCTGGTTTCACTATTTTCATCTACCCACTCTCCATTATGGTTTCCATATACGCTTGTTGCAGATAGATAAGTTATCCATTTGAATTTGCTTGATTTAAAATAATCTTTCAGATTTTTTATAACAATATCAGTTCCATTAATGGGAGCTATAGATAGAAGAATATGATCTGCTTCCTCAAATCTTGATATAAAAGTCTTATCAAAACCTTCTTCTGTAAATTGAAAGCTTTCATAATTTATATTTTCAAATTTTTTAGTTTTGGACTCTTCTCGTGATGTAGTCGTTAATTTAAAATTGGTTCCTTGATCTTTTAGATTTTTAATAAAGTTTTTTGCTACCTGTCCAAAACCAAAACAAATAATATTTTTTGAATTCATTTAACTAGCCTTCTTAACACGAGACTTAAAACTAATTGGGTTTTCTAACTTATCTAACATCTCAATAGGGCAAATTTGTTTGAATTTTTTAAGCTCGCTATTGAAGTTATCTAAAATTTTTTTAGCTATTTTAGAATTTGTTTCTTGAACAAAAGTATTTAAGCTTTCTTTTAAGAATTTTTTCCAATATTCAGTTTCAACCTCTTGCCAAATTATCGATACTGGATTAGCAAAATTTTCGAAGGTATTTTTTTCATCATAAACAAATGCCATGCCACCCGTCATACCGGCCCCAAAATTGTCTCCTACTTCTCCCAAAATAATTGCTGCTCCGCCGGTCATGTACTCACATCCGTGAGCGCCACATCCTTCAATTATTGAAAAAGCTCCTGAGTTTCTTACTGCAAATCTTTCCCCTGCTTGTCCTGAAGCAAATAATTTTCCTGAGGTTGCTCCGTAAAGAACAGTATTTCCTATTATTGTATTTTCACTTGAAACTAATGAACTTTTTGGAGATGGGTACACAACAATTGTGCCTCCAGATAATCCTTTGCCAACATAGTCATTACAATCTCCTTCAACAGTAAGTTTGACTCCTTTAGTTAAAAAGGCTCCAAGAGATTGTCCGGCCGAACCCTCTAATTTAATATGAACTCTATTTTCATCTAATTTATTGTTACCAAATTTTTTATATATATAATGAGATAATCTTGTTCCTACTGATCTTGATGTATTTTCTATTTCATAATTAAATTCATTTGATAAGTCTGTTTTAATCTTATGTTTGATCTCAGACCAGATTTTTTCGTCGAGAGTATCTGGCACTGCATTAATATGTTTATCTTTACAATATCTTAAGTTTTCCCCTGGGTCTGCTTGAACTAATAGTGGATTTAAATCTAAATCATCTAGATTAGATGCACCTTTGTTTACCTGAGCTAATAAATCTGTTCTTCCTATAATTTCATTGATTGATTTAAATCCAAGAAGAGCGAGAATTTCTCTTACCTCTGTTGCTGCAAACGTAAATAAATTTACAACTTTTTCTGGAGTACCGGTAAATTTTTCTCGTAAAGCCTCATCTTGACTGCAAACTCCAACTGGACATGTGTTTGAATGACATTGTCTCACCATTATGCATCCCATTGCAACTAAAGATGATGTACCCATTCCATATTCTTCTGCTCCCATCATTGCAGCCATCACAATATCGCGGCCAGTTTTTAATCCCCCATCCGTTCTTAAAGTAACGTTATGTCTTAAATTATTTAAAGTAAGAATTTGGTTTGCTTCAGTTAAACCCATCTCCCAAGGAATACCTGCGTACTTAATACTTGTTTGAGGACTAGCACCAGTTCCTCCAGAATGTCCTGAGATCAAAATTATATCTGCTTTTGCTTTTGCTACACCTGCTGCTATTGTTCCAATACCAGTTGATGCAACTAATTTGACTCCAACTCTAGCACCTGGATTGATTTGTTTTAAATCATAAATTAGTTGGGCTAAGTCTTCTATAGAATAAATATCGTGATGTGGTGGTGGAGATATTAAAGTTACACCTGGCGTCGAATGTCTTAATCGCGCTATTTCTTTTGTAACCTTAAAACCTGGTAGTTGTCCTCCCTCACCTGGTTTAGCTCCTTGAGCAATTTTAATTTCTATTTCGTTAGCGTTATTTAAATAATCAACAGTTACTCCAAATCTAGCAGATGCAATTTGTTTCACTCTTGAGTTTGCGCTGTCTCCGTTAGGTAACATTTTAAATCTTTTTGCATCCTCGCCTCCTTCTCCGCTACAAGAGGCTCCTTTAATTCTATTCATTCCCATTGCTAAAGTTTCGTGAGCTTCTGCTGATAGCGCTCCATGAGACATGCTTCCACTTCCAAATCTTTTTAAAATTTCTTCAATTGGCTCTACATCTTTAATATCGATAGGCTTTCTCTGTTTTTTAAATTCTAGCAAGTCTCTTATATTAATTGGAGGTAAATTATGAATTCCAGCTGAATATTTTTTATATAGCTCATATGAACCACTAGCAACAGCGCTTTGCAATAAATGTATTAATTTTCCTTGATATTGGTGGTCTTCTCCGCTTTTTCTATATCTGTATAATCCTCCGATAGGTAAAGTGAATACATTTTTTGTATTAAATTTTTCATAAAGTTCCTTAATCTTTTTCTCGATCCCGATTATGCCTATTCCTGAAATTCTTGAAGACATGCCTGGAAAATAATCTGAAACAATAGCTCTACTTAAACCTACCGCTTCAAAATTGCATCCGCCTCTATAAGAGCTTATTACTGATATTCCCATCTTTGACATAATTTTTAGAAGACCGGCATCAATTGATTTTTTGAATTTATTTACACATGTTTCAAAATCAGATTTGCCAAATAATTTTTTTTCAAATCTTTGATGAATGCTATCTATTGCAAGATAAGGATTCACTGTAGTGGCTCCAACTCCAATTAAAATAGCAAAAGAGTGTGTATCCATTGCATCAGAGCACTCAACATTTAAAGAACAATAACCTCTCAATCCGTGTTTTACTAAGTGAGAGTGGACTGCTCCTACAGTCAATATACTCGGAATGCTTGCTTGCTGATTTGTTATGTTCTTATCAGATAATATTATGCAAGTGCTTCCTTCTCTAACAGCTGTTTCTACTTCTTCTCTAATTAGTTCAATTCTTTCTTTGAGAGACTCTTTAATACTAAAAGTGCAGTCAATGACTTTAACCTTTTTTGAAAAAAATTTTTTAAATTTTTTAAATTGTGAGTTAGTAAGTATGGGGCTATCTAAAACATAAATATTTTCTTCGGTTAGATTATCAAAATCTAAAATGTTACCTAGATTTCCAAATCTTGTCTTTAAACTCATTACTTTATTTTCTCTTAAAGAGTCTATTGGTGGATTGGTTACTTGGCTAAAGTTTTGTCTAAAATAATGTGATACAGGTCTGAAGTGACTTGATAGTACGGCAACTGGAGTATCATCCCCCATCGAGCCTGAAGCCTCTTTTCCTTCCTCTGCCATTGGGTGAAGAATTAACTCTAAATCCTCTATACTTAATCCTGATAAAAACTGTCTTTTCCTTAAATCCTCACCTAAGAAATTTGCTTTTTCTCCTCCAAATGAAATCTTTTTTTCTAAATCAATAATTTGTTTATTATATTTTTTATAATCTTTTGCTAAAAGGTCTTTAATTTCTTTGTCTTTAAATAGTTTTCCTTTTTTTAAATCAATTGCAATGATTTGACCGGGACCAAGTTTTCCTTTTTCAATAATTTTTTCCTCTGGAATTTTAATCATTCCAGTTTCAGAACCTGCAAAAAATAAGCCGTCTGAGGTGATTGAATATCTTAAAGGTCTTAGTCCGTTCCTGTCAGATGAAGCCAAAACCCACTTAGCATCTGTTGCACAAATCGCAGCTGGACCATCCCATGGTTCAATAGTGCTATTTAAAAAATTAAAAAGATCTTGATGATTTTTTGGCACGGTTTTGCTTCTCTTAGACCATGAGTCAGGAATCATCATTAATTTAATTAATGGAGCCAATTTTCCCGAGTGAGTTAAAAGTTCAAAAACATTATCTAGCGCTCCAGAGTCAGAAGAACTTCTAATAACTGGCTTAAGATTCTTTACATCTTTAAAAAGAGGGCTAGACATGTCTTGCTCGTGAATTTTCATCCAATTTATATTTCCTTTAACCGTATTTATCTCTCCGTTGTGTGCTAAAGTTCTAAAAGGTTGAGCCAAATCCCAACTTGGAAAGGTGTTAGTTGAATATCTTTGATGAAAAATTGCAAATCTGGATGTTAACTTTTCATCATGAAGATCTGGATAAAATTCAGATAACATTTCAGCAAGAAACATGCCCTTATAAACAATGGATCTTGAGCTGAAGGAACAAATATAAAAGTCTTTTATTTGTTTATCTCTTGCAACTTTTTCAATTTTTTTTCTTGTTTCGAATAAATCTCTTTCAAGATCATTGGTTTTCAATGTCTCATTTTTTTTAAACATTACCTGTGCAATTTCTGGACGATTTTGATCTGCCGTTTTTCCTAAAACACTTGGATTAATTGGGACTTGTCTCCAACCATATATGTAATAATTTTCAGCTAATAGCGCAGACTCAATAATCTCTCTACATTTTTCTTGTTCTGAATAATCTGTTCTTGGAAGAAAAACCATTCCAACACAAATTCTTTTATTTTCATCAAGAGTATGTCCAGTCGAAGAAATTTTCTCTTTAAAGAAATCAGGTGCTATCTCAATTTGAATTCCAGCTCCATCACCAGATTTTCCATCTGCATCTACAGCTCCTCTGTGCCATATAGCTTTTAAAGCCTCGATGCCATACTCAATAATTTTTCTAGATTTTTTCCCATTTGTAGATGCAATTAACCCCACGCCACATGCATCATGTTCCATATCTGAAGAATAATTAAAACTTTTCTCTAAAATTTTTTTATTTTTTTTGTAATTTTTCATTTTTATTATGCTGCAACTTCTGATTTATTTTTATCTATTTTTTGTTGTAAATATTTTTCAATTTGAGAAGCAGCATCTCTACCGTCTCTGATCGCCCATACGACAAGTGAAGCTCCTCTTACAATATCGCCTGCAGCAAATACTCCATCTAAACTTGTTTGCATAGTTTTTAAATTAATTTTTAAAGTTCCCCATTGAGATACTACTAAATCCTTGGCTCCAAATAATTTAGGAAGATTTTCTGGATCGAACCCCAAGGATTTTATAACAAGATCTGCTGGAATTTTATATTCTGATCCTTGATCAATCTCTGGTCTTCTTCTTCCAGAAGAGTCTGGTTCACCCAGTTTCATTTTATTTACTTCAACTGCTTCAACTTTTGTATTACCGATAAAGCTTTTCGGTCCAGTAAGCCAAATAAATTCTACTCCTTCTTCTATAGCATTTCCAACTTCTCTTGCCGAACCAGGCATGTTTTCTCTATCTCTTCTGTATAAACATTTTACTGATTTAGCTTTTTGCCTAATTGAAGTTCTAACACAATCCATAGCAGTATCCCCGCCACCAATTACAACGACATTTTTCCCCTCAGCATTCAAAGTGCCATTGTCAAATAATTCAACTTTGTCACCCAACCCTTTTTTATTAGATGCAGTCAAAAAATCCATTGCAGGAAAAATATTTTGGAGATTGTGGCCTGGTATATTTATTTCTCTAGCTTTATATACACCTGTGGAAATTAAGATTGCATCATGTTTTTCCTTAAGTTCATATAAAGTTTTATCTTTTCCAACTTCAAAATTCTGAACAAAATTTATTCCTGTTTCTTTTAATAACTTTGTTCTTCTTTCAACGACAAATTTTTCTAATTTAAAATTTGGTATGCCGTAAATTAGTAGCCCGCCAGGCCTATCATATCTATCATAGATAGTTACTTGATATCCTGATTTTCTTAATTCTTCAGCACATGCCAATCCTGCAGGACCAGCACCTATAATTCCAACTGATTGTTTCAATTCTTTTGTCACTTTAAAAGGCTTTATCCACCCTTTGTCCCATGCTGTATCTGTTATATATTTTTCTATGGATCCTATAGTTACTGTTCCGTGACCAGATTGCTCTATAACGCAATTTCCTTCGCAAAGCCTGTCTTGAGGACAAATCCTTCCGCACACCTCTGGCATATTATTGGTGCTTTGTGATAATTCGTAAGCTTCTTTTAATCTTCCTTCTGCAGTTAACTTTAACCAGTCTGGGATATTATTACTTAAAGGACAGTGAACCTGGCAGAAAGGGACTCCACATTGAGAACACCTACTTGATTGTTCTGTCGCTTTATTGGTAATATATTCTTTGTAGATCTCCTTAAAATCATCTTTTCTATTAACAGTTTTTCTTTTTTCGGGAGTTTCTTGTTTAACATCCACAAATTGAAGCATTTTTTTTGTCATTAAAGAGTTAATTAAGTTAAGTATTCACCTATTTACAGCTTTTAAAGGTCAATATCAATTACCTATATAATAAAAAACCTTTAAAAATTAATGTCATTTTTTGCATACCTCGTATGCAGTATTAATTGCCAATAAAAAAACAACCTTTAAATTTATCTTTAATTTGTGATTGAAATATTCATTTTATCTTTAGTTCAAGGATTAACAGAGTTTTTACCAATAAGCTCATCTTCACATTTAATTTTAATTTCTGAGTATTTTAATTTTGAAAATCAAAGTCTTTCTATAGATTTAAGTTGTCATATTGGTTCATTTGTTGCTGTATTGGTTTATTTTTTCAAAGACATTACAAATTTTTTTAAAAATAAAATTCTTTTTGCAAAAATTTTTATTTCTTCTTTACCACTAATGTTTATAGGCTTTTATTTAGCTCAATCAGGACTGATTGATAAAATTAGAAATTTAGAAACAATAGCTTGGACTACTATCATATTCGGAATTTTATTATACATAAGCGATAAGTTTAAAATAACAAAAAATATTGAAGATAATTTTACAATTAAATCAGCAATTTTTATTGGCATGTTTCAAATATTATCTTTAATACCTGGGGTAAGCAGATCTGGAATAGCAATAACAGCTGCTAGACTTCTATGTTTTAAAAGAGTAGACTCAACTAAATTATCTTTTTTATTATCAATACCAATTTTGGGTGCTGTCTCTGCTTATGGTTTAAAAGATATTTTATTTTCAAATGATATTTTTTTCTCAAAGTTAAATTTAATTACTATTTTATTATCATTTATATTTTCAATAATCACGATTAAATATTTTTTAGCGTATATTAAAAAATTTAGTATGAATATTTTTGTATATTACAGAATTTTATTAGGACTCCTGCTTTTGTTTATAACCTATTTATAAAATTAGAGTTAACGCTAATAAAATAATAGTTATAATGATAAAAAAAACAATAACAGACTTTTGCAGTGATAAATTTAGTAAAAATTTCATAGAACATACTTTTATTAGTGTAATGGCATAAAATCAATAAAAATGGTGCGCCTGCTAGGATTTGAACCCAGAACCTCCTGGTCCGTAGCCAAGTGCTCTATCCAGTTGAGCTACAGGCGCATAAAAATTTGAATAATTATATAATTATTATTGAACAAAAGTACAATTAATTTAGTATTATTTAATGTCACCTCAAAACTTTTTTTCAGCAAAAAATTTAGTAAATCTAATATTTTTATTAATACCAATCAGCTATATAGCAGGGAATTTATTACTAAATCTAAATATTATTATTTTAATAATTTTTGTTTTTTCAATTTACAGATTTGAAACTTTCAAAATTAGCATCGGTTTTTTGGATAAACTTATTATTATCTTTTTTATCTATTTGATTGCAAATGGTTTGTATAATAATTATTTTAATTTCGATTATCCCGATGCTCCAAAGCAAAATATTATTTTGTCAAAATCTTTTTTATTTTTAAGATATTTTTTTCTTTATTTTGTACTTAGATTTTTATTACAAAAAAATATTATCAATTTTAAGTTAATTTTTTTAATATTCGGCTCTTGTAGTTTATTTGTAAGTATTGATCTTTTAATTCAATTTTATTTTGGTACAGACTTGTTTGGTTTTGAGGGAGTTGGGAGAAGATTAGCGGGTCCGTTTGGTGATGAATACATAGCTGGATCATATGTTCAGAGACTTTTTATTTTTTTAGTTTTTTTTCTACTCATATTAGAAAAAATATACGAAAATAAATTTATTTTTTATATTAGTTTTATCTTAATTATTTTTTTAAATCTTTTTGGAATTTTATTTTCTGGTAATAGAATTCCTCTTGTCCTAAGCTTAATGATGTTAGGTTTGTTGTTTCTTTACCAAAAATCATTGCGAAGAGTTTTGGTTGTACTTTTTATTTCTTTTTTTATGGGTGTTTCCTATTTTGTTAATACTAACCAAAATATATCAAATCATTTTGCTAGT
>QCMS01000003.1 GCA_003213555.1 Pelagibacteraceae bacterium AG-422-I02 | reverse complement strand
CTTGCATCCAATAAAATTTTTTCAACAAGAGTCTCAAAATTAAGTCCTTTATGTTCAGCAATTTCAGGAACTAATGATAGACTTGTCATTCCAGGTTGGGTGTTGATTTCTAATAAGTAAAAACTATTATTGAAAAACTTAAAATCAGATCTAGTAACACCTCGACATTTAAGGGTTTGGTGAACTTTTTTTGCAATTTTTAAAACCTCTTGATACTTAATTTTGTTTAATCTTGCAGGCATTATATGTCTAGTTTTTGCTTTTTTTGTATACTTAGCTTTGTAATCATAAAAAAATCTTTTTGGTATAAGTTCAATTGCGCCTAATGGTTTACTATTTAATACAGCCACTTGGATTTCTTGCCCTCCGATATATTCTTCTAAAAGTAAGTTATGATATTTTTTTAATAGAGCTTTTATTTGTTTTTTTAGATTTTTTTTATTTTTAAAAATTTGAACTCCTAAACTTGAACCCTCGTTAACTGGTTTTAAAACAATTGGAAATCTTATCTTTTTGTATTTAATGTCTCTGAATATTAAATTTTTTTTAAAGTTAAATTTATTTATTGTTGTATACTTAGGTGTATTAATTTTATTTTTAATAAATAATTCTTTTGAATAAATTTTGTTCATACAGTTATAAGAGCTAATTACGCCTGAATGAGTATATGGAATTTTGAGATACTCAAAATGACTTTGAGCGATACCATCCTCTCCATCTCTTCCATGAAGTGCATTAAAAACAACATCAACTTTATTTTTATCAATTAAATTAAAATTTTTTTTTTGGGGATCAAAAGGAAAGACATTATAACCCTTTTTTTTTAAAGCTTTTATACATGCTTTGCCACTTTCTAAACTTACAGCTCTTTCCCCGGATGTTCCTCCTAAAACCACCAAAACGTTTTTAAATTTTTTTTTATTCACCAACAATTTTTATTTCTAGTTCTAAATTTATCCCAGTCTTATCGTGAACAGATTTTTTTACTTTTTTAATTAATTTTTCAATATCGGAAGATTTTGCATCACCATTATTAACAAAAAAATTACAATGTGTTTTTGAAATAATTGCGTCTCCTTCTTTAAAGTAATCGCAACCTGCTTCTTTGATAAGCTTCCAAGCTTTTTTATCATTGCTTACATTTTTGAAAGTACTTCCACATGTTTTTACTTGGCTCGGTTGTGATACTTTTTTTCTCTCAATTAATTCTAGTTGTTTTTTTTTTATGATATCTTTTTTACTTATTAATCCTTTTAATTTTGCTGAAATTATTATTAAATTATCTGGTAAATTTGTTCCTCTGTAAATAAATTTAATGTCTTCTCTTTTTACCTCAGAAATAGATAATTTGTTTTTATCAATGACCCGAATAGATACTAATATTTTGGAAATATCATTGTCATAGCAACCACTATTCATAATTATCGCCCCACCTATAGAGCCTGGTATGCATGATAAAAATTCTAAGTTACCCAAAGAGTTATCTATTGCAAAATTAGATACCTTACGATCAAGCGTTGCAGCGCCTACTTCGATGGTATTGCTGTTGATTAACTTAGTATATGAAAAATTCTTTCCCAATTTTATGACAGCACCTTTTACACCTTTGTCTCTAAACAATATATTTGAGCCAGCACCTAAAATAAAAGTTTTTAAATTCATTTTTTTTGCATGTCTTAAAAATTCCATTAATTCATCTTTACTGTCAGCTTTAAAAAAATATTCGGCATTTCCACCTAAATTAAACCAACTATAATTTGATAAATTTACCTCTTTCCTAAAATTTTCTCCAAATATGCTTGTAAGATTATTTTCTAAGTTCATAAATTTAGCTTAAGTCCTGACATCCATTTTGATATTAAACCCGCTCCCATTCCAATTACGATTTCATTACTTATTAAGTTTTTCTTCAAAAAATTACTTAATTCAGACTCATTTTTTACAATAATAACTTGTGTTTTGGAATTTTTAGAAATTAAGTTTGCAAATTTTACTAAATTAAATTTATTGTTCTTTTTTTCTCCAGCCGCATAGAGAGGACATAAAATTACTAAATCTGTTTTAATAAAACATTTTGAAAATTCATTTTTAAGTGACAATACTCTAGAGTATCTGTGAGGTTCAAAAACACTTATAATTTTTCTTCTTGAATTAACATTTTTTACTCCATCCAAAATTGAACTTATCTCAGTTGGATGATGAGCGTAATCGTCGTAGAAA
The DNA here is from genome assembly GCA_003213555.1 of Pelagibacteraceae bacterium AG-422-I02. Classification (GTDB taxonomy): domain Bacteria; phylum Pseudomonadota; class Alphaproteobacteria; order Pelagibacterales; family Pelagibacteraceae; genus Pelagilacustribacter. Next base: position 94,931 of record QCMS01000003.1, on the reverse strand, counting down.
TCATTTTTTTTATTTGAGAACACTTTTGTCATTCTCCTCTGCACACCAGAAAAATTTTTAAGTGATTTTTTAGCTAAATTTAAATTTGCTCCTAAATTCAAGCAAACTATTAAAGCTGCCGTAGTATTTAAAACATTATGTTTTCCTAATAATTTGACATTGATATTTTTAATAATTCTTTTTTTTTTATCTTTATTTGAAAAAACTAATTCAAAAGTTGTATTATAAATATTATATCTAATTTTTTTTATTTGATATTTGGCTCTTCTGTTTTCACCATATGTTAATATATTTTTGTTTTTAATCTTATTAAGTATTTTTCTAATGTTAAAATTATCCATACAAATAACAGCTTTGCCAGTAGGTGGGGTTTTGTTAATAAATTCTACAAATGATTTTTCTAAATTTTTATAATTCCTATAAAAATCTAAATGTTCATAATCAATATTAGTAACAATCGAATAATTAATAGGTAATTTTAAGAAACTTCCGTCTGATTCATCCGCCTCCAATATTGCCCATTCACCTTTACCTAGCTTTGCGTTGCTCTTCAGGGAATTTATTACCCCTCCGTTAATAATAGTAGGATCGAGTCTTTGATCAGATAAAATTTTTGCAACTAAAGAAGTTGTTGTAGTTTTCCCATGAGATCCAGTGATAATTATGTTTTTTTTTAAAGAAACGACATCAGCTAAAACTTCTGCTCTAGAGTAAATTGGAATTTTATTTTTTTTTGCATATTTTATTTCAATATTATTATTTTTTATTGCTGTAGATTTTACCAAAATTGTAGCTTTCTTTATATTAGATACTGAATGTCCAATAAAAGTTTTTATTCCATATTTCAAACAACTGATTGTATTTTTATTTTTATCCTGATCACTACCTTGAATTAAAAAACCCATATTTTTCATTATTTTAGCAAGACCGCTCATACCTATGCCGCCTATACCTACAAAGTGAATAATATCTTTCTGACCTAAATTAATTTTTTTCATTTAAAATTTTTTCTATTTCGGTATTTAAATTACTAAAGATTTTTTTGTCAGAATATTGTCTTTGACTCAATAAAACATTTTTAATTACTGATTTATCTTTATAAAAAGAGTCTATTTGTTCATAAAGCCTATTTTTTATATCTTTTTCTTCTAATAAAAATCCTAATCCTTTACTAGCGTAAAAATTAGCATTCTTATATTGATGGTTATCTGCCGCTGAAGGCAATGGAATAGCAATAAAAGGAATTTTAACATTTATAAGTTCTCCTAAAACTGATGCGCCTGATCGAGTGATTACTAAATTTGCTTTAGAATAATAATCTATAATATTATTTGTGTAATTAAATATCTCATAATTTATTTCTGACTTTTGATAAAAATTAGATAATTTATCATTTTGTATTTTTTGACATTGTTGATAAATTTTAATTTTCTTATTTGAATTTTTAAGTTTCTCGAATACTTCTGGTAATTGTTCGGCAAAGATTTTAGCTGCTTGACTGCCTCCTAAAACTAAAATTTTTAAATTTTCTAAATAATTGGTTTTATCATCATTAATGTTTAAATTTATAATTTCTTCTCTAATAATATTGCCAATAGTAGAAATTTTATTTTCATATTTTTTTGGTACACCTTCGAGTTCTTTATAGGAAACGAATAATTTATCAGCAAAAGGTAGTAGATTTTTATTTGCTTTACCGATTAATAAATTATTCTCATAAATGATAAATTTTATTCTTAATATGAATGCAGCAATACAGACTGGTAAAGATGAATATCCTCCCATTCCAAAAACTAAAGAAGGTCTATCTTGCAACAAAAATAATAAAGATTTAATTGTTGAGAGCAAAATTTTTAAAAATGAGTATGAAATAGTAAAAAGATTTTTTTTTATCAATGGAGAAAGCGGTAATTTTACAAAGTTAAAACGGCTATGATTCTCAAAATATTTCATACCTCTTTTATCAATAGTTATTTTGATAATATAATTTTTTTTTAAAAAACTATTAGCTAAACTGTATGCTGGCAAAACATGACCTCCTGTTCCACCTGTTGCTATTACAATTTTTTTTTTAATCATATAAGTAAGATTTATTTTTTGTATAATTTAAAACTAATCCTGCTAAAATTGCACTACCTAGCAAGGAGGAGCCGCCGTAGCTCAAGAATGGCAAAGTCATGCCTGTTGTTGGTAATAAATTCGTATTAACTCCTGCATGAATAAATGTCTGAAATACTAATAACGTTGCCAAACCACTTAAAGAAATTTTTAAAAATTGATTTTCTTGATTGAAACAATTTTTTATAATCCTAAAGGAAATATACAAAAACATCGCAATTATAATGATAGATACTAAAGAACCAAATTCTTCAGAAATAACAGCTATAACATAATCAGTGTGTGCTTCTGGTACGCTCTCTTTCAATATACCTTCACCCATGCCTTGACCTGTCAAACCGCCTAATTTAATTGCATCAAGTGCCACTGATGATTGGAACTTATCTCCTTGGCTTGGGTCAAAGAAAGTTACAAGACGATTAATTATATATCCAAATTTTTCTGGTAAAAAAAATAATAAAGCACTAATTGTAATTAAAAATATCGAAAAAAAAATGATTATATATATTAAGCTTACACCAGAAATAAAAACAGTTGCTATCCAAGTTCCTAACAGCAAAATTGATTGCCCTAAATCAGGTTGATCAATTAATAAAATTATCACTGAACTTAAAAGCAAAAAACTTAAAATATATTTAATTTGAGTATTATGAATTTTTTCAGAAGTTAATAATTTTGCCGTCATTAAGATAAAAAATGGCTTTAATAATTCAATAGGTTGTATTCTAAAAAAGAAGAAATCAATCCATCTTTTTGCACCTTTCACTTCAATACCAATTATTGGAACTAATGCTAAAAATAAAAAAGATAAAATAAATAACGGAATTACAGATTTTATTAAAAGTTGGGTATTAATCATAGAAATTGAAATCATAATAACAAGTGCTAAAAAAGTAAAAATCAGATGTTTGGAAAAAAAAAAATAAAAATCTTTATTAAGTCTTTCACCAGCTAAAGAAGATGTAGAAGTAAATGAAAAAAATAAACCCAAGGAAAACAAAATCAGAAAGCACAATAATATTTTTTTATCTATACTTCGCCAATAATCTATTAATAAAAATTTAAATATATTTACTTCCATAAATTTTACATAGCCTTTTAAATTTTTCACCTCTTTTTTCGAAATTTTTAAATTGATCAAATGAAGCAGCTGCTGGACTCAATAAAATAAATTTATTATTTTTTTTTTGTAATTTTATATCTTTCAAAATTTGAATTATTGATTTTTGTAAGTTTTTAGTAATTGAAAAAGTTAATTTATCTTGAATTTGATTTTCAAAAAATTTGGTTTTTTCGCCAATTAAGTAACACTTGGTAATGTTGTTTTTGTATTTTGATAAATTAATTTTATCTCCCTTTTTAGGTAATCCTCCTAAAATCCAATAAATATTTTTAAGGCTGGATAATGCAGATTGTGTGGCTCTAAATGAAGTTGCCTTAGAGTCGTTAATAAATGTAATGTTCTTTTTTTTATAAAAAATTTCAAACCTATGAGGTAAACCTTTGAATGATTTTAAAGCATTAATGAATGCTTTTTTTGTTATTCCCAATAACTTTGCTAGTGTGTAAGTAAAATTCATATTTTCATCGTTAATCCCTGTAGATAAATATGGATTATTAATTTGATTTTTAATTTTTTTAAATTCTGAATTGTTAGGTATGATTAATTTACTTAAAAATTTTTTTTTTAGGAAAAATTTCCTTAATTGTATGCCTAGTAAAGCAAAATGTTTTTTTGTTTGAAGATTAAAAATCTTCAATTTTGAATTTAAATAATTATTCTTATTTCCATGCCAGTCCAAATGATCATCTGCAATATTTAAAAAAATAGCAAAATCAGGAAGAATAAATTGTGAGTGTGAAAGTTGAAAAGAAGATGACTCAATTATGACATAACTATTTTTAGAAACCTTTAAATTTAAAATTGGCTTTCCAAAATTTCCACCGACTGAACATTTAATTTTATTTTTTTTTAAAAGATGTTCTATCAATTTACATGTTGTTGATTTTCCATTTGTGCCAGTTACTACAATTGTTTTGCTCTTATTTTTTGATAAATAAAATAGATCAATATCAGTAATAATTTTTTTTTTATATTTTTTCAGTTTTTTATTCTTTATTAAACTTATTCCAGGTGATAAAACTATGTAATCAACTTCTTTTAATGACCTATTTAGATTGTTGGTTCTATATCTTTTTAATAAATTTAAATTTTTATCATCCCAAACCTTAAAATGATTAATCTTATTTTTTTTAAAAAATTTAATTACTGACTGTCCAGATAAACCTAGTCCATAAACAAGGAACGATAGTTCTTTGAGTTTTGAATTAAGTAGCATTTTCTACCTTAATTTTAATGTTGCTAATCCTACTAAGGCTAATATGATGGCTATTATCCAAAATCGAATTACTATCGTAGATTCTGCCCAACCTTTTTTTTCAAAATGATGATGTATGGGCGCCATCTTAAAAATTCTTTTTCCAGTAAGTTTAAAAGAGACAACTTGAATAATAACTGAAACAGTTTCTAAAACAAATAAACCGCCAATTATTGCTAAAACAATCTCATGCTTCACTATAATTGCAATTGCAGCTAATGAACCTCCTAATGAAAGAGAGCCAGTGTCTCCCATAAATATCTTAGCAGGAGGCGCATTATACCAAAGAAAGCCTAAACAAGCTCCTACAATAGAACCGCAGAAAATAGATAACTCGCCAACGTCGGGTATATATTGGATCTGTAAATATTCTGAAAAAATTGTATTTCCAACTACATATGAAATTAAGGTAAAAGAAAGTGCAACTAACATTACGGGCACTGTTGCTAAACCATCTAAACCATCGGTCAAATTTACAGCGTTCGATGCTCCGATAATAACAAATAATCCAAAAGGAATAAAAATTAAACCCATCTGCCATATTAGATTTTTAAAAAATGGAAAATAAAGATTATATAAATATTCATGGCTAGAAAACTTTATTAAAATTAACAAAGTGATAACTCCAATTATTATTTGCCCAAAAAATTTATACTTAGATTTAAGACCTCTTGAATTTTTATATTTAATTTTAAGCACATCATCCACTAACCCTAACGCGCCTAAAGATAATGAGACAAATATTAATGTCCAAACATATATATTGGATAAGTCGGCCCATAAAAGTGTACTTGATAAAATTCCAATAATTATAATTACCCCACCCATAGTAGGAGTTCCAGATTTTTTTATTATATGATCGATTGGCCCATCTTGCCGTATTGGCCCTGTGATCATTTTTTCTGAAAATAATTTTATTAATGGGCCACCAATTAAGAATACAACAATTAAAGATGTTATTACTGATAATCCAGTTCGAAAAGTTAGGTATTTAAATACATTTAAAAATGAATATTGATCAATTAATGAAGTAAGTAAATTAAATAACATTTATTTCCCTTTTATCATTTTTTTACTAAATTCGTTAAGTCCAGTTGCATTAGATCCTTTAATCATAAGATAATCATTATTTGATATAATCTTACTTAAACAGCTATCTATATCTTCTTTATTTTGTAAAATATTTCCTCTTTTATCTTTATTAAGATGTTTATATGTGAAAATTGATTTATTTCCTTTAATGAATACTTTATCAATATCAGAATTGTTAATAACTTTAGAAAGTTCTTCATGATATTTTCTGGACTTTGAGCCTAATTCAAGCATGTCACCAAATAATAAATACTTTTTTGATTTTTCTTTCTTTATCGAACTTAATTTATTAATAGCATTTCTTACTGATAATGGATTTGCGTTATAACTTTCATCTATTAATTTGAATTTTTTATTGTATCTCGAAATTATATATTTTTTACCTCTTCCTTCAGAGGAATCCAAAAATCTAAATTTTGTTTTAATTGTTGAAACATCCATTTTTAACTCTTTTAAAACTGCTAAAGAGGACAGTACGTTATAAAAATTTAAATCTTTAATTATTAGTTCTATTTTTTGATAGCCCATATTTATTAATAATTTAAATATGTTGCCTTTTTTTATTATCTTTTTTAAACAAATATCTGACTTTTTATGTTTTCCAAATGTAGAAATCTTTAATTTATATTTTTTTGCCTTTTTTAATAAATGATTAAAAAATTTATCATCTCTATTTAAGATGATTGTTCCTCCGGGCTCTATATTTTCAATTAATTCTGATTTTGCTTTGGCTATTCCATGAATATTATTAAAATTTTCTAAGTGGGCCTCTCCAATATTTGTAATTATTCCAATATGAGGTTTAATCATCTTTGAAAGTTTTTTGATCTCTCCAATTTTGCTCATACCTACTTCAAAAATCCCAAATCTATCATCAAAACTTAAGTTCGATAAACTGATAGGTACGCCGAGATGATTATTGAAAGATTTTGGTGAACAGTAAGTTTTTCCAAAATTTTTTAGCAGGTTTTTTAATAAATTTTTTACAGATGTTTTACCAGCACTTCCTGTTACTGCTATTATTTTACCTTGACTTTGAGCCCTTTTTGATTTGGCAAAGTTATTTAAAAAAGAAATTGTATTATTTACTTTAAAAATTTTTTTATTTTTTTTTTGAATTATTGAGTCTGTGATTACACACCCTGCACCTTTTTTCAATGCATCATTTATAAATTTTTTACCATCATTATTTTTTCCTTTAATTGATAAAAATAAATTACCTTTTTTTATTGACCTGGAGTCAATTGATAATCCATTAAATTTTACACCTTTTTTTTTACCTAAAATATTACTTAATAAAAATTGATTTTGACGATAGATTAACTCTTTTTTATTTAAAATTTTACTTTTAAAGTTTATTTTTTGTATAATTTTTTTATCTGAAATTTTAATTATTTTATTTTTGTAAATTTGTTTTTTTTCATGTCCTTTACCAGCCACAAGAATTATCTCCCCTGGTTCTGCGTTTTTAATAGCCTTTTTTATTGCTAAGGATCTATTCCCAATATTAAAAGATTTGTTTTTTTTTATAAATTTAAGAATTATATTTCTTATTTTACTTGGTTTTTCATTTCTAGGATTGTCGTCTGTTACATAAATTTTTTTACAATAACTATCAGCTATTTTTGCCATTAGAGATCTTTTTTTTTTGTCCCTATCACCACCGCAGCCAAAAACTAAAGATATTTTATCTCCATAACTATTATTAAGTGATTTTAAGGTTTTTAATAAAGCATCAGGCGTATGAGCATAATCTACAAAAACTCTTATATCGTTTGAGTATTTTTTTACTAATTCAAGTCTACCATTTACATCTTTTATTTTTTTTAAAGATCCGTAAATTGAATTTTCTTTTGGACTGCAAAGTTTGATTGCCTTAATTGCCATAGCTAAATTTTTTAATTTAAAGTCATTGAACGAATTTAAATAAAAATTTTTAAGTAATTCTAACTCTTTGCTGATATCTAAAAGTTTTAAATTTTTTCTATTTGCTATTTCTTTTATTTGATAAAATTGGTCGATTTCTCTATCAGAAATTATTGTGGACCCTTTTTTCAATACTTCTTTGAACAATAAAAATTTGGCATTTAGATAGGACTTCATGTTTTTATGATAGTCTAAATGGTCTTGGCTAAAATTTGTAAAAATAGCACCTTTTAATTTGATATGATGTAATCTTTTTTGGTGCAAGCCATGGCTTGAGGCTTCAATAATTACATTGTTTATTTTTTTCTTTTTTAGAAGGTATAAGTATTTATGAAGTGAAATAGTATCAGGAGATGTAAGATTAGTTTTTTTAATCTTTCCATTATATTTAATTCCCAAAGTACCAATACTTCCTGCAGATTGATTATTAATTCTTAATATTTGATAAAATAAATCAGCAACTGACGTTTTACCATTTGTTCCAGTAACAGCGATTATATTTTTTGGTTTTAATTTGTAAAATTTAGAGGCTATCTCGCTTAAAAAATACCTAATATTATTCTTTTTGATTATTAAAATTTTTTTGTCTTGAAATTTACAACTTTGAGAACAAACAATTACTGAAGCACCTTTATTTATTGCATCTTTTATGAATTTCTCTCCATTCGTTTTATTTCCTTTAATAGCAAAAAAAATATAATTCTTTTTTATTTCTTTGCTATTACTTGAAAGTCCAGTGATAAAAATATTTCTTTTATCTTTTGGAATTTCTTTAATTAAATTTTTCAGTAACATACTGGTTTTTAAACTCTTCGTTATTTATGGCTAAAATTGGCCCAATTTTTTTTATAATTTTGCCAGCAACATAAACAGAATTCCAACCTGATGTATTGTGAGGTGCCTTGGTCTTAATTCCACGATAATTATAAATCAAATCTTTATTAATTTTTGGGTTTTCTAGCATTACAAATAATGTGTAATTTGGGTGGTAAGAGGGAAAAATTGAAATAAAAGTGTTAATTCTATTTTTTTTATCTCCATAACTTTCCGCAGTTCCAGTTTTGCCGCCAACGTAATATCCCTCTTTATCAGCTAAACTTGCTGTACCATTTTTACTTTTAACAACTTTTCTTAAAATATTTCTGAGTTTATCACTGGTATCACTAGAAATTATTTTTTGTGATTTTTTTATTTTTCTATCTTTAATTAAACTAGGTAAAATCATGTTACCACCATTGATCATTGCAGCATACAAAGCAGTGACTTGCAAAGGAGTAGTAGTAATTCCGTGACCAAAAGAAATCGTTTCTAGTTTACATTTATTCCAATTTAATTGATGGGGTACACCGACTTCCTCCAATTCAATTTCTGGATTTTTTGTTAGACGAGTTTCATTTATGAACTTTTTATAACTTTCTTCACCTAATTTTTTTGCCAGAAATACAGAGCCTACATTGGATGACCTTACTAAAATTTCTTCAACTGATAAATTTTTTGGATGCTCTTTTATGTCTGTGATATTATGATTAGAACATTTAATTTTTCTTGGTATATTCTCAATTATAGTATCTGTATCAACTAATTGATTATCAAGAGCCAAAGCTACTGTAAAAGTTTTAAAAATTGAACCTAGTTCATAAACGCCTTTAGTAATCTTATTAATAAATTTTTTGTCCTTAATATCGACTCTTTGATTAATATTAAAATCAGGTAGTGAGACCAATGATAATATATCACCACTATTTACATTCATTAATAAAGCTCCACCACCTGTTGCATCGAAGGTTTTTATAGCTTCACTTAATTCATTATTAATTATGTATTGAATGTTACTGTCTAAGGTTAATCTTAAAGGTTTATTTATTTCATTTTTATCTTTTAATTTTTTATCAAAATATTTCTCAACACCAGATATTCCATAATTATCATAATCAACTTGACCAATGATATGGCTAAAAAGATTTCCATGTGTATACATTCTAGCTTGAAACGGTTCAAATATAATGCCTTTTTCTCCCATAGCCCAAAATTTATCTTTTTCAATTTGATCAATTCTTTTTTTGATTCGAAAGTACTTTTTTTCTTCCAATTTTTTTTCTATTTCATCAATTGGTAGATCGGGGAAGTTAAGTCTTAATTTTATAATAAAATTTTTTTTGTCTCTAACTAAATTTGGATTAATAGCTGCATGAAAAGTATTAATATTTCTTGAAATTATAACTCCATTTCTATCGACTATATCTCTTCTAATCAGTTTAAATTCTAGTGTTTGCTTTTCAAAGTTGAGTACATTTTGTTTATTAAATGAAATATGTAAAATTTTTATTGAAAAAATTAATATAAGAGAAATAAAAATGAAAAATAATAAGTAAATTCTATCTTTAAAATTATTAGATTTTCCTAATATCTTATTTTTTTTATTTGTCTCTATATAATCTTCAAAATAGAAACTTTTCTGATAAATATTTTTATTTATTTTGTATTTTTTTTTCATTCAATTTATTTAGGTTAGAAATTTTTTTATCGTTGTTTTTGAAGCTTTGAAAACTAAAATAAATATTTGAATAATGAATAGGGTGATATTGATCGAAACCAATAACTTTAATTTTTTTTTCAACCTCTCTTGGTGACGTTAAATAATAAAATTCTAGTTGAGCTTCATTTACATTGTTTTTCTTTTTTGAAACGCTTGTTTTTAAGATCGATATTTGTTTCTCTATTATTCTAGTTTTATTTTTTACAAATGATGTAATTATAAAAAAAACTACAATTAAAGTAATAGAAATTATAAATCTTGATTTAATCATTTATTGACTCCAAGACTAAATATTTTTTAAATTTTTCAATTAACCCCTCTGGAAAGCTGAATTTGTTTTTACTGCGAACTGCGAATCTTAATTTTGCTGACCTTGATCTATTGTTTTGCTCTATTTCTTTTTTTGATGGTCTTATTACATTATTTTTATATTCATCAAATAATGACGAGTCTTTTATTTCTTTTTCGGGAAAATACCTAGAAGGCCTTGATTTATTTTTGGAAAAATTAGTAAAGAAATATTTTACAATTCTGTCTTCTAGTGAATGAAAGCTAACAACAAGAATTTTTCCACCTGGTTTTAATATTTTGGTTGCGTTAATTATGCCATATATCAACTCGGTTATTTCTTTATTTACAAAAATCCTTAAAGCCTGAAAGGTTTTTGTGCTTGGATTAATTTTACTTGAATAATTTTTTTTTTTACTTTTTTCAATTATTCTTACCAAATCTACTGTGTTTGTTATTTTTTTTATATTACGATGTTTAATTATATTTTTAGCAATTTTATTCGCCTCTTTCTCGTCGCCTAAAATTTTAATTACTGACTTTAAATCTTTTTCACTTAAATTATTTATTACTTCCAAAGCTGTTAGATCGTTAAGCCCCATTGTCATATTTAATTTTTTTCTAGATTTAAAAGAAAATCCTCTATCAAGATCATCTAATTGAATAGATGATAAGCCTAAATCAAAAATAACAGTATCTACACAATCTTTTGCAATAGTAGCTAATTGACTAAACTTAATCTGAGTAAATTTAAATCTTTCTTGAAATTTTTTCTCAAGTTTTTTTGCAATAATTAATACTTTATCATCTCTATCTATTGCTTGCACAAAAGTGTTTGGAAACTTTAAAATTTCTTTTGAATAGCCTCCGCCTCCAAATGTACAATCAATAAATTTTTTTTTTGAAGAAGGTGAAGATAATTTTATAACTTCATTTAACATTACTGGAAGATGAAATGTTTCCAGTGATGAGATATGATTGTTCATGAATCCAAGACAGAGTCATCAAAACTTTTGTTTTCTTAAAAATGCTGGAATTTCGAAATCCTCTTCCTCATTTACTTCTTGATTAAATAATTCATCAATATCGTTTTTTTCTTGAGCATTTGACTCTTCCATGTCTTTATCTGATTGATAGCCCTGTTCATCAGAAAATAATTTTGGTGTATACTCTTCATCTTCATTGGGTGCTGATATTGGTTGATTTAAGTCATTTTCTATTGAGCTATTTTTTTCCATGTATGAGGCACTTTCAATAGAGACACCAGAAGGTATCTCATTAGTTGGCTTCACTGCGTCTAGGGAAGTTTCAAATTTTGTATCATTAACTGATTGATTTTCCGCATCATTAAGTAAATTATTCATCTTATGTTCATCTAATTCAAAACTTTCATCAAGTTTTAATGCAGTAGCACCATCAATAGAATTTAAAGTATTTTTTTCAATTCGTGAATTCTGAGAAAATAAATTCTCAGAATACCCTGTGTTTCGATTTTGAACTCTTGAAAACATATTTAATACTGTTTTATTCTCAGTTTTATGTCCATCAAGTGAAGTTGCTACTATTGAAACTCTAATTTTTCCTGTCATATTTTCATCTTTGATTGCGCCAAAAATTAATTCAGCTTCAGGATCAACTTCTGCTCTTATTTTATTAACAGATTGATCGACCTCAAAAAGTGTAAGATCATTTCCACCAGTTATATTAATTAATAATCCTTTGGCACCTTGAAGAGAATACTCATCAATCAATGGATTGTTTAAAGCAATTTCAGTAGCAGACATAGCTCTATTTTCACCCTCTGCTTCTCCTGTACCCATCATAGCTTTTCCCATTGCACTCATAACAGTTTCAACATCAGCAAAATCCAAATTAATCATTCCAGGTCTAACCATTAAATCAGTAACACTTTGCACTCCATGCTTTAAAACATTATTTGATAAATTAAATGATTCTTCAAATGTAGTTGTCTCACTTGCGATCTTGAAAAGGTTTTGATTTGGAACTACAATTACAGTATCTAAATGTTTTTTAAATTCTTCTAATCCCTCTAATGCTCTCCGCATTCTTTTTGGACCTTCATAAGAAAAAGGTAAAGTTGTAACACCAACAGTTAAAATATTTAATTCTCTTGCTGCTCTTGCAATCACATGAGATGCACCAGTGCCTGTGCCTCCACCCATTCCAGATGTAATAAAAACCATATTCGCACCTTGCATATAACTCGTAATTTCATTCATAGACTCATCGGCGGCGGCTTGGCCAATATCATGTTTAGCACCAGCTCCCAAGCCTTTAGTTAAATTCATTCCTATCTGAATTTTGGCGTCAGCTTTACTCATTTTCAAATCTTGAGCATCTGTATTCACAGCAACAAATTCTACGCCTTCCATTCCAGACTCAATCATTGCATTTATTGCATTTCCTCCTGCGCCTCCAACTCCTAAAACTAAAATTCTAGGTTTTAATTCTTTTAATTCTCCTCCACCAATATTTATACTCATATTAAATTTCCTTCTGTTTTGTCTCCCATTTTAAGTAAGATCTATTTTGATAAGCTTTCTTCCTAGCTAAAGTTTTAAATTTTTCAAAAATTTTTGGCTCCCAAATTTGAAATGTTTTTCCTAAACCAACAAATAAAACATTGTTTTTAATTTTTGCATGATTAAGTAATTTGTTTGATATAGAAACTCTTCCTTCAGTATCAAATTGTAAGTTTTCACTTTCTGACAGTATTGAGGTAGCAAAGAAATCTCTTTTTTCTTCAAAGGGATTGAGCGAGTCAATCGTATTTGAAAGTTTTTCTATTCTATCTTGAGAGCAAGCCTCTAAAGCTGAATGATTAAAAGACGGGTACCCTATGAAACCATTGTAGCCCATTGAATTTAAGTGAGATCTAAATGTTGCTGGCACAGAGACACGTCCCTTCTTGTCTATTTTGTTCTCGTAACTTGATAAAAACATTTTTTAATAAAAACCACTTATAATTTGTATTTTCCAATATATCCTCCAATATGGGATTAATTGGGATAGTATGGGTTTTTATAAATTAGTCAATAAGTTTATACTTTTTTAAAAGTACAAAAGTAGAACATTTTTTATACCGAAAGGTGTTGCCAGATAATCTGTAAGCCGGGTTCTGTCATTGAAGATATCATTTCTCTAGGCTCAAATTCGCACTTAAGCTCAAGCGGTTAACCCAGAAGACTAACTAAAGACTGTTTTTAGTGTCAAACACAATGTCTTCTCTATTTAACCTTGCTCCCAGTGGGGTTTGCCTTGCGTTTTTTGTTACCAAAAAACCGGTGAGCTCTTACCTCGCCGTTTCACCCTTGCCTTGATTAGGCGGTTTATTTTCTGTGGCACTATCCCTGAAGTCACCTTCGCCAGCTATTAACTGGCACTGTGTCTTTACGGAGCCCGGACTTTCCTCTATTAACTGCATAATAGCGATTATCCAATTATCTGGCGATTATCTTTTAATTAATAATCTAAAATTAATCAAGGTATTTAAACTTATTGGGTTAAAAAATGGCTTATAATTAAGGTTTTTTTATCAATTTTTCCACTAACGTTATAAGGCAAATAATGCCTTTGAAAGGATTTTATAATTTTTACGTCATTTTTTTTTCTTTTCAGAATATTAAAGTATCTGTAACCTAAAAGATGCAAATTTTTGAAAAATAAGTATTTAGTTTTTTTTATGTTATAATTAAATGTTTTCTTAGGTTTAACCCATTTCCCTAAATGGTAATTGCTAAGTTTTTCCCAAGGAAACTTTTCTCCGGGATCTTTCTTTCTTAAAGGAGCAATATCAGAATGGCCCAAAAAATTTTCTCTTTTAATTGCATATTTCTTTTTCAAATACTTACAAAGTTTAATTAAACTTTTAATTTGCTCATTTTTATAATTCTGATATCCATATTCATGGCCTTTATTAACTAGTTCAATTCCTATGGATTGACTATTAAGGTTTACAACATCTTTCCATTTCGATTTGCCAGCATGCCAAGCTATATATCTTTCTCTAACCATCTGAAAGATAATGCCTTTTCTATTAATTAGATAATGACAACTAACTTTTGAATTTAAATTTTTAAGTTTTTTAATAGATTCAATTTCAGATTGCATTCCTGTATAGTGGATAATCACATATTTTATACTCTTCTTTGATCTGATCTTTTTCGAGTAATTAGGTGAAAAATCTAATATTTTTTTCATAAAATTAGTGTTTAATGATCTTTTTTTTTCATGATTTAAACAAAATTAAGTTAAATTTTATATAGATTATAAGTTAAAATTATATATATAGCCAATATGCATATTTTTAAAAACATAAAATTTATCATTGCACTATACATAATGATATCAACTTTTCATGTTAGTGCTAAAGCTACTGAGGAGTGTTTTGAAAACACTAGTAGGGCAGTTTTTAAGTTCAACATGGCTTTAGATGAAATTGTTTTAGAACCATTAGCTAAAGGCTACAACAAATTACCAGATCCAATAAAAACTGGTACAAGTAATTTTACCTCGAATATTGGAGTTTTATTATCTATACCTAACAATATATTACAAGGAAATTTTAAACAGCTGGGTCACTCCGTTGGCAGCTTTGCGATTAACACCTCGGTTGGGATTCTAGGATTTTTAAATCCAGCAGAAAAAATTGGTCTCAAGCCTCACAAAGAGGATGTGGGACAAACTTTGGGTTCTTACGGGGTAGGCCCAGGCTGTTACTTTGTTCTTCCTGTTTTAGGACCAACTACTGCAAGAGACTCTATAGGAATGATTGCAGATACTTTTGTTGATCCTTTCGCTCATATAACTATCAGAGAAAAAGAAATTTTTAGCACATCGGGAAACAGTTTGGATTATTTTTCAGTTAGGGGGGCAACAGCTATCGATTTTAGAGCAGATAATAATCAAAATATTGAAAGCTTAAAGAAAAATACTATTGATTTATATTCATCTCTAAAAAGTATTTATTTGCAAGATAGAGAAAATAAAATAAAAAATTCCATTCAAAACGAGGATGAGTGGGGAAGTTTAGATAATTAAAATATTAATGAAAAAGTTTAGTATTTTTTTAATTTTAATATTTTTAATCTTTAGCAGTTCTTTAAAAGCTTATAGTTTAAATCCAAAAGATTTTGTAAATGAGTTGGTAAATGATGTAATTACTAAGTTAGGAGACGAAAATTTAAACACGGATCAGAAAAAAAATTTTGTTAGGGAAATAGCTCTTGAACATGTAGACATTAAAGCACTTAGTCTTTATACACTTGGGGAGCTAAGAAAATCTTCAGATAGTGAGGTTCTGGTAAACTATCAAAAGTCATTTGAAAAATACTTTTTAAAAAGTCTTACATCAAGACTTTCAGATTATTCATCAAGTAAATTTGAAGTGCTTAGCTCAGACAAAAAAAGTGATAATTACACGATCGTAAATTCAAAAGTAAAACCAAGTGATGGTTCACCGGAGATTGAGATAGACTGGAGAGTTTATACTAAGAATCCTGAAAAACCTTTAATAAGAGATCTAATAGTTGAAGGTTTAAGTTTGGCTAGAACACAAAAAGAAGAATTTGCATCAATATTAAGTTCTAATAATAACGATATTCAAATTTTGATTAACAAACTTGACGAATTTATCAAAAACTAATTTGGTGGGCCCGCCAGGACTCGAACCTGGGACCAATACATTATGAGTGTACTGCTCTAACCAACTGAGCTACAGGCCCTTAATTAAAATAATACTTACAAGTCTTTCAGCCTACCTTCAAGAAAAACTTAATCTTCTTAATAGAATTTTTAATTAGAATTTTTCCAAATTTCTGTAATTGCTACATCATCTTTATAAATTTCTTTAACCATCTCGTAGCCATTTTGATGCAGTAGACTATTAATAGAGCCGATATTAACATTCTTCGGTAATAATGTAGGGTGCTTTTCAAGCATAATTATAGGTTTTAAAGTTTCGAAAATATTCTTCATTCCATTTAAAACATTGTATTCAGCACCTTCAACATCAATTTTAATAAAAGTCGGTGATATTTTATTAATTTTAACTAATTCATCCAAAGTTATCGAATTAAAACTTTCTGTAGAATTATTTTTATTATTAAAAGTATCTTTGCTCTCAAATTTTGGGTGTCCATAAATCGTGGGATTTCTCACAACTTTATTTCCATTTCCGATTGGTTCAAAAATATGTTTAAAATTTACGTACTTAAATAAATTTTTTAAAATCCTTATGTTATCTAGAAGCTCTTTTTTTACACTCATATCTGGTTCGCACAAAATGAAGGTATCATTTTTTTTCGCTTTTGGAGCAAGAATAAAAGCGTATATTCCTTGAAAGGCACCAATATCTAAAACATCACCTCCTGTATAAAAGTCATAAACGACTTTAGACTCAGTTTTGAGCCGTGGCCAACTTTGCCATATACTTAAAAGTGAAACTATTTTAAGATTTGCTGAGTATTTTTTTTTATCCCATAGATAAACTTCCGCTGGAACGTATTTTTCAAATTTTTTTAAGATTTTATAAATTTGTGGTAATTTTCTTTTTAATGCAAATGACAAATTTTATATATTTTTCAAATTTTTATTTTTCTAGAAAACTTTTCAGTTGCTTCGATCTACTTGGATGTTTTAGCTTTCTTAGAGCTTTTGCTTCTATTTGTCTTATTCTTTCTCTTGTCACTGAAAATTGTAGCCCCACCTCCTCAAGCGTGTGATCAGTATTCATCCCTATGCCAAATCGCATTCTTAAAACTCTTTCCTCCCTGGGAGTTAGTGAAGCTAAAATTTTAGTTGTTGATTCACTTAGATTAGATTGAATTGCTGTGTCAAGCGGTTGTAGTGCATTTTTGTCTTCAATAAAATCTCCAAGACTACTATCTTCTTCGTCACCCACTGGTGTTTCAAGTGATACTGGTTCTTTTGCAATTTTTAAAACTTTTCTTACTTTCTCCAATGGCATAGCGAGTTTTTTTGCTAGCTCTTCAGGGGTCGGCTCTCTTCCAAATTCACTCATTATTTGTCTTTGAGTTCTTACAATCTTATTTATAGTTTCAATCATATGTACTGGTATTCTTATTGTTCTTGCTTGGTCAGCAATTGATCTTGTTATTGCTTGCCTAATCCACCAAGTTGCATAAGTTGAAAATTTGTAACCTCTTCTGTATTCAAACTTATCTACTGCTTTCATTAGGCCAATATTACCCTCTTGTATTAAATCTAAAAATTGAAGTCCTCTATTTGTATATTTTTTTGCTATAGATATTACTAATCTTAAGTTTGCCTCTACCATCTCTTTTTTTGCTATTCTAGATTCTCTTTCACCTTTTTGTATCCTACTAACTAGTTTTTTGAATTCACCTACAGATAAACCAATTTTTTTACTAAACTCCACTAATCTATCTTTAATTTCTGTAAAATCTTTTTTATATTTTTTAAAGAAAGCTTTCCAGGTCGGGTTTTCTTTTAAAAAAATTTCAAATTTTGGATTAATTTCATTACCGACATAATATTTTAAAAATTCTTCTCGAGAAATCTTATTATCCATAGCTAATCTCATAAGCACACCTTCAAGTGAAACAATTTTTTTGTTCTCTTTATAATGTGATTGCACCAATTCCTCGACAATGTGAGGAGCTAATTGTAAATTCTTAAAGTTATCGACTAAAATCTCTTGAATTTTTTTAAAATTCTTATTTTTTGATACAGATAATTCTTTTGAAGCTAGCAGACATTCAAGTTTTTCAATTTGGTATTTTTTTAGTTTTGAATAATTTTTATTTAATGAGTCTAAAATATTTATAATTTTTGGTTTTATTTCTTCCTCCATTTTAGCAAGAGAAACATTAAACTCATCATCATCACTTGTTTCATCCTTCTTTTCTACTTCATCTTTTTTATCGTTCTCCTTTTTTGACTTAGTTTTTTTATTTACCTTTGTCCCATCATCGTTATCTTCATTTAAAGACTCAAAATCTTCATATGTAGAGTCAATATCAATTATGTCCCTCACTAACATTTGTTGATTTTCTATTTGCTCTTTCCATTCAAATATTTTTTTTCCTACTATAGGACTTTGAGTAAGTGCATTAATCATCACATCTTTTCCAGCCTCTATTCTTTTGGCTATCGCAATCTCTCCCTCTCTTGATAAAAGTTCGACACCTCCCATCTCTCTAAGATACATTCTAATTGGATCATCGCTTTTATCAGAAGTTTTTTCCTCAGTTTGATTTGCCGTCTCTTTCTTCTTGTTTGATTGAAATTGAGATTTTTTTTCTACTAATGTGACTTTTTCATCTACTAGAATTATTAAAGCCCTCTCAATGTTTTCATTAGTACCGTTTCTTTTTCCTAAAGATTTTCCTAATTCTTCATAAGTTATAAAACCTCTATGCTTTCCTTTATCGAGAAGTCTTTCAAATGATTTAGTTATAAGTTTTTCAGACATATTTAAGCAACGAAGTATATATAATGACTAACTCTAAAAAATCTATACTTTTTTAATCCCTATTTAACTGACTTTTGAGCTTAAGAAGCTCTGAGAAAGAGCTTTCATCCAAGTTGTTTATTAATTTCTGCTCAAGAGATTCTATTTTTTTAAGGCTATATTGCTTCTTGTGATCTTGAATTAAGTCGTCAAGTATATCTAGTATTTCTTGTTCAGTTTTATTATTTGCAATCATCTGAATACTAGAATTTTCATTAATTTCATGGATTGTCTTTTCAAAACTGGCAATTTTTCTGTTTAAAATTGTCTTATCATCGCCTTCTGTAATTGAATTAATGACGTTTTTTTTCAAGTTTTCATTTTTTTCACTTTGAAAATTTAACTCTGACAAATCTTCAATTTTTTTAGATATGATTTCAAAAAAATTTAAGATTAAATATAAAATTGAATATTCAATAATTTGTACTTTAGACAAATTTTGTTTTTTTTGATGTAAAAGTTTTGTCTCTTTTAAAATATGATAATCTCTCTCTTTTTTAAATGACATACGTTTAAAGTTTTTTCTTGAGGTTTGGATGGGTGTCAATTTTCTAATTTTTTCTAAAAAATCTTCGAGGACATATTTTTTCAAAGTTTCATCTTGAATAGAATACGATAATTTTTGAATTTCTTTTTCAAACTTGGAAATTTCATAAGGATTATTTTGATCTATTTTTCTTAAATGATAATTCCAAACAAAAGATTGAATAATTTGTTTTTCCTTTAGTAAATTTTGTAATCCATCTTTTCCGTATTTTTTTATGTAATCATCTGGGTCCGTGCCCTCGGGCATTATAGAAAAAAAAATTTTATTTTTTTCATTTATTAATGGAAAGAATTTTTCTGCAATTCTAAAAGCAGCTTTTTGCCCACTCTCATCACCATCTAAACAAATAATTGGATTTGAAAAAAACTTCCAAATCAAACTAATTTGTCTTTCTGTTAAAGCAGTACCCGAGTTAGCAATTACATTCTTTACACCGGATGAATAGACGCTTATAACATCCATATAACCCTCTACAATTAAAACTTCATCTGTCTCTGACCTTAAATCTTTAGCTTTATCTAAATTAAAAATCATATTTCCTTTTTTATAAAATTCTGTTTCTGGAGAATTAATATATTTAGCTAAATTTCCCTCGCGTATTATCCTTCCGCCGAAAGCGATTGTGTCACCAGTGATATTATTAACTGGGAATATAATTCTTGAGTTAAATCTATCTATATATTTTCCGGTTTTATCATTTTTATAATATAAACCTGTTAAATTAATTTCTTCCTCAGAGTATTTTTTTAGTAGCTTTTCATAGAATTTATTTTGCCATGAGACATAACCTAATTGAAATTCCTCAATAGTATTTTTTTTTAAATCTCTTTTCAAAAGGTATTCTACTATTTCTTTATTATCTGAATTTAATAGTTGTTGATGAAAATAATTAGTATAATCCTTAAAGATATTTTTGTAAGTTTGAAATCTTAAGTCTTTTTTTTGATCAAAATTAGAAAATCTATAAGGCTGCATTCCTGCTTCCGCAGCTAAAGTTCTAACAGCTTCACCAAAACCTATTGATTTTGTTTTCATTAGAAAATCAAAAATATTTCCATGTTCGCCGCTACTAAAACAATGATAAAATTCTTTTTCATCATTAACTGTAAAAGATGGGCTTTTTTCATTCTTAAAAGGTGAGAGTCCAATAAATTCTTTTCCTCTTTTTTTTAATTGAACTGTTTTTCCTACAACTTGAGATACTTTTAATCTTAATTTTATTTCATCAAGATATTCTTTAGGATATTTCATTTAGTTCAAAAGTGTTTTTATGATTGAGCTTACTTTTGAAAAATCAAGAGTGTCTGCATGTTTTGCTTTCAAAACTCCCATAACTTTTCCCATATCTTTCATAGAAGATGCACCAGAAGATTTTATAGCTTCCTCACATATTTTTTTTGTCTCTTCTTCACTAAGTTGTTTTGGTAAAAAAGCACTTATCACCTCTATCTCTTTAGTTTCATTTTCTAAAAGTTCATTCCGTCCAGCCTTTTTATAGACCTCACACGACTCATTTCTCTGTTTAATCATTTTTTTTAAAATAGCAGTCAAATCGCTATCGGATATTTCCTTTTGATCTTTGGTTCGGCTTGCTATTTCAGCGTCTTTTATGGCTGATACTACTAACCTAAGGGTTGGATAAATGTTCTTGTCCTTTGCCTTGAGTGCTTCGTTAAGTTTTTGTTCAATTTGCTTTTTTAAAGACATGTTTAAAAATTATTTTAATCACAATTCTTATCCAAAATAAAAAGAACTTTCTTGACGATTTTATTACTATTTCATATGTTGCGCAAAATCATGTTTATAAGTTTTTTACTTTAACTCATGAGTTGTATTTGAAACCTTTTATTCAAAATATATACTCAAATAAAAATCTTAATAAGATCGATTCCAACGCTATTTTAGTTCTACAAAACGGAAAATTTTTTAAAGGTATTGGTTTAGGTTATCCTGGTGAAGCTACTGGCGAAGTGTGTTTCAATACATCAATAACTGGTTATCAAGAAATAATATCAGACCCCTCTTACGCAGACCAAATTATAAATTTTACATTTCCTCACGTTGGTAATGTAGGCACTAATCAAGAGGATCATGAGTCTGATAAAATTTGGACTAAGGGAGTCATTATAAACTCTGAAATTACAAGTCCTTCAAACTACAGGGCGCTCAAGCACTTAGATGAGTGGTTAAAAAAAAATAAAATTGTAGGTATTACTGGAGTCGACACAAGAAATCTCACAAATTTTATAAGAGATAAAGGAGCTCCCAAAGGAACCATATCCTACTCGAAGAAGAAAAAAATAAATATAAAAAAACTTCTTAGACAAACACAAAAATGGAGTGGCCTGAAAAATTTAGATTTAGCTCAAAAAGTCTCAACAAAAAAGATCTACACTTGGAGAGGTTTAAAAACATGGAAAAAAGAAACAGGTTTCGTTAAAAATAATAAAAAAAAATTTCATGTTGTCACAATAGATTATGGAGTTAAAAAAAATATTTTAAGATATTTTTCAGACTTTAATTGTAGAGTAACAGTAGTTTCTTGCAAAACATTAGCAACAGATATAATTAAATTAAAACCAAACGGGGTTTTTTTATCCAACGGACCAGGTGATCCAGCTGCCACAGGCAAATACGCGATACCTATAGTAAAAGAATTAATTAAAAAAAATTTACCCATATTTGGTATCTGTCTTGGCCATCAAATCCTTGCTTTAGCTTTAGGCGCAAAAACAAAAAAAATGACTTTAGGCCATAGAGGTGCAAATCATCCAGTAAAAAATTTAATTAATGGGAATGTAGAAATTACAAGTCAAAATCATGGATTTGAAGTTATAAAAAGCAGTTTAAAAAAAAATATACAAATTACTCATCAATCTCTTTTTGATAATAGTGTTGAGGGAATAAAATTGAAAAACAAACCCGTTTATTCTGTGCAGTATCACCCGGAGTCTAATCCTGGTCCACAAGATAGCGTTTATTTATTTAAAGAATTTATAGAAAGTATGAAAAAAAATGCCAAAAAGAAAAGATATTAAGAAAATTTTAGTTGTAGGCGCAGGTCCTATTATTATTGGTCAAGCTTGTGAATTTGATTACTCGGGAACACAAGCATGTAAAGCGCTAAAAGATGAGGGGTTCAAAGTAATTTTAATTAATTCTAATCCAGCAACAATAATGACTGATCCAAATGTTGCAGACAAAACGTATATCGAGCCCATTACAATAGAAGTGCTTGAAAAAATTCTTATAAAAGAAAAACCTGACGCAATTTTACCGACCATGGGAGGTCAAACAGCTTTAAATTTAGCAATGGAGGCTGAAAAAAAAGGAATTCTTAAAAAATATAAAATTGAACTTATTGGTGCTAATTCAAAAGCAATATCTAATGCTGAAGATAGAAAAAAGTTTAGAAAAAACATGATCGAGATTGGTTTAGATCTTCCTAAGTCAAAAATTGTAAATAAATTTAATCAGTCCACCAAAGCATTAAAGCAAATTGGATTACCTGCAATAATTAGACCAGCATTCACTTTAGGTGGGTTAGGCGGTGGTATTGCTAAAAATAAAAAAGAGTTTTTTAAGATAATAAAGAATGGACTGTATGAGTCACCTGTTAATCAAGTTTTAGTAGAGGAGTGTCTAGAAGGATGGAAAGAATTTGAGATGGAAGTAGTAAGAGATAAAAATGATAACTGTATTATTATCTGTTCAATAGAAAATGTAGACCCTATGGGTATACATACTGGGGACTCGGTTACTATTGCACCTGCACTTACTTTAACTGACAAAGAGTATCAAGTTATGAGAAATGCTTCTATAGCTTGCCTTAGAAAAATTGGAGTAGAAACGGGAGGATCTAATGTTCAATTTGCGATCAATCCAAAAAATGGAAGAATGGTAATTATTGAGATGAACCCAAGAGTTTCAAGGTCATCTGCTTTAGCTTCTAAAGCAACTGGGTTTCCAATAGCAAAAGTAGCTGCAAAGCTAGCAGTTGGGTACACTTTAGATGAATTAAAAAATGAAATTACAAAAGTAACCCCTGCCTCTTTTGAACCTACAATAGATTATGTAGTGACAAAAATTCCAAGATTTACCTTTGAAAAATTTTCTACTTCTGCCGCAGTTTTAGGTACGTCAATGAAGTCTGTAGGTGAAGCTATGGCAATAGGCAGAAACTTTAAAGAATCCTTGCAAAAAGCTTTAGTTTCCTTAGAGACAGGTTTCTCAGGTTTAGACCAAATATTTGATCTTAATAAAAAAAAAATAGAAAAGAAACTTAAGGAAAATATTCCCAATAAAATTTTAATCGTTGCAGAAGCTATTAGAAAAAAAATCAATTTAAATAAAATACATAAATTATCAAAAATAGACCCTTGGTTTATAAGCCAAATTAAAGAAATCATAGATAATGAAATCAAAATAAAGAGGAAAGGTCTTCCAAAAACTTTCAATGAATTCAATTATATAAAATCAATAGGATTTTCTGATAAAAAATTATCTGAACTCACAAATACCTCAGAGTCATTAATTAGAAAGAAAAGAACTGCATTAAAAGTTTTACCAGTTTATAAAAAAGTAGATACTTGTGCTGCAGAATTTAAATCTTTTACTCCATACATGTACTCTTCTTATCAAAGAAATTTCTCTTCTTATACAGAATGCGAGTCTGATCCTTCTAGTAGAAATAAAATTATAATACTTGGCGGAGGTCCAAACAGAATAGGTCAAGGTATCGAATTTGATTATTGCTGTTGCCAAGCTAGTTTTGCTCTTAAAGAGGCTAAATACGAAACAATTATGGTTAATTGTAATCCAGAAACTGTATCAACCGATTACGATACAAGTGATAGGTTATATTTTGAACCTTTAACGGATGAATACGTTTTCAACATTATAAAAAAGGAGAAATCAAAAGGTAACGTAAAAGGTGTAATTACTCAATTCGGTGGTCAAACTCCTATTAAGCTTGCGAAATTTTTGCACGAAAATAAACTTCCAATTTTAGGAACACAATACACGTCGATTGATCTCGCTGAAGATAGGGATAGATTTAGAAATCTTTTAAATAAATTGAAATTAAATCAAGCTGAAAGCGGTATTGCAAAAACTTTCCCTCAAGCAATTAAAATAGCCGATAAAATAGGTTTGCCTTTAATGGTAAGGCCTTCGTATGTACTAGGCGGCAGAGCTATGGAAATAGTTCATGAAAAAAGTCAGCTTAAAAACTTTGTAAAAGAGGCATTTAAAGTTGCTGAAAAAAATCCGATCTTAATTGATAAGTTCATTGATAATGCAATGGAAGTTGATGTGGACGCAATTTCGGATGGCAAAAATGTTTTCGTCGCTGGTATTATGCAACATATAGAGGAAGCTGGGATTCACTCTGGAGATTCTGCATGTAGTCTACCGCCAGTATCAATTAAATCCTTTTTAATAAAAGAAATTGAAAATCAAACAAAAAAATTAGCTCTAGCTCTCGAAGTCAAAGGTTTCATGAATGTTCAATACGCAATTAAAAATGACAAAATATATGTAATAGAGGTAAACCCAAGGGCTAGTAGAACTGTTCCGTTTGTTTCAAAAGCAAAAAATTTACCACTTGCTAAGATAGCCTCGAGAGTAATGGCTGGTGAAAAATTAACTAAGTTTAACTTAAAAAGTAAAACGAAAGACATGTTTGCAGTTAAAGAAGCAGTGTTTCCGTTCAATAAATTTCCAAACAGTGATCTTTTACTTGGTCCAGAAATGA
The DNA here is from genome assembly GCA_003213555.1 of Pelagibacteraceae bacterium AG-422-I02. Taxonomy (GTDB): domain Bacteria; phylum Pseudomonadota; class Alphaproteobacteria; order Pelagibacterales; family Pelagibacteraceae; genus Pelagilacustribacter. Next base: position 69,776 of record QCMS01000003.1, on the reverse strand, counting down.
AGTCTACAGGTGAGGTAATGGGTTTTGATAAAAATTTTGGGATGGCTTTTGCAAAGAGTCAAATCGCAGCCTCCAACTCTCTTCCTAAAAAAGGCTTAGCTTTTATCTCTTTAAAAAATAGTCACAAAAAAGAGGGAGTAGAATTAGCAAAACAATTAATTAAGTTGAATTTTAAACTTTGCGGGACTGGTGGAACTGCTGATTATATAAATCAACATGGAATTGATTGTAAAAAAATAAATAAAGTTAATCAAGGCTCTCCTCATATTGTTGATGTTCTTAATGACAAAAAGATAGCTTTAGTGATTAATACTGGAGGTGAAAATAGTGAAACGCAATTAAGTGATGCAGTGGCTTTGAGAAGAGCTACTCTTGCTAATAAGGTTCCATATTGCACTAATATGTCTACGGCGAAGGTTTGTTTGGAAGGTATAAAATCTCTAAAACTAAGAGATATCAGTGTAACTTCTTTGCAAGATATTTAACTTTTTACTTTCCAATCAGTTTCAAAAGTTACGTAGTTTATTTGAATGCACCTTCTCTCTTTTTTAATCTCTTTTTTTTCCATACCATGCCAAGTATTTGGCCCACTAGTAAAAAAGTATCCATAATTATGCTTGTAAGGAACTGTTTTGACTTTATTTAGTTTCGCATCATAAAAATCTGTTCCTAGATTTTCAGACTCGTTATGTAGATTAATAAATACTATTGAAGACATTAATTTTTCCTCAATATCACAGTGAGGTTTCAGCCAAAAACCTTCTCGGTCACAAATTACCTCTAGTCTCACATATGAATTTCTTAAATCTTTTCCAATTAATGATCCAATTTTTTTGTAAACTTTTGGCGATCTCAATTCTTCAATAAACTTTTTTAAATTAGGAAATTGATTAGAGTTTTCTTTAGTAACATAACATCTAAGTTTTTTTGCCTTACCGCCATCTTTAATTCCTGCTCTGAAAGCTCCCTCTCCACCGTCAAGTGCTCTTGTTCCGTCATAATTTAAATTTTGTTTTCTAGGGTCAGCTATTTCAGCATTAGAAATTTCATCAATTGCACTTTGTGTCAATGGTTCATTGATTTCAAAGTGTTTGAAAGGAACACTAAATATTTTAGTTCTTGTTTCTAGTGACTTAAATAATTCCATTTTTTTTCATACTTGCTTTTATAATTGGTGCTATTCTACCTACTTCGTTTAATTTATTGTAACCCCAACTTTCAACACTATTTCCTAGTTCTCTTGTTATACCTAAATTACTTAATTGTGAATAAAATTTTTTAAACCTTCCTGTTGGTTTGAAGGACTTCATCATTGCAATGTAAACTGGTTTTCCAGTGATAGCTGCCTCTGAAATCATTGACGTAGAGTCGCATGTAACAACAATATAATTAGAAATTGCTAATGCAGAAAGATAAGCTTTTTTATCTATTGTTTTTACAACATGATGATCAACATTAAAAGTGTTAAATGCTATTTTTAAAATATTTTCAGGTGTTCGATAAGAAGGAATGACAATTATCTTAAATTTATCTGGGGTGAACAAGGTTTTTACTTTGTTGAAAAGTTCATGAATTTGTTTTTCAGAATATTTGTAATATTTATTTGGTCCACCAATAATAAAGGCAACTAGTTCCCTTCTCTTATCCTTTTCAATTGCTAAATATTGAGAGTTATCCATGATTTCTTTTTTGGTTAAATAATGAATAGCTCCAGTAGTATTAATTATGTTTTCACCTTTTAGATTGTCGTGCTCCGGGCTCACTATAAGATCAAAATGTTTGAACGATATTTTTGGATCTTGGATATGGATATTAAAAATTTCATTTCCGAGTCTTTTTTTTAATGCTATTGATGGTATTACACTTTTTCTTCCACACGATATAATGATTTTACAATCACATACGAATTTATTTTTTACCAAATTTTCTGAGATCGGACTGATTTTTGGCGGTATCATATTCCAAAAAGATTTTAATTCAATTTTTTGGTGTTTATAACTTAGGCCTAAAGCTTTAGCTAATCCCTCTACCTGACTAACCATACCGTGCATACCTTGCGTTAAAAGAAGTGCTTTTAATTCTAACATTAGTTATTATATACCTTTACATAATGAATAATAAATCACCAAAACATACAAAAGTGTTAATTCTTGGATCTGGTCCTGCTGGTTATACAGCGGCTATTTACGCGGCCAGAGCCATGCTTAAACCAATACTTGTTCATGGTTCTCAACCTGGAGGGCAATTGACTACCACAACTGATGTTGAGAATTACCCTGGGTATGCAAAAGTGATTCAGGGACCGTGGCTGATGGACGAAATGAAAGGCCAAGCGGAAGCTGTTGGAACAGAAATGATACAAGATCACATAAGTAAAGTTGATTTAACGAAAAAACCTTTTACAGCAACTGGTGATAGCGGACAAATTTATACTGCAGATAGTTTCATAATTTCAACAGGCGCACAAGCTAGATGGTTAAATTTGAAGTCTGAGCAAGAATTCAGAGGTTTCGGAGTTTCAGCTTGCGCTACGTGCGACGGATTTTTCTTCAAAGAAAAAGAGGTAGCTGTAGTTGGCGGAGGAAACGCAGCTGTGGAAGAAGCAATGTTTCTAACTAAGTTTGCTTCAAAAGTTTACCTAATTCATAGAAGAAATGAATTAAGAGCAGAAAAAATGCTTCAAGCAAAATTAAAAGCAAATAAAAAAATAGAAATTATTTGGGACAGTGTTGTTGAAGACGTATTAGGTACAAAAGAGCCTAAAACTGTGAATGCATTAAAAATTAAAAATGTTAAAGATAATAAAGTTAAAGATCTTAAAGTTGACGGTTTATTTATTGCAATAGGTCATGATCCAGCAACATCTTTATTCAAAGATCAATTAAAAATGGATAAAGAAGGATACCTTATAACTCAACCGGATTCAACGGCTACAAATATTCCAGGAGTATTTGCGGCGGGTGATGTAAAAGACAAAATTTTCAGACAAGCTGTTACAGCTGCTGGTATGGGCTGTATGTCTGCACTTGAGGCTGAAAAATATTTATCTGAGTCTAATTAAGGCTATTACAAAAAGATTTAATTCTTTCCATTGCTTTTTTTAAATTATCCATTGATGTGGCGTAAGATATTCTAAAGTAACCTTCTAAACCAAAAGCAGAGCCTTGAACTACAGCTACCTCGGCTTTTTCCAACAACTTTTCTACAAAGTCTTTGTCAGTTTTTAGTTTAGTTTTGTTGTTAAGTAATTTTTTGCAATTAGGAAAAACGTAAAAAGCTCCTTCAGGACTTAAACAGCTTATACCTTTTATGTTATTTAAACTATCAACAACAAAATTTCTTCTTTCTTTAAAAGAATTTGATCTCTCTAAAATAAAGTCTTGTGTTCCGTTCAAAGCTTCTACTGCAGCTGCTTGACTTATAGATGTGGGATTACTAGTAGATTGAGATTGGATTTTAGCCATCGCTTTAATAATTTCTTTTGGGCCTGCAGCATAACCTATCCTCCAGCCAGTCATTGAATAAGATTTACTCACTCCATTCATGGTTAAAGTTCTGCTTTTTAATTTTTCAATTTGGGCAATTGTAAAAAATTTAAATCCGTCATAAGTAATATGTTCATAAATATCATCGCTTAAAATATATAAATTTTTATATTTTATTAAAATCTTTGATAAAGCTATTATCTCATCTTTGGTGTAGCCAGAGCCTGTAGGGTTAGATGGAGAGTTTATAATTATCCACTTTGTTTTCTTTGAAACTGCCTTTTTTAATTTTTCTGGTGTTAATTTAAAATTATTTTTTTCATCACATTTAATTATTTTGGGTTTTCCCCCGGCTAACAAAACAATGTCAGGATAAGAAACCCAATAAGGAGCTGGAATAATTACTTCGTCACCTTTGTTTATGGTTGCCATAAAAGCGTTATATAAAACTTGCTTTCCACCAGTTCCAACTGAGATTTGATCAAGCTCATATGATAAATCATTTTCTCTAGAAAATTTTGCTTGGATAGCCTTTTTTAATGCTGGGGTTCCATCCACTGCAGTATATTTTGTATCGCCTTTTCTAATTGCTTCTATTGCTGCTTCTTTAATATTATCTGGAGTATCAAAATCAGGCTCTCCAGCCCCTAAACCTATAACGTCCTTTCCAGCAGCTCTCATTTCTCTAGCTTTTGAGGTAACTGCTATTGTAGGCGACGGTTTTATACGTTTTAAACTATTGGAAACTATGCTCATTGAAATTTATAATATAATTAATTTATTATTAACACAAAATGCAAAATACTTATCAAGAAAAATTAGCTGATCTAGAAGTTAATAACTCAAAAAAAATTAAGAAGTTAGAGGGAGGTATTAACTTTAAAATCAAAAGTGATTTTCAACCTAGCGGTGACCAGCCAGAGGCAATAAAGCAAATATTAAAAAACTTAAAAGATAACAAACAAGAACAAGTACTTTTGGGGGTTACTGGATCGGGTAAAACTTTTACAATGGCAAAAGTTATCGAAAAGGCTAATAGGCCAGCACTAATTCTAGCGCCAAATAAAACTTTGGCTGCTCAATTGTACGGAGAGTTTAAAAGTTTTTTTCCAAATAATGCTGTAGAATATTTTGTGTCATATTACGATTACTACACTCCAGAAGCATACGTTCCTAGATCTGATACTTATATAGAAAAAGAAGCTTCAATAAATGAGCAAATTGATCGTATGAGACACTCGGCAACAAGATCTTTGTTGGAAAGAGACGATGTAATTATTGTTGCGAGTGTATCATGCATTTATGGTTTAGGTTCTGTTGAGGCGTACTCAAAAATGACAATTACTTTAAAAAAGAATTATGAGTATGAACGAGATGATTTAATTAGAGCTTTTATAAATTTACAGTACAAAAGAAATGATCAAAATTTTTTTAGAGGAACTTTTAGGGTAAGGGGAGAAAATTTAGAAATCTTCCCATCGCATTTGGAGGATAGAGCTTGGAGAATAAGTTTTAATTTAAATAAATTAGAAAAAATCGAAGAATTTGATCCACTTACTGGTGATAAAACTAATGATTACTCTATTATAAAAATTTACGCTAATAGCCACTACATAACTCCTAAACCAACTATCGAACAAGCCATAAGACAAATAAAATCTGAATTAGCTGAAACATTAAAAAAACACAGAGAAAATAATAAACTTTTAGAAGAACAGCGACTAAGGGAGAGAACTAAATTTGATTTAGAAATGATTGAAGCGACTGGAACTTGTGCAGGTATCGAAAATTATTCAAGATTTTTGTCTGGAAGAAAAGCTGGAGAACCTCCGCCTACTTTGTTTGAGTATTTTCCAGATAATGCAATTATATTCGTGGATGAAAGTCATGTAACTGTCCCTCAATTAAATGGGATGTATAAAGGAGACCGAACCAGGAAAAGCACATTAGCTGAGTATGGATTTAGACTTCCATCTTGCATGGATAATAGACCTTTAAAGTTTGAAGAGTGGGATTTAATGAGAACACAAACTGTATTCGTGTCTGCAACTCCGGGTCCATGGGAACTAAAACAAACTAGCAATAAGCACATTGACCAAATTATTAGACCAACAGGTTTAATAGATCCACCAGTAGAAATAAGACCAGCCAAAACTCAAGTTGATGATCTTATGCATGAAGCAAAAGAAATTGTAAAAAAAGGTTACAGAGTTCTTGCCACAACACTTACTAAAAAGATGGCAGAGGATCTTACTGAATACCTTCACGAAAATGGCCTTAAAGTAAGATACATGCACTCTGATATTGATACTCTCGAAAGAATTGAAATTATTAGAGATCTAAGAATGGGAGTATTTGATATTCTTGTCGGTATAAACTTATTGCGAGAAGGATTAGATATTCCTGAATGCGCTTTAGTGGCAATATTAGATGCTGATAAAGAAGGTTTTTTAAGATCAGAAACTTCTTTAATACAAACTATTGGAAGAGCAGCTCGAAATATAGACGGTAAAGTAATTTTATATGCTGATAAAGTCACAAAAAGTATTGATAAAGCAATAAAGGAAACAGAGAGAAGAAGAAATAAACAATTAGAATATAATAAAAAAAATGGAATAACTGCAGAGTCTGTCAAAAAAGAAATAAGCGATATTTTAGAGTCTGTTTACGAAAAAGATTACGTAAAAATTAGCGAAGGTTCAAATGTAGGTGGAAACTTAAAAAAACATCTAAAAGCATTAAATAGAAAAATGAAAGAAGCTGCTTCTAACCTAGAGTTTGAGGAAGCCGCAAAATTAAGAGATGAAATGAGAAAGTTGGAAGCAAGTGAGCTTGAAATAACTTTAAATCCAAAAATTTCTCAATATAATTTGAAAAGTAGGGTTTACCCAAAAGGGAGATCAACGATGGGCATGCCAGGTACTAAACCTAAAAAAGCAATTAAAAAATGGAAGCCAAAAAAATAATTATAACCGGTGGAGCTACAAGAATAGGCGCTGCTATCGCAAAAAACCTAGTAAGTTTTGATACAAAAATTGTTGTTCATTTCAATCGTTCTAAAAGTAGTGCCTTAAAATTAAAAAAAGAACTAGAGAAACTTGGCGCCGAAACTTATTTATTAAAGGCAGATTTAAATAACTTTAAGCAAACTAATAGTTTGATTAAGAATGCGTATACGAAGATGAAAGGTTTAGATTGTTTGATTAATAATGCCTCTGTTTTTGAAAACGATAATCTTGAAAATTTCTCTGAAAAATCTTTCACTAAACATATTAATATTAATTTAAAAGCGCCTGCAATTTTAACTAAAAACTTTCATAAGTTTGTAAGAGATAAAGAGGGATGCATTATCAATATTATTGATCAAAGAGTTGAAAAATTAACCCCCTTTTTTTTCTCATATACTTTAAGTAAATCTTCCTTAGCGGTTTTAACAAAAACCTCAGCTATGAAACTAGCTCCCAATATTAGAGTGAATGGTATCTCACCTGGTCCTACTTTAAAAAATAAAAGACAATCTGAGAAACATTTTAAGAAACAGTGGAAGTCAATAATATTAAGAAAAAAAGTAGATTTAGAAAATATCTGTAATGGTGTAAAATTTCTTATTGAAAGTAAAAGCATAACTGGAGAAATAATTAATATTGATGGTGGGCAAAGACTGGCATGGCAAACACCTGATATAATTAATACAAAAGAATGAAAATAATAAAATTTAAAAAAAGAGAAAAATTTAAATACAAAAGAAAAGTAATCATCAAAGATCTTACTTTGAAGATTTTAGTTGGAATACATAACTTTGAGAAAAAAAAGAAGCAAAGAGTAAAATTTAATATTGAAATTTTGACAGATCCTTATGTGTCTCCAAATAGTAAAGACCTAAATTCAATTTTAAATTATGAAGAGGTTGTAATAAAAATTGAAAAACTCGCAAATTCAACACACCACGAATTACTTGAGGATTTAGCAGAAAATATTTTTAATATTATTTTTAAAAACAAACTTGTAAAAAAAATAAGTTTAAAATTAGAAAAGCTAGATATCTTAAAAAAAACCAAATCTGTTGGTATCGCAGTATCAAAGACTAAAATATGATTAATAGTTTAGAACTAGGAAAAAAAGTAATTAAAGATAAAATACCATTAATTCCAAAAAATCCTGGGGTATATAAAATGTTAAGCTCAACAGGTGAAATTCTTTATATTGGTAAAGCAAAAAATATCCCAAACAGGTTAAAGAGTTATGTTACAGACTCAAACCTGCCTATAAGAACTGAAAGAATGTTATCTCTTACACATAATCTGGAAACAACTACTACAAGTAATGAAAGTGAAGCTTTATTGCTCGAAGCAAACTTAATTAAAAAACATAAACCTCGCTACAATATTTTACTAAGAGATGATAAATCTTTTCCATACATATATATTGGTAATAAAGATAAATGGCCTCAGCTAACTAAGTTAAGAGGAAAAAAATCAAAAACAGGATATTATTTTGGTCCATTTGCATCAATAGGCTCAGCTAATTGGACAATTAAAATTCTTCAAAAGATTTTTCAATTAAGGGTTTGTGATGATACAGTTTTCAAAAATAGAGACCGACCATGTATTCTTTATCAAATTAAAAGATGCTCTGGTCCTTGTGTTGGCCATATTGATGAAAAGGACTATTTGTCTACTGTCAATGATGCGATTGATTTTATTTCAGGTAAATCAAGAAGGATTCAAAAAAACTTATCTAAAGAGATGGAAAAAGCCAGTAAAGAACTTGATTACGAGAAAGCAGCTATCGCACGAGATAGAATTAAAGCCTTAACTCAAATACAAACCTCACAAAAAATAAACCAAACAAATTTAAATGAAGCAGATGTTATAAGTATTTATAAAGAAACTGGAAAAACTTGTATTCAAGTTTTCTTTTTTAGATCTAAACAAAATTGGGGTAATCAGGCATTTTACCCAAAACATGACACGGATGATACGGTTGAAGAAATTCTTTCATCTTTTTTACCTCAATTTTATGAAAATAAAACTATTCCAGAGATAATCCTTACAAATATAGAAGCAAATGAAAAAAAACTTCTTGAAAAAACATTCTCTACAAAAGAAAATAAGCAAATAATAATAAAAACAGCTAAATCGAAAAATGAATTATCCATATCAAAACTTGCAGAAAAGAACGCAAAACAAGCTTTAAAACAAAAACTCATCCAGTCTGATACAAATAATAATTTAATTGAGACACTCGCCACTAAATTTCAACTTAACAGCAGTATAGATCTCATAGAAGTTTACGATAACAGTCACATTCAAGGAACTAATTCTGTTGGAGCTCTAATATGCTTTAGCAACGAGGGTTTTGTAAAAAAAAGATACAGAAAATTCAATATAAAAGATGAGAAAGTAAAAAATGATGATTATGGAATGATGAAAGAGGTTTTGTTTAGAAGATTTTCTAAAGCAGTGAAAGAGAAATCAGGATCTTTATCGCTTCCAGATTTAATTTTGATTGATGGAGGTAAAGGACAGTATTCTGTTAGCAGAGAAGTTTTAAATGAACTTGGTTTACACGACTTACCAATATTAGCAGTGGCAAAAGGTAAAAAAAGGAACGCTGGTGAGGAAAAAATTTATTACAAAAATAAAGAATTCATTTTAAGTAAAAATGATCCGCTTTTATTCTTTATTCAAAGGCTGAGAGATGAAGCACATAGATTTGCAATTAGTGCTCACAGAGCAAAGAGAAAGAAAAATTTGAGTAAGTCTCTTTTAGATCAGATAGAGGGCATTGGTAAACAAAGAAAGAGAGCTTTGTTAAACCATTTTGGTTCTGCAAGAGCGGTTGAATCAGCAAGTCTTGAGGATTTAAAAGCCATCGAAGGAATAGAAGACAGTATTGCAAATAAAATATATAATTATTTTCACGAATAAATTATGAAGTTAAAAATACCAAATATTCTTACAATAGGTCGCATAATTATTGTGCCTATCTTTGTTTTAACTTTTTTTATACCAGGTTTTTTTGGTGATTTAATACCTTTTTTTCTTTTCGCTTTAGCAAGTTTTACTGATTATCTTGATGGACTTTTAGCTAGAGTGTTTAAAGAAGAGTCCAAACTAGGAGAACTTCTAGATCCTATAGCAGATAAGATCCTTGTGTCTGCTGCTCTTATTTTGCTTGTTATGAATGGGACAATAAAGAATTACGAGGTTATTGCTGCAATTATAATTCTTACAAGAGAAATTTTAGTATCAGGTTTAAGAGAGTTTTTAGCAAAAGGACAAATTGCTATGCAGGTCACAAGTTTATCCAAACTAAAAACTTTTATTCAAATGGTCTCGATTGCCATACTCTTGACCGGTGAAAGCGGAAATAAAATAATTAATTTTCAAGATTATAACGCTCAAACAATAGGAATTATTCTTCTTTGGCTCTCTGCTTTTTTAACTTTGTATACTGGTTATGATTATGTGAGAAAAGGAATAGATCACGCCATTAATCAAGACTCTAAAGATTTATAATGTCTCTCACAGAAAAAAATATCAGAGAAAGAGATTTTCATAATAAACTACAATCTAGCTCTAAAGGAAGATTTGAAAATGTTTTTTATAAAGCAATTTATAATTCTGGCGAAGATTTTCTAAATTTTTTAAAAAATAACACAAAAGATTTAACAATTCTAGATTATGGATGTGGCATCGGTCATTCATTAAAGAAAGTTTATAAATTTAATCCAAAAAAAATATCTGGTATAGATATTTCTGAAGTATCTATTGAAAAAGCTAAAAAACTAGTTGCTGAAGAAGATTTAAATATAGAGTTATCAGTTGATGACTGCGAAAATACAAGATTTAAAAATGAGACTTTTGATATTGTTTACGGAACAGGTATTCTGCATCATTTAAACATGCAGTTATGTATAAATGAAATTTATAGAATTTTAAAACCGGGTGGACAGTTTGTGTTTATAGAACCATTAGGCACAAATCCTTTAATCAATTTTTATAGAAAACTAACTCCAAATTCAAGATCTGAAGATGAACACCCACTAAATAACCAAGATTTAAATTTAATTAATAAACAATTTTCTAATATGAATATAAAATATTATGGATTTTTAACATTAATTTTTTTTCCTCTATACTACTCACCAAAAACTTCAATTATTTTTAAGATTTTAAAAGAAATTGATCAATTTTTATTCAAAATAAACATTTTTAAAAAATTAGCTTGGTCAGTTTTGATTGTAGCAAAAAAAAATTAAGCAGCTGATTTTTTCCTTACTAAATTTTGATAAGATTCATTTAAGTCAGTAATTGTTTTACAAACTTTGAATTCGTAATCAGAAATTTGTGAAACTGGTGTTACTTCAGCCGCAGTTCCAGTTAAGAAACATCCTTCAAAATCCTTCATTTCATCTGGTTTAATTTTTCTCTCAATAACCTTAATACCTTTTGATTTAGCAATCTTGATAACTTCTCTTCTTGTAATACCATTTAAAAAAGAGTCAGGAATTGGAGTATGTAAATCGCCTTGTTTATCTTTAAAAAAAATGTTAGCTCCTGTTGCTTCAGCAACGTTACCCTCATGATCAAGCATTAAAGAGTCTGTGTAACCTTTTGCTTCGGCTTCATGTTTTGACAATGTACAAATCATATATAATCCTGCAGCTTTGGTATCCCATGGTATTGTATTTGGTGCTGGTCTTCTCCAGCTTGAAATATTTAGCTTAATTCCTTTAAGTTTAAGTTTAGGATCAAAATATGACCCCCACTCCCATGTTGCAATTGCTACATGTATTTTATTTTTTTGAGCGGAAATGGCCATCATTTCACTCCCTCTCCAGATAAGGGGTCTTACATATCCATTCTGCACTTTTTGAATGTTAATTATATTTTTACTTGCGTTGTTTATTTCGTCTTGAGAATAAGGGACTGTTATCCCCATTCTTTTTGCAGAATAAAATAATCTGTTGGTGTGTTCTTCTAATTTAAATATTTCACCATCATAAACTCTTTCCCCTTCAAAAACACAACTTGCATAATGTAATCCGTGGTTTAATATATGAATATTTGCATCTGCCCATTCTACGGTTTTCCCATTAAACCAAATTTTTCCAGACCGTTTGTCGTAAGGTATGCTTTCCATTTCTGTAAATATATAGATTTTTTAATTATAAAAAAGTATATTCATTGTCAGGATAAGTCAATATAACTTACCATTATGAAAGATTTACTTTATCTTAAAGATGAGCAAATTAAAGATTTTATTCAGCTTCTTTATTACGCTTACAGAGAGACGTTTTCTGATCCAAAAGAAATATTATCAAAGAGGTTTTTTGGTCCTGCTCACCTAAGAGCATTAAATTTAATTGAGCGTAATCCAGGTATTAATTTAGGCGAACTAATATTTCAATTAAAAGTCACCAAACAAAGCTTAAATAGAGTTTTGCGAGATTTAATAAAATCTAAAATGATTAAACAAATACAAGATGAGACAGATACAAGAAAGAAAAATTTATTTTTAGATAAAGAAGGAAAAGTTTTTTTTGAGATAGTATATAATACACAAAAAAAAAGGATATTTAATGCTTTAAAAAATTCAAGTTCTGACTCAGTAATAAAGTTTAAAGATGTTTTAAAAAAAATAATTAATGGAAAGTAATAGAAATCACATACTCATTGTTGATGACGATAATAGAATTCGCGATCTATTAAAAGATTATCTATCAGAGAATAAATATATTGTTTCTACGGCAGAGAACGCAGATCAAGCTAAAGAAAGACTTAAATACCTGAAATTTGATATAATTATTCTAGATGTAATGATGCCAGGGCAGAATGGATATGATCTTACAAAAGAAATTAAAAACAAAGTTAAAGTACCTATAATACTACTTACAGCAAAAGGAGAGGTTGAAAATAGGATAAAAGGATTGGAAATTGGAGCAGATGATTACATTGGAAAACCATTTGAACCAAAAGAATTATTATTAAGAATTAAAAATATAATTAATAAAAATAACAAGCTAGATTTAAAATCTAAACATATAGTTGGATCTGCTGAAATAGATTTAAATAAAATGACTGTGAGTCTTAATAATAAAGTAAGGAAAATTAATAACACAGAAAAAAAAGTTTTAGTTGAAATGCTTAGTAATTTAGGAACAACATTTTCTAGGGAGGAAATTGGAAAAATTTCTGGTATTGGTCAAGAAAGATCGATTGATGTTATGATAACTAGATTAAGGCAAAAAATAGAGATAAATCCAAAAAATCCAAAATACCTACAAACGATAAGGGGGTCTGGTTATGTTCTCTGGGTTGAATAAATTTATAAAATATATATTACCAAAAAGACTATTTTATAGGGCATTAATCATTGTTGCTGCTCCAACAATTATTTTACAAATAATAATAACTGTAGTTTTTTATGACAGTATATGGATCAAAGCTAATAAAAATATAACTAGATCACTTGTTTCCCAGTTGAAGGCCATAGAAGAAGTATATCAAAACGATAAAAAAAATTTAGATTTTTTTACAGATAGCTATAAAAATAATTTTAATTTTGAGATTGGCATAAATCAAGAGGCATTTCCCAATAATAGCGGAGAAAGGAAATTTAGTCCTATGGATAGATCATTGCGAAGAGAATTGAAATCTGTTTTTGGGAATAACAATTATTGGTTTGATACTTCAAAATTTAAAAATGCTGTAGAAATTAAGATAAAATCAGGGACTGATGTAATTGAATTTTTAGTTCCAAAAGAAATGGTTTCAGCTTCATCGGTAAGATTATTCCTTTTATGGACTACACTGCCCTCTTTGGTCTTAATAATTATAGCTTTGATATTTTTAAAAAATCAAACTAAGCCTTTGGTAAAATTAGCAAAGGCGGCTGAGCGATTCGGAAAAGGGGATTATGTGAATGACTTTAGAGCCTCCGGGTCTCAAGAAATCAGAAAAGCAGCTTTTGAATTTGATCGTATGGCTAAAAGAATAAATCGTCACCTTAATCAAAGAGCAGAAATGCTTTCAGGAATAAGTCATGATTTAAGAACACCATTAACAAGACTAAAGTTACAATTAGCAATGCTTAAGCAAAAAGATGTCTCGGATAAAATGTCCGAAGACATTAAAGAGATGGAAAAAATGCTTAATGATTATTTACAATTCGCAAAAACCCAGTCTCAAGAAAATACATCTAAGATTAATTTGAATAATTTAATAAATTCAATAAAAAGTAGTTTTAATAATAATAAAATCACATTTAATAACAATAATGACTTGATTGAAATGACAGGTAGGCCTGTGGCATTAAAAAGATCTTTTGAAAATATTATTCAAAATGGTTTAACTTATGGAGATAAAGTAGATATTGATGTTCAAAAAGGAAATAAAAGAGTTTTCATTACTATAGAAGATGATGGTCCTGGTATACCAGAGGATCAACACAAGAATGTTTTCAAACCTTTCTTTAGACTGGACAAAAGTAGAAGTTTGAATCAATCAGGAGTTGGTTTGGGCTTAGCGATAGTAGAGGATATTATTAATTCGCATGGTGGGAATATTCAATTAGGAAAAAGTAAATATAATGGACTGCAAGTTAAGGTCTCTTTGCCTTTTTAGTATTTTTTTTTTTCAATAATTTTTTTAACATTATATCCTGTTTTTGAACAATCTTTTTTAAAACATCAAATTCTTTCTTAGAGACTAATTCAAGCTTACTAATTAATTTATCTCTCTTAAATTTTAAGTCTGTTGAAATTTCTTTTTTAAGATCATTTGAAGACAAAAAACCGTTTTCAATTAAGTTAGATAATGATTTTAAAATTTTTTCCGAATTATTCATAACTCATCTTATTTGATGGCAATCTTAATTTCAAATATGATATAAGTAATTATGTATACCCATAATTTAGACCCCGTTTTATTAGATTTCGGGATATTAGTTATCAGATGGTATTCATTAGCATATATTTTTGGGATTATTCTAGGATGGTGGGTCGGAAAAAAAATCGCAAGACATATTATAAAAACCACAAGTCTAAAATTTAAATTAAGTTATTTCGATGATTTGATCTCTTATTTGATTATTTCAATAATTATAGGCGGTAGACTTGGATATATAATTTTCTATAACCTGGAATATTATATCGCAAATCCTTTTGATATGATTAAAGTTTGGGAGGGAGGAATGTCCTTTCATGGAGCTTTGATTGGAGTAATTTTTGGAACATATTTTTTTTCTAAAAAAAAAAACATCTCTACATTATTTTTGCTAGATATTATAGCATGTGTTTCTCCGATAGGTATTTTTTTTGGGCGTGTAGCTAATTTCATTAATGGTGAGTTAATTGGAAAAGCTACTAGTGGTTCCTGGGGGATAATTTTTCCAACTGTTGATATGCTTCCAAGACATCCTTCTCAATTATATGAAGCTGTGCTTGAAGGTGCAATTTTATTTTTAATATTAAACTTTTTTGTTTTAAAAAAAAAATATAAAATTGGAACTTGCTCATATTTATTTTTAATTCTTTATGGTGTCTTCAGAATAATATCAGAATTTTTTAGAGAGCCAGATGTTCAATTAGGTTATTTGTTTAATTTATTGAGTATGGGTAGTATTTTAAGTTTGTTTATGATTATTACCGGAATTTTTATTTTAATAAATTTAAAAAAAAATGAAAAATAACAGGATATTTTTTAAAAATTCAAAAATTCTTTCAGTAGATAAGTTTCTAATGAATGTTCTTTATGATAAAAAGTTTGGCTATTATACTTCGCGAATTCCGTTTGGAGAAAAAGGTGATTATATTACTGCACCTAAAATTTCAAATTTATTTTCTGAAATAATTGCGATTTGGATTGTAACCTGCTGGGAAACATTTGGTAAACCAAAAAATTTCAATATCGTAGAACTTGGACCTGGTGATGGAAGTCTATCAAGAATTTTATTAAAATCATTTAAAAAATTTCCTGAGTTTAATTCAATAAAAAAACTTTTTTTATATGAAAAGAGTAATTATCTAAAAAAAATTCAAAAGAAAAAAATAAGTAAAGAAGTAAAATGGACAAAAAATTTTAATGAAATTAAAAAGGGTCCTATAATATTTTTTGGAAATGAATTCTTTGACGCAATACCAATTAAACAATTTAAGAAGATTAAAAATTCTTTTTTGGAAAAAAATTATACACTTGATAAAAATGATAAGATCAAACAAGTTTTCAAAAAAGCCTCAACCTCTAACACGAAAATCATTAAATCTTATAAAACATTAAAAAATTTAAATTTTATTGAATTTCCAAAATTTGGTTTTCAAGAACTTAAAAAGGTGGCTAAGAAAATTTCTAAACTAAAAGGATGTATTTTGTTAATCGATTATGGTTATTTAAAATCAAACAATCAAAATACCTTACAATCTGTGATGAAACATAGAAAAAATAATTTACTCAATAATTTAGGATCCGCAGATATCACTTCACATGTAAACTTTAATCTTCTTAATGAGTTTTTCTCTAAAAATAGTTTAAAAACAAAAAATTTGATTACACAAAAAGAGTTTTTAGAAAATATGGGTATTTTTGAGAGAGCAGAAATAGTAGCAAAAAAAATGAAATTTACTGAACAATCAGACTTATACTTGAGAATTAAAAGGCTAATAAGCCCAAGATACATGGGTAAATTATTTAAAGTAATTTTAGCCTATAAATTTAGTAAAAGTAATTTTGCCGGATTTAAATAATGTTTTATTCAAAAAAATTAAAAAAACTTCGTCAAATTAAACATTGTTTTTTTTCTAGAAAAAATGGTTACTCTAAAGGCATTTATAAAGGTTTAAATTGTGGAAGAGGATCAAAAGATAAAAAAAATAATATTAATAAAAACTTAGAATTCGTGTCTAAAACGATGTCTGTAGATAAGACTAAATTAATACTAATGCATCAAACTCACAGTAGTAAAGTGGTTGAAATAAAAAAAAATAATTACCGAAAAAAAATAATTGCAGATGCTATGATTACTAAAATGAAAGGTGTTGCTTTAGGTGTGGTAACAGCTGATTGTGTTCCTATAATAATTTATGACATTAAGAATAAAATAATTGGCTGTGTTCATGCGGGTTGGAAAGGTGCTTATTCAAATATAATAAAAAAAACTATTAAAAAAATTGAAAAGCTAAACCCTAAAAATAAAATTTATGCGTCTGTTGGTCCTTGCATAGGGAAGAAAAATTACGAAGTAGATATAAAATTTTATAAAAGGTTTGTGGCAAAATCTAGGAAAAATAAAATTTATTTTTCTTACAAAAATAAGAAAAAAAAATTATTTAATTTAAGAAAATTTGTTACAAATAAGCTTTTAAATTTAAACGTAAAAGTTGATCAGGTTAATAAAGATACTTTTGAAGAAAAAAGTAATTTTTTTAGTTACAGAAGATCATGTAAATTAAAGCAAAAAGATTATGGTAGATGTATATCTGTTATTTGCTTAATATAGTTTTATTAATTTGAAAAGATGAAGAAATAAGGTATAAGTAGTTACATTTCATGAAAATTTTATCTGGAACTAGTAATTTAAAACTCAGTAAAAATATTGCTAAAAATTTAAAACTAAAATTAATTAACACAAATATAAGAAGATTCTCTGATGGTGAAATCTATATAGAAATTAATGAGAATATTAGAGGTAATAGTGTATTTGTAATTCAATCTACTTCTAATCCGGCCAATGATAATATAATGGAACTTCTGTTAGTAATTGATGCTTTAAAGAGATCTTCTGCTAAAACTATAACAGCTGTCATTCCGTATTTTGGTTATGCAAGACAAGATCGTAAGGTTGCTCCTAGAACTTCCATTTCAGCCAAAGTGATGGCAAATTTAATAACTAACGCAGGAGCAACTAGAGTTGTTACTGTTGATTTGCATGCTGGTCAAATTCAAGGTTTCTTTGATATGCCTGTAGATAATTTATATACCGCTCCACTATTTGCGAAGTATATTAAAAAAAAGTTGAGTAATAAAAAACTTATTTGTGTTTCTCCAGATGTTGGGGGAGTGGCAAGAACTAGAGATCTAGCCAATAGAATAAAAGCTGATCTCGCTATTATAGATAAAAGAAGACCTGCTCCTGGTAAATCTGAAGTTATGAATATTTTAGGAAATGTTGAAAATAAAACATGTATAATTGTTGATGATATAATCGATAGCGGAGGCACGATAATTAATGCTGTTGATGCTTTAATTAAAAATGGAGCAAATGAAGTTTACGTATTTATTTCTCATGGTGTCTTAAGCGGAGATGCGGCAAAAAAAATCAAAAATTCGAAAATTAAGAAACTTGTAGTAACAGACACTATAGATAATAGTAAAAAAATTAATAATAATACTAAAATTGAGGTTTTATCAATATCTTCATTAATGTCAGAAGCAATTAAAAGGATTGCAAATTCAAATTCAGTATCTGATTTATTTAATTAATACTTGTTTTGATTAAGATCATGGGTTATATACCCACTTCAATAAATTTATGAGTAATTTAAAAGCAACTAAAAGAAATAGTATTTCTACTGGCTCAAATAATAAATTGAGAGCTCAAGGTCACATACCCGCTATTCTTTATGGGGGAAAAACTCCTAACCTTAATATTTCAGTTAGTAAAAAAGAATTATCTAATATAATAACTTCCGATACTTTTTTATCAAAGGTACTAGAATTAGAAGTAGACGGTAAAAAAGAAAAAGTCATTCCTAGAGATGTTGCATTTAACGTTGTTTCTGAAGAACCAATTCATATAGATTTTATGAGAATTGTTTCTGGAAAAAAAATTATTCTTGAAATTCCTGTTAAGTTTATCAACCACCCTGACTCCCCAGGATTAAAAAGAGGTGGAGTATTAAATATTGTCAGACGAAAAGTCGAATTAAAATGCCCTGCAGAAAATATTCCAAATGAAATAGTGGTCGATTTAGCGGGAACTGATATTGGAACGAGTATAAAAATTTCATCCGTAAAATTAGATGAAAATGTTTCTCCAACTATTTCGGATCGTGACTTTGTTATCGCAACAGTAGCCTCTCCTACTATTATTAAAGAACCTGAAAAACCTGCTGAAGGAGAAGTCGCAGCTGAAGGTGCTGAGGGAGAAGTTCCTGCAGAAGGAGCAGAAACTGCTACCAAAGACGGGGATGTAGCTAAAAAAGATGATAAGCCTAAAGAAGGTGCTGATAAAAAACCTGACGAAAAAAAACCTGCTGAAAAGAAATAATTAATATGCTTTTACTCGTCGGATTAGGAAATCCCGGATCCAACTACACTAATACAAGACACAATATTGGTTTCAAAATAATTGATGCAATAAATACACATTTTAAACTTTCAAAGCAAAAACCTAAATTCAAAGGTCTACTTACCACAGGTAATATTGATGAAAAAAAAATCTATGCAATAAAGCCTTTAACCTTTATGAATAACTCTGGCACAGCAATTAAAGAGCTAATTGATTATTTTAAGATTGACGCAAAAGACGTCTTTGTTTTTCATGATGATATGGATATTGATTTTGGAAAAATAAAAGCTAAATTTGGAGGAAGTAGCGCAGGACACAACGGTATAGAGTCAATAGATAAATTTATAGGCAAAGATTATTCAAGAGTTCGTATAGGAATCGGTCATCCGAAACAAAAGAAAAAAGTGAATAGCCACGTCCTTGAAGATTTTAAAGAAGATGAAGAAGAAAAGATAAATGAGATTACAGAAAATATTGTTAAGCAACTACCTACCTTAATTGAGAAAAAAATAGATCTATTTTCAAGCAAAGTAAATCAAGACCTAAATGGGATTTAAGTGTGGAATTGTCGGACTTCCGAACGTAGGGAAGTCAACATTATTTAATGCTTTAACAGCTTCTAAAAATGCTGAAGCAGCAAACTTTCCTTTTTGTACTATAGATCCAAACATAGGAATTGTTGATGTAATTGATGAAAGGTTAGATAAATTAACAAAACTATCTAATTCAAAAAAAAAAATATACACCAATATTACATTTGTAGACATTGCTGGACTTGTTAAAGGAGCTTCAAAAGGAGAGGGATTAGGAAATAAATTTCTTTCTCATATCAGAGAAGTCGATGCAATAGTTCACTTAGTAAGATGCTTTGAATCTGAAAAAATTACCCACGTTAATTCAAAAATTAATCCAGTTGAAGACCTTGAAACTATCAAAACTGAAATAGTACTTTCTGATCTAGATATCATTCAAAAAAAACTTGAAAAAGGTAAAAAAAAATTACTTCAAGAAAAAGAGGTAAAAATTCTTGAGGAAAAATTAGAACAATTAAATGAAGGCATGGAGGTAATTTTAAATAATGAATTTGAGAAAAAGTTTTTAACTACACTAGGTTTATTAAGTATCAAACCTAAAATTATAGTTTGTAATGTTGATGAAGAAAGTTTAGCAACAGGCAATACTTTTACGGAAGACGTGAAAAGAAAATGCCCTGATGAGAAAATAGTAACCATTTGTGTAGATATAGAAGATCAGATCATGGGATTAGACAATAATGAAAGGGAGACTTTCATGAAAGAAATAGGTCTAAATAAAACTGGTTTAAATCAGTTAATAAAAGAAGGTTATGATCTTTTAAACCTCGATACATTTTTTACATCTGGGCCAGAGGAAAGTAGAGCTTGGACAGTAGAAAAAAATACTCTAGCGCCACAAGCGGCGAGCGTAATCCATACTGATTTTGAAAAAAATTTTATTCGAGCAGAGGCCGTAACATATGAAGATTTTATTAAATTTGGTGGCGCAGAAAAATGTAAGGAAAATGGAAAACTAAGAATTGAAGGTAAAGATTATATTGTAAAAGATGGAGACGTATTATACTTCCGTGTCAACCCGTGACCAGATTTTCTTCATGCTTAAATATACTAAAGTAGTTAAAAGGATTAAATAGATAATTACTTTTACACCTGTTCTGTGTCTTTCTTCTAATTCAGGCTCAGCTGCCCAAGCTAAAAAAGTTGTTACATCTTTAGCCATTTGATCAACAGTGGACTCGGTGCCATCTGCATATTCAACTAGGCCATCCATTAAATTATTTGGCATTTTAATCTTATTGCCGGCCATATATTTATTGTAATAAACACCGTCATCAAGAGTTACACCTGGAGGAGGGTCTTCGTAACCGACAAGAACTGAATATATGTAATTAGCTCCTCCTTTTCTTGCTTTAACTAAAACTGACATATCAGGCGGGTATGCTCCACCGTTAGCAGCTGTTGCAGCTTGGACATTAGGGTATGGGCTCTTAAATTTATCTGAAGGTTTTCCTGGTCGAGTAAACATTTCTCCCTGAGAGTCTGGACCATCTTCTATTTCGAAGCTAGCAGCAATAGCTTTTACCTCTTGTTCTGAAAACTCAGGTCCTCCAGGCTCTCCTAAGTTTCTATAGCTAAGGTATTGCATTGAGTGGCAAGAAGCACAGACTTCTTTATAAACTTGAAAGCCTCTTTGTAGTGATGCTCTATCAAAAGTTCCTGTTAATCCTTTAAAACTCCAATCCACTTTAATTGGATCAACCATTTCAGCGCTTTGTATCGGTCTAAGTGAGAAAAGTAATAAAAAGGATAAAACGATTAGTTTTAGATTAAACTTTATCATTAACCTTCCTAGCCAAAGATGGTTCTGCTCCTCCGGTTAATACTGGCTCGGAGATGCTCATAGGAATCGGATCTGTTTTCTCTAACAATCCAACTACTGGCATTACAATTATAAAATGAGCAAAATAGTAAATAGTTCCCACTCTAGCTAATACTAAGTAAATTCCTTCAGCTGGCATAGCACCAACATAACCAAGCATTAAAACGTCTAAAACAAATATCCAGTAAAACTGTCTGTAAATTGGTCTGAATACTGCCGATCTAACTTTAGAAGTATCCAGCCACGGTAATACAAATAAGATAAAGATTGCTCCAAACATTAAAATCACCCCGCCTAATTTATCTGGAACAGATCTTAAGATTGCATAAAAGGGTAATAAATACCATTCTGGTACAATATGTGCTGGTGTTACTAACGGATTAGCCGGAATATAATTATCAGAATGACCCAAAACATTAGGCGTGAAGAATACAAATCCAGCAAATATGATCATAAATACTAAAAGCGCAAAAGCATCTTTAATTGTTATATATGGATGGAATGGCACTGTATCTTTAGAAGGTTTCTTTATATCAATTCCTACAGGGTTATTATTTCCTGGAACATGTAATGCCCAAATGTGTAAAACTACTAATCCTAAAATCAAAAAAGGTATTAAATAATGTAAACTAAAAAATCTATTTAATGTTGGGTTATCTACAGAATATGCTCCCCATAACCAAGTTGTTATACTGTCTCCAACTAATGGTATCGCACTAAATAAGTTAGTTATAACTGTTGCACCCCAGAAACTCATTTGACCCCAAGGCAAAACGTAACCCATGAAAGCTGCTGCCATCATTAATAAATAAATCATAAGACCAATTATCCAAATAACTTCTCTTGGTGATTTATATGACCCGTAAAATAAAGATCTAAAAATGTGTATGTAAACTGCTAGGAAAAACATAGATGCACCATTGCTATGGATATATCTTATTAACCAACCATAATTTACATCTCTCATAATGTGTTCCACACTTGCAAAAGCTAAATCTGCATGAGCGACGTAATGCATTGCTAAAACAATTCCTGTAACTATTTGAGTTATCAAACAAAAAGTTAAAATTCCACCAAAGGTCCACCAATAATTTAAATTTTTAGGAGTTGGGTAATCTGTTAGATGTGCTCCAAGCGTAAGCAAAGGTAAACGATCGTTAAACCATTTTCCTGCTTTAGATTTTGGTACGTATTCGTGTTCACTCATAATTATTTATCCAATCTTAATTGTATTGCTATCAACAAATTCAAACTTTGGTATTTCCATATTTGTTGGAGCTGGTCCCTTTCTTATTCTGCCTGATACATCGTAATGTGAACCATGGCAAGGACAAAACCATCCATTGAAGTCACCTTTATCTTTTAAAGGCACGCATCCAAGATGTGTGCAAACCCCTAGCATCACCAACCATTCATCTTTGCCATCTTTTACCCTATCCTCATCTTTTTGAGGATCAGGCAAATCGTCCAATTTTACCGCCCTGGCCTCGGCTATCTCATCTGATGTTCTTTTTTTTATAAATATCGGTTTTCCTCTCCATAAAACAGTAATTGATTTGCCGGGTTCTATACTACTAATGTCAACTTCTGTAGTTGCTAGAGCTTGTTGAGCTTTATCTGGATTCATTTGGTCTATCATTGGCCAAATTACTGCTCCAACTCCTACTGCTCCAATAGTGTAACTAGCTGTAAATAAAAAGTCTCTACGATTTACTTTTTTTTCTTCTTTGCTCATTAATGTTTGTGTTTATAATATATTTAATTATTTAAACTATGTTTTTAAATACTCTAGGGTCAGAATGACACATAAATTAAGCAATAATAATGCACATAGCTCTATATAAACCCGATATACCTCAAAACACAGCGGCCATAATAAGATTAGGTGCTTGCTTAAAACTTAAAATTCATATTATTGAGCCTTGTGGCTTCGATTTACATGACCCTAGATTTAAACGTGTCGTTATGGATTATCTGGGATTTGGTAAAATTTTTCGGTACGAGGATTATGATAATTTTTTAAGTAAAAATAAAAAAAGAAGAATCGTGCTTATGACAACTAAAGCTAAAAAAAATTATATTAGATTTAATTTCAAAAAGAATGATATTCTGTTGTTTGGGAGAGAAAGTGCTGGAGTACCAGAAAGTCTACATAAAACAATAAAAAATAAAGTGAAAATTCCTATGAATAAAAAGACTAGATCACTTAATGTAGCTATGAGCGTAGCAATTATTTCTACTGAAGCTCTTAGGCAAAATAACTTATTAAAATAATGACTACATCTGATTATAGAAAAAAAATGGCTGATAGTTGGTTTTCATACCTCCAAGTTCAGATATGTAAATCTTTTGAAAATCTGGAAGATAATAAATTAAAATTTTCTAAACGAGATTGGTATAAAAAAAATATTAAAGAAGGTGGTGGAACTTCTTATTTATTAACTAAAGGAAAGATTTTTGATAAAGTTGGGGTTAATAAATCAACTGTCTCGGGTGTGTTTCCAAAAAAATTTAGATCAAATATTCTTGGTGCCGAAAATCATGGCAAGTATTGGGCTTCGGGTATTTCTGTGGTTGCACATATGAAAAACCCAAAGATTCCTGCAATCCATTTTAACACTAGATTTATAGTTACATCCAAAGAATGGTTTGGTGGAGGGATGGATGTAACGCCTAGTCATGAAGACAAAAAAGAAAGTCAAATTGTCCATAATAATCTTAAAAAAATTTGCCTACAAAATTATAAAAATTATAAAAAATATAAAAAGTGGTGTGATGAATATTTTTATCTACCCCATAGGAAAGAAGCTAGAGGTATCGGTGGAATTTTTTTTGATTATGAAACTAAAGATTGGATTAAAAACTTCAAATTTGTGAGAGAACTCGGATTAACTTTTATTGATATTTCGAATAAATTAATCAATAGAAAGAAAAAATTTAAATACACAAAAAAAGATAAGGAAAAACAATTGCTTAAACGCGGAAGATATGTAGAGTTTAATCTCCTCTATGATAGAGGAACAAAATTTGGTTTAAACTCTGGAGGTAATATTGATTCTATTTTAATGTCTTTACCACCTGAGGCTAAGTGGAGATAATAATGGATAAAGAACCAATAACGGTTAATGGTCTTCAAAATTTAAAAGCAGAATTAGAAGATTTGAAAAATGTTCAAAGACCAAAAGTTGTGGAAGCAATAGCCGAAGCTAGGTCTCACGGAGATTTAAAAGAAAATGCTGAATATCATGCAGCAAAAGAACAACAAGCTTTAATTGAAAGTAGAGTAATCGCAATTAATGATTTAATTGCTCGAGCTAATGTAATTGATGTAACTAAGATTGAAAATGACGGGAAAGTTATTTTTGGTTCTACCATAAAACTTCAAGATCTTGAGACGGACAAACAAATTACTTATAAATTGGTTGGACAAGACGAGGCCGATATTAAAAAAAATCAAATTTTTTTTAAAAGCCCAATAGGAAAAGCTTTAATTGGAAAAGATAAAGGTGAGATGGTAACAGTAAATACACCCTCGGGTGAAAAAAGCTTTGAAATACTAGATGTTCAGTATATTTAATTTGAGTATGAATGAATTATTTCTTTGACTCGCTCTTTAGTAATTTGAAAATTGTTTTTTATCCATTCCTCCTCAATCTCTTTTAAAGCCTTGCCCACTAATGTGCCTTGTTGCATACCATTTTCAATCAAATATTTACCGTCAATATTAAACTTATGAGTTTTAGATTTTAATATTCTATTAAGTATCTCAGAAAAATCTGTAAGTTTTGTACTTGAATTGAGAACAAAGTTAAGAATATTTAGATTAATTAAATAATTTTTATTGTGTAAATAAATATTTTTTTCTAAGTCTTTATTAAAGAAGCTTTTTTTTTGTTTAATGAGTCTAAAATTTTTAGCTAAAGAATTAAGATTGTCTTTAATATTGTTTGAAATATTGTATTTATGACTAAAATATTCATGAGTATCTTGGTCATCTATAAGAAGTATAGCCAACAATAAATTTATGCTTACTTGAGAGTGGTCGCAAATTTTAATTAATCTTTCTAAACGTCTAAGGTTTTTAAATTCTGGAAAGATAAGAGTGAAAATTTCTTTTAAATCTGTACTTTGATTTAAATTCATAAAATTTTTTAAATTTAAAATTTTATATAACTCTACTAAAATTCTTTCTTTTGATATCTTTTTAACTCCACTCAAATTAAGCTTGATTGCTTTGCACGTAGTAGGCTCTAATTTGAAATCGTACATAATTTTAAAACGAATAAATCGTATTATTCGTAAGTAATCTTCTTCAATCCGTTTTTGGGGATCGCCTATAAATTTAACTATTTTATTTTTTAAATCTTTTTTTCCGTTTTGAGGATCAAAAATATTTCCATTTATATCAAGATAAATAGCGTTGATAGTAAAATCCCTTCTTTCAGAATCAAGCTGCCAATTATTAATGTATTCTACTTCAGCATGCCTTCCATCTGTTTCTAAATCTTTTCTTAATGTTGTTAATTCAAGTTTAAATTTTTTAGATATCAAGGTAATAGTTCCATGTTTAATACCTGTATCAACAATTCTAAAATCAGTATTTTTAAATTTTTCTTTGATTTCATCAGAATTTAATATTGTGGCTATATCGACATCGTCAATTTCATCATTAGATAAATACTTCCTGACACAGCCTCCAACAAATCTAGCGGCAATAGTATCTTTTGGAAAACCCTCCTGAAGCTTGTTAAAAACAAACCTTAACTCTTTATTTTTATAAAATGGGAAGAAGTTTCTCTTAATTTTTTTAATGAAATTGAAACTTTTATCAAGCATATGTCATTGGCTGGGGCACTAGGATTCGAACCTAGGATGGCGGTATCAAAAACCGCTGCCTTACCGCTTGGCTATGCCCCAATTTTAAAAAGTCAGATATATCATATATCACAAAAATTAAACAGTTTTAGCTATTGAAAACCAAAATTTAGGATATTTGATTTTTAATTTATATAAGGCTTTTTTTGCCATAAATTGATCCCTAAACAAACCGTAACAAACTGACCCAGATCCAGTCAGTCTTGAAAAGTGACATCCCTTCTCACTATTAATATCTTTTAATAATCTTTTAATTAGTGGGTATTTTTTCTCAACAATAAATTGTAAATCATTTCTATTTTTTAACAAATAATCCATAAGTTTTTTTTTTGAATTTACCACATTTTTATTCAAACTCTCTTTTACTGAAAAATTTTTTACTTTTGAATAAATCTCTTTTGTTGAACATTTTATTTTTGGTTGAATAAGAACAAAACAAAAGTTATGTCTTTTTTTAAAACCAATTATTTTACCTAAATTTTTCAAGTACCCTTGATTATTGAAAAAAAGTTTGAAATCAGATCCAATTAATTCCTCTATTTTATTTAATAAACTGATATTAATCTTATTTTTTAACAAATATTTTAATATAAATGCTGCATTACTTGTACCTCCCCCTAAACCACTAAAAACAGGGATATTTTTTGTAATTACAATAGAATAATAACTAGAAATTAAATTTAATTCTCTAAGTCTTTTCAGAAGCTTATTCACAGTATTGTTTTTATTTTTTACTAATTTTGCAAAAGGACCTTTAAAACTAATTCTATCTTTTTTTTTTTTTATTTTGTTAATATTGATTTTATCAATTAGATTTATCCAGCTGTAAAAAGTCTGAATTTCATGTAAACCACTTTTAGTTCTAGAATTAACTTTTAATGTTAAATTTATTTTTGAGTATGATTTAATAACCATAAATTAAAGACCTTCAATTAATTTATCTTTAATATTTTTTTTAACCTTTTCTTCTGTTTTTTTGAGACTCAATACGTAGTTCCAGTAATATCTGGCTTGAATTTTATTTCCATTTTTCCAAAGAGCATCTCCATAATGATCGTTAACTGTCGGATCTGCTGGTAATAATCTTACAGCTAATTGAAGATATTTTTTTGCCTCTTTATAATTTCCTAATTTAAAAAACGCCCAACCAAGGGAGTCGGTAATATAAGGGTCATTTGATCTTAATTTATTTGCTTTCTCAAGCATGTTTAAAGATTTTTTTATTTTAATTCCTTGCTCAAGCCAAGAATAAGCTAAGTAATTAATTACATAAGCTTGATCAGGATTAGCTTTTAATGAGTCCAATAAATCTCTCTCAGCTTTGCTCCAATCACCAGCTCTTTCGTAGGCGACTCCTCTTCCGTCAGTAGCTTCTGGATATAATGGATGCGCTTTATTAATTTGATTTATTATTTTTGTATAAAGTGGAATTGAGTCTTCAAAATTTTCATTGTTTTTTAGAAACTCTGCATAATCAAATGTTTCGTAAATTTCTTTGTTTGATAAACTCATGTAAGATGTTTTTAAAATTCTAAATGCCTCTTTTTTATTTTTGTTCTGAATAAAAATTCTCGCAAGTTGTTTAGAAGCATACCAATTAAACGCTTCTCCTTTATTTCTTAAATAATAATAAATTTTTTTTGCCTTCTCAAAATTATTAACCTTATAATAATTTTCTGCTAATAATGTATCGTAAGAGTAAAAATCTTCATTCAAATATTTAGCCATATTTAAATAAAAATTTGAGAGAGAATACAAAGATTGTGAAGCTAAAGCATTAGAAGTTATATATAAAATTTCTGCAATTACATGTTTTTTTTGTTTGCAATCAAATATCGAAATATTATTACTTTCTCTCAAATTAATTTTATATTGGTTAAGTAACAAATTTCTTGGATAAAGTTCTAGAGCAGTATTAACTATTTCTTTTGCACTATCAATATCTCCCGTTGATGCAACATACGAAGCATAAAAATAATTATATCTTGAAAAATCTGTTTTTGAATCAGAGATTACATTTAAAAAAATATCGCTTGTATTTGAACTTTCAAAATAACAGTTTAAAAAAATATTTTGTATTTTTTTCAGATTTTCGAATCTTTCATCTAGATTATTAAGATCTGATGTGGCTTTTTGCAGATTGGATAAATTAGACCAATTATAAAGAGAATTAGAAACAAAATTGTTCAAAACAAATCTTGAGTTTCTATTCATTGCTTTGAAAAAATATTTCTGCGCTAGACTAATATTGGAATTTTTGAGATAAAAAATTCCTGAGATTAGAAGACTTTCAAAGCTATCAAGTTTTTTCTTCTCAATTTTTTGAGAATAGTTAAACGCCTCCTTTAAATTTCCAGAATTTACCAAAGAATATAAATATTTTATTGAATAATCAACATGACTACTTTCAAGTCCATTTAATTTTTTTAAAAATCTATGAGAGTCTTCGTATTGATCATCATTTAGAAGTAATATGCCTGAAAAATAATTTGAAATACGTTCAGCATTACTAAACTTATCCAATGATTTAACAGGCGATGTGGACAAAAATATAATGACAAATAAGATTTGTCCTGTAATCTTATATATATAATTAATTTTTTTCATATAAACTGATGATTAAAAAAAATATTTCTAATCCAATAAAATTAGTAAAATATTATAAACTTATAAATCATAATTTAATTTACAATAACAAAGCAATCAATAGGTACAAAAGAAACAATCTTGAAATTTCTGGTAATAAAGCCCTTGAATTAGAAAGACTTGTAAAATCAATACATAGCATTAAAAACTGTGATCTCAAAAATAACGCAACTAACATGGTATTCAGTGATGGAAACCCAAAATCTAATATAATGCTTATTGGAGAAGCCCCGGGAGCTAATGAGGATGAAGAAGGCTTACCATTTGTAGGTCGTGCCGGTGCCTTACTTGACAAAATGCTTTCGTCGATCAATTTAGATAGAAAAAAAGTATATATAACAAATATTATAAATTTCCGTCCGCCTAACAATAGAAGACCAACCGATGAGGAGATAAAGAGATATTTACCTTTCGTTTCAAGACATATTGAAATTATTAACCCAAAAATTTTAGTCTTACTTGGTAGTACGGCGATGAATGCATTAATTGGAAATGACGAAGTAATATCTAAAATGAGAGGAAAATGGATTGAAAAAAAATTTGGTAATTGTAGAACCTCTGTAATTATTACATTTCACCCTGCATTTTTAATGAGGCAACCAGCTCAAAAAAAGATGGCTTGGATTGACTTAAAAATGATAAGAGATAAAAAAACTAATTAAATTGAACAAAAAAATTATTACTGCTGGAGTTGATGAAGTTGGTAGAGGATGTCTCGCTGGTCCAGTAGTTTCTGCAGCTGTAATACTAAAACAGGGTATTAATTTAAACCTTCTCAAAGACTCCAAAAAAATTAGCTTTAATAAAAGGCAAAAGATCTCAGATCATATTAAATTTTATTCGTATTATGCTATTGGCCTAGCGTCTGTTGACGAAATTTTAGATTTAAATATTCTTCAAGCTTCATTGCTATCGATGAAAAGAGCTATTGAAAGATTACCTTTAAAACCAAATCTTATATTAATAGATGGAAATTTTACTCCTAGTGGATTAAAAAATTGTAAAACTATTATCAATGGTGATGAAAAAATAAAAGTGATTAGTGCAGCCTCTATTATTGCAAAAGTTTACAGAGACAACCTCATGATTAAACTTGCTCAGAAATTTTCTGATTATGCTTGGGAAAGTAACTTTGGTTATGGAACTAGGGCTCATTT
The DNA here is from genome assembly GCA_003213555.1 of Pelagibacteraceae bacterium AG-422-I02. Classification (GTDB taxonomy): domain Bacteria; phylum Pseudomonadota; class Alphaproteobacteria; order Pelagibacterales; family Pelagibacteraceae; genus Pelagilacustribacter. The sequence goes on along the minus strand of QCMS01000003.1, from coordinate 39,907 downwards.
AGAAGGCCTTAAAAAATTTGGCATTACATCTCATCATAGAAAAGGTTTCAAACCTGTACACAAGATATTGTCCAACTAAGAATTTCAAACACAAGAAGATTCATTTTCTCATCAAAAAGGTTTGACCCAAGATTCAATTTAAGGTTGAATCTAAAAATGTCAAAATTTTTTAATAAAGTTGTTAATGGAGATTGTTTAAAGGAAATAAAAAATATTCCTGATAAATCCTATAATTTAGTTTTTGCTGACCCCCCCTACAATATGCAGATTGGTGAAAAGTTAACTCGACCTGACTCAAGTGAAGTTAATGGTGTGAATGACAAGTGGGATCAGTTTGACAGTTTCAAACATTACGATGAATTCTGCATTGCATGGCTTAATGAGTGTAAAAGAATTCTAAAAGATAATGGTAGTATTTGGGTGATAGGTTCTTATCACAATATTTTTCGTATAGGTTATCACTTACAAAATTTAAATTACTGGCTTCTTAATGATGTCATCTGGAGAAAGAATAATCCAATGCCAAATTTTAGAGGTACACGATTTACTAATGCACATGAAACTCTTATCTGGGCTTCAAAAAATAAGAAATCAAAATACACGTTTAATTATCAGTCATTAAAATGCTTAAATGATGACTTACAGATGAGATCAGACTGGACATTACCTATTTGTAACGGAAAAGAAAGACTAAAGAAAAATGGGAAAAAAATTCATTCTACACAAAAACCAGAGGCCCTTTTGCATAGGATTATTTTAGCTACAACAAACAAAGGTGATGCCATCTTTGATCCTTTTTTAGGTACTGGAACAACAGCTGTAGTTGCTAAAAAATTAGGTAGAAAATATTTTGGAATAGAAAGAGATAAAAAGTATTTTAAAGCTGCTAGAGAAAGAATAAATAAAACAAAAGCTGTAGAGGAAAGTTATTTAGATACTATTGAAAATAATAAATTTAAACCAAGAATACCATTTGGCTCTCTAATAGAACTAGGAATATTAAAGCCTGGTACTACCCTATTTGATTCGAAAAAGAAGATTAATGCTAAAATTATGGCTGATGGAAGTATTAAGTATAAAGAGTCGGAGGGTTCAATTCATAAAGTAGCTGCAACAATTATGGGTGCCGAGAGCTTCAATGGTTGGACGTATTGGCATTGTAATATTAATGGATCCACTGTTGTAATTGATAGTTTAAGACAAAAATTTATCTCTAAAAATAAAGTCTAATTCTTATAAACTTTACCTAAGTATCTTTTTACAAAAAATTTGCGTTTTACCAAAAACTTCAAAAATAGATTTCTTAAATTTTGCATAATTTTGCTTTTAAAGTGAAATACAAAGAAGTTAAAATTTGACCTACTTCTAATAATTTTTGCCCTTTTTAATCTAATTTCAAAATAATTATTTTCTTTACCAAGCTTATCTTTTGCCAATAAATTAAATATTTCAAAAGCACTTTCTATAGACTGCCCAGCACCTTGTGCGAGAGTTGGTAAAAACCCATTAAAAGCATCTCCGATGTAAAATACTTTTTTATTAGAAGAGGGAATAATTTTTGGAGTAAAATATAAAGGCCATGTTTTTATTTCATTCTCAAATATATTTTTTAATTTTGGATTTTGTTTTAAAATTATTTCTTGGACCAAATGTTTGACATTATCAGGTTCATATTTTTTACATCTCATTATACAAACCATATTGAGTTCTTTTTTTTTGTTTATTGGATAAAGAACAATATGACTATTACTTCCAAGCATTAAACTTATATTTTCCTCATTTATATCAAATTCAGATTTTGAATTTAAAATAATTCTTGCTGCAATAGCTTTTTTAAATCTTGGCTCATTTTTTTTTATTTCAAAAAATGACCTGGTGTTAGAAAATATTCCATCTGCAGCAAAAACGAAATCTACTAAATCATTTGTATTATCGTCAAATTTGATAAGAACTTTATCTTTTAGTTCAGAGACCTCTTTTATTTTTTTTCCAAATCTTAAATGCTGTGTGTAAATTTCCTCTTTTAAAAATTCTATTAAAGTCGATCTTTGAAGCGTGGTGTATTTTGCTTCTGGACTGTTAAACTTAGATAAATTTAAATCGCATATTTTTTCGTTTTGAATATTATAAATATCTATTGTTTTCGGTTGAAAAATTTTTTCTTTGTTAATTTTATCAAAACTTATTTGATTTAAAATTTTTATACTATTTGTTCCTAATTGAATACCATAACCTTCCTCAAGGGATAAACTATCATCTTTTTCGTAAACCATGAATTCATGATCAGTATATTTTTTTATTAAATTTGCTAGAGTTAATCCTGCGATACCAGCACCAATTATTGCACATTTTTTTTTCATTAGAATAGAGTTGAAATTTGATTAAATATTTTTTTAGTAAAACTAGGTATTAATTCTTTATTGTTTTTTAAAGAGTACCAATTATATGAATTTGGAATTTTATTAGAAAATTTATAATATAAATTAATATTTAGATTTAAATTAGAAATAGAATTTTTATAATTTTTTAAAAACTTCCACTCTTTATTTATAGAATTACTTTTCATTTTTTTAATAAGCGGTAAATTAAAGTTTTTAAGAAAACTTATTTTGTTTATTTTTGTCAGGGCGATTTGTTTTTTTTTGTTTACATAACAAAAAATATCGTAATTCATGATCTTTATTTTTTTTCTTTTATTTGTTTTAATTTTTTTTGTTGATTTTATGTACCTGCAATTATTATTCAAACAACATTGACTACATTTTGGGTCTTTTGGTTTACAAACTAAAGCACCAAATTCCATTAAAGCTTCAATTAGTTCTGAGTTTCTATTGGTAATAAAAAGATTTCTTTTATTTATAATAATTAATCTTTCAAAATCTATATTTGTCTCTTTTTTATTAAGATACCTAGAAAATACTCTTTTTACATTTCCATCTATTGCTAATGTCGGTTTATTATAAACAAACCCCAAAAGAGCGTTGGCTGTATAATCTCCTACACCCGGCAAAGTTTTTACTTCTTTAAATGTCTTAGGAAGTTTAGATTTGTATTTTTTTACTAATAATTTGCTGGTAGCTAAAAGATTTCGTGCTCTTCTGTAATATCCTAAACCTTCCCATAGCTTTAAAATTTGATTTTCATTAATTTTTGATAAGGACTCAAGCGTAGTATATTTATTAATAAATTTGTTAAAATATGGTATTACAGTTTTTACTTGTGTTTGTTGCAACATAAATTCACTTAAAAGTCTATAATAGAGCCTTTTCGGAGAATTTTTGCTAACACGCCAAGGTAAATTTCGCCTGCTATTATCATACCAAGCTAGAATTTTTTTTGATAATGTTGGATTTAAATGCATATAAAAAATAATAATAAAACCAATACGTTCATTCAAGGGCTTAGACCTTTTTCACGAACAGTGCCCAAAACCCTTAAAAAATATCTCCAAAAAGGAAGTTATAATTATTCTAATATTGTAGACAATTGGACAAAAATGATTTCTAAGAAAATTTCTGATGCGAGCTATCCTTCGTCAGTTAAAATGGGTAAGAACATGAAAAATGGAACTTTGGTTTTAAATGTGATCCATGGAAAAGAAATGGAAATTGAATATAAAAAAGGAGAGATAATGGAAAAAATTAATAGTTTTTTTGGATATGATTGCATTAGTCACGTCACACTGAAAATCATACAAGATTCATCAAAATCTAACTACAAGGTTTTTCCACAAATTAAAAATATTGCTTCAATTAAAGAAAAAATGAGTAAAATTAGAAACGACGAACTAAAAAATTCATTAAACAACTTATTAAAAGCATTCAATGAAAGAAATAAATAAATTTTTAAATATAGTTTTGTTAAGTTTTTTTACTTTTGTAAGTCCACTGGAGAGTAAAATTTTGACTATGGGGAGCACTGAGGCTAAGGTAACTGTAAAAGTTTTTTCCTCATTAACGTGTCCACACTGCGCAAATTTTCATACTGCAATATTCAATGATTTAAAAAAAGATTATATTGATAAAGGTTTGGTCAGATTCGAGCACCATGCTTTTCCATTAGACTTGGCCGCCCTTAATGCTGAAATTATTGTAAGATGTCAATTAAACAATAATAAAAAATTTGAATTATTAGAAGCAATCTATAATAAGCAAAAAATTTGGGCAGTTGGCTCTGACATAAATAAGATTAACGTACTAATAAAAAAAATTGGTACTAATTTTGATTTAACAGAAGAAAAAATGGAAGCGTGTCTTCAAGATGATAAAGCACAAGATGAAATTCTTAATCAAAGAATAGATGCTCAAAAAAAATATGAGATTGAGTCCACGCCAACAATCATAGTAAATGAAAAAAAATATACAGATAAAAGTGACTATAAAACATTCAAAAAAATAATTGACAAAAATTTGTAGATGAAATTTAAAAAAATTGACATCACGGCGTTTAAATCATTCTCAGAAAAAACAACTTTTTTAATTGAAGATGGCTTAACAGGTATTGTTGGTCCAAATGGTTGCGGTAAATCAAACATAGTAGAGGCTTTACGTTGGTGCATGGGTGAAAATTCAGCAAAAAGCATGAGGGGGAGCGGAATGGAAGATGTTATTTTTTCCGGAACTTCTAATAGAGCATCAAAAAATATTTCAGAAGTTTTATTATACCTTGACAATCAAAATAAAGAGGGACCTGCTATTTATAAAGATTTAGATGAGATTACAATAAAAAGAAAAATTGAAAAAGATAAAGGATCAAAATATTATATCAATGATAAAGAAGTTAGAGCACGAGATGTGCAAACTCTATTTGCTGATTTATCTACCGGAGCACATTCTCCCTCTCTTATCAGCCAAGGAAGAATAGGACAGCTAGTTACTGCTAAACCAATAGAAAGAAAATCAATTTTAGAGGAGGCCGCAGGAATATCAGGAATTCATGCCAGAAGGCAAGAAGCTGAAACAAGGCTAAATGCGGCTGAGAATAATTTGAAAAGAGCAGATGAATTAAAAAAGCAACAACAAAAACAATTGGATAATCTAAAAAAACAAGCAGAGGAAGCTACTAGATATAAAGAAATATCGAGAGAGATAAAGCGGGTCGAAGCAGGTATGTATTATTTAAAGATTAGAGAGATAAACAAAGATAAAAAAAAAATAGTTGAAAAACTAAGTGAACTCGAAGACGAAATAAGCGCAATAAATATCGATTTAAATCACAATAACACCCTTTTAGAAGAAGAAAATAAAAAGTTGGCTCCACTTAGGGACAAAAAAATGGAAAGCGCCGCAAGTTTACAAAAACTTAACTTAGATATCACTGGTCTAGATGAAGAGGAGTCAAGAGTTAAATCTTTACAAGAAAAACTTGAAAAATCCTTGAAAACTATTGAGTCAGATCTTGAAAGAGAAAAAAGTATTTCTCTTGATGCAGATCTTAATGAAAAAAGAATTTCCAGAGAAAAAGTAGAACTACTAAAAACTGAAAATGAATTAGCAATGGTTGAAACAAATTCCTCAAAAGAGTTGAAAGAGTCAAAATTTCAATTAGATCAATTACAAACTAAATTAGACGAAATTTTAGACATCATTGAAAAAGATATTGATGCGAACAAAAAACTTACTAAAAAAATCTTTGTTGAACTAAAACAGCTGGTGAAAAAAATTACCTCTTCTCAAGAAGAGTATGCTGAAAAATATGGAAAAGATAGATCAATACAAAGTGACTCTATTAAAAGAAAAGAAAGAATCAAAAATATTGATGTCGAATTGGATAATTGGATAAGCTTAAAATCTAACTCAGAAAAAATGATTTCTGAGTTAACTGATAGAAAAAATAAAATAAAAACTGAATTGATTGATAATCAAAAAAATCCAGAGCGTATAGCCTCGTTAAAAGGACAAAACCTTCAAAATTTGGAAAACACGAAAAAAAGGAATGAAGAAATAGAAAAAGAACTAGTTGAGGTAGAAAAAAAATACAATTCTATCAACCAAAATATAAAAGAGGTGCAGTCAAAACTAGCTGAATTAAAAGAAAATAAGGCAAGAAATGAGGCAACTATAGATGGTATAGAAAATAGAAAAAAAGATTTATTATATTCTGTAAAAAATGAATTAAATATCTTAAATGAAGATGAATTACTTCCACGATCAGATTTAAACGAAACATCTCCAGACAGTCTTCCCTCTTTGGAAGAACAAGTAAAGAAGTCAGACAAAATAAAAAAACAAAGAGAGTCTTTAGGATCAGTAAATCTTAGAGCGGATGAGGAAACTAAAAAATATGAGTCTGAAATAAAAAAGATGGAAGATGATAGAGCCGATCTTTACTCGGCAATAGTGAAATTAAAAACTAGTATTGATGAATTAAATCAAAAAGGAAGAGAAAGATTATTGGACGCTTATACCAAAGTTAATAGAAAATTTAATGAAGTCTACACAAAATTGTTTAATGGCGGTTCAGCTAAAATTGAGTTGGTAGACTCCGATGACCCTTTAGAAGCGGGCTTAGAAATGTATGTTTCTCCTCCTGGAAAAAGATTGCAATCAATAACATTATTGTCAGGAGGGGAACAGGCTTTAACAGCTTTGTCACTAGTATTTGCAGTATTTTTAGTTAATCCTTCACCAATTTGTGTTTTAGATGAAGTAGATGCTCCTTTAGACGACGCAAATGTAACTAGATTTTGTGCATTGTTAGATGAACTTACTAAAATAACAAAGACAAAATTTATAATTATCACACACCATGCTTTAACAATGTCTCGAATGCATAGGTTATATGGTGTGACTATGGCAGAGCAGGGTGTTAGTCAATTGGTTTCTGTTGACTTGCAAAAAGCTGCAGAACTGGTTGCTTAGATTAAATCATGACAATTCCAGAAGAATTTAAAACTCGCCTAAAAATTGCAAAATCAAAAATTAAAAAACAGTTTCATTCTGATGATGAAAAAAAAGGCTCTTTTATGGGTAGCGCCTTTAAATTAAGCACAGAACTTATAGCTGCAGTAGCTGTTGGGACAATAATTGGGTTTATTTTAGATAGCTGGTTTGATACTAAACCTTGGTTAATTATAATTTTCTTTTTTTTGGGCACGGCCGCAGGAATATTGAATGTAATACGTACTGCTAACCGAATGCAAAAAGAAGATTAAATAAGGAATTTATGGCAAGTAATCCAATGCAACAATTTAGCGTTCATAAAATTGGACCTGAAATAAAAATTGCTGGTATAGATTTATCTTTTACAAATGCAAGCCTATTTATGGTTATTAGTGCATCGATGATATTATTATTTTTATTTTTCGGAACTAAAGAGAAAAAAATTATTCCAGATAAAATTCAACTAATTTCTGAAATATTTTATACATTTGTCGCAAAAATGATAAGTGATACCGCAGGTTCTAAAGCTAAACCCTACTTTCCATTTATATTCAGTTTATTTATGTTTGTTTTATTTTGTAATATGGTTGGAATGTTGCCTTATTCATTTACAGTGACCAGTCATATTATTGTAACCTTAATAATGGCACTTTTTATTTTTATTGCAGTTACGATAATTGGATTTGCTAAACATGGTTTTAGATATTTAAGTATATTTGTTCCAAGCGGAGTACCAACTGTATTATTACCATTAATTACTGTTATCGAAATAATATCATATTTAAGTAGACCAGTCAGTTTGTCAGTGAGATTATTTGCAAATATGATGGCAGGACATACTATGTTAAAAGTTTTTGGTGGATTTGTTATAAGCTTAGGATTGCTTGGTGGGTGGTTACCGCTTGGCTTTTCAATAGCATTAACAGGCTTAGAAATCTTAGTTGCATTTCTTCAGGCATATGTTTTTGCAATATTAACCTGCATCTACTTGAACGATGCATTAAATTTACATCATTAATTGATAAAGGAGGAAAAATGGAGTTAGAAGCGGCAAAAATGATTGGAGCAGGCCTTGCTGCAATCGCATTAGCTGGAGCTGGCGTAGGGATTGGAATTATTTTCGGTAACTACCTTTCTGGCGCAATGAGAAATCCATCTGCAGCTCAGAAACAATTCCCTAATTTACTTTTGGGATTTGCTTTGGCAGAAGCGACTGGACTTTTCGGTCTAGTGGTAGCTTTAATTATTTTATTTGCATTTTAAATAAAAATAATGAAAAGACACTTTGGCTTTATTATAGCTTTATTAGCTATTCAAAACGATTTGTTCGCGGCTGAGGCAGGTATGCCTCAGCTGGATCCGAAGTATTGGGCTTCACAAGCGTTTTGGTTAATACTGGTTTTTACAATTTTATATATTTCTATAGCAAAATTTTATCTTCCTAAAATTAAAAACAATTTAGATAATCGTGAAAATAAAATTAAGGATGATTTAGACGATGCTAATAAATTTAAAGAATTATCTGAGAATAAATTCAAAGAGTATGAAAAGATTTTAGAAAATGCCAAAAAAGAGGTTATTAAAATTCAAATAGAGTCAAAAAATAAATTAGATAAAGATATCAAAACAAAGAAAGAAACTGTAGAAAAAGAAATTGAAAAAGAAATTATAAAAGCTCAAAAAGAAATAAGTGATCTTAAAAAAAACTCAATCTCCGATATTCAAAAGATATCTGAAAATATTGCATCAAATATCATAGAGTCAATTTCAGGTGATAAACTTAACGAGAGCAGTATTAAAGCAGTGGTTGAAGATGTGTCGAAAAAAAACTTAGGTAAATATTTATGACGATTGATGCAACTTTTTGGGTAATGATATCCTTTTTTGCTTTTATAGGATTGCTTATATATTTTAAAATTCCTCAAAAAATTAAAACAACTTTAGAAGAAAATATTAATAATATCAAAAATCAAATTGATGAAGCTGATAAACTCAAAGAAGATGCTAAAAATATCTTAACGGAACATGAAAAAAAAATTAGTAGTTCTAAAACTGAGGTAAAACAAATGATTAATAGAGCAAGTGAAGAAGCAGAAAAAAATGTTATTAAAACTAATCAAGAATTTCATAATTTAATGGAGTCTAGAAAGAAAAACGCTGAAGAAAGAATTAAACAACTTAAAAATCAGGCTTTAAAAGATATTAAAAATGCCTCGGTAAAAGTTGCTATAGAGTCAGTCGAAAAACTCATTAAAAATTCACTGGATAAAAGCAAATTAGATAAAATTTACAGCTCTAGTCTTGAAGAAACAAAATTAGCACTTAAGAAAAAATCTAGTTAGAATAGCCATAAATATATGGCAAAAAAAATTACTGTTATAGGTTCAGGTTTTGGAGGTCTAGCTGCAGCGCTTAGGTTAAAAGCTAAAGGTCATAAAGTTACTTTGGTAGAAAAACACCATGACCTTGGTGGTCGAGCTAGAGTTTTCAAGAAAGACCAGTTTGTTTACGACGGTGGTCCAACAGTAATAACTGCCCCTTATCTATTTGAAGAATTATTTTCACTATTTAATAAAAATATTTCTGACTATGTCGAAATAGTACCTTTAGACTTATGGTATCGATTTGTATTTAGTAATGGGGAAACGTTTGACTATAATGGAAATGATAAATCTATGGAAGAACAAGTTAGAAAGTTTAATTCTTCTGATTATGATGGGTATAAAAATTTAGTAAATTTTACTGAAAAAATTTTTAATAAAGGTTTTACAGATTTATCGGACAAGCCATTCAATAATTTAGTCTTTATGATGAAGCAAATTCCATCTTTATTAAAATTAAAAAGTTATAAATCAGTCTACAGTTTAGTTTCAAAATATATTTCTAATGAAAAACTAAGAAGAGTATTTAGTATGCACCCTCTTTTGGTAGGTGGAAATCCTTTCAGTACTACATCAATATATACATTAATTTTATTTTTAGAGAAAAAGTGGGGTATTCACTACTCAATGGGAGGAACAGGAAGTGTTGTTAAAGCTTTAGAAAAACTAATGATTGAAGAAAATATCAAAATTATTAAAGACGCTGAAGTTACAGAAATACTTACAGAAAATAAAAAGGTTAAAGGTGTTAAAATTAATAATTCAAAAATAATTAATAGCGATTATGTAATTTGTAATTCTGACCCTCCAAATGTGTATAACAATTTAATTAAATCAAAGGAAGATTATGATTTTTTATTTAAACAAAAAATGAAAAGGATGGATTATTCAATGGGATTATTTGTTTATTATTTTGGTTCTAAAAAAAAATACAACGATGTTGCGCATCATACAATTTATTTTGGAGAAGCTTATGAAAAACATCTTAATAAAATTTTTGAAAAGAAGATACTATCTGATGACATAAGCTATTATTTACATCGACCATCTGCAACAGATCCTAGTATGGCTCCGGAAGGCCAAGATGCTTTTTATGTGCTGGTTCCAGTGCCAAATAATTTATCAAAAGTTAATTGGATTGAGGAAGGCGACAAATTTAAAGAATTAGTTTTAGATAAAATGGATAAAACTGTTTTACCAGGTATTAAGGAAAATGTTGTGAGTGATTTTTATTTGACACCTGATTACTTTGAAATCGATCTAGCAACTCTTTATGGATCAGGATTTTCAATTCAGCCAAAATTTTCTCAGTCAGCTTATTTTAGATTTCATAATCAATCTGAAATATATAAAAACTTATATTTTGTGGGAGCCGGTACACATCCTGGTGCCGGAATGCCTGGTGTTCTCTCATCAGCAAAAGTTTTAGATAAATTCTTTTAATGAAAAGCAACTTATTAAAAAAACATGCTAAATCTTTTTATTGGGCAAGTTTTTTCCTTTCGAGTAATACTTTAAATAAAAGTTCATCTTTATACAATTTCTGTAGAACCTTAGATGATATAGTTGATGATGATAATAATTTAGATGAAAAGAAAAAAATTTTCTTAAAATTTAAAAAAGATTTTGAGAGCAGAAATCTAAACAATCAAATTGTAAAAGATATGTGGTCAGTTATTGATAGTGAAAATATTTCTAAAAAAATAGTAATAGATTTATTCGATGGAGTTGAAACAGACTTAAAGGAAAAAGTAGTGATTAATTCGAAAAAAGATTTGCTTGTTTATTCTTATAGAGTTGCTGGAACAGTCGGTCTAATGATGTCAAAAATACTGAGAGTAAATAATCGAGAGGCTCTAAAAGGTGCGATTGATCTTGGAATAGCGATGCAGCTTACTAATATAGCTAGGGACGTTTGTGAAGATAAAGCGCGTAATAGACAATATGTAAATCATAATTTTTCAGAGATTCGAGATATTATAAATGACTCTCAAGTATTTTATGAAAATTCATTTAACTCTATTCGTAATATACCAATTAGATCAAGATTTTCTGTTATTGTTGCAAGACGTATTTACAGAAAAATAGGTGACTACATCCTTAAACAAAAAAATATTGATAATTACAATAAAGCCGGCAAAATCTATGTGCCTATGTTTGAAAAATTAATTCAGACCTTTTTATCTATTTTTGACTTTTTTAAATTATTGTTCATTAAAAATTTAAATTACAATAATCAAGCAAATCATAATATTTTAGAGCAAGAGATTAATTTAAATGAAAGAATTTGATTATATAATTATTGGTGGTGGATGCGCGGGCTTATCTTTGGCCTATGAGCTTGAAATTAATGATAAGTTAAAAGAAAAAACTTTAGCAATTATTGAAACTCGTGAAGAATATAAGAGGGACAAAACGTGGTCTTTCTGGAAAGTTTATAATCATAATTTTGATGATTGTGTAATTAAAAGTTGGAATAATTTTACAATAAACTCTAAGGATAGTTCACATGAATTAACAAATAAAAAATTTCCCTATCAAAGCATCGATAGTGGTAAATTTTATAAAAAAATAAATTCTAAGCTATCTACGAATTCCAATATCAGTTTTTTTAAAAACCTAAGTGAAATCAACTCAGAAAATTCCATAATTTTTAATAGTGTTCATGAAAAAGAATTAGATAAATCTAAATTGTGGCAACATTTTCAAGGTATCGAGATAGAAACACCTAAAAATATTTTTGATGAAGAAATAATAAATCTAATGGATTTTAATTGTGATCAGAGAAATGATGTTCACTTTTTTTACACATTGCCATTTAGTAAAAATAAAGCTTTAATTGAAACAACATGGCTTTCAGATTTAGAAGATCAAAGCTTAATGGATTACGATCTTCAATTAGAAAATTATATAAAAAATAATCTTGGTATAAAAGACTATAAAATAAATTTTACTGAAAAAGGTGCTATACCGCTTTTTTATTCATCATTAAAAAGTGAAAACAAAATAATCAATATTGGATCTGCAGGAGGTATGACACGATTAAGCACGGGATATACTTTTTTAAATATACAAGAACATAGTAAATATATATGTCAAAATCTGGAAGATATTCAAAATAGAAAAAGATTTCATTTAGGAAAGAAATATGAATTTTTAGATAAAATTTTTTTAAGAGTGCTAAAAAATAATCCAACAAAAATGCCGTCAATTTTTTATCAAATGTTCAGATGTTCCTCTAAAACTATTATAAAGTTTTTATCAAATAAAAGTAATTTTATTGAGGATATTTCAGTAATTTTAAAAATGCCAAAATTAGTTTTTTTGAGGGCTTTATTTAATGGTTAACACTATAATTAAATCGGATAATTTATATAGTCTTTTTCAATTCAATCAAAAATTATCAATTGCAATATTACTAATATTAATTTCTATATCTTTTTTAATTCCAGAGAAATATCACTATGAATTTTCTAATACTTTATGTTTATTTTTAATACTTACTATTGGTATTTCACATGGAGCTTTAGATCATTTGAAAGGAAAACAATTATTAAAGAAACTTAAAAAAAATAATATTTTGTATTTTTATACTTCTTATATCTTGCTAGCATTGTTAATAATTTTATTTTGGATAATTCTACCATCTTTTACTATTTTATTATTTTTAATAATAGCATCTTATCATTTTGGAAAAGAAGACTCGTTTATTGAAGATCACAGAAAAATAACGAATAAAATTCAAATACAATTATTATTAAAGGGTACTCTGATAATTTTCTGTCCAATATTTTTCAATTATAATGAGGCTTACTCTTTATTTTCCAATTTATTTATAGACATAGAAAATAATATTTTTTTAAAAATTTTAAACTCGTTTAATCCTCGTGAGAATGATATTTTTTCCATGCTTTATTGGTTTATAATTTTTGTTATTGGTATCAATATAACCAGCCTTAGCCCAGCTAGTAATTCACATCCTTTTGTTTATGATTTTTTTTCAATAATATTTTTGAATTATTTATTTAATCCTTTAATGGCTTTTACAATTTACTTTTGTTTTATTCACTCGGTAAGACACACTTGTGTTTTAATACATGAGTTGGATAAAAAAAATATTAAAAAAGGTTTACAAAAATTTTTAAGTAAAGCATTCCCACTTACCTTGCTAACTGCAATACTTTTTTTAGCAGCTTTATATGTCTTATCTAACTATTATTCATTAAATGTCGCTATCTCAAAGGTGATATTTATTGGTTTGGCGTCTCTCACTTTTCCGCATATATTGCTCGAATACTTGTTAGAAAAGAATGAAAAAAGAACTTAAAATTTATTTAGCTTCACCCAGAGGGTTTTGTGCTGGTGTTAAAAGAGCTATTGAAATTGTCGAAAAGGCAATAAATAAATATGGAGCTCCTGTATATGTAAGACATGAAATTGTTCATAATAAACAAGTTGTTGATGAACTAAGAGAAAAAGGGGCAATATTTGTAGACGAGCTTTCTGAAGTAAAAGATAATAGTAGACCTGTGATTTTTTCTGCACATGGAGTTCCTAAATCAGTTCCAGACGAAGCAAAATTTAAAAATTTATCATATGTGGATGCAACTTGCCCTTTGGTTTCGAAGGTTCATAGAGAGTCTGAACAGTTACATAAAAAAGGATACGAAATATTTTTAATTGGCCACAAAAATCATCCTGAGGTTATTGGTACAATGGGTCAGCTACCGTTAGGATCAATTAAATTGATAGAAACTAAAAGTGATGTTGAGAGTCTTCAGGTTAATAATTTTAAAAAACCTTTGGCTTATATAACTCAAACAACCCTCTCAGTAGATGATACGGCAGAAATAATTAATGCTCTTAAAAACAAATTTCCTAAAATTAAGGGGCCGATCAAGGAAGATATTTGTTACGCTACAACTAATCGTCAATCAGCTGTGAAAGAAATAGCATCTAAGTGTGATTTATTTTTTGTAGTTGGAAGTCGAAATTCATCAAATTCGGTAAGGCTAGTTGAAGTCGCTAAAAAAGCTGGATGTGAAAACTCTCAATTAATGCATTCAGAAAAGGAAATACCTTTTCACGAAATAGAGAATTCTAATACTATTGGAATTTCCTCAGGTGCTTCAGCGCCGGAAAAATTAGTACAAGCGTTGCTGACTAATATAAAAAAAGATAGAAAGGTTTCTATTGAAGAAATAATAGTTGCAGAGGAAAAAGTTGTATTTAAATTGCCGAAAGAACTCAATTAATGGCTGTCTATACAAAGTTAAATCAAAATAAAATTGAGGAAATTTTATCTAATTATAGTTTAGGTAAGTTAAACTCATTCGAAGGAATTGAAGAAGGTATTGAAAATACAAACTATTTTTTATCGGTAAATAAAAAAAAATTTATATTAACTATTTACGAAAAAAGAGTTAAATCTGCTGATCTTCCTTTTTTTTCTGATCTAATGTCATCTTTAAATAAAGCTAGCTTTAAATGCCCTGCTCCTATTTCTAATAATAATAATGAAACTATAACAAATTTTGGAGGGAAAAAATTAATGATTGTTTCATTTCTTGAGGGCAAGGCAAAACAAAATTTATCTCCAGCCAATTGTAAATCAATCGGATTTGAAATAGCTAAAATGCATGATCTCACAAAAAATTTGAAACTAAAACGACAAAATGACCTATCCGTAAATTCATGGAGAAAATTATTTAATTCAGTAAAAGATAAGTGTGAAAATATACATAAAGATCTTCCAAGATTGATTGAGGAAAATCTTAATGATGTTGAAAAAAATTGGCCAAAAAATCTGCCAAGAGGAATAATTCATGCAGATTTATTTCACGACAATATTTTTTTTATTCAAGATAAATTTAGTGGTGTGATTGACTTTTATTTTTCATGTGAAGATTTTTTCGCTTTTGAAATCGCGATTTGCTTTAACGCTTTGTGTTTTGACGGTCTAAAAAGTAATTTAAGCTTTAACGTTACTAAAGCAAAAAACTTTATAGACGGATATACTTCTATAAGAAAATTAACTGATGAAGAATTAAATAATATTAAAGTTTTATCTCAAGGCGCTGCTTTAAGATTCTTGTTAACTCGAGTATTCGATGCATTAAATAAAGTAGAGGGGGCAATAGTTAAAATTAAAGATCCAATGGAGTATTTAAAAAGATTAGAATTTCACAAAAATGCAAAAAATCATGAGGACTATTTCTTTTAATGAAATTAAAGATTTATACTGATGGTGCTTGCTCTGGAAATCCTGGGAAAGGAGGTTGGGCGGCAATTATATTAGATGATTCTAATCAATCAAATATTTCTGGAAGTGAAAGTAATACAACTAATAATAGGATGGAATTAATGGCTCCAATTATGGCATTAAAAAAAATAAAAAAGAAATCAGAAATTACAATTTTTACTGACTCAAAATATGTGAAAGACGGAATAACTGATTGGATTAAAAAGTGGAAAATTAATAATTGGAAAAGTTCAAAAAAGAAACCAGTTAAAAATAAAGATCTTTGGATTAAATTGGATAATGCTTGTCTAAAACATAAAGTTACTTGGAAATGGGTTAAGGCACACTCTGGCAACAAATATAATAATCTTGTTGATGAGTTGGCAGTTTCGAGAACTAAATAGATTTTAAAAAGCTCTCAGCTGAAGATAATTCACAATTAGCTGTTTCTTTTTCTTCCTCTACTTTTTTAATTTCACCATTCTCCACCAACATAGTGTAGCGATTAGATCTAATTCCTAATCCTTTTTCGGATTTATCTACTTCTGCTCCGATAGCTTTTGTAAATTTAAGAAAAGGATCACCAGCCATGAAAATTTTACTTCCAGCATTTTGATTTTCACCCCAGGCTTTCATTACATTGGGATCATTCACAGCAATACAAATAATTTTAGAAATTCCTTTTTTATTAGCTAGCTCGTAATTTTTTATATACCCAGGTAGATGAAGAGCTGAGCAAGTTTTTGTAAAAGCGCCAGGCATACCTAAAATAATAGTCTTGCCTTTACAAAGATCCAATATATTAATTTTTTTTACATCATTATTTTGATCAAGATAGAATAATTCTGAGTTAGGTAGTTTATCTCCAACTTTTATTCTCATTGTATTTTGCCCAAAATATAATTCTTAACCTCTGAATTTGAATTCCCAATAATATCAAATGTTTCCTTTTTATCTATATTCAATTTTAAATGCTTGGGTGATTCTAAATTTTTTCCTGTAGCTTTTTCGATTGTATCGCTGAATTTGTAAGGATGAGCTGTACCAAGAACAACTATATCTCCTAAATTTTTAAAACTTTTTGCTGCACCTACACCAGTAGCAGTATGAGGATCAATTATAAATTTATGCTCTTTATATATCTCATCGATTATAGATACTGTCTCCTCATCAGTAACTTTTACTGCTTCAAAATCTTTTTTTATTCTATCGATTTCTTTTTTTTCTAAATTAAATAAACTTTTTGATGACAGATCATTCATTAATGACCTTACCTTACTATCGCTTTCATCTAATATATAATAAAGTAATCTTTCAAAATTACTAGCAACTTGGATATCCATACTTGGTGTGATGGTTGCTTTCACTGTATCAGGTTTATATTCACCTGTATTAATAACTCTTTGTAAAATATCATTTTTATTTGTAGCAACTATAAGTTTATCAATTGGTAAACCCATTTTTTTTGCTACATATCCAGCATAGATATCTCCAAAATTACCAGTTGGTACAGAAAAGCTAATATTGTTTTTTTTTAATTTAAAGAAAGAATAAAAATAATAAACAATTTGACAAACAATTCTTGCCCAATTGATAGAATTTACGCCAGACATGTTTATTTTTGATCTAAAACTATCTTCATTAAAGAGCTCCTTTACAATTTTTTGACAATCATCAAATGAACCCTCAATAGCAATATTATAAATATTAGCACCTCCAATTGTTGTCATTATTTTTCTTTGAATATTAGAAATTTTATTATGCGGATGTAGAACAAAAAGATTTATATTTTTTCTATTACTTAATGCAGCAATAGCTGCTGAACCAGTATCTCCTGATGTAGCTACTACGACATTTACAGTTTTATCTTTAGCGACTTCTAAGTAGTCATACAAATTGCCAATTACCTGCATTGCAATGTCTTTAAAAGCTAAAGTGGGCCCATGATAAAGCTCAAGAAGATCGATCTCTCCAATCTTTTTTAAATTTACTACTTCTTTATCTTTAAACCTACTATAAGATTTTTGTATAATTGAGCTAAGTTCTTCCTTTTTGATTTCACCTGAGCAGAAATTAAAGATAATTTCTGTAGCAAGTTCATTATAATTTAGTTGACTTAAATTATTAAGTTCTACTTGATTGTACTTCTTAATTTCAGCAGGTAAAAATAACCCTCCGCCTGGTGCAAGTCCTCTTAAGAAAATATCTTTAAAACTAAATTTTAAAGATTTATCCCTAGTGCTAAAATAATTCATTTTTTTCTTCTAAAATATAGATAATAAAAAATTATAGAAATTGATATAGCATACCATGTTATAGCATATTTGAGGTGATTGTTTGGTATATCAATGCTGATCTTTTTAGGAATTGGTGACTTAATTTGGTCATCTTCCAAAAAAATTACAAACTCGTTAAATTGTTCTCCTGTAGCCTCTTTCAGATCTTCTAAATTTATTGAAAACCAAATATTATTCTTAATATCATTGTCTGGTTTAAACATATTTGGTTTATATATTTCTCTAAGAAGACCGATAATTTTTTGCTCGGCTGATTTATTAAGATTTATCTCAGCGTTACCTTTAAGTTCTTTATTTATCCACCCTCTATTAACCAGTACGTTCTCATTTTTATTTGTTCTAAATGGAGTTATCACATCATACCCAGGTTTTCCTTTTTCATTCAAACTATAAAGGTAGATTTGTTTATTGAAATCAAATTTTCCTTTAGCATTAATTCTTTGATAGTTTTTTTTTATAGAACTTGAGTATTCTATTGGTTGAGAGTCTAATCCAAAAGTTATTTCGCTAATTAATTCTAATTTCCACTGAAGTCTGTAAAGTTGCCAAGTGCCCAATGCACAAAATAATGTTATAAAGAAAATAACAAATAATTGAAATAAGAATACTTTTTTCAATTTAAGTTTAACTTCCCCAAATATAGATTGCAGCAAAAAGGAATAACCAAACTACATCAACAAAGTGCCAATACCAAGCGGCGGCCTCAAAACCAAAGTGATGTGTTGGTGTTGAATGACCTTTCATCGATCTAAATAAACATACCGCTAGAAAAATTGTTCCAACTATGACGTGAAAGCCATGGAAACCTGTAGCCATATAAAATGTAGAGCCATAAATATTTCCATCTATAGTAAATGTAGCATGGTGATATTCGTAAGCTTGAAAGCATGAAAATATAAATCCCAAGAAAACAGTTGCAATTAATCCATTCACAAGACCTTTTCTATCATTTTCTAACATCGCATGGTGCGCCCAAGTTACTGTTGTTCCAGATAATAGTAAAATAAGAGTATTGATTAATGGTATATCCCAAGGATCAAAAGTTTTTATATCGGGAGGAGGCCATGTTCCTCCAATGGAGTCTGTTGGAAATAAACTTGCATTAAAATAAGCCCAAAACCATGCAACAAAAAACATAACTTCTGATGCAATAAAAAGTGTCATTCCATATCGATGACCAATTTGTACTACAGGAGTATGGTGGCCTTGATGCTCTGCCTCTTCAATAACATCTCTCCACCACATAAATGCTCCGTAAACAACTAGAGCAAAACCCACTAACAAAAGCCAAAGAGCTTTAGAATGAAAATAGTATACTGCACCAATTGCTAATACTAAAGTTGCAAATGAAACATATATCGGCCAAGGACTAGGATCTACTAAATGAAAATCATGTTTCTTTTTATCTGCCGACATTAAGTTTTTTCCTTTTCATAAAATTCTGATGCAAAGAATGTAAAAGATAGTGTTACATCAGAAATATTCTTAGTTTTATTATCATCAACCACTTTGGGATCCAAGAAAAATGTTAAAACAAATTCTTGTTTCTCATTTGGTTTTAACGTTTGTTTTTCAAAACAAAAGCAACCAATCTTATTCAAGTACTTACCGAATGAAGAAGGAGAAACATTAAATGAAGCTGAACCTGATGAACTTTGATTACCTGGGTTTTCTACATTAAATTTGACTGTGTGAACTTGACCTGGTTTTAAATCTAAAGTTTTTTTTTCAGGATAAAATTTCCAATCTGAAGTGCTGTGAACATTGGTATCGAACCTCATTCTATAATCTTGATTAACGATTATTTTTGGAATTTCTTTTTCCGAAGCATTTTGTGTTGTTCCTCCAAAGCCAGTAACTCTACAGAATAAATCATATAAAGGTACAGCTGCAAAAGATAAAGCCAACATTAATAGAAATATTGAAACTAAGGCTATTGGTGTTAAATTTTTTTTGTTAATGGTCATTAAATTTCTCTATTATAAATTCCAATATTGTAAAAGGTAAGTGCAAATAAAAAGATCATAAATAATACTAATAGCACTGCAGTTATTATGTTTTTCTTTTTTTTACTCATTAAAAAAGGCTCCTAGCATTATCAATAAGTAAAATTAGATAAACAAAAAATAGATAAAAGATTGAGTAGATAAATACTTTTCTTGCAATTTTATTTGAGAATTTTATAACCTTTGCTTTAAACAACTCTAAGCATAAATAATTATAATATAGTGTCATAACTAAAGCTACAACTAAGTATAATAAACTCGCAAACTCAAAATAATATGGAGCTATTACAACTGGAAGCATAGCAAATGAGTAAACCAATATATTTGTTTTTGTTGTTTTTGTTCCAGCAATAACTGGTAACATTGGTATCTTAGCTCTCTTATAATCTCCTGATTTATATAAACTCAATGCCCAGAAATGAGACGGCGTCCAAACAAAAATAATTAAGAAAAGTATTATTGGTTCGATTGTTATTGTTCCTGTAGCTATCGTCCATCCAATAACTGGGGGTAAAGCTCCAGCGGCACCTCCAATGACAATATTCTGTGGAGTTTTTCTTTTAAGCCAGATCGTATAAATAAAAAAATAAAAACCAATAGTTGATGCTAATAATATTGCTGAAATAGTATTTGCCGAATAGTAAAGCATAGCCACAGAAATAATTGATAAAATAATTCCAAAATATAAAGCCTGATTTCTTTTTACTTTGCCTGTTGGTATCGGTCTTAAACAGGTTCTGCTCATTAGGGCATCAACATCTGACTCATACCACATATTTAAAGCTCCAGCCGCACCAGAGCCAATTGCTACTGCTAGTAATGATATTAAAGAAGTTTTAAGATCAACGCTATAAGGTGCAATTAATAAACCAACCATGCAAGTAAATAAAACAAGAGACATTACTCTTGGCTTCATTAGATTAAAAAATGAGTTAAGATCTAATACTAGACCAAGTTTAGAGTTTCTCGTTTTTAAAAGTATCTGGCTCAATTTACTTTACTTTAGGCAGCTCTTCAAAAGTATGGAATGGCGGCGGCGAAGATACTGTCCATTCCAAAGTTGTTGCTCCTTCTCCCCATGGATTTTGTTCTGCTTTTTTCTTTTTAGCAAAAGCATATAAAAGATTAATTAAGAAAACTACTAAACCTACGACAGAAATATATGATCCTATTGAAGAAATATAATTCCATCCTGCAAACGCATCTGGATAATCAGCATATCTTCTCGGCATCCCTGCTAGTCCTAAGAAATGCTGAGGAAAGAAAATTAAATTTACTCCAACAAGCGTTAACCAAAAGTGTAATTTTCCTAAAAATTCTGAATACTCGTATCCGCTCATTTTACTAAACCAGTAATAAAAGCCAGCAAATATTGCGAATACCGCTCCCATTGAGAGTACATAATGAAAGTGTGCAACTACATAATATGTATCGTGCAAGGCAGTATCTACACCAGCGTTAGCTAAGACTACTCCAGTAACTCCTCCTAAAGTGAATAAGAATATAAAACCTATTGCCCATAACATTGGTGTTTTAAAACTTATAGATCCACCCCACATTGTTGCAATCCAAGAGAAAACTTTTATTCCTGTTGGTACTGCAATAATCATAGTTGCAGCTAAGAAATATGCTTTGGTATCTGTATCTAAACCAACTGTATACATGTGGTGAGCCCATACAACGAACCCTACTACCCCAATTGCAACCATGGCATAAGCCATTCCTAAATATCCAAATACTGGCTTCTTAGAAAAAGTTGAAACTATATGACTTATCATTCCAAAACCTGGAAGAATTAAAATATAAACTTCTGGGTGGCCAAAAAACCAAAATAAGTGTTGGAATAGGACTGGATCTCCCCCTGTTTGAGCTTCAAAAAAAGCAGTACCAAAATTTCTATCTGTAAGAAGCATTGTAATTGCTCCTGCTAAAACTGGTAATGATAATAAAAGTAAAAAAGCTGTTACTAAAATTGACCACGAGAACAATGGCATTTTATGTAAAGTCATACCCGGCGTTCTCATATTTAAAATTGTAGTTATAAAATTTATTGCCCCTAAGATAGAAGAGGCTCCTGCTACGTGTAAACTTAAAATTGCTAAATCCATTGCTGGTCCTGGTTGACCTGTCTTAGAAGATAACGGAGGATAAATTGTCCAACCTCCACCTACACCCTGTGCACCTGGAGGGCCATCCACAAAAATTGATGCTATTAATAAAATTAAAGCTACTGGCAATAACCAAAAAGAAATATTATTCATTCGTGGAAATGCCATATCTGGAGCTCCGATCATGATTGGGACAAACCAATTTCCAAATCCACCAATCATTGCTGGCATTACCATGAAAAAAATCATGATCAGTCCGTGTCCTGTAACTAATACATTATATAAATGATAATTTCCTCCAAGAATTCCATCACCTGGATGCGCTAATTCCATTCTCATTAGCACTGAAAAAGCTGTTCCAATAATTCCAGCGATAATCGCAAAAATTAAATACATTGTCCCGATGTCTTTATGGTTTGTAGAGTAAGCCCATCTCTTCCAGCCAGTTGGGTTATGATGATGTTCGTGTGATGCAGTTGTTGCGGACATTATTTTATCTCCTTAATCTTTTTTGCCACTTTAATATTATTTTTAATTTCTTCCTTAGCGAATTCTACTTTGGCTTTTTCTAGCCATTGATTGTATTCTTCTTCAGTTACCACATTTACAGTTATTGGCATAAAAGCATGTTTAATTCCACATAACTCTGAGCACTGCCCATAAAAAGTTCCAGTTCTATCAGCCTTAAACCAAGTTTCGTTAATTCTTCCTGGAACTGCATCTCGCTTAACTCCAAATGACGGTAAAGCCCATGCGTGTAAAACATCATTAGCTGTAATCATAACTTTAACCACTTTATTTACTGGAACATAAACCTCATTATCTACAGCAAGCAACCTTGGTTGACCTTCTTTTAAATCTTTTTCTTCAATCATGTATGAGTCAAAAACTATATTTTCGTCTGGGTACTCGTATCCCCAATACCACTGATAACCTATAGCTTTGATAGTTACATCTGCTTTTGGAATTTCGTCTTGAGAATATAAAACCTTGAATGATGGAACAGCTAAAACAATTAAAATTAAACAAGGAACCAATGTCCAAATAACTTCGATCATTGTGTTGTGGCTTGTTGTTGAAGCTTCAGGATTTCTTGAAGCTCTAAATCTTATACAAGCGTAAGCGATTAAAAAAAGAACAAAAACTGTTATTGCAGTAATAACAGGCAATAACATGTAGTCATGAAACCAGACTATATCATCCATCGTTTTAGAGGCTGATTTTTGAAAACCTAACTGCCAATCCACTGGTTCGTTAGCCGATAATGAAATCGGAGTTAACAAGAATAAAGAGTATGCAATTTTTTTAAGCATGAGTTTTTATACAGCTTTTAGACAATTTCACAATTTCAATTAATGCGACAATTAATGAAAGTTATTGATAAAATTCACTAATGAAATAGCGCTTATTACAGCAGTATCTGACCTTAGAATGTTTCTAGATATTGTAAATGGCACAACGTTAGGATTTCCGTGAATAAGTTCTATTTCTGAGGGCGAAAAATCTCCCTCTGGACCTATAAGTATAGATAAAGATTTAGCTTCACTTAAAACTTCTTTTTTTAAATTATCTTTAGAATTCACATCTGCAAATAATAATTTTGTAGATCCATCTAAATTATTTAAAAAATCTTTAAGCTTTTTTACCTGGGAAATTTCTGGAGGAATTAATTGATTAGATTGTTCTGTAGCTTCAATAACAATTTTTTTTGCTCTTTCAAAATTTAATTCTTTAACCTCTGTTCTTTCAGATACAATCGGTGTTATTTTAGTAACACCAAGCTCTGTGGCTTTTTGTAAAATGATATCCATTGGGCTTTTCTTTACCAAGCAAATCGCTAATTCAATATTAGAATTCTTGGTTGGCTCTTTTAATTTATTTAAAAATTTTACTTCAACCCGATCTCTATCTAGAAAAATTATTTCGCTAAGCCATTCTCCATCTTTATTAAAAAAATTAATGTTAGAACCTCTTTTCATTCTCATTACATTTGCAACATAATGAGTGTGCTCTTTAGATAATAGGCTTGTAGTATTTTCTATTATATTTTCTGGGTGAAATAATCTAATATTACTCATTAAGATCAATTTAAGTTATGAAAAATATTAAAGCAATAATTTTTGATGCATATGGCACTCTTTTTGATGTCAATTCAGCTGCAGAAAAATGTAAAGATAAAATCGGTAGCAAGTGGGAAAGTTTTGCCAATTATTGGAGAACCACACAACTTGAATATACTTGGCTAAGAAGTTTAATGAATAGACACAAAGATTTTTGGCAAGTGACAGAAGACAGTTTAGATAAATCAATGAAAGCTTTTGATATAGATATTTCAATGAGAAATGAATTGTTAGACCTTTATAAAGTACTTTCACCTTTTAAAGAGGTTCCTGGAGTTTTAAAAATTTTAAAAGAAAAGAATTATAAACTTAGTATTCTGTCAAACGGGACACCTGCCCTTCTCAATGAATTAATTGAAAGCAATAATTTAAAAAATATTTTTGATGATGTATTTTCAATTGAAGAAGTTAGAATTTATAAACCCAGCTCAAAAGTTTATGACATGCCAATTAATAAATATAATATACAAAAAAATGAAGTTGTGTTTCTAAGTTCAAATACCTGGGATGTATCAGGCGGTGGAAACTACGGTTACAATTCTATTTGGGTAAATAGAAATAATAATATTTTTGATAATCTTGATTATAAACCCAGCGACGAAATTAAAAATTTGAAACAACTTTTAGATATTGTATAAACAAGTTTAAAATTTGGAGAAATTAAATGATAAAAGGAAAAAGAGCTGGAGACACTCCGATTGGAATAAATGTCTTAGAAGGTAAATCTTATTACTGGTGCACTTGCGGATTAAGTGCGAAACAGCCTTTTTGTGATGGTTCACACAAAGATACAACTTTTAAACCTTTGCCATATAAGGCTGATCAATCTAAGAAAGTTTTTTTCTGCACATGCAAATTAACAAACGATCCTCCAATTTGTGATGGATCACATAACGCTAAATAGTTTTATGAGAAATATTGAAGTTAAAAAAATTATAAAAGCTTTAAATGCATCAGATGGTGCTGGTGTAAAATTAAAAAGAAGTATTGGTACGCCTGAAGCAGATTACATTGATCCTTTCTTAATGCTCGACGAGTTTGGTTCAGAAAATAAGGACGATTATATTGCAGGTTTCCCTCCTCATCCTCATAGAGGAATAGAGACGGTTACTTATATGTTAAATGGAGAATTTGAACATCAAGACAGCACTGGTGCAAAAGGGATTATGGCATCTGGTGATGTGCAATGGATGAAAACAGGTAGAGGAATAATCCATTCTGAAATGCCTGCTATGAAAGAAGGCAAGTTATTAGGATTCCAATTATGGATCAACATGCCTGCAAAACATAAAAAAAATAAACCAGAATATCTTTATATTAAAGGAGATGAGCTTGGAACTCACAAAGACAAAGACAAGATTGTAAAAGTAATTGCTGGAAAATATGAAAATGCTGAGGGACCTGAAAAAAATCATAATGTGGAACCGATATATTTTCATGTAATTTTAAATGAAGCCAAAGAATTTAATTGTGAAGCTCCAGAGGGACATAATAGTTTTATATATTTACTTAAAGGTGAGTTAAAAATTGGTGAAAAGGATCACGAAAAAACTTCTAACTCAAATTTAATTTTACTTAAGAGAGGTAATAAACTTATTGTCAAAGCAAACAAAAAATCTGAATTTTTATTTATTGCTGGTAAACCTATAGGAGAACCTATTGCGAGAGGTGGTCCTTTTGTAATGAATACAAAGGCAGAAATACTTGAAGCGATACAAGATTATAATAACGGAACATTTGCTAAATATTAAAAGTTCCAGTACTTTCCCTGAATGCCAAAAGCAATAATTATAAAAAAAAATGGAGGTCCTGAAGTTTTAGAGCTTCAAGATGTCAAGGTCGGAGCACCCGGCCCAGATGAAATTAAAGTGACCAATCATGCAATTGGATTAAATTATATTGATACCTATCATAGATCAGGTTTGTATCCCCTTAAGTTACCGAGTGGAATTGGTTTAGAGGCTGCGGGTAAAGTGGAGGAAGTTGGATCTAATGTTAAAGAATTTAACATAGGTGATAATATAGCGTACGCTTCTGTGCCATTAGGAGCATATTCACAACAAAGAATTATTCCATCTAATATAGCCGTAAAAGTTCCAGATGGTATATCGCATAAACAAGCAGCAACCTTAATGACTAAAGGTTTAACTACTAATTATTTACTTTGTAAAACTTATAAACTTAAAGCTGGTGAAATTGTTTTATTTCATGCTGCTGCAGGAGGTGTTGGTCAAATATTTGCTCAATGGGCTAACAGTATAGGTGCAAAAGTAATAGGCACGGTTGGCTCTGATGAAAAAATTAAAGTAGCAGAAGAAAATGGTTACGCACACGTCATCAATTATACTAAAGATGATTTTGCTAAAAAAGTTTTAGAGATTACAAATGGCGAGGGAGTTCCAGCTGTATTTGATGGGGTAGGTAAAAATACTTTTCATGGTTCGTTGGCATGTTTAAAAACAAGAGGGATGATGGTGAGTTTTGGAAATGCATCAGGTCCTCTTGATCCAGTAAACGTTCCAAAAGATATTCAACCTAAAGGACTTTACTTGACTAGACCTTCAATTGGTCAATATTTTACAAATAGAAAAGAACTTCAAGCTGGAGCGGATGCAATATTTGAAAAAGTTAAATTCGGTAAGATTAAAATTAAAATTTCAAAAGAATATAGTTTAATAGATGCAAAAAAAGCCCACGAAGATTTAGAAGCTAGAAGACTAAAAGGTCCAGCTATATTAATTCCATAATGAATAAGAAAATAATATCTCCTTGCATCAGTATTTGCAGGACTGATCCTGTTACAGGTTTCTGTTATGGTTGTGCAAGAACTAATGAGGAAAAGAAAAAATGGAAAGATGAAAATACTACGTATGATTGGAAAGAGGAAAACCTAAAAATTATTATAACTAGAATGCAAGGTTGGCAATTAGGAACTTTTAAAGAGTCTTACGATCATAAAAAAAACAAAGGTATCTCTTTATTTAAGAAAAAACTATTAGAGAACAAATAATTATAAATCGTTTTTCATCGAGTCCATATCACTCAAGTGATATTTTAAAGCTTGATTAGAAAGTCTTATTTCTTGCAAAAACAAAAAAATAGAAATGATCATACAAACGCAACATAATGCAAAATTTAATCTAGCAACTTGTAGATTTCCTAGGTAAAGCAACAAAACTGTTGTCATATTAAATAAAAAACCAAAAGCTGCAAAACCCATAGTATACTTTAAGAGATTTGTTCTGTTATTAAGAACGTGTAATTGATTTTCCAATTGTGGGGGAGTTTTTTTATCAAATGTTAATTGATCGTGTAACCTTCTAATTAACCCGCTCAATGTATGAAATCTATTACTATACATCGTCATCATTAAAGGTATAGCTGGGAACATCAATGCTGCAACTGTGTAATCTATATCCATTTCGAATCAAATTGATTATGAAGTTAGTGTTTGATATTTACAAGTAATATTTCATGCAACGATTAAAAATTTTTATAGAATTAACACGCCTTAGTAAACCGATCGGATTCATGCTTTTATTTTGGCCTTGTTCCTGGGGGTTAGCATACGCTAATACGTTAGATTCTAATTTTAGTTTATTCTATAACTACTTAGTTCTGTTTTTCCTAGGATCAGTTTTAATGAGAAGCGCGGGATGTATATTCAACGATATTGTAGATAAGGACTTTGATAAGAAAGTTCAAAGAACTAAAAATCGTCCCATAGCTTCTAACAAAATTTCTGTAGAATTTGCTTTTATTTACGTATTGGTATTATGCATCCTCGCTTTTTTAATTTTAATAAGATTTAATAATTTAACAATCATACTTGGGATAAGTTCAATGTTGTTAGCCTTCGCTTATCCTTTTATGAAAAGAATTACTTACTGGCCTCAATTATTTTTGGGTATTACTTTCAATTGGGGAATTATAATGGCATGGACTGCAATTAATAACAGTATATCTATAGAAGTAATTATTCTTTACATATCGGCCATATTTTGGACATTGGGTTATGACACGATTTATGGGGCTCAAGATATGTCGGATGATGAAATAATAGGATTAAAATCTACCTCAATTAAATTTAAAAAACATATTAAATTATTTGTAAGTATCTGTTATTTAATTTCTAGCATATTATTAATTTTATTATTATACGATAAAATAAGATTCAACTTATCATCACTTTTTATAATTTTATTTTTTTTTAGCCTGATCAATCAAATAATAATTTTTAATAAAAAAAAACCATTGACATGTCTTAATGCTTTCAAACAAAATAATTATTCTGGTTTATTTTTATTTTTAGGTCTTTATTTAGAAAGTATTAATTATGGAATTTAAAGAAGTAAAAATAATTTTAAAAAGATTATACAGAGAATATGTTAAAAAACATTTAAGCAAAATATTTATTTCTTTAATACTCTCAATATTTGTTGCTGGAAGCACTGCAGCTATTGCATGGTTATTAGACCCTGCTGTAAAAAAAATATTTATAGAAAATAACACAACTTTTTCTTGGTTAATCCCAATTCTTATTATTCTTGCCTTTAGTGGAAAGGGTTTATCTTTGTACCTAGCAAGATTAATAATTATAAGGGTTGGTGCTGAAATCTCAGGTCAAATCAATAAACAAATTGCTGATAATATTATCAAAGCAGATATACAAACTTTAGATAATAGACACTCTGGTAAATATGTGTCGAATGTAATGTATGATTCTGGCCAAATTCAAAACCTTGTTAGCACAGGAGTTTTAAATCTAATGAAAGATAGTTTTTCAGTTATTGCCTTGGTGGGTGTTATGATTTATCAAAATTGGAAGTTGGCCTTATTTGCAATGCTAATGATGCCCCTTGCAGGTGGCTTAGCAAAATCACTTGGAAAAAGAATAGGGAAAGCTGTAGGTAAAGCTGGTGAAGCTACTGGAATTTTAGTTACTTTCTTGTCAGAAATTTTTAAAGGCTCCAGAATGATAAGAATTTATCAAAAAGAAAAAGTTGTAAATTCTGAAGCTAACAAAATAATAAATGATGTTGTTGAAAAAAATATTAAAACGGCAAGTGTTTTGATCAGAGCCACTCCACTTATGGAGGCTTTAACTGGTATAATGATTGCAGGTTTTATTGCCTATTCAGGTGTCTTAATTTCTGCAGGTGAGTTGGAGGTAAATAATTTTTTTTCATTTTTAGCAGCTATGATGCTAGCCTACCAACCAATTAGGTCTTTGGCTACTTTAAATTTAGCGGTATATCAAGGCGCCACTGCGTTCAAAAGGATAAGCAAAATAATTGACAGAGAAGTTATGGTTAAAAATGATGAAAGCTTACCAGATTTAAAAGTCACCAATAGTAATATAGTATTTAATAATGTTGGTTTTAAATACGATACAACTGATAGACCAACAGTAAAAAATATAAACTTTTCAATTGAAGGCGGTTCACTAGTAGCATTCGTAGGACATAGTGGAGCTGGTAAAAGTACAATTTTAAATCTTTTACCAAGGTTTTATGAGCCTCAAAATGGTTCAATAAAAATTGATGATCAAGATATATCAAAAGTTAAATTATATTCGCTTAGAAAGTATATTTCTTTAGTAAGCCAAGATGTAATTTTGTTTGATGATACTATAAAAAAAAATATTTCTTATGCAAATGAAAAAGCAGATTTTAAAGATATTAAGCAAGCTTGCGATTATGCTGCAGCGACTGAATTTATTGAGAAACTTCCAAATAAGTTTGAAACTACAATAGGCGAGAATGGTATTCGTTTATCAGGAGGACAAAAACAAAGAATTTCTATAGCAAGGGCAATTCTTAAAGAGTCGCCTATAATTTTACTAGATGAAGCTACTTCGTCTTTAGATGCAGACTCAGAGCAAATTGTGCAAAACGCAATTACTAATTTAACTAAAAATAGAACGACTTTAGTAATTGCGCATAGATTGTCTACTATTCATAATGCTGATAAAATATTCGTTCTTAAAAACGGTGAAATTGTTGACTCAGGCAAACACGATACGTTAATTAATAATTGTGAAGATTACAGATCTCTTTATCAAAAACAACTCAAATAAAATGTTTTTTTTATACAGGGTCTTTTCAAACTTAATATATCCTTTTTTATTTATATTTATTTATTTAAGGATTATTAGTAAAAAGGAGGATCCAACAAGATATAAAGAAAAAATTTTAATTTCACATTTTAGTGTAAAGAGAAATCCTAATAAAAAACTTATTTGGTTCCACGCAGCGAGCATCGGTGAACTGAAAAGTGTCCTACCTATTATTAAAGATTTAAATAACAAAAACAATAATTTGGAGTTTTTAATCACAACAATAACATTAAGTTCTAGCAACTTAGCAAAAGAGGAATTGAAAAAATTTAATAACGTTCAGCACAGATTTTTTCCTTTTGATGTGAATTTTTTGATTAAAAAATTTTTATATTTGTGGAAACCAAGTATAATATTACTGGTTGACTCTGAAATTTGGCCAAATTTAATTGTTGAGTCTAAAAAAAAAAATATTCAAATAGGATTAATAAATGCAAGAATAACCACTAAATCTTTTAATAGATGGATGATTTTTCAAAAAACGGCAAGGAAAATCTTTAGTTTGTTCGATATTTGTCTTAGTTCTAACTCACAAACTAAAGAATATCTTTTTCTTTTAAATGCAAAAAATATTCATTTTAAAGGAAATATAAAATTAATAAGAAAAGTTGACACATCAGAAAATGAGAATGTTAATAATCATTTTCTAGCAAATACAAGATTTTGGTTGGCCGCAAGCACGCATGAGCCTGAAGAAAACCTTTGTTTAAAAACACATTTGATATTAAAAGAAAAATTTAAGAACGTTGTTACTATAATAGCTCCAAGACATATTAATAGGGTTAATAAAATTAAATCTTTAGCAGACTCTTTTAATCTCGATTCTCAAATTTTAAATAAAAATGAGAAAATTATTGATAACAAAGAAATTATTATAATCAACACATTTGGAGAATTGCAAAATTATTATAAATTTGCGAAATGTGTATTTATTGGAAAATCTTCAATTAAAAGTTTCAAAAATGTAGGCGGCCAGAATCCTATTGATGCAGCTTATTTGAATTGTAAAATTTATCACGGACCATATGTTTATAATTTTCAAGAAATATATAAAACTCTAGCTCAAAACAATATATCAATAGAGATAAAGTCATATTATGAACTTGCAAAATATTTGATAAAAGATTTAGAAGATGCAAAAAAAGAAGATATAGAAATTTCAACTTCTATTAAGAAACTTAGTCAAAAAACTTTAATAGATACAATGGAAGTTCTAAATAGCTTTATAATCAATGAATTTAAATAAACCAAAATTTTGGGATAAAAGAATAAGCATAACTTCTATTTTAATTTTTCCTATAACTTTAATTGTATTAATAATAATTTTTTTTAAAAAAAAATTTTCTAAATTAAAATTTTACAAAATACCAATAATTTGTGTTGGAAATATTTATATTGGAGGGACAGGTAAAACTCCTATATCAATTTTTTTAGCAAAAGAATTGCTTAGTCTTGGTAGAAATCCTGTAATTTTGAAAAAATACTATAAAAATCAAAATGACGAGAACGAATTGATTAAAAATAATTTTAAAAATTTCATTCTTTGTGAAGATCGAGATATAGGAATAAGAAAAGCAGAAAAAAACTTGCACGATAGTGTAATTCTTGATGACGGATTTCAAGATTATAAAATAAAAAAAAATTTAAGCATAATTTGTTTTAATAAGAAACAATTAATAGGAAATGGACTTGTATTACCTTCAGGGCCTCTTAGAGAAACTCTAGTTTCTCTGAAAAATGCCAATATAGTATTAATTAATGGAGATAAAGATCGAAAATTTGAGGAGAAAATTTTAGGTATTAATAAAAATCTAGATATATTTTATTCGAAATACATACCCTCAAATATCGAGGACTTTAAAAATAAAAAACTACTAGCTTTAGCCGGTATAGGTAACCCAGAAAATTTTTTTGATTTAATTGAAGAATATGGGTTAAAGATTTACGAGAAAATGATTTTTCCAGATCACTACGTATTCTCTAAAAATGAAATACTTAATATAATAAAAATAGCTAAAGATAATAAACTTGAAATTATAATGACAGAAAAAGATTTTTTTAAAATAAGAAATTTTGAGATAGATAATTTAAAATATTTGAAAGTTTCATTGGTAATAAATGAAAAAGAAAAGCTCATTAATATTGTAAATAATTTATATGAAAAAAATTATTAGTTATTTTGTACAAGCGTTGTTTGTTAATTTGTTTTTTATTCTTGGACGTATTTTGGGATTAAAACTAAGTAGAAAAATATTCTCATTTTTATTTTCTTTTCTTGGTCCTTTCTTCAAATCAAGAAAAGTCATAGAAAAAAATTTAGATACTTTTTCAAAAAACATTTCTGTAATAGAAAAAGAAAAGATAATTTCTAATATGTGGAAAAATTATGGAAAAACCTTTATTGAGTACATTTATCTAAATTACTTCCAAAAAGGAAATTCACATATTTCAGTAGTTGGAGAAGAAAATATATTAGATATTTCTAGAAAAAACAAAACGGTAATTTTCGTTTCAGGACATTTCGCTAATTTTGAATTAATGTCGATGGAGATTGTAAAAAAAAAAATTCAATTAGCTACAATTTATAGACCTTTAAATAATTTTTTTTTAAATCCTTTGATGGAATATCTTAGAAAAAAATATGTTTGTGAAAATCAAATTAAAAAAGGAATTAATGGGGTTAGACAGGCTATAGAGTTCATAAAAAAAGAACATAGTATAGCTTTAATGATAGACCAAAGAGTTAGTGAAGGAGAAAGGATAAATTTTTTTAATAAGCCTGCTCTTACAACTACTTTACCAGCTCAGTTATCAATTAAATTTGGAATTACGATAGTTCCTGTTTATATAGAGAGAACCGATGATGATAATTTTAATATTGAATTTCTTAAAAGTTTGAATCCCAAAAATTTTACAGATAAAATTGAACTTTCTTTAGAGTTAAATAAAATTTTAGAGAGAATGATTATAAAAAATCCAAGTCAATGGATTTGGACACATGATAGATGGAAATAAATTATTATTTTTCATTTAATTTTTTAAATCTCTCATTTACTTCGATCGGCGAAAAATAAGCTTCTTGAAATTCGACGTTCCAATAATTTAAATTTTGTAATTGAATTTCTTTACCTGATATAGCACACAAAACATAATCCCCTTCTTCTATAATCTCAAAATAATTGTGCTTAAATATAAGTTTAGCTTTTTTTTTATTCATCAATAAATTATACAGTATATATCTTAAAATGAATATTGGTTTAATTGGTAGCGGTGGAAGAGAACATGCTCTTTGTAAAAAATTAAGTGAGTCCAATAAAATTAAAAAAATTTATTGTCTTCCAGGTAATGCAGGAACATCTGAGTTAGCGATAAATATTGATGTAGACATTTTAAATTTTAAAAAAATTTTAAAACTTATCAAATTTTACAAAATCAAAATTGTTGTTGTTGGTCCTGAAGAACCTTTGGTAAAAGGAATTGCTAATTTTTTAAGAAAAAATAATATTAAAGTTTTTGGTCCAAACAGATTAGCTGCTAAACTTGAAGGTTCAAAAGCTTTTATGAAAAGGATTTGCAAAGAATTTAAGATACCAACAGCAAAATTTCAAATTTGCACAAAAGAAAATCAAGTGTTGAATTTTGTTAATAAAAGCAATGTTCCAATTGTAGTTAAAGCTGATGGATTAGCAGCTGGAAAAGGAGTCTCCATTTGTAAAACAAAAAAAATAGCAATTAAAAAATCATTTGAAATCTTGAAAGGTAAATTTAAATCTTCAAATAAAGTTGTATTAGAGGAATTTCTTACTGGAGAGGAAGCAAGTTACTTTGTCATTGTTGATAGAAATAATTTTAAATTTTTTGGGACTGCGCAAGATCATAAACGTGTTTATGAGAAAGATCTTGGGCCAAATACAGGAGGTATGGGTGCATATTCTCCAGCTCAAATTGTCACAAAATCTATTGAAAAAAAAATAATTACTAAAATAATTAAACCAACATTATTTGCTTTAAAAAAAAAAGGCACTCACTACATTGGATTCCTTTATGTAGGTTTAATGATAAAGAACAATGAACCCTTTTTAATTGAATACAATATTAGAATGGGAGACCCAGAGTGCCAAGCTATTTTACCAAGATTAAAAACCGACCTATTTTCAATTATAAAAAATACAATAGAAAATAAATTAAATAAAACTTCAATAAAATGGTATGGAAAAAAAAGTATGACTATAGTTTTATGCTCAAAAGGATATCCAGGAAAATATAAAAAAAACATTGAAATAAGAAACTTAAATAAAGTAACTCTGTCAAAATCCGATTGTATTTATCACGCAGGAACAAAATTAGTAAATCAAAGATTAGTATCAAATGGTGGGAGAGTCTTAAATATTAACTCAACCGGAAAGAAGTTTACTAGTATTAGAAAAAAAATTTTATCAATTATAAGGAAGATAAATTGGAAGGATGGTTTTTATAGAAAAGATATAGGATGGAGGGTAATCGACTAATATGCGAATTATTGGCGGTTTATTCAAAGGTAAATTAATCACCTCATTGAGAAATTCTAACACAAGACCTTTAAGAGATGCTGTGAAAGAAAATATATTCAATATTTTACTGCACTCAAAAATTATTAAAATAAATTTAACGAAGTCAAACGTTTTAGATGTATATTCTGGAATAGGTTCATTTGGCCTAGAATGTTTATCAAGAGGTGCAAGAAAAGTATCTTTTGTTGAGTCCGATAAACTTGCATCAAAAATTTTAAAAGAAAATATTCAAATTTTGTCTCAATTTGATAAGTCATCAGTTTATAATGAAAAATTAGAAAATTTTCTAAAAAATGAAAAGGAAGAAAAGTATAATATTTTTTTTTTCGATCCTCCCTTTTCCGACAAAACTTTTATAGAAAATTTAAATCAAATAAAAAAAAACGAGATTTTTAAAAAAAACCACTTAATTATAATTCATAGAGAGTCAAAAACTGAAGATAAGTTGGACGATTATATGGATACAATATTAACAAGGCGATACGGTAGATCAAAAATTATTTTTGGTTTATTTAACTGAGAAATTTTTTTGTTAATATTTTAACTTGTTCTACGCCTGGTTGATTATAAGGGTCAATTTTACTCATTTTTGCAACAAGAATAGTTTCCAAAATAAAATACGAAAAAAGTTCACCAATTAAAATTTCGTCAGCATTTTTTATTTTAAACTCCCTAAAAGGAATATTTTTTCTTTTAAAAGTTTCTAATAGAGCATTCTTTTGAGCAGTCTTAATTTCACCAAGACTTTTTTTATTAAGAAAATGATTTTTCTTAAGCGGATAATTAGCCCTTATCTTTTTTACTTTTTTATCATCTATACTAAAAATATGAAATAATTTATCTTTAGGTCCATCTAGATAAAGTTGAAGCAAACTATGATGATCTTTTGGTGCTTGTGAAATAATTGGTAAAAAACCTTTACCCTTCTTTCCAAGACTTTCACCTATTAATTGCTGACACCAGAAAAGAAATTTTTCTAGATCCGGCACATAGTTGATAAATACGATATTATTAATTTTTTTAAATTTAAATAAGCTTAATAATTTTAGAACACTATCTTTAAGAAACAATTTTTTTTTTGAGCTTAAATACTTTAAGGTATTAAGTCTTAAGTTAGCAATATTCAATCCCATCAAGTAAGATGGTATAATACCTACCTCTGATAAAACAGAGTATCTTCCTCCAATGTTTTGCCTGTGCTCCACATAAAACAAATTGAATTTTTTTGCTATAAGAAAGAGAGGATTGTTTTTTTTTTCCGTAATTATTATTATATTATTTGAATTTCTTTTTAATATATTCAAACTTGTTAAGTTAGCCAGTGTTTCAACTGTGTTACCTGATTTTGAAATAATTATGAAAAGTACATCTTTAAATTTTAATTTTTTTTTTAAAAAAAAATTCTTTTCTGGGTCAATATTATCGAAAAAATAAAATTTTTTTTTTATCTTTTTACTTAAAAAATTATAAATTGCCTCAGCGCCTAAAATTGATCCGCCCATACCTATAATCACCACTGTTTTAAAATTATCGAATTTTTTTAAATCTTTAATTTTGAAATTCAATTTATATTGCGTATTTAAAACATTTAATGTTTTGTCAGTCCTGTTTATTTCCTCTTTTGTCTCTTTAATTAATTTCTCAAAATCTTTTAGTTTTTTTTTTATCAATGATTTATTTAAATGATTTTTTTGAATAAAATTAAAAGTTTTTATGTTTTCTGTAGTCACTTTTGTATTTTTTCAATAATTGACTTTTCAATATTAGAGGAATTTTTTCCTTTTATATTTTCTTTAGGTGCTTTTAAGATTTTTTTTATATTTTCTTTCTCATTAATATTTCTGTTTTTAATGCTACCTGGCTCAGGTATCTTATCAAATTCAGGTGGCAAGACTAAGGGTTGCTTTTTTTTTACTAAAAATTCATCAGTTGTATTAGTTTTTTCATTACGCAATACTTTGCCTGCTTCTTTAAGGCTTCCACAAGAAACTAAAAAAGTTAAAACAATCAATAAAATGTTTATATTTTTCATTTTTTAATCTTTTACAAAAAAACCTGTAATAATAAAAATAAATATTCCTAAAGAAATAAATATATCTGCAACGTTGAAGGTAAACCAGTGAAAGTTATTGTAATGTATATCTAAAAAATCAGGTACTGCTCTATATATTATCCTATCATAAAAATTTCCTAAAGCACCTCCTATAATAATAGCATAAATTATCTTTTCCAAAGATTTTGATATAATTAAAAAATAAAACAAGATCACCAAAACTGTAGCTATTAAAAAAGTGATAGAATTATAAAGTAAAGAAGAATTGGTACTTAAAAAACCAAAACCAATTCCAATATTCCAAATTAAATCTATGTTTATATAGTCGTTGATAAAATATTTTTCGTTACTAAAATCTTTTATAACTTTTATTTTTGTAATTCTATCAATAATAAATATTACGAGTATTAAAAGTCCAAAAAAAATATTTTGTTTTTTAAAAAATTTCTCTTTTGCTTCTTTAATCTCAATATTAAAATTCATTAACTTTTTTGGTTAAATTCATTACATCTCAAACATTTTTTATCTAAGATTTTCCAACATCTAGGACACTTGTTTCCCTTTGCTTTACTCACTTCTATTTTCATATCATTTTCTTCAGATAATATTTTTTCTGCTTTAGAAGTAATTAGATATTCTGCTAAATCTAAATTTTTTAATATTTCAAATTTACTTTTGTTTACACATAATTTTACATCTGCTTCTAAGCTAGAACCAATTTCTTTTGAAGATCTTTTTGTTTCAATTGCTATATTTGCCTCTTGTTTAATTTTGTACAGCTGATCCCATTTATCGCTAAGTTTTTTATTTTGCCAATTCTTAGGAATGCGCACAAAAGACAGTTCATGAATATTTTTTTTATCCTTTCCTATCAAACTGTAAATTTCATCTACAGTAAAAACTAAAATAGGAGCAAACCATGTAATTAAGCTTTCTAATATTATGTTTAATACTATTATACAGTTAGTCCTTTTTTTTGAGTTTATTTTATCGCAGTAGAGAACATCTTTTCTTATATCAAAATAGAAAGAGGACAGATCTAATGTACAAAAATTTAATAATTCTTTATATAATTTATGAAAGTTGTAGTTTTTCAAATTATATTTGACTGACTCGCTAATACAATAAATTTTATGTAATATATATTGTTCTAATTCATCTAATTCACTCAAATTTATTTTTTCAAAATTTTGTTTTTCAAAATTATCTTTTAGGTTTCCAAGCATAAATCTAAAAGTGTTTCTAATTTTTCTATAAGACTCCGCATGCTGTGATAAGATAGATTTATCGATCCTCAAATCTTCGGCATAATCAGAGGAAGCAACCCATACTCTCAAAATGTCTGCTCCATAATTTTTTAAAATTTCTTCAGGTGAAATAACGTTGCCCATTGATTTTGACATTTTCATTCCTTTTCCATCTACAACAAAACCATGTGATAAAATGCTTTCAAATGGAGCTTTACCTCTTGTTCCACAAGATTCTAATAGTGAGGAATGAAACCAACCTCTATGTTGATCGGAACCTTCTAAGTACATATCTGCTGGCCATTTTAAATCTTTTCTTTTCTCTAAAACAAAACTATGTGTTGACCCACTATCAAACCAAACTTCGACAATATCATTGAGTTTTTGATAATCGTCAGGGTTATGCTCTTTTCCTAAGAAAACTTTTGGATCATCTGTAAACCAACAGTCTGATCCTTGTTTTTCATAAATAGATGCTATTCTCTCTATAACCTTTGCATCTTTGAGGGGTTCTTCAGTCTTTTTATTAATAAATATGGGTAATGGGACGCCCCAAACCCTTTGTCTTGAGACACACCAGTCAGGCCTTCCTTGAACCATAGATAATAATCTTTCTTTTCCTTTTTGAGGGTAAAAAACAGTATTATTGATTGCCTCGATAGCTTTTTTTCTAAGATCATTTTTTTGCATTGAAATAAACCATTGAGGTGTTGCTCTATAAATTAAAGGAGCTTTGGATCTCCATGAATGAGGATAACTATGATTAAGCTTATCATTTTTAAGTAATTTATTTTGTTCTTTTAGCTTTTCTATAACAATAGGGTCTGCTTTAAATATATGAGTATTATTAAAATATGGTATTTCTTTAGTGTAAAGGCCTGCATTATCTACCGTATAAAGAGAAGGTATATTGTTCTTTAGGCATAAATTATAATCATCTGGACCATGACTAGGGGCGCAATGCACTATTCCTGTTCCTTGATCTAAGTTGACAAAGTGTGCATCTAACATTGGAACATTATATTTAAAACCCATATTTTTAAATGGATGACTACAAATAGTTCCATTGAATTCAGACCCTTTAAAGGTTTTTAATTCTTTAAAATGTTTAATCCCACATTCTTTTAAAATTGACTCTAAAAGATTTTTTGCAACTACAATTTTTTTGTCCTTAAAATAATCAAGATCTTCAATTTCTAACAGCGAATATTCTATGCTACTATTGTATGCTAATGCTTTATTAGCGGGTATTGTCCATGGAGTTGTTGTCCAAATTATAACACTTGTATCTTTTAGGAAATCTTTATTTGTTTCTTTAACTTTAAAGGCAACAAATATTGTATTAGAGGTGTGATCTAGGTATTCAACCTCTGCATCAGCTAAGGCTGTTTTTTCTACTGTCGACCATAAAACGGGTTTAAACCCTTGATATAAGCTTCCGTCCAAAAGAAATTTTCCTAATTCTCTTACAATTTGCGCCTCAGCCTCAAAGCTCATAGTAGAATAATAATTTTCAAAATCTCCCACTACACCTAGCCGCTTAAACTCATTTATGTGCACATCTATCCAGCTTTTTGCAAACTCTCTACACTCCTGCCTAAAATCTTTAATTGGAACTTCATCCTTATTTTTTTTCTTTTTCTTATACTGTTCTTCAATCTTCCATTCAATTGGCAGTCCATGACAATCCCATCCTGGGACATATACAGAGTCTTTTCCATCCATTTGATGAAAGCGTGTGATCATATCTTTCAAAATTTTATTAAGAGCAGTTCCCATATGTATGTGCCCATTCGCATAAGGAGGACCATCGTGTAAAATAAATTTTTCTTTACCTAAAGAACTTTTTCGAATTTTTTTAAAAATTTTATCATTCTCCCACTTATTTAGAATTTCAGGTTCTTT
>QCMS01000002.1 GCA_003213555.1 Pelagibacteraceae bacterium AG-422-I02 | reverse complement strand
AATTTTATCATATATCTCTTTTTTCAAATGAACTCCAAAATGAGGAACGGGAACATCTCCCATATCTACATCATGTCTTTCTCTAGGAAGCTTCATAGACGTTTGATGTAAAGTAAGCTCATTACCCCAAAAATCAATATCAACCCATTTGCCTTTTTCTCGGTTACCTGTTTTACATCCTAATATCCCTGTGTAAAAAGCTTCTGCTTTTTCTAAATCTCCTGCAGGGATGGCTAGATGAAATGAATTACTCATAAGGATTTATATACATTCTCCTTTAAATTTTACAAGTAGTCATTATATATAAATTATGAACGATTACTTAGAATCTATTAAAAAAAGGGATCCTGCGGCGAAATCGATATTAAGTATTATTCTCACTTATCCTGGGGTTAAGGCAGTTTTACTTCACAGAGTAGCAAATTTTTTTCACATCGCAGGCTTTCATCTTATTGCGAGAATTATTTCTCAAACATCTAGATTTTTTACAGGAATAGAAATTCATCCGGGTGCAAAAATTGGTAAAAACTTATTTATAGATCATGGTATGGGCGTAGTTATTGGGGAAACTTCAGAGATTGGAGATAATGTTACAATTTATCATACAGTAACATTGGGCGGAAGTTCACCAAGTATTGATAGTGAAAGACAACGTCATGAAAAAAGACACCCAACAATTGGAGATGATGTTGTAATTGGATCGGGCGCACAAATTATTGGTCCTGTTGTTGTAGGAAAATGTGCAAGGATTGCAGCTAATGCAGTTGTTGTAAAAGATGTACCTGAAAACGCAACAATGGTTGGTATCCCCGCAAAAGCAGTTAAGTTAGAAAACAAAGGAAGTTTTAAACCTTACGGCGTAGACGATAAAGTTAAAGATGAGCAATAAAGATTGGGATCCAAATTTAACTCCAGAACAAAATTATGTTTTAAGACAAGAAGGAACCGAGTCTCCCGGAAGCAGTCCCTTAAATAATGAAAAAAGAGAAGGATCTTACCACTGTGCGGGATGTGGAACTAAACTTTTTGACTCAAGCACAAAATATGAAAGCGGATCTGGTTGGCCTTCTTTTTTCAAATCTTTACCCGATGTTTTTGAAGAAAAAACAGACATGCATATAGGCTACC
Source organism: Pelagibacteraceae bacterium AG-422-I02 (assembly GCA_003213555.1). Lineage (GTDB taxonomy): Bacteria > Pseudomonadota > Alphaproteobacteria > Pelagibacterales > Pelagibacteraceae > Pelagilacustribacter. The sequence continues at coordinate 104,648 of QCMS01000002.1, read as the reverse complement.
CAAGAACAGAATATCATTGTAAAAAATGTGGCGGTCATCACGGCCATGTGTTTGAGGATGGGCCAAAACCTACTGGAAAACGTTATTGCAACAATGGCGTGTGCTTGGTTTTTAAACCTAAGAGTTAAATAGTTATTAACAAACCAATTAAGTGTTTTAATACAACCTAACAACAAACTAAATTATGCGGTGCCATGTCCTCTAGACCAAGGCTACATAAGTTTGTAAGACTCACCTTTCATCCACCATGAAGAATAAAATTATTTCCCTAATTCTAAAACTATTATTTTTTTTCATTTTCACATTACAATTAAACGCATCAGACCAAGTTTGGAACTTAGCCGAAAAGGGTAATAAAATTATTCTTATAAGACACTCTTTAGCACCAGGGGGAGGTGATCCACCTGGGTTTAAAATTGATGATTGCGATACGCAAAGGAACTTAAATAGAAAAGGGATTAATCAATCAAAAAAAATAGGTAAATTATTTAAAAAAAATAAAATAATTATAGATCAAGTTTTAAGCAGTCAGTGGTGCCGATGTAAAGATACAGCTAAATATGCTTTTGGCAATTTTAAAGAATTCACTGCATTAAACTCAACTTTCCAATCTCCTTATAATAAAAATGAACCTAAACAATTAAAAGAGCTTTATAATTTTGTAAAGAAGTGGGATGGAAAAGGTAGGAATCTAGTACTGGTTACTCATTACAGTATAATAACTTCAGTTACTAATGCAGTGCCCAGTTCAGGAGAAATTGTAATTACGAACAGAAATTTTGAAGTTTTAGGAACGATACAAACTGATTAAGCAAAAATATAATAAACAATTGCTAAAATTATAAAATATTCAATAACTGTTTTTATTCTTATTAAATTTTGTTTATTTTCAAATTTAGAATTAATAAACAAGCTCATACGAGAAAAACTTAAATGAACCAATGCTATAATGAAGCCTATACCTATTAAAACATTATAAAATTCAAAGTTTTTAAATCCATAAAAACAAGCTGCGATAAAGGTTAACCATGAAATATTAGAGACAAATAATGTTATTAAAATTCCAGATCCTTTTTTAAATAGACTTTGTGTTCTAATGAATGAGTAAGACCAAAGAAGCGTAAACAGAAACCCAAGATATTTAATTATCATGAGCTAATATTGTAATTGCGAGAAAGTTTAAAGGCAAATATAAAGTAAATATGATAGTTAAATTAGCTTTTGCATTTGGTGCAGGGTTTATTAGTTTCTTAACTCCCTGTGTACTACCGATCATTCCAGGATATATCTCTTATATAACAGGTAAAAATTTAAGTGAAATTGAGCAAAACAAAAGAATTGTTTTAATTAAAACAATTTTATTCTCATTAGGTTTTTCAGTGGTTTTCATTATTCTAGGAGCTACTGCTTCAGCAGTTGGAAATATACTTTTATTTCTATCTAACGAATTAAGAATAGCTGCAGGAATTGTAATTATTGTATTTTCATTACAAATGATGGGTATTTTAAATTTTAATTTTTTAAACCAAGATAAAAGAATTGAAACCAAAGGATACAAAGATAATTACGCTTTCCCTTTTATAGTGGGCGCTGCTTTTGCATTTGGTTGGACACCATGTATAGGACCAGTCTTAGGATCTATCTTAGCATTATCAGCAACCGAGGCCTCAATTAGTAAAGGGATATTATTGCTTTCATTTTATTCATTAGGTTTAGCAATTCCATTTATTTTGTCGGGTTATTATATGAGTAATTTTTTAACCACCAGAAAAGGTTTAAGCAAATATTATGAAACTGTTACCAAAACTGGTGGAGCAATTTTATTAATCACAGGTGTTTTAATTGCTACAAATCAAATTCAAGTTATTAGCTTTTATATTTTGACAATCTTTCCTTTCCTAACTACGCTTGGTTAATGAGCGATATTTCCGTACTAGGTATCTTCGTAGCTGATATAAGTTTTTCTGGTCCTAAAATTCCTTCAGTGGGAGAAACTATTTTAGGCAATAAATATAATGTTGGCCCAGGTGGCAAGGGATGCAATCAAGCAATAGCAATTGCAAGATTAGGAGGAAATGTAAATTTTATAAGTAAAATTGGAAAAGACTCTTATGGAGAATTAGCCTTAAACACCCTTAAGAAAAATAATATTAATATTGAAAATATAATTCAAGATGAAAAACTTCAAACAGGTGTTGCTGGTATATTGGTTGATCAAAACTCTGGAAAAAATGCAATAAATGTTATTGTTGGAGCTCCCGCATCATTAACAATTAATGAAATTGATAAACAAATAAAATTAATTAAAAATTCAAAAATCTTTTTAACTCAACTAGAAGTACCAAAAGAAGTTACTTTACATTGTTTAAAAATAGCAAAAGAAAACAACTGTATAACTATTCTTAACCCTGCGCCTGCATCTGAAATTACTAAAGAATTTTTTAGTAATATTGATTATTTTACTCCAAACGAGACAGAAGCAGAGTTTTATACAGGAATTAAAATTACGAATGAAAAAGAGGCAAAACAAGCTGCTGAAAAATTATTAAATCTAGGAATAAAAAAAGTAATCATTACACTTGGAGAAAAAGGTTTATTTTATACCGATGGAAAAGAGGAAACTTATTTAAAAGCTAGCTCAGTTAAAGCAATTGATACCACTGGAGCGGGAGATGCTTTTAATGGAGGTTTAGCTTACGGACTGTCTAAAGACAAACCAATTAATGAATGTTTGGAGTTAGCTAATAAAGTTGCAGGAATTTCTACTACAAAACTTGGGGCAGGAGATGCAATGCCTTTCATTTCAGATATTAAATAATTGCAATACTCATTTGACGTAGTTGCATTATTATTAACTCAAAAAGTTTATAAAATTAAATTCATAAATAAAACAAATGAAAAAAATTTTAATACATATTGTATTCTTTTCCCTGCTTGCTGTTAACTCGGTACTAGCGGCTTCAAAGTCTCATTCAGACTCTCATTCGGATGATAAAGATATTAAAACAGAGCATTTAGTTGAGGCAACTCTATTATTTGATGAAATCTATGACATTGACATATCTGAAGGTCACTTCAGAGTATCTGTAGAAATTTTAATGGCATGGGAAGGAGAAACTGAAAAATTTTTAAACAAATTTGGCGATACAATTATTCATGGATCTAAAATGGAAGAATTTATGGAGGGAATTTGGTATCCAGAATTTTTTGTTTCAAACGCTGAAAATCCAAGAGTTACGCATTATAAAACATTGGATGTTATTGGAAAAAAATATGAACTTTTTGAACGGTTTGAAGCTGACCTTAGTATAGACGGAGATATGAAGGGCTATCCTTTTGGGACTTTAGATTTATTCATGGATGTAGCAGCTTACTCAGGTAACGTTAATAAAATGATTTTTAAGCCTGTAGAAGTTTTAATAGGCCATCACGATGCCCATCACAGAGTTATTAAAGGAAATTGGGTTGAGACAAAAAAATTTCTTGAGCAGGAAAAACGAACTAGTTTAAATCATGGGGGAAAAGAGAAATTTTCTTATCTTATTTCGCATGTGAATGTCGCGCATAATCCAAGTACAGCTATAGGAAAAATTCTTTTTCCATTATTTACAATTATAATAATATCACTAATTGTTAATTACATTAACATTACTTATTCAGAAAGATTAAGATCACAAATAACTTTATTATTAATTATACCAGCATTAAAGTTTGCTTTAGAAAAAGATATTCCAACCACTTCATATGTAAATTTTACTGATGGACTTTTCATTTTAGCATCAGCCTTAGTCTTTTCAGGAGTATTAATTACTGCTTATGCAAATAATGTTCGGGGTACGAACAATACGGTAAAAATAAAAAAAGTTGAAAGATTAGGAAAAATAATAGTTCCAACTTTAGCGGGAATTTTCTTAATAATTTTAATATTCTCTACTATTATTAATTAAGCTAGTAATTTATCTAATTCACCGCTTCTATTCGCTTCTTGAAGTTTATCATTACCACCAATGTAATGATCGCCGATGAAAATTTGAGGAATAGTTCTAGCACCATTCGTTCTTTGTAACATTTCCTTAGCATTTGCTGGGTCAGCCCAAATATCAATTTCTTCTATCTCAACGTTTTTTGTTTTAAGTAAAGCTTTTGCAGCTCCGCAGTAAGGGCAAGGATTACCCGAATACATTGTTACTTTTTTCATGACTAATATATATCAGTTATTTTTACTTTTTCTCTTAATTTCTTTCTCTCAAGTTTAAATTTTTTACGGTGCTTAATACTTGTATTATGTACTCTTTTTCTCCAAAGTCTAAAAGATCCAGGTCTTAAGTTCTTTCTCATGATCTTAATTACATCCGACTCAGTTTTCCCTGTCTTATCTTTTATTTCTTCAAATGTTATTCGGTCGGCCCAAGCAGCCCAGATAATCCAATTCTCGTCTTTTTTTTTTGGTTCAGGATTTTTTACTTTAGTTTGAGGGAAAGAACTTTTTTTCTTCATACAATTCTATATAATCTTTAGTAACATGTTTCCAAGTGACTTTTTAATCTTTTTACAAATTATTCTTTTTTTATTTATAACCCCTGGACTTCCAAGAGTTGTAATAGTTTCGCACACTCTCAATTATGGATTAAAGAGATCGGTATGGACTGCATTTGGAGATATATCAGCAAATATTATTCAAGGAATTTTAGTTGTTTTTATTATTGGATCTTTTCTAAGTGATAATCCGAAAGTACTCAATTATCTAAAATGGGCAGGTATACTCTATATTGTTTACTTAGCTTACGATACTTACACTGCAAAAATTAGTTCAGTAAATTCAAAACAGCAAAGTTCAAAATCTACTTTTTCATTTTACAAGGATGGTTTTATGGTTGCAGGTTTAAGTCCAAAAGCAATTATATTTTTTGGAACAATTTTTTCATCATTTATTAATTACGATAGTCATATTATTTCTCAGTTTTTAATTCTAATGGTCACTTACGTAATTTTAGATTTTACAACTTTAATGATTTATGGATTAGCTGCAGAAAAAATTTCAGTATGGTTGAGGAGTAAACCAAAAATTCTTAATACAATTTCTGCGTGTGTACTGCTAATAATCGCTATTTATGTGGCTGCGACACAGAATTTTTAATAAATCTAGATGTTGTCATTATCTCGTTTTCTTGTTTTAATTATTCATTAATTAATTAATTAACAAAGGGGAAATAATGAATAAATTAGTAAAACTATTTATTACATCAATTTCAGCTATAACATTAGCACTTGTATCTTTCACTTCTTCTTTTGCAAAAGTGGATGGTGAGTACATTGTGTTAGGTTCTGCAATATCTCTTACAGGAAAATACTCATCTAATGGTGTTCATACTCAAAACGGTTACAACATGGCCGTCGACAGAATAAACAAAATGGGTGGAGTAGAAGTACAAGGTAAGAAATATAAGTTTGAAATTATCTATTACGATGATGAGTCAAACCCAAAGAGAGCCGCTCAGTTAGCTGAAAGACTTATTAAGCAAGATGGCGTTCATTACATGCTTGGACCATACAGTTCAGGTTTAACGAAAGCCATTGCACCAGTAACCGAGAAATATAAAATTCCTATGGTTGAAGCAAACGGTGCATCAAGATCTTTATTTACAAAAGGATACAAATATTTGTTCGCGGTGTTATCACCAGCTAACCAATACCTTGAAGTAGCTATCGATCTAGCGGTAGAAAAAAATGGTGGAAAGCCAGTACGAATTGCGCAAGCATTTGAGCAAGATGCATTCTCACAAGACGTGAGATTAGGTATCTTAGATGCAGCAAAAAGAACTGGATCTGAAATCATTATCGATGACAAACTACCCAAAGAATTAAATGATATGGCAGCTACATTGGCTAAAGTAAAAGCTACTAAGCCAGATGTGCTTGTTGTATCAGGTCACACAAAAGGTGCTTTAACTGCAATCAGACAAATATCTGAGATGAAAGTTGATGTACCAATGTTAGCGATGACACACTGCGATGCCGCAAAACTTTCTAAACAACACGGAAAGAATTCAGAATACGCACTATGCGCTTCTCAATGGCACAAAAATTTATCTTATAAAGATAAGTTTTTTGGTGGTGGTAAAAAATACGCTAGAGACTTCCAAAAAGAATTTGGATATGACCCGCCATATCAATCAGCAGAATCATCTGCAGCATTGTTAGTGTTTAAAGATGCGTTCGAAAGAGCAAATTCTTTTGACAGAGATGCAGTTAGAGATGCGCTAGTTGATACAGAAATGCAAACTTTCTATGGAAACATTAAATTTGGACCTGGCGGCCAAAACGTTGCTAAGCCAATGATCTTGTTCCAAGTAAGATGTAAAGGCGATGATTGTGAGAATAGAGTAGTAGCTCCAACAAAATGGGCTTCTGACAAGTTCTATCATCCAATCCCGAAATGGTCTGAAAGAAGCTAATAACTTCTGAATAATTTGAAAAGCCCCTAGTTTTCTAGGGGCTTTTCTTTTATAAGTTTTAAAATTTTATGGACTTTCTTATTTTTAAAGCTCCAATGTTAATGGTCCAAGCTTCTTTGGACGGTATACTTCTAGGAATTTTATTTGCACTAATTGCTTACGGTATGGCTCTTCAGTGGGGGGTAATGAATATAATTAATATCGCTCAAGGTGATTTAGTAATTCTAGGAGGTTATATTGCATACACCATGTATCTTGCTGGAATTCATCCAGCGTGGGGGGTAATTGTTTCTCCAATAATAATGTATTTTGTAGGAGTCCTTTTATATAAATTAGTGATTAATAAAGTTGTAGATCGAGACTTATTTATTTCAATTTTAGCAACTTTTGGTATTGCAATTGTATTTCAACAGTTAATGAATTTTGTTTTCGGAGCCGATGTAGTTGTTGCTCAGTCAGAGTATGGAACAACAATGTTATTTGATAATTCAGTAACTTTACCTAATTCAAAAATATTCTCAGCTTTCATAAGTGTTTTATATGCGGTGGCTTTAGTTATTTACATGAAAAAATCTAGACTTGGGCGAGCAATAAGAGCCACAGCGCAAAACGCAAGAGCTGCAAAAATTCTAGGTGTCGACACAGAAAAAGTCTATGCTGCGACGTTCGGAATTAACGCTGCGTTGTGTGGGATAGCAGGGGCTCTAATTTCGATCACTCTTACACTTCATCCTTATGTAGGACTTCCTTATACAGTTAGATCCTTCATGATAGTTATAGTTGCAGGTCTTGGAAACTTACCAGCAGTAGCGATTTCAGGAATGGGATTAGGACTATTTGAAGAATTTGCAGATTATATTCTAGGAACAGAATTTAGAATTGGCGCAGTATTTATGCTGCTAGTCTTCATATTAGTTTACAGAAGATTCAAACTTTCAAAGAAAAGGGAGTATTTAAAATAAATGGGTAATATAAAACAAAAAGATCTAATCTTATACTCTGGCCTAATTATTTTAGGTTTAGCTGCTCCTTATTTATTCTCAGCTTTTAAAGTTCAGCTTACATATCTTTGTGTCTTAATCGTTCTAGCAATGACTTGGAATCTACAAGGCGGAGAAATGGGCTACAATACTTTTGGAAATATTCTTTTCTATGGTCTTGGGATGTATCTAACCGCATCAGTTCAAGTAGGTATGTTTTTTCCATTAGCAGAATGGACAGAAAGTGGAGGAGAAAAAACATTTGTACATACTACAACACAATATTTTCAAGGAATTGGTGTTGGTTTATTAGTTGCAGCAATTATTCCTGCCATTGTTGCAGGAGCTATTGGTTATGCTATTTTAGGTTTAAGAGGTCATTATTTTGCAATTTGTACTTTAGGTCTTGGAATTGCAGCAGGTGAGATAGCTGGAGGAATAGAAATTATTGGAGCAGGACAAGGTTTTACCACTCCACCTTTTCCAGCAGAAATAGTTGATAATGAAGCAAGAGGAAAATTTTTCTACTTTTTAAGTTTTGCATTATTAATCGGAACATTTGTTTTTGTTAAATATATTTACGGTTCTAGATTTAGATTAATTTTAAATGCGATAAGAGATAATGAAGACAAAGCTGAAGCAATGGGTATTCAAACTATGAAATATAAAATAGTAGGTTGGATGTGCTCTGCATTTTTCTGCGGACTTGCAGGTGGAATCATGGGAGGACTAATTGGATATATAGACTCTACAGACGTTGCATTTGATGGAAGAGAAATGGGAGTATTCATGGTTCTTATGGCAATTCTTGGTGGTAAAGGAACTTTGTGGGGACCAGTTATTGGAGCAACTCTATTCCACTTTTTCAAAGAAGGTCTTTGGACTTTTATACTAGGTTGGCAATATGTTGCTCTAGGAGTTTTAATTGTTGTCATCGTAGTTTATTTCCCAGAGGGATTAATGGGATGGTTGAGAGAAAAATATCCTGAAAGATTTGGTGAAGTCATTGATGAAAAAGATCGAAAGGCACAGGTCGAATTAAAATGAGTATTTTACAAGTTAAAAATGTAAGCAAGTCTTTTGGCGGTGTTCAGGCAAATGTAGATATTTCTGTTAATGTAGAACAAGGATCTATAGTTGGTTTAATCGGGCCTAATGGTTCTGGTAAAACAACTTTATTTAATTCAATTGTAGGAACACACCCTATTGATCAAGGTTCAATTGTATTTGATAGTACAGAAGTATCCGAAATGCCTGTTCCTGCAGTAGCTAAACTAGGTTTGCTAAGGACGTTTCAGCAAACAAAAATATATACAAAACTAAACTGCGTTGAAAACATGTTAATTAGTCATAAAGCTAGTGACTCTGGATTTATATTTGCGAAAATACCTACTGACCTAACTGAGAAAGCAGAAAATCTTTTAAACTTTGTGGGTCTTTACCAAAAAAGAAACTTAAGAGCAGGAGACCTTTCTTTTGGACAACAAAAATTATTAGAATTAGCTATGGCTTTAATGAATGAACCAAAAATGCTTTTATTAGATGAGCCTACAGCAGGAATTAATCCAACTTTAATTAATGGAATTATAGACAGGTTGATAAAAATAAACAAAGATTATGGAATAACTTTATTGGTTATTGAGCACAATATGAAAGTAATAATGAGTTTAGCACAAAGAATTTTCTGTTTAGCACATGGAAAAATGTTAGCAGAGGGTTCACCTGAACAAATTAAAAACGATAAGCGAGTAGTTGATGCTTATTTAGGAGCACAGTAATGGCAAATCAATACGATGTATTAGGTAAAGCACCTGGTTTAGAAGAGTTAAACAAGCTATCTCCTAGCGATGTTCATCTGACTATTAGAGGTCTAAACGCTGGCTATGGAAAAATGGAAATTCTTCATAACTTTGATTTAACTGTTAGCAAAGGCCAATCCTTATGTTTAATTGGACCTAATGGAGCGGGTAAATCTACCATACTTCATTCTATTTATGGTTTCACAAATATTTTTGATGGAAAAATTGAATTAGATGGGAATGAAATTACTAAATTAACTCCAGCAGAAAAATTAAGTAAAGTTGGTGTAGCTTATATACTTCAAGATAACTCTGTATTTCCTGATATGACGGTTGAAGAAAATCTTTTAATGGGAGGATATATTAAAGATAAACAAGACGAAGCTTACGAAGAAGCTGAAAGAATATTCCAAAAATATGAGAGATTAAGAAATAGAAGGAACCAACCTGCTAAAGTTTTATCAGGGGGTGAGAGAAGATTATTAGAAATTTCAAGAGCTTTAGTGATGAAACCTTCAGTTCTTTTAGTAGATGAACCTTCAATTGGTTTAGAACCGAAATACATTAATATGGTATTTGAAATTTTAGAAGATCTTCAAAAAGCAGAAAAGAAAACAATTATTCTAGTTGAGCAAAATGCAAAAAAAGGTTTAGAGTTTGCAGACATAGGTTACGTTTTAGTATCAGGTCAAACTGCAATTGCAGGTAAAGGTAATGATCTACTTAAAAATCCAGACGTAGGAAGATTATTCCTAGGTGGTTAATGATAAACCCCAAAACGTTTTTTCAAGGTCTTAAATCATTAAAAGGTTCAAGAAGTCCAGCCATTCCATTAGGAGCGTGTTTTATTGCTCTAGGAGCTTTGTTAAAAGATGCAGGTTTTAATTTACAACAAAGCGCTGCCTCCAGTTTATTTACTTACGCTTTACCAGGTCAATTGGTAATGGCGGAGTCATTATTAGTAGGTGCTTCAATTATAAATATATTTATAGCAGTTTGGTTAGTAAATTTTAGACTTTATCCAATGACAGTGTCTTTGTTTCCTTTACTTGAGCATAAATCCCAACCAAAATGGAAATATTATCTCTCCTGCCATTTCTTAGCTGTTAGCTCTTGGTTAATTGCAAAAGATAGTTACAAAAAAATTGATAAAAAGCACCGAATAGATTTTTGGATTGGTATAGGTATGGGAACTTGGTCCACAGCAATTATAATGACAGTAGTTGGTTATTTGTCAGCAGACTATTTAAATAAAGATATGTTAATTGGTTTAGCAATAGTCAATCCAGTTTATTTCTTCTGTATGATGATTGGTGCAATGAAAAATTTGAGTGTTTCTATTGCTGTAATTGGAGGAACTATTTTAGGCCCACTAATTTATTTGATCTCAACTGAATGGGCCCTTTTATTCGCTGGCCTTGTAGCTGGAACTATTGCTTTTTTATTTGGAGGTAAAAATGGCAAGTAGCCAATTAATTATTTTAGCAATTATTGCTACATCTTTAGCGACGTTTATTTCAAGATTTATGGGAGCCCTTACATCTGAAAAGGTAAGTGTAAAATCAAAGGTATTTCAATGGTTTAATTGTGTGGCTTATTCAACTCTAGCAGCTTTGCTTGGAAGAATGATAATTTTTCCAGCTGGAGTTTTATCTGACTCTGAATTAATGATCAGATTAATTGTTTTAATTACTTGCGTTGTAATTTTTATTTTTACTAAGAAAAATTTAGTAATCCCAACCATTTTATCAGCAATTTTTTTGAGCATTTTGAATAATTTTTAGGTAAGATAAGCTTATGAGTTTTAGTATATCTGACCACCAAAATTCCAAAAGAGTTAAAGTGATAAAATTTCAAGAAAAGGATTTAGATAGACTTATTTTCCCTTTTAAGAAACATACAATTTTATCCTTAGAATATAAACCTTTTTCAAGATTTACCTTAGCTAAGAGTTTAGATGAAGTATTTGAAAATAAACTCAGTCAAACTTTAATTAAAATTCTTAATAATAGAGAGTCCGGAACTGTTATTGTTGAACCTGAAGTCGGTAATAAAAAATTTGATAAAGATTTTTTAGTAAAATTATCAACTGGACTTGCTTACTTAGTAGGTAATCCTAATTTTGACTCAATGACTGATAAATATTATGCAAGATTCCACGTAAAACATCAGGATAGTAGCGACTCTTATTTAAGAAAAGCTTATACAAAATTAGATCTACACACTGATGGCACTTACGTAAAAGAAAAAACAGATTGGTTGATTATGACTAAAATGGAGGAACAAAATGTAAGCGGAGGAGAGAGTGTAATTTTACATTTAGATGATTGGGAACATTTGGATCAACTAAGTAATGACCCAATTGGAAAACAAAATTTTACCTGGGGATCACCAAAAAGTAAAAATGTTGACTATAAAGTAGAACATCCTGTGTTCTCAAAAGATAAAGAAGGTAAACCTACTATTTCTTACATTGATCAATTTCCAGAGCCAAAAAACATGGAACAAGGTTTATTTCTGCAAAGACTATCCGATGCATTGGAGGAAAGTAAAAATAAAGTTATTTTTCCATTACCAGTTGGATCAACAATTTTTTCTAATAATTATTTTTGGCTACACGGGAGAAAAGCTTTTGATGAGCATACTGGGTTATCAAGAGAATTATTAAGAATTAGAGGAACTTTTTTTAATTAATTAAGAATAATTTCAAATTAGAGTTATTGACTCTTGTTTATCATTCATTTTTAATAAGGAATTAATTAACTAATTAACAGAGGGAAATAATATGTTTAATAATTTGAAAAAATTAATTAGCTTAGTTTTCGCAACTGTTCTTTTAACTTCAATCTCATCAACTAGCTTTGCAATCGATAAGTTACACTTTATTATCGGTGGTGGTGCTGGTGGTGGTTGGGATGGAACTGCTAGAGGAACTGGTGAAGCTTTAACTAAAGCTGGTATGTTAAAAAGTGCTTCATATGAAAATATGTCAGGTGGTGGTGGAGGAAAAGCTCTATCTTACATAATCAATTCGAAGCCAGAAGGAACTGTATTAGTTCAATCAACACCTTTAGTATTAAGATCAATCACTAGACACAAAGGTTATGTTAAAGGTAACGGTGTATTATCTTACAAAGATGTTAAACCAATCGCTGGTGTAATAGGTGACTACGGTGCAATCGCAGTTGCTAAAAATTCACCATACAAAAACTTTAAAGATGTAGTGGATGCTTACAAAAAAAACCCTAAGTCAGTTAAAATGGCTGGTGGTTCTGTAAGAGGAAGCATGGACCATTTAATTGGTGCACTTGCATTTCAAGAAGCTGGCGCAAATCCTAACGACGTAGTTTACGTGCCTTACGATGCTGGTGGTAAAGCTTTAGCAGGACTTTTATCAGGAGAAACTCAAATTCTTTCAACTGGTTTAGGAGAAGTAATGGGTGCCAGAGACCAAGTAAGAATTATTGGTATTACAGCTCCTAAAAGAGTAGGTGATGCTCCAGAAGTTCCAACTCTAAAAGAACAAGGATACGATGTTCAGTTTGTTAACTGGAGAGGTTTCTTTGCTCCTAAGAGTATGCCAAGTGGAGATGTTAAGAAGATCGCTAAAATGTTAGGCGATGTTCAAAAAACTCCTGAGTGGGAAACAGTTAGAAAAAGAAATGCTTGGGTTAATATTTATAATCCAGGAAGTAAATTCGACAGTTTCTTAAAGAAACAAACAAAAGAAATGACAAAGTTAATGAAAAAACTAGGCGTTATCTAGTTAGTTAACTTGGAGAAAAAGCAGTGAAAATTAGTCCATCAAAATTAATTTCACTGCTTTTCTTCGTTTTTTCAGGTTATTATTTATATACAGCTTACCAAATACAAGTCTTCGCTTTTGATGAAAACGCACCATTTAATGCTAAGACATTTCCAATTTATCTAGGTTTCGCCGGATTAGTTTTTTCTGGACTCTACATTATCTTACCGGAGGCAAATCCAACTAATGTAGATTTAAAAGTTTTAGATTATAAAAAAACAATCGGTTTAACTATTTTAATGATTTTATACGGCTTAACTATTCTTAGAGTAGGATATTTTCTTTCAACTTCAATTTTTTTAGTTGCCTCTTACATCATTTTAGGAGAAAGAAAATGGATTTGGATATTCATTTTATCTTTTCCTTTCGTAGCAATATTTATGTACCTCCTTCATGGACTATTAAATATTTATTTACGTGATCCTTTCTTAAAATATATAGGAATAATGGGATGATTGAAGGAATACTCATAGGATTACAAACAGCTTTATCATTTAAAAATTTAATGATGGTAATGATTGGTTGTTTCTCTGGAACTATTATCGGAATGCTACCTGGTCTTGGACCAATGACTGCAATTGCACTAATGATACCTATTACTTATGGTTTTGATCCATCAACAGGATTAATTTTAATGGCAGGTGTTTATTATGGAGCAGTTTTTGGCGGATCAACTTCCTCAATCTTAATTAATGCTCCTGGTGTACCAGGTACTGTAGCCACATCTTTTGATGGTTATCCCATGGCACAACAAGGTAAAGCAGGCAAAGCTTTAGCTATTGCCGCTTACAGCTCTTTTGCAGGGGGAACAATATCTGCAATTTTTTTATTAATTGCTGCACCAAGTTTATCTTTAGTAAGTTTATCTTTTAGATCACCAGACTATTTTGGTTTAATGATACTAGGTTTAACAGCAGTTGCTGCATTTTCATCGAAAGGAAATTTTTTAAAAGCCATGATGATGGTTGTTCTGGGGTTAATGTTAGCAAGTGTTGGCCAGGATACTCTTTCTGATATTCCTAGATTTACTTTTGATAATATGAACTTATCAGATGGAATAAGTTTCGTTTTAGTTGTTATGGCTACTTTCGCAATGAGTGAAGCTTTAACAATTATTTTTAAAGCAAACGATCCAACAAAAGCGGCAAAACAAATTTCATTGTCTCAGTTAGGATCTATAAAACTTGATAAAGATGAGACTAAAAAAATGGTGACTACAATTCCTAGATCATCAGTTTTAGGATTTATAATTGGAGTACTACCTGGTGCAGGCGCGACTATTGCTTCTTTTTTAGCTTACGGAATGGAAAGAAATTTTGTTAATGATGAAGAAAAACAAAAATTTGGTAAAGGAAGTGTTAATGGTATAGCTGCTCCGGAAACCGCTAATAATGCAGCATGCTCTGGATCATTTGTACCTTTGCTTACATTAGGGATACCAGGTAGTGGTACCACAGCTGTAATGCTTGGAGCTCTATTAGGATTTGGTATTCAGCCTGGACCAAGATTATATCAAACCAATCCTGAGATTTTTTGGTCTGTAATTATGTCAATGTACATTGGAATGGTTGTTCTTTTAATACTCAATCTTCCTTTAATTCCATACATTGCTAGAGTTTTAGCAATACCAAGAACTTTCTTAATTCCATTAATTTTATTTTTCTCCTTAACTGGGGTTTATTTAATGTCTTTCAATAATTTTGATATTTATATGATGATCGGAATTGCGGTAGTAGCGACAATCCTTCGCTTATATGATTTTCCGATGCCACCATTAATTCTTGCTTTTGTATTAGGAGGTTTAATGGAAGAAAATTTAAGAAGGTCTTTACTTATAAGTGACGGATCTTGGTCTTTTATGTGGGATAGGCCATTAACTATAGTAATAATGTTAACAATAATATTTATTGTGGGATGGCAAATTTATAAAAGCTTTTTTAAAAAAAAATTATAATCTAACGTACTTCTTTTCTCTATCAACTGACCAATCTTTTGTGCCATTAGCAACTATAAATAAAAATCCGCCAGCTAATCCTAAGTTTTTAAGAAATGCAATTGTTTGCATTTGATCAACAAAATCGTAGTGAAATAAAAATGCAGTAGCTATACAGAAAATTGCAAGTAGACCTGCAGAAACTCTTGCTTGATATCCGATGATGACAAATAAAGGTAGAATTATTTCTAAAGCTATTGTTGGATATAGTAAAAACCCAGGAATTCCAAATCCTTCCATCCAACTCATTGTACCATCGATACTAAAGATTTTATTATACGCTGAAAACAAAAATAAAGTGGAGATCAAAAGTCTGCCAAGGAAGTCAATTAGATTAGCCATACGAATTTGTACTGAATTGAACATTATGAGTCAAAAACAGATGAGTTTAATTTAGGCTTTTTTGGAAATTAATTTCAATATTGTTGGAACAGTAAATAAAATCATCAGTAATCTAATTATATGATGAAATGACACAAACTCAGGATCTAGATCAAAGAAAATGGCTATTACTGCAACTTCATAAATTCCACCAGGACAATATGAAAGCAATAAAGTAAAAAAGTTTTTATCAATTACTAACCCTGCAACTACTGCTGCAGCAACACCTAATATTACCAATAAAAACGTTGCTACAAAACTATGCAAAGTATTTCTTCCTATTTCACCAAAAGTTTTGTCAGCAAATCTACAACCCACTGAAGAACCTAAAATTAGTAAACAATAATCGATTATGTCAGGAGATATTTGATAACTTGCAATCTCTGTAATTTGCAGCAAACCACTAGCTACTAAAGTTCCTGTCAACAAAGCAGCAGGAACTTTTATCTTTTCAAAAAATAAAATTAAAATTACTGAAAATACAATCAAAATCATTAAGTGGTATAAATTTTGATCAGTAATTATCTCTTCAGAAATATTTACGCTATCTACGTCGTAAAAACTATTAACGATAAAAGGAAACACAGTAATTATTATAATTAATCTAATTAGATGAGACGTAGCTACCTGACTTAAGTCAGTTTTTGCATCTTCAGCTAATATCATCAGAGGACCCAATGCACCTGGAGCAGCTGAAAAAATAGAGGTTTTCTTTTCATATTTTGAAAACTTTTCTAAATATTTTGAAACAATTAGAACACTCAAAATTATATAAATATACATAATAAAAGAGGTCCAGATCCAATCTTGCATTTGGCTGAATAAATCTTTGTCTATGTAGTTTCCAATATAAAGACCAAGAATAATTAATATAGATGATAATACCAACCTTGGCATTTTAGTTTTAAGACCCATTAATGAAGCTAAAGAAGTTATTAGCATTGGTCCTAAGAACCAGGCTAAAGGAATATTAAAATATTCAGCTATTATGGCACTAGGTATTGATATTATGATGACAGATATAAACGGTAATGAAAATATCTGTTTAAAATTTTCTTTATTAAAAGGAATAGCTTGGTTATTCTGCATCATTCATGATTTTAGGATTTATAGGAACTGGTAAAATTTCATCATCAATTATCTTTGGTATTTTTAAATCAAAGCTAAAAATTAAAAGAATTTATATATCTTCAAGAAATAGAAACATAGCTAAAAAACTATCTAAAAGTTACGGAAAAATAAAAGTATTAAACAATAATCAAGAAATAATAGACAAATCCTCAGTAATATTATTGGGCGTTACACCTAATGTTGGTAATAAAATATTACCTAAATTAAAATTTTCAAAAAACAAAAAAATAATAAGTCTTATTTCGACAATTAATTTGGATAAACTTAAAAAAATTACAAAGAATAAGAATATTGCAAGAGCTATACCTTTACCTCCAATTGAAATTAAAAAAGGACCAGTTATTGTTTGTCCGCCAAGTAAATTTGCTAAGAATATTTTCAAACATTTAGGGCAAGTATTAGAAGTAAGAAATGAAAAACTAAGCTACAAGTTTTGGTCTACTGCTTCTTTAATGGCAGCATACTATGAGATGCTTAATACGAGTTCTAAATGGTTAAGTAAAAAAGGTATTAATAAAAAACTTGCTGACACGTATGTAGCTGAATTATTTTTAGCTTTAAGTCAGGATGCCTCAAACAAATCATCTCAAGGATTTAAAAAACTCGTAGCGGACTCACAGACCCCAAAAGGTTTAAATATGCAGGTTCTTAATGAATTGAAAAAAGGAAAATTCTTTACTAAGTTCACTAAGGCTCTTGAAAATGTAAATAAAAGAGTAAGCAAGTAAATCATGGAATATTTTATACAACAATTAGTTAACGGGATTACTTTAGGCTCGATCTATGGACTTATCGCAATTGGCTACACCATGGTTTATGGAATCATTGGAATGATTAATTTTGCTCACGGTGATATCTTTATGATCGGAGCTTTTGTTGCTTTAATTTCATTTATTATTTTTGGTTTAACTGGAGTAGCCTTACCAATTATTTTACTATTAGTTTTATTAATAGCTATGCTTTTCACAGCTTGTTATGGATGGACAGTTGAAAAATTAGCTTACAAACCATTGAGAGGATCTTTCAGATTAGCTCCACTTATTTCTGCATTAGGAATGTCGATTGTTCTACAAAACTATGTTCAAGTTGCTCAAGGAGCTAGAGTAAAACCTATGCAGCCTTTGATTAGTGGTGGTTTAGAATTTTTTAAGAATTCTGAGTTTATTGTTACGGTTAGTTATCTTCAAATTTTTATCGTTATCTTAACAATAATTTTAATGGGTATTTTTACTTATCTTATTACAAAAACAGATTTAGGTAGAGCTCAAAGAGCTTGTGAACAAGATAGAACAATGACAGCATTGCTAGGAATAAATGTAGATAGAACAATATCAATAACGTTTATTATTGGTTCTTCATTAGCATCAGTAGCCGGAATGATGTTTGTTCTTTATTACGGTGTAATTGATTTTTACATTGGTTTCTTAGCCGGAATAAAAGCTTTTACTGCAGCAGTGTTAGGAGGAATTGGATCATTACCCGGAGCAATGTTAGGTGGCTTGTTAATCGGACTTATAGAAACCTTCTGGGCTGGATATGTTTCACTTGAATATAAAGATGTTGCAGCTTTTAGTGTATTAATTGTAGTTTTAATTTTCTTTCCAACTGGATTTCTTGGAAAACCTGATATCGAGAAAGTTTAATGGAAAAGAAAGATATCATTCAATCATTTAAAGATAGTTTATTTACAGGCTTAATTGCTTTAGCTTTATTTGGCCCGATAGTTGGTCTTAGAACTGCATCTAAAGGAGAAGGTTTATTTATCACTCCTCAATGGGGAGTAGTTTTTTTATTAGTTGGACTTTGTATTTTAGGACGATTTTTAATTAATTTAAATTCTGCCAGAAAAACTGAAATTACTTTTTTTTCAAAGTTTACTTCTAAGTTTTCAGCGATAACCGAAGATAAAGCAAAACACTTTGCAATTACTGCAATTTTATTTGCTGTCGTGTTTCCGTTTCTACCTTTTACCGACAGATACTTTATGGACGTTGCCATAATGATTTTAACCTACATCATGCTTGGCTGGGGTTTAAATATCGTAGTTGGTTTAGCAGGTCTTCTCGATTTAGGCTATGTAGCCTTTTATGCAGTTGGCGCATACTCATACGCATTAATCGCGACTACTTTTGGTTGGTCTTTTTGGATTTGTTTACCTTTAGCAGGAGTGTTTGCAGCTTTTTTTGGAATTTTACTTGGCTTTCCTGTTTTAAGATTAAGAGGAGATTATCTTGCGATTGTTACTTTAGGATTTGGAGAAATTATAAGAATAATTTTAATTAATTGGTATGAAGTAACTAATGGTCCTGATGGTATCACTGGAATACCACGACCATCTTTTTTTGGATTGCCTTTTAAAAGATCTCCAGATGAAGGGGAAACAAGTTTTCATTTGTTTTTCAATCTTGAATATTCAACAATGCACCGAATAATATTTCTATACTATTTAATTTTAGTATTAGCCTTAATTACAAATTACTTTACGCTGAAGATAAGAAAACTTCCTGTTGGTAGAGCCTGGGAGGCTTTGAGAGAAGATGAGATCGCTTGCAAATCACTAGGAGTAAATCCTACAAACACAAAACTTACTGCGTTTGCAATTGGAGCTATGTTTGGTGGTTTCGCTGGTTCATTTTTTGCGACACGACAAGCATTTATAAGTCCAGAAAGTTTTACATTCATTGAGTCCGCAATCATTGTTGCTATTGTTGTATTAGGCGGTATGGGCTCGCAAACTGGAGTAGTTCTTGCATCAATTTTCTTAATAGGAATTACAGAAATGTTCAGAGATTTAGAGCAATACAGGATGATCGCTTTTGGTGGAGCGATGGTTTTAATTATGGTGTTTAAACCAAAAGGAATACTAGCAAATAGAAAGCCAACTATTCTAATGCACGGAGATAAGAAATGAGCAATTTATTATCAGTAGAAAATTTGACAATGAAGTTTGGTGGCTTGACTGCGATCGATGATTTAAGTTTTGATGCAAAAAACAATCAAATTACCTCTATCATTGGACCTAACGGTGCTGGAAAAACTACTGTATTCAATTGTCTAACAGGATTTTATAAACCTACTGATGGACAAATGTTCTTACACAGAGAAGATAGTAAAATATCACTGAGGAAATATACAGATTTTAAAATTGCTTATGTTGCAAAAGTAGCTAGAACTTTTCAAAATATTAGATTGTTCCCAGTAATGTCAGTTCTTGAGAATCTGTTAGTTGCTCAGCACAATGAATTAATGATTGCTTCTGGTTATTCTTTATTTGGTTTACTAAATCTTAAATCTTACAGAGACAAAGAACAGTTGGCTGTCGATAAAGCAAAATATTGGTTAGATATAATTGGTTTAACACACCGAGCAGATGATAATGCTGGTGACCTACCTTACGGTGATCAAAGAAAATTAGAAATTGTTCGTGCAATGTGTATTGAACCAAGGTTATTGTGCTTGGATGAACCAGCAGCAGGATTAAATCCAAAAGAGTCAGCTGAATTAAATAAATTATTAAAATTCATTAAAACAGAGAAACAAACAGGAATATTATTAATTGAACATGACATGAGTGTAGTGATGGGAATTTCGGATCATGTTGTTGTTTTAAACTATGGTAAAAAGATATTTGAAGGAACAGCTGATCAAACTAAAAATAGCAAAGAGGTTATAGAAGCCTACCTAGGAGTAGATGAATAATGCTTAAAATTTCTAATGTTGAAACTTTTTACGGCAAGATCCAAGCTTTAAGAGGCGTAGATCTTGACGTTAATGATGGTGAAATCGTTTCATTAATTGGCTCTAATGGAGCAGGTAAATCAACCTTGCTTATGACTATTAGCGGTGTGAATAAAGCTAAAAGAGGAAATATAGTTTTCAACGGTATGAATATTGAAAACAAACAGCCACATAAAATTGTTGATATGGGTATTTGCCAAGTACCAGAAGGAAGAAGAATATTTTCAAGACTTACTGTAGAGGAAAATTTAAGATTAGGTGCTCATGCAAATGAAAAAGGTAAGTATTTTGAAAATGATATAAAGGAAGTTTACGATTTATTTCCTGTATTAAGTGATAGAAAAACGCAAAGAGGCGGAACACTTTCTGGAGGTGAACAGCAAATGCTAGCCATTGGAAGAGCTTTAATGAGTAAACCTAAAGTGCTTTTATTAGACGAACCTTCACTAGGAATAGCTCCTAAATTAGTTAATCAAATTTTTGTTTCAATAAAAAATATTAATAAAGAAAAAAATGTTACCATTTTTTTAGTTGAACAAAATGCCAAAAAAGCTTTGGAGCTTGCTGATAGAGCATATGTTTTAGTCAACGGCAAAGTGACCATTAAGGGTTCAGGTCAAGAGTTGCTCAAAAATAAAGACATACAAGCCGCTTATCTCGAAGGTGGGGCAAAAAACTAACTTTTTTTCATATTTACAAGATTGAAATTAAGGTGTTCAATATCAATAATTAATTAATTAACAACAAAGGGAAATAATATGTTAAGAACGTTCAATAAACTTCTTTCATTAATTGCCGGAACATTAATGCTTGCAACAGTATCAGTAAAAGCTGACGTTGTTGTTGCTTCTGCTGGACCTATGTCAGGTCAGTACGCTTCATTTGGTGCTCAGTTAAAAGCTGGTGCTGAAATGTGGTTAAAGCACGTTAATAAAAAAGGTGGAATTAATGGTGAGAAAGTTAAATTAGAAATCGGAGACGATGCTTGCGATCCTAAACAAGCTGTTGCTGTAGCCAACAAATTTGCTGGTCAAGGTGTAGCTTATGTTGCAGGTCACTTCTGCTCTGGTTCTTCAATTCCAGCTTCTGCGGTTTACAATGAAGAAGGAATTATTCAAGTTTCACCAGCTTCAACAAATCCAGCGTTAACGGATAAAGGTGGTAAATATACTTTTAGAGTTTGTGGTCGAGATGATCAGCAAGGTGAAGTTGCTGGTAAATTCCTAGCTGAAAACTACAAAGGTAAAAAAGTAGCTATACTTCATGACAAAACTGCTTACGGAAAAGGTTTAGCAGACGCGACTAGAAAAAACATGAAGAAAGCTGGCCTTAAAGAAGCAATGTACGAAGCTTATACAGCAGGTGAAAAAGACTATTCTGCTTTAGTTTCAAAACTAAAATCAAATAACATTGATGCAGTATATCTTGGTGGTTATCACACTGAAGGTGGTTTGATCGTAAGACAAATGAGAGACCAAGGTATGAAAACTAAATTAATCAGTGGTGACGCATTAGTTACAGCTGAATATTGGGATATTACAGGAAATGCAGGTGAAGGTACGTTAATGACTTTCTCTCCAGATCCAAGAAATAATCCTGCTGCTGCAAGTGTTGTTAAAGAATTTAAAGCTGCTGGTATTGAGCCAGAAGGTTATGTTCTTTATTCATACGCTGCGTTACAAGTATTCGAACAAGCTGCTAAGCAAGCTGGAACAAATGATCCTGCTAAAGTGCTTAAAGTAATGAAAAAAGGTAAGTTTGATACTGTAATCGGTTCACTAAGCTTTGACAGAAAAGGTGACGTGAGCTTACCAGGTTATGTATTTTATGAGTGGAGCAAAGGGAAATACAAAGAACTGTAAACCAATTGCTTAACCAATTTAAAAGGGGGCTTTGGCCCCCTTTTTTATTTATAGAAAGGAAATTATGGAAATAACTTATGATGATTTTAAGAAAGTGCAGATTAAAGTTGGCACCGTTTTAGAGGTGAAAAAAAATGAAAAAGCTAGGAAACCATCTTTAGTAATTAAAGTTGATTTTGGAAAAGAGATTGGAACTAAACAATCTTCAGCTCAAATTACTCATTACTACAACGCTGAAAGTTTAGTAGGTAAACAAGTAATAGGGGTTTGTAACTTTCCAACAAAGAATATAGCTGGTGTTGTATCTGAAGTTTTAGTGCTTGGAGCTATTGAAAAAGATGGAAAAGTTGTCTTAGTGCATCCATCTCAGAAAACTGATAATGGTTTAGACATTGCATAATGAGTTCAGAAACTTTTCATTGGAGCTGTAAACACACTTGGTCTAGAAGTGCAAAGAATACATTTTGGTGCTTGCTTGGATGTTCAATAGGTGACTTTGGGACTATTTTATTTTTTCAATTAACCGAAATTCCTTTTCCAGTTCTAGCAATTATGGTTTTAGCTATTATCAATGGTATTATTACAAGTATAATTTTAGAAACTATAATTTTATTAAGACAGAATTTCTCTTTAAAACAAGCTTTTAAGACAGCTTTAGGAATGAGCTTAATTTCTATGGTGAGCATGGAAATTGCAATGAATGCAACTGATTATTTTTTAACTGGTGGAGCAATTTTAACTTGGTGGGTAGTTCCTATTATGTTAGCTGCAGGATTTGTAACCCCTTGGCCTTACAATTACTGGAGATTAAAAAAGTATAACGAAGCTTGTCATTAAGTAATTTTATTTAAAATTTTATCTTTAAAAACAACATGATGAATAATAACAGCAAAGATATGCAAAGTTACGAGCGCTATTAGGAGATAGTTGGTGTAGATATGAACTTCATAAAAGGTATCTGCTAATAAGAAATTATCCTGATTAAATCCGTATTCAAAAAATAAAAAATTAAGCCTTTCACCCATATAAAGTTTCTTTAAGACCCCAGATATAGTTATGGTAAAAATACATAGATAAAGAAGAAAATGATTAGCTTTAGCTATAAAAATTTGACCTTTAAAAAAACTATTTCCATCAGTAGCACTTGGATTAAAAAATTTCCAAATTAATCTAAACAAAGTGATATAGAAAATTGTAATTCCTATAAGAATATGAATATTTTCTAAATCTATCCTCCGATCTGAAAACTCTAAGCCTACTAAGTAAAAACCAAAGGGAATTTGAATGATTAAAACAATAAACGTGATCCAGTGAAACAATTTGGCTAGTAGACCATATTCTTTATGACTGTTAAAAATACTCATATTTGATTACAATAAATTATGCTCATAAAAAGAAATTATATAAAGTTTATTATAGTTCTAATACTTTCAACATCATTATTTTATATTTTTAATTTTGTCACAGATAAAAAAAATGCTTTAGCTAGCGTTAAAAATGGAAAACACAATGTTGAGGTCTATAAAACACCTTCATGTGGTTGTTGTTATGGTTATGTTGTATTTCTTGAAAAAGAAAAATTTAAAGTCAAACAAACAGACATGAGAAGTCTGCATTCAATCAAACAAAAATATAATATCCCTGTTGAAATGCAGTCCTGTCATACTACGGTTATGGGAAAATATTTTATAGAAGGTCATGTTCCTCTTGAAGCGATAAATAAACTTTTAAAAGAGCAACCTAATATTGATGGTATAGCCTTACCCGGAATGCCAATTGGAACACCTGGCATGCCAGGAGATAAAGATGAACCATATGTTATTTACCAACTTGTTGATGGGAAATACTCTGTGTTTATGACAATATAAAACATGGAAATTTTTAAAACATTTATCTTTGCTTTAATTCTTTTATTAACCTTACCTTTCTCATCTTTTGCCAATCAAAGCGTTGAAGAAATTATCAAAGGAAGAAAAGCCATGTTTAGCGAGAACTATCAAAACGGTAAAAAAATTTCTATTTTACTAAAGTCGGGAAAAAAAGAGGAGGCTAAACCTATAATGAAAAAGATGTCTGATAATTATAAAAAACTTTTAGATTATTTTCCTGAAAATACAAAAGAAGGCTTTAAAACAGAAGCGCTCCCAAGTATTTGGGAAAACAAAGATGAATTTAATGCATTAATGCAAAAAGCATCAGATGATATGCTTAAACTTGCAAAGGCAATAGATACTGCTGATGATCTTAGAGCAATTCAAAAAGAATTAATGTGGAGCAATTGCTCGGCTTGCCATAATAGATTTAGAGCACCCCATTAAATGACATCTCAACTATTTCCCATGATCCTATTTGGGATTGCAACGGCCTTTTCTCCTGGGCCAAATAACATTATGACATCTTACACAGCTTTTAATTTTGGAGTGAAAAAAGCTATTCCAACAATGTTAGGCGTTATTATTGGATGGACACTTTTAATTATATTATTACAACTTGGATCAGTTTCTATTTTTCAAAAATATCAGTTCATCCAAACCATTATTAAAGTTTTAGGTTCAATTTATCTTTTGTACATGGCGTACAAGTTATCTTTTGGCGGTCAAACTAAAGATAAAAAACTTGATCCAAAACCAGTTACTTTTATAAATACTTTCTTTTTTCAATTCGTAAATCCTAAAAGTATAATTGTTGGCCTTACCTCAATATCTTTGTTTGTTGATACGGAAAATAATTACTTAAGAGACTCAATTGTTTTAACTATTCTTTGGTTTTTAATGGCTGTTGGAAGTCAAACGGGCTGGTGTTTGATGGGAAAATACATGAGAAAATTCGCCACAAGTGATAAATTTATTAAGAATTTTAATTACACAATGTCTTTTTTACTTATCGTTTGTGTGATTTTGTTCTATGTATAGCGCATGAAATTTAATAGTAAAAATTCTTTTCAATCACTAGATATTCTCAGTTCATCAGGAAAAGATTTTAAATATTTCAACTTAAAGACAGCAGAAAAAAATGGACTAGAAGGAATATCAAAACTTCCTAAATCACTAAAAGTGTTATTAGAAAATCTTCTTAGATACGAAGATGATGTAACTGTAGATAAAAAACAAATATTAGCCTTAAAAGATTGGCTTAAAAATAAAAAATCAAACACAGAAATAGCTTACAGACCTGCTCGTACTTTACTGCAAGATTATACCGGAATCCCTGCAATTGCCGATCTAGCAGCGATGAGAGATGCTGTGAAAGATAAAAATAAAAATCCGGATAAAATTAATCCATTATCTACTGTTGATTTAGTAATAGATCACTCTGTGATGGTTGATGAATATGCTTCAGGAAAATCATTTAATCAAAATGTTGAAAGAGAATTTTCAAGAAACGGTGAACGATACTCTTTTTTAAAATGGGGACAGAAAGCGTTTGATAACTTTAGGGTTGTTCCTCCTGGTACAGGGATTTGCCACCAAGTAAATTTAGAATATTTATCTAAAGTTGTTTGGTCATCAAAAAGTGGAAATGATTTATATGCTTATCCGGATACTTTAGTTGGAACTGATAGTCATACTACTATGGTAAATGGTCTATCTGTTTTAGGTTGGGGTGTTGGTGGAATAGAAGCAGAAGCTGCAATGTTAGGTCAGCCTATTTCAATGTTAATTCCAGAAGTTATTGGAGTTGAACTTAAAGGAAAATTAAAAGAAGGGACAACTGCAACAGACCTAGTTTTAATCATTGTTGAAATGCTAAGAAAAAAAGGTGTGGTTGGAAAATTTGTAGAATTTTATGGCGAAGGTTTAAAAAATTTAACTTTGGCTGACAGAGCAACAATAGCAAACATGGCTCCCGAATATGGAGCTACATGTGGTTTCTTTCCAGTTGATGATGAAACTCTTAAATATTTAAAATTATCTGGGAGAGATAAAGAAACAATAGCGTTAGTCGAGAAATATTCAAAAGAACAAGGACTTTGGGCAAGCAATGATGTTGTATTTACAGATACTCTTTCATTAGATGTTAGCAGTGTAGTAACAAGCATTTCTGGACCTAAACGACCACAGGATAAAGTTTTGCTTACCGAGGCTTCAACTGCTTTTGCAAAAGTTTATAAAGAAAATGCAAAAAGAGACAAGGCTATCGAAGCTAAAGTTGAAGGTACTGACTTTAATGTAAAAGATGGTGATATTGTAATTGCCGCGATAACATCCTGCACAAATACTTCTAACCCAAGTGTAATGATTGGTGCAGGTCTTTTAGCGAAGAAAGCTCATGAAAAAGGATTAAAAGTTAAACCTTGGGTAAAAACTTCTTTAGCTCCTGGTTCGCAAGTTGTGACAGATTATTTGGAAAAAGCTGGTTTAAATAAATATTTAGATGAACTTGGTTTTAATTTAGTGGGTTATGGTTGCACTACTTGTATTGGTAATTCTGGACCTTTAAATCAAAATATATCGGATGCGATAAATAAAAATGATCTTTACGCTGTTTCAGTTTTATCTGGAAATAGAAACTTTGAAGGAAGAATTAATCCAGATGTAAAAGCTAATTACTTAGCCTCACCTCCCCTTGTTGTTGCTTATGCTTTAGCAGGTAACATGAACTTTGATATGTATAAATCTGCTCTTGGAAAAGATAAAGATGGTAAAGATGTTTACTTAAAAGATATTTGGCCAAGCAATAAAGAGATTGAAGATTTAATGTTAAGTTCTTTAAGTGCAGATATGTTTAAACAAAGATATTCAAATGTGTCAGAGGGACCTAAAGAATGGCAAGCTATTAACACAACTGATAGTGATATTTATAACTGGGAAGCAAATTCTACTTATGTAAAAAGACCTCCATTTTTTGATGATTTACCTGACAAACCAGAAGGTTTTAAACCAATCAATGATGCTAGAATTCTTTTATTGTTAGCTGACTCAGTAACAACGGATCATATTTCACCAGCAGGGAGTATTAAAAAAGAAAGTCCAACGGGCGATTATTTTATGAAGCACCAAATACAACAAAAAGATTTTAATTCATATGGTGCGAGAAGGGGAAATCATGAAGTAATGATGAGAGGAACTTTTGGAAATATAAAAATTAGAAATGAAATGGCTCCTGGTACTGAAGGTGGATTTACAACGCTACTACCAGATGGAAAAGTAATGAGCGTTTACGAAGCTGCAATGGAATACAAAAAAAGAAACAATGATTTGGTTGTAATAGCTGGAAAAGAATACGGAACAGGTTCATCAAGGGATTGGGCAGCTAAAGGAACTAAACTTTTAGGAATTAAAGCTGTTTTAGCAGAAAGTTTTGAGAGAATTCATAGGTCAAATTTAATTGGAATGGGAGTTTTACCAATTCAATTTAAAGAAGGTTTTAACCGTAAAAAATTAAATATTACGGGAACAGAATTAGTTTCAGTTATTAATATTGATAAAGGTGTAAAACCAAGACAAGAAGTAACTTGTGAAATTAAATATCAAGACGGAACTAGTAAAAAAATTCAAATGCTTTGTAGAATTGATACCGCTAATGAAGTTGAGTACTACAAAAATGGAGGAATTTTGCAGTATGTTTTAAGAAATATGCTTGCCAACTAAATGAGAGACATAAAAGTAAAAGTTCATCCATCAAAATCAAATCTAAAAAAAGAAGATCAATTAGCTTGGAAAATTGCAGAGATCGCATCAGATAAAGCAAAAATAGATAAAGATGCAGTTGATATGGTTATCAATAGAATAATTGATAATGCTTCAGTTGCTATCGCTTCGTTTGATAGAAGACCTGTTATTTCAGCAAGAGCGATGGCTTTAGCTCATTCTAGAAAATCAGGAGCAACAATTTTTGGTTTAAACCCAAAAATTAAAGTGGATTGCGAATGGGCTGCATGGGCAAATGGAACTGCCGTGAGAGAACTAGATTATCATGATACTTTTTTAGCAGCAGACTATAGCCACCCTGGTGATAATATTCCTGCAATCTTAGCAGTTGCACAACAAAAGGGTTGTAATGGCTTAGATTTAATTAAAGGAATTCTTACAGGTTATGAGGTACAAGTTAATTTAGTTAAAGGTATTTGCTTACATGAACATAAAATTGATCATATAGCTCATCTAGGTCCTAGTGTTGCAGCTGGCTTAGGAAGTTTAATGAATTTAAAAACTGAACTGATTTATCAATCTGTTCAGCAAGCATTACATATCACTGTTTCAACAAGACAATCTAGAAAAGGAGAAATCTCTAGTTGGAAAGCTTTTGCACCAGCTCATGCCGGTAAGCTTGCAGTGGAGGCAGTGGATCGATGTATGAGAGGTGAGGGTGCACCATCACCGATTTACGAAGGGGAAGATAGCGTTATTGCTTACGTTTTATCAGGACCAGATAAAGAATATATAGTCCCATTACCAAATATTAATGAGCCTAAAAAAGCAATTCTAGAAACTTATACAAAAGAACATTCTGCAGAGTATCAATCACAAGCTTTAATTGATTTAGCTAGGAGCCTTCATAAAAAAATTTCCAATGTTAGTGACATCGATAATATTTTAATTGAAACAAGTCATCATACTCATTACGTAATAGGTACTGGAGCAAACGATCCTCAAAAGATGGATCCAAAAGCAAGTAGGGAAACTTTAGATCATTCCATAATGTATATTTTTGCAGTAGCCCTTGAAGACGGAGCATGGCATCACGTTAAATCTTACACACCTCAAAGGGCGCAAAGAAAAAGTACAGTTGAACTTTGGCAAAAAATTTCAACAAGAGAAGATAAAAGGTGGACAGAAAAATACCACGATCCTAATCCTGATAATAAATGTTTTGGTGGAAAAGTAATAATAACCATGAAAGATGGATCTACAATATCTGAAGAGATTAATGTTGCTGATGCTCATCCAGCAGGAAAAAGACCTTTTACACGCAAAGAATATATTAATAAATTTCAAATTTTAACTGATGGAATAGTTTCTAAAAAAGAGTCAGATCGGTTCTTAAAATGCGTACAAAATCTTTCTAAACTAAAAGCTAAAGATTTGATAGGTTTAAACGTAGAGGTTAAAGGTTCCATAAAAGATAAATCTAAAAGTAGTAAAGGTATTTTTTAATTATTTTATTTTTCTTGCTAAATCATTAGCGCTTAACCACGCATTTTCAACTTTTGGACCGCTTAACCAATCTCCACAAATACCTAAATTAATTTTTTTATTCCAAATACTTAAGTAAGGTGTTTTCTCATAATTATATGAATACTTCCAACCATGAATTCTTTTAAAAATTATTTTATTTTTTTCAAATCCCGTTAACTTTGTAAAACGCGAAATTAATTGATTCATAATTAATTTATCAGTTTTATACTTGTTAATAGTTTTTTTTGACCATTTAAGCGTAGCTTGTAATGTCCATAAATTTATATTCGATTTAAATCTTTTTTTACTATTTTCATTTGCAACCCATGCTAAAATATCATCGTCAAATTTGATTGAACTAATTGGAAGATTTTTTTGATTTTTAAAGGCAACCATGACTGTAATATTAGGTTGCATTTGAACTTTGAGTTTTAAGATATTTCTATCTAAATACTGTTTTGCTAATTTTTTTAATTGAGGGAATGGGCAAGTAATTATAAGTGATTTGAATTGATGTTTTGATTTATTTTTCAATGTTATTTCCCAAAAATATTGTTTAAAATCTATTTTTTCAATTGGTGAAGCAAAAGACTGTTTAATATTTTTTAAATTATATTTTACTAAGTCGTTATTTGCTCTTCTTCCTATATATTTTGTTGAAAAAGGTTTTTTCTCAAATGTAAAATCTAAATGATTATCATCCCAACTTTTTAGTATTTTATTTTTATGAAGCTTCTTAATATATTTAGTGAAGAGTTTTGATTTTGGAGATATATATTGAACTCCATGATCAAAGCTTAAATTGTTTTTAAATCTTTTGTTGGAGGCTCTTCCTCCAGGTCCTCTTGCTTTATCGAAGACATGAACTGAATATTTTTTAGATAAAAGATTTGCAGCTGTAGAGCCAGCAATCCCTGACCCTAGAATGCAAAAATCTATCATATAGCAAATAAGAATTTAAACTTTTCGTTAATTGATAAAACCTCGTAATTTACCAGACCTCCAATTATTAATTGTAATGCTATTATCAAAATTACGAATAATCCTAGGTAACCAAGCCATTTATGTTTTCTGATAAAGTCTGCAAAGTAACTTGCTAGTGTAGCAATTAGGAATACGGATAACAAAAGACCAATTACCATGATATGGAAATTGCCTTTAGAAGCAGCTACAACAGCTAACACGTTATCAAAACTTAAAGTTAAGTCAGCAATTAAAACTTGATAAACACCAGTAGCAAAACTTTTTGGTTCTTTTGATTTCAATTGTGGAGATCTAACTTTATTTAGACCAAAGAAATCTTGTCTTAGATTGTTAATCACCCAAATTAAAAGTAATCCGCCTAATATTTTCACCCAAGGAAATTCAAAAATATAATTTGCTCCTGTTGCAAAAAATATCCTAAAAATAAAAGCTCCCGCTACACCCAACGCTATAATTTTTCTTCTATTATCAGGTGCAAAGTTTGCGGCAATAATACCTATTATGATGGCATTATCAGCTGCCATTACTACGTCAATTATAAGTATCTGAAAGGTGATAAATAATTGCTCTAACATTGTCCTAAGAGGTGTATATAAGCATAATTATAGATTTTAAAGCAGAAAAATGAATTTATCAAAATATTCAACAAAATTTTCAAAAAAACAAATCATCTTATTGTCCATTCCAGTGTTTTTTTCAAACTTGGCCATCCCATTAGTTGGGATTGTAGATACCGGTTTAATGGGAAATCTTGGAGAAACAAAATATCTAGTTGCAACGAGCATCGCTACATCAGTAATGACCATGGTTGTTTGGAGTTTTGGCTTTTTAAGAATGGGTACTGTAGGAATAGTTTCTCAAGCTTACGGTAGAGGAGATTATAGAGAAATTGTGAGAACAATAATAAGAAATTTTGTAATTGCCTTAGCGATAGCTTTAGTAATCATAATTTTAAAACCCTTAATAAATATTTCCATACAACATTTTTTTAATACATCAGAGGAAGTACAAAAATTGATAAACACTTATTTAAATGTAAGAGTTTTTTCAGTTCCAGCAGAGTTAGCAATCTATATTTTAGTTGGATTTTATCTTGGAATACAAAAAACTAAGATATCTAGCTTTATGATAGTAACTTTATCTCTTTTGAATATAGTTTTTAGTTCTGTTTTCGTTTTAACTTATAATCTAGATGTATTTGGTGTAGCTCTCGGCACTTTATTCGCAAGTTTTATAACATTAATTATTTTCAGTTTATTTACTTACAGATTTATAATTAAAAAATTTAAATTAATACCTAGATTTGAAAAAATTGTTGTTAAATCAAAGCTATTAAAATTATTTAATATCAATTTAGATATTTTTATTAGAACTGTAATTTTAACTTTTGCATTTTTATGGGTAACTTATTTAGGATCAAAACTTGGTGAAGATTATTTAGCTGTAAATACTATATTAATGCAG
Source organism: Pelagibacteraceae bacterium AG-422-I02 (assembly GCA_003213555.1). Classification (GTDB taxonomy): domain Bacteria; phylum Pseudomonadota; class Alphaproteobacteria; order Pelagibacterales; family Pelagibacteraceae; genus Pelagilacustribacter. The sequence goes on along the minus strand of QCMS01000002.1, from coordinate 72,938 downwards.
TTTATCATACTAGCTGCATTCTTTTTAGATGCTTATGCTTTTTCTACTGAAGGCATAGTAGGTTTCACTATTGGAAGAAAAACAAAAAATTCTTTTTTATCTGTTGTAAAAAACTCTATTCAAATAAGTTTTATTACTGCATTAATAGTATCGTTTGTTTATATAATTTTTTTTAAACAAATAATAAATATAATTACCGATATAGAATTACTAAGATTTATTTCTTACAAGCATTTTTTGTGGATTATAATAATACCTCCAATTGCATCGTTTTGTTATCAACTTGATGGTATTTTTATAGGAGCTTCTCAAACAAGAGAAATGAGAAACGCTATGATAATTTCTGTTACTAGTTTCATTGTTATATCTATGTATTTGACTAAATATTTTGGCAATCATGGATTATGGTTTTCACTTATGTGTTTTATGATATTAAGATCAATAACACTGAAATTTTATTTTAATAAGATCTTAAGAAAATTTTAAATGCAATTTCTATATCAAATTCCAGGGTACATTCTTCTTTTGTTTGGAGGATTTTGTTTAAGCTGGGGTGGCTTTATTATTAGATCATTCGAGGAAGCAACTGTTTGGCAAATTTTATTATTAAGATCTGTTTTCTTTATGATTGCATTAATGATCTTCTTAATTGGAACCTATAAAAAAAATACAATTAAGATTATAAAAGATGCTGGATACCCCGCTGTACTTGGAGGACTAGTAATGTCTTTAAGTTTTATCGCATTCGTAGTTTCTATGAGCATCACTACGGTAGCTAATGTAGTATTTATTATTAGTACTCAAACAATGTTTTTGGCAATATTTGGTTATTTTTATTTAAAAGAGAAAGTTTCATTAATAAGTTTTTTCTCAATTCTATTAGCAATGGGGGGTATAACTATAATGGTAGGAGACTCCCTTTCAACTGGTACTTTTTTTGGAAATATGGTTGCTTTAGCAATACCAATAAATTTTTCAATACTAGTAATGATCATAAGAAAAAATAAAAATCTAGATATGGTGCCTGCTATTTTTTATTCAGGAATTTTTAGTATCATTTATGGGTTAATTCTTTCTGAGACTTTCGTTTTCACTCATCATGATATTTTAATGGGTTTCTTTCTTGGTGTTCCTCAATTAGCTTTTGGATTTATTTGTATCACTATCGGATCAAGAACAACTCCTTCAACCACAATTGGTCTTTTGATGTTAACAGAAACTTTATTTGCCCCTATATGGGTATGGTTATTCTTAAAAGAAATACCTAGTTTAAGTGTGCTTATTGGAGGATGTATTATTATTACTGCTATTATACTTAAAAGCTTTGAAAAAAAAAAAATTAATGTTTAGATTGCCTCATGTCATTAAGAAATGTTTTTTTTAAAACTAAGTTCACTTACAAAATCTACTTATACTATCATTTGTATTTAAGACATAAAGGATTAGTAAAAAAAAAAAGATACTCTCAATGGGGAGAAGACCAGTTTATTAATGAATTTTTCAGAGACAAAAAAAAAGGAGTATATCTTGATGTTGGGTGTTTCCATCCTTTCTGGTGGAGTAACACTTGTTTACTTTACAATAGAGGTTGGGAAGGGATCAATATTGATATTAATTCTACAGCAATTGATTTATTTGATATTGCTAGACCGAACGATATTAATTTATGTACAACAATCGATGAAAATAAAAAAGAGTTCAAATATTTTTTTGATCATGCGTTTAGTCCAGTAAATACACTTAATCAATCTTTTAAAGACTATTTTAAGAATGCATATTTTGAGAGATTTAAAGAAGAATGTTTTGTTAATGAAAAAACTAAAATTGTAAAATCAAAATCTATTCAAGAAATACTTGATATAGCAAAAAAATATCAAAAGATTGACTTTCTAAACATTGATGTTGAAGGCACAGATTTCAAAATGATAAAACAGTTAATACCTAATAAAGTTATAAATCCTGAATTAATCTCGATCGAAACACACCATGCAGATGGATCTAAATCAAAGGACTCTGAAAAAATTATTGAATTTTTAGAATCATTTAATTACCAAACGTTTAAAAGAGTAGGCCCAACAACACTATTTAGCAAGTGACAGTCATTTATCCTGATTAGCACTATGTTTGAATTCTGTTGACTTTTTCTAAATTTTAATCATATTAACGTCGTAACGGGAGAGACCATTAATTGGCGCCGAAGGAGCAACCACCCCGGAAACTCTCAGGCAAAAGGACCGTTACCTTAATAACTCTGGAAAGCAGGCTTTGGCCTCACCGAAGGATTAAATCTCTCAGGTACAAAGACAGAAGGGGTTTGAAAAGAGTTATTATGGAAGTACAAAAAACAGCTTTATACAATTATCATAAAAATTTAGGAGCAAAGTTTGTTCCGTTTGCTGGCTATGAAATGCCTATTCAATATAAAGATGGTATTGTTAAAGAACATATTTCTACAAGAACACACGCTGGATTTTTTGATGTCTCACATATGGGGCAATTTTTTTTAGAAGGGGACGAAACATTAATAGAGTCATTAGAGAAAATTATACCAGCGGATTTAAAAAATTTGAAAATTAACCATTCAAAATATTCTTTTTTACTTAATAATGAAGGTGGAATAATTGATGATTTAATTATTACGAGAACAGAAAAAGGTTTTTGTATAATCTTAAACGCAGCTTGTAAGGAAAATGATATTAAACAAATTTCTCAATTTTTAAAAAAACATCATAAACATCTTTTAAACAATGATTTATCTTTAATAGCGTTACAAGGACCTAAATCTGTAGAGATTTTAGAAAAATTAATTTCAGGCGTTGCTAATTTAAAATTTATGACAGGAAACAATTTTGAGTATGAAGGTGAAAATCTATATGTAACAAGATCTGGATATACAGGTGAAGATGGTTTTGAAATCTCAATTTCAAATACAAAAGTTGAAAAGCTTATCGATTACTTAATTTCAAATGAAGTCAAACCGATAGGTTTAGGAGCCAGAGATACATTAAGATTAGAGGCAGGTCTATGTTTATATGGTCATGATTTAAACGAAAAAATAAATCCAGTAGAGGCTAATTTAAAATGGGCTATTGCAAAAAAAAGGAAAGAAGTTGGCGGCTTTAATGGATGGGAAAAAATAAAAAATTTATTAGCAAACGGAAGTGAAAAGATTAGAGTTGGTATAAAGCCAGATGGAAAAGTTATAGCTAGAGAAAATACGAAAATCTTTTCGCCAGATAATAATGAAATAGGATTCGTTACTAGCGGTACTTTTGGCCCGAGTGTGAACGCTCCAGTTGCAATGGGATATGTTAAATCAGAATTTTCTGAAGTAGGTACATCTATTCAGCTTGAAGTAAGAGGAAAAAAATATGGGGGTAAGATTTCTGAACTTCCATTTTATAAAAAAAGTTATGTTAAATAAGGGGAAACAAATATGAGTGAAAAAAAATTCTCTAAAAAACATGAATGGGTTTCACTAGATGGAGATGTTGCTACAGTAGGAATAACTAAGCATGCAACAGAAATGCTCGGTGACATTGTTTTTGTGGAGGTTCCTGATGCAGGTAAAGCTGTAGAAAAAGAAGGTCAAGCGGCTGTTGTAGAGTCTACTAAAGCTGCGAGTGATGTTTATTCTCCTATTTCTGGAGAAATTACTGAGGGAAATAAAGCCATTGCAGATGATCCTGGGAGCGTGAATACTGACCCTGAAGGCACGAGCTGGTTTTTTAAGTTAAAGATAAAAGATAAAGGTGAGTATGACTCCCTTATGTCAAAAGAAGAATATGATAAATTTTGTAAGGAGAACCCAAGCTAAATGATTGACGATAATTCAAAAGAATTTATTAAAAGACATATTGGTCCTTCTGAAGAAGATCAGTCCAAAATGTTGCAATACGTTGGATACAAATCATTAGAGGATCTAATGAGCAATACTGTACCAGAAAAAATCTTATTAAAAGATGATCTTAAGATCGATCAGCCAATGTCAGAAAACGATGCTTTAAAAAAATTAAAATCTATATCTAAAAAAAATAAAATCTTTAAAAATTTTATTGGAATGGGATACTACAATTCAATTACACCTAATGTAATTCTTAGAAATATTTTAGAAAATCCAGGTTGGTATACATCTTATACACCTTATCAGCCTGAAGTGGCGCAAGGTCGTCTTGAAATGCTTTTAAATTTTCAACAATCAATAATTGACTTGACGGGTATGGATATAGCTAATGCTTCTTTGTTAGATGAAGCAACAGCAACAGCTGAGGCAGTAGGATTAAGCCAGAGATTAGATAAGACTAATTCAAAAAAAATATTTATTTCAAGCAATTGTAATCCTCAGACAATTGATCTTATAAAGACTAGAACAAATCCTTTTGGTTTAGAATTGATCATTGGCGATGAAAAAAAAGAACTTTCAAAAATTAATGAAGATATAATTTGCGGTGTTTTATCTTATCCAGGAACTTTAGGTGAGATAAACGATCCTAGTGAAAGCATCAGTCAAATTCACAAAAAAAATGGAAAAGCTATTTTGGTTTGTGACTTATTGGCTTTAGCTAGATTAAAAACTCCAGCTGAACTTGGAGCTGACATAGCTGTCGGTAGTGCTCAAAGATTTGGTATCCCAATGGGTTACGGCGGACCTCATGCTGCATTTTTTGCTACAAAAGAGGAATTTAAAAGATCAATGCCAGGAAGAATAATAGGCGTTTCAAAAGATAGACACGGAAAAAAAGCTTATAGGCTTTCTTTACAAACTAGGGAGCAACACATTCGAAGAGATAAAGCAACAAGCAATATTTGTACTGCTCAAGCTTTATTGGCTATCATTTCTGCTGCCTTTGCAATTTATCATGGACCTGAAGGAATATTTAAAATTGCGAATAGAACTTCTAAATTAGCAAAAATCTTTGCTGATAATATTAAAGCAAGCGGTTATAAAATTCTATCAGATCATTTCTTCGATACCGTTACGATTAAAACCAATGAAAAAACAAATCCTATTTTTGAGGTTGCACTAAAAGAGAATATAAACCTCAGAAAAGTTGATAAAGATCATTTATCTGTTGCGTTTGATGAAGCAAAAAAACTTGATGACGTAAACTTATTGTTAAAAATATTTGGAATAACTAAAGTAATTAAACAAGATGTTAGGGTTGAACTAGATAATCTTCCAAAAAATCTTTTAAGAACTTCAAAATACTTAACTCATCCAGTTTTTAACAAATACCATTCTGAAACTGAGATGTTAAGATATCTAAAGAAACTAGAAGATTGTGATATTGCACTTAATAGATCAATGATTGCTTTAGGATCTTGTACAATGAAGCTTAATGCAACAGCAGAATTAATTCCTATTACTTGGAAAGAGTTTTCACTTCCACATCCTTTTGTTCCTACAAATCAAATGGAGGGTTATAAGATTCTTTTTAATGATCTAATAAACGATCTGAAAGAAATTACTGGATATGACGCAGTTTCTTTACAGCCTAACTCTGGGGCTCAAGGAGAGTATGCAGGTCTAATGACTATAAGAAAATTCCATAAAAATAATAAACAAGAAAATCGTAACGTTTGTCTAATTCCGGACTCAGCTCATGGAACTAATCCAGCAAGTGCCCAAATGTGTGGAATGAAAGTGGTTGTAGTCAATTGTGACGACGATGGAAACGTTGATATAGACGACCTTAAAAATAAAGCTGAAAAACACTCAAAAGACTTAGCTGCTTTAATGGTTACTTACCCCTCTACTCATGGAGTATTTGAAGAAAAAATTATGGATATTTGTGAAGTAATTCATAAGCATGGCGGACAAGTTTATATGGATGGAGCAAATCTAAACGCACTTGTAGGTGTTGCAAAACCAGGGAAATTTGGACCAGATGTTTGTCATATTAATTTACATAAAACATTTTGCATACCACACGGTGGAGGTGGACCAGGAATGGGCCCAATCGCTTGCGCTAAGCATCTAGCTGATTTTTTACCAACACACGAAATTATTAAAGAGGCAGGCCCTAAGAATGGAATGGGAGCTGTATCAGCTGCACCTTGGGGTAGTTCAAGCATACTTCCGATATCCTGGATGTATATAAAGATGATGGGTGCTGAGGGATTGAAAAAAGCCTCACAAGTTTCAATTTTAAATGCAAATTACATTTCAAAAAAATTATCCAAAGATTACAAAGTTCTTTATACTGGAAAAAATGGAAATGTTGCACACGAATGTATAATTGATATCCGACCAATAAAAGCAAGTTCAGGAATTTCTGAGGAAGATTTAGCAAAAAGACTGATTGACTTTGGCTACCATGCTCCAACAATGTCATGGCCTGTTGCTGGGACAATTATGATTGAGCCGACTGAAAGTGAAAATTTGGAGGAGATTGATAAATTTTGTAATGCACTTATAAAAATTAAAAAAGAAATAAATTTAGTGGAGTCATCAAAGTTTGACAAAATTGATAACCCGCTAAAAAACGCACCTCATACTTATGTCGAACTAGCTTCCAGCGAGTGGAAGCATGCTTACTCAAGAGAGGAAGCAGCTTTTCCCACTGAGTATGTTAAAAACAATAAATATTGGGCACCAGTTGCTAGAGTAGATAACGTTTTTGGAGATAGAAATTTAGTATGTTCATGTCCTTCAATGGATGAATATAAAGATGAAGCTGCTTAATCTCTTCTGATGAAAATCGCTGTTATCGGTTCAGGTATCTCAGGATTATCTTCCGCATACTTTCTCTCAAAAAAATATAAAGTTGATCTATACGAAAAAGAAGATCACTTTGGAGGTCATTCTTTCACCTACGAGATAAAAGAAGATGATAAGATTGTTCCAGTAGATCTAGGCTTTATTGTTTTTAATGAGGTTACTTATCCAAATTTAGTAAATTTTTTTAATGAATTAAAAGTTCCTTATGAAAAAAGCGACATGTCGTTTTCTGTATCAATTAAGAATAGTAATGTTGAATATAGCGGAAGTGGTTTGGGAGGTATATTTGCTAATAAATTAAATCTTCTTAATATAAAATTTTTATATATGATTAGAGAGATAATTTCATTTTATAAAACTGCTCCAAAATTACTTCAAAGTGAAATTAAAGAAGAGACTCTGGGAAATTTTCTTAATAAAAAAAAGTTATCAAAATACTTCATCGAGTATCACTTAATTCCCATGGTTGCTGCTATATGGTCGATGCCATTTAACAAGGCAAAGGAAATGCCGTTAAAATTTTTTTTAAATTTTTTTACTAATCACGGTTTATTTAAATTTAAAAATAGACCGCAATGGTACACAGTTTCAAATAGAAGTAGAGCTTATGTAAAAAAAATAACAGATAAAATTAGTGGAGAAATTTTTAAAAATTATAAAGTGGATAAATTAATTAGAAGCGATGATAATATCAGGGTAATTATTGGCAATGAATATGTTGATTATGATCAAGTAGTTCTAGCTTCCCATGCAGACCAAAGTTTAAGAATGATAGAAAAACCAACGGAACAAGAAAAAAATATATTGGAAAAATTTAATTACGTGAAGAATGAGGCTTATTTACATACTGATAAGAGACTCATGCCTCACAAAAAAAGGGCCTGGTCTAGTTGGAATTCTGTTTCAGATGGAGAAAAGACATGCATTACCTATTGGTTAAATAAACTACAAAATTTAGATACATCTAGAGACTATTTTTTAACTTTAAACCCTATTTGTAAAATTAACGAAAATTCTGTTATAAAAAAAATTGATTTTACACACCCATATTTAAATTCAAAGAATACCGCACTTCAAAAAGATCTAAGATTAATACAAGGAAAAAAAAGAACTTGGTTTTGTGGAAGTTATTTTGGTTACGGATTTCATGAAGATGGATTAAAATCATCTATAGATTTGATAAATAACTTTAAAATTTGATGAATTCCTGCATTTACAACGGTGAAGTAACTCATACAAGATTTAAACCTGTAAGACATTTTTTAAAATATAAAACTTTTTCATTTTTAATTGATTTAGATGAAATCGATCAATTAGACAGTTCAATAAATATCTTTTCTCATAATAAATTTAACATTTTTAGCTTTTACGATAAAGATCATGGAGAACGTGACGGGAGTGATTTAAAAGAGTGGGTTCTTAAAAACATTAGCAAGTTCAATATAAAAGGTGAAATAAATAAAGTTAAAATACTTTGTTATCCAAGAATTTTTGGCTATGTGTTTAACCCTTTAAGTATTTTTTACTGCTACGAGGATAATCAATTGAAGGCAATTTTTTATGAAGTAAAAAATACTTTTAATGAGCAGCACACATATATTTTTAAAATTAAAGATAACGAAGAAATAGATCAAAAATGCAGAAAAAAGTTTTACGTTTCACCATTTATGGATATGGAAACTTACTATAATTTTAAATTACTTAACCCCAGTGATAAACTCTCAGTCTTTATAAAACAAACAGACTCGAAAGGAACAGTTTTAACAGCTACCCAAACTGGAGAAAGAAAAGAATTCAGCCCAAAACAACTCATGCTTAACTTTTTTAAGTACCCCTTAATGACAATTAAAATTATTAGTTCGATACATTTTGAAGCATTACTTTTATGGAAAAAAGGGGCAATATACAGAAAAAGAAATACTAAATTAAAAAATAATTTAAGTTACGAGGAATATTAATGAGTTTAATAAAAATTTCAGAAAGATTCGTCCTAAATAAATTGAAAAAAATCTCACAAGGAAATCTTAAGCTCATAAATTATGATGGAAAAGTTTTTCATTTTGGTGACTTAGAGAGTAAATTATCTTCAGATATCAAAATTAATAAACCTAATTTTTACCTAAATGTTATTATGGGTGGAAGCTCAGCTTTAGGTGAAGCCCACATGAAAAAAGATTTTTATTCCTCAAATTTAACAAATTTAATCGAACTTACAGCGAGAAATATTAATACAATCTATTCTTTTTCAGGAAGTTTAAAATTACAAAAAATTAAAAATTTTCTAAAAAAAATATTTGCATCAAATACAAAATCTAAAAGTAAAAAATATATTTCAAAACACTATGATTTAGGGAATGAATTTTTTTCGTTGTGGCTTGATAAATCTCTTACTTATTCAAGCGCAGTCTATAAAAATGAGAATGATGATTTAGAAATCGCTCAAAGAAATAAATTTCAAGAGCTTATAAATTTATTGAATATTAAAGATGGAAACAAGGTTTTAGAGATAGGTTGTGGTTGGGGTGGATTTGCTGAATTTTTAGCTAAAAATTATGATGTGAGTGTAGACTGTATCACAATTTCTAAAAATCAATATGAGTTTACTAAAAAGAAGATTTTCAACTCAGGACTAAACAATAAAGTTAATGTTAAATTTTTAGATTACAGAGATCTCAAGGAAAAATATGATCACGTAGCTTCGATAGAAATGATAGAGGCTGTTGGTGAAAAATACATGGACCAATATTTTGGTAAAATTAAAAATGTTCTTAATTATGGGGGAACTGCTGCAATTCAAGGCATCATGATAAAAGATGACTTATTTGAAAGATATAGAGCAAATGAGGATTTTATTCAAAAATATATTTTTCCAGGCGGGTTTTTACCCTCAATTAAATTTATGGAAAATCTAATTAAAAAAAATGACCTAAAACTAGAAAAAATTAATACCTACTCCGATGATTATGCCAGAACTTTAGCAACTTGGAGAAAAAATTTTTTAAGGACATGGGAAAAAATTAGCCCACTTGGTTTTGATGAATATTTCAAGCGTATGTGGGAATTTTACTTATCATATTGTGAAGGCGGTTTTAAGTCTAGAAACATTAACTTGATTCAATTCTCCATGTCTAATAGATATTCGTCATGAAAAAATTTATAGTACTATTTTTACTAATTTTAACAACAGGATGTGCAAATAAAATGAAACCGACAGATTTTAAAGATCAAAAACCGAGACTAGTCATCGAAAATTATTTATCGGGTAATGTCAAAGCTTGGGGAGTGTTACAAAATAGATCTGGAAAAGTTACAAGACAATTTAAAGCTGATTTAAACGGAAAATGGGATGGTTCTCAATTAATTTTAGACGAAGTTTTTGATTGGAATGATGGGGAAAGACAAACTCGTCAATGGACTATTAAAAAAATTGATGAACATAACTACGAGGGAACAGCCTCTGATGTAGTTGGAACAGCTAAAGGATATTCATATGGTCCAGCTTTTAAATTTGAATATGTATTGCTGGTGCCGGTTAAAGGCAAAAATATTAAAATTACGTTTGATGATTGGATTTTCATGCAGGATGATCGCGTGGCAATAAACAGAGCGACAATGACTAAATTTGGAATTAAAGTAGCAGAATTAACCGTTATGTTTGTAAAAAATTGATATGTTTGAGCTTCCTAAATTAGATTACAGTAATTCAGCTCTTTCTCCAATAATGTCAGAGCAAACTTTGGATTTACATCATGGCAAACATCATCAAACTTATATTTCAAATCTAAATAACTTTATAAAAGGTTCTGATTATGAAAATTTATCTTTGGAAGATGTAATTAAAAAATCATCAAATGAAAAAAAAGCAGGAATATTCAACAATGCAAGCCAACATTGGAATCATAATCTTTTTTGGAAGTGCATGAAACCTAATGGTGGAGGAAATGTTCCATCCAAGCTTGAAAGTAAGATTAAAGAAGATTTTGGTGGCTTTGAAAAATTTAGGGAGGAATTTATCAATGCCGGAGTTACTCAGTTTGGATCTGGATGGTGTTGGTTGTCTTTAAAAGAAGATAAGCTTGTAGTAACTAAATCACCAAATGCTGAAAACCCAATAATTCATAATATGAAACCTATATTAGGTTGCGATGTGTGGGAGCACTCGTATTACTTAGATTACAGAAATAAAAGGCCAGCTTATTTAGAAAATTTTTTTGATAAATTAATCAATTGGGAATACATTGACTCTCTTCTTTAGTTATCGTTTAACAAGTTTATCTACTAAAAATAAATAAAGTCTATAAGGTAATATTCTTAAAAATTTTAAAGTTAAAGTTAATCCTTTCGGGAAGTGAATTTCAAAAGCATTTCCTTTCACCAAGCCATTATAAATTTTTTCTGCGGCATATTCAGGAGTTTTTAAAAATGGCATAGGAAACTCATTTTTATCGGTCAAAGGAGTTTTGATGAAACCTGGTGATACAACTGACACCCTCACTCCAAATTTTTTAAAATCAAAGTAAATACTTTCGCTAAAATTAGTTAGAGCAGCTTTTGAGGGACCATAACCACTTGAATTTGGCAGACCTCTGTAACCTGCAATCGAGGAAACTATCGAAATGTGTCCAGATTTCTTATTTTTAAAATAATCTTCAACAACTTTTACACAATCGATCACTCCTAAAAAATTAACATTAATTACATTTTTGATTTTGTCAGGATCTATGCTTTGTTCGTCTTTAGGCTCATATGTTCCGCTTGAAAACAAACATATATCTAATTCACCGAATTCATTTAAAATATTTTTAAACGTATTATTTATTTGAGATCTATCAGTAACGTCTAAAGGAAAAGAGGAAATATTTTCATTTTTGGCTAACTCATCCAACAATTCTTTTCTTCTAGCTGAAACTGCAACTTTCCAACCTTCTTTTGCAAACTTTTCTGCAACTGCCTTGCCAATTCCACTACTTGATCCAGTTATCCAAATTTTTTTCTGATTTTTAGACATTAATTAGTTATATCTTATAATGTTGTGAAAAATAAATACTTATCTTTAATAATTATTCTATTAATAACCTTTATTGCACCGATGATTGGAGGCTATGCGACATCAACTTTTAAAGAACCCTGGTACTCACAAATTATTTTACCAAGTTTTAATCCTCCAAGCTGGGTATTTGCTCCTGTCTGGTCAACATTATATTTTTTTAATGTCACTTGCAATTTGGAAAGTATGGATAAAATCTTTTGAAAAAAAATTATTGAAAATTTACTTTATTCATTTATTTTTTAATAGCACATGGAGCGTAGTATTTTTTGGTTTTCACTTAATTGGCATAGCTCTGATAAATTTAGTAATTATATTAATGTTTATTATAATTTTAATGAAACAATATCTTTCTAGAGATAAAATGAGTTTTTATTTAATGATCCCTTATTTAGTTTGGTCAAGCTACGCATTAATTCTCAATAGTTCAATTTTTCTATTAAATTAAAACCATCTAACTGGGTAATTTCTTCTCAAAATATAACGATTTATTATCACAGATAAAATAATGATGACTATTGAACCAACTACTACTGGGAAAATAATATATCCAAATGATACATCAGCAAATAATGCTATTAACGGGTTTGCAGCCGCAGGAGGGTGTATTATTTTAAAATACATCATTAGTGTTACTGTAGTCCCCACTGATAATCCAAGTGTTAGATAAGATATTCCTAAAAACTCATTAAAAAGTATTCCTATAACGATTGCTAATAAGTGGCCAAAAAAAACATTTGCGGGCTGGGCAAATTCACTATCATGAAACACCAACACAATTAAAGTAGACGATCCAAAAGAAAATATTAACCAAAAGCCTGTGGATGTTTCAAAGCTAAGGAAAGATAGAATTCCAATAATAATTGAAGCAAATATTCCTGCGAGCAAAGGTTCTAATTTTTTTGATATTTTCATATATATTTTTTTTTAAATTAAGTTATATACACTTAATGGATTATAATAAACCATTCAACTTTCTTAAAAATTTACCACCTCAGTTGAACTTATTTTATAAAACAAAATCTAAATCTGGCTTAGTGGTTAATAATAAATCAAAGTCAAAAAAAGATTTTGATCCTGTAACAAATTTTGATAGAGCATTTGAAAAATATATACGCTTACTAATAAATAAAAAGTTTCCAAAAGACGCCATTATAGGAGAGGAATTTGAAGATAAATTTTCATCAAATGATTACAAATGGTCTATTGATCCAATAGACGGCACAAGAGCTTTTGTTATTGGAGCACCTACGTGGTCAAATTTAATAAGTTTATCTTTTGAAGAAAGATCTTTAATAGGCTTAGCTAATTTTCCAGAACTAGATAAATATTATATAAATGATAAAAAAAAATCTTACTGTTATAAAAACAAAAAAAAATTTATTTTAAAATCATCAAATAATAATAACTTAAAAACAGTTAAGATAATCGGAAATTTTCATGGAACATTAAGTTACGAGAAACAACGTGAAGTGATTAAAAAATTTGGTTGGTCATTCAGATTAGCTGGGTTTGATGCTCTGAATTATTGTTTATTAGCAGAAGGTAAGGTTGATGCTGTAATCGAAGCAAACTTAAAACCTTATGATATACTTCCTTTAATCCCAATAATAAAAAACTCTGGGGCAATAGTTACAAATTGGAAGAATGAACCAGCAGAAAATGGTGGTAATATTCTAGCAACATCCAATAAAATTTTGCATAATAAGATTTTAAATTTATTAAAACCATTTACTAGAAAGTAGAATGATAAATATTTTTTTAAATAGAGTTTTTAGGGCAATTAAAATTGATATTGAATTGTTTGAGGAAGTTGAAAAAGATAAAAAAGCAACTTTTCAAGCTGGTGCTGTGGTAGTTTTATCAAGTTTAGCTGCAGGGGTTGGTTCTATTCATTTAGGTGTATCCAATTTTCTGATAGCTCCAGCTCTTTCATTACTAAGTTGGTATGTTTGGGCATACGTAATTTACTTTGTAGGAGTAAAACTTTTTGGCGGTACTAAAACAAAAAGTAATCATGGAGAACTTTTAAGAACTATTGGTTTTTCAAGTGCCCCTGGATTAATCAGAGTTTTTGGAATAACTCCAGAGTTAATGACAGTTACATTTATTGGTTCTGCTTTTTGGATGCTTGCTTGTATGGTAGTCGCTGTTAAATCAGCTCTAGATTATGATAGTCTATGGAAAGCTTTTGGAGTTGTCGTAGTCTCTTGGCTATTCCAAGCCTTTTTCTTATTGTTAGTGCTAGTTTTATTCAAAGGGATTTAAAGAGGAAAAATTTTTTTGGCTAAATTACAACCGTTACAAATTTTATAGCTATACAATATTAAGTTTTGTTTAACGCTTTCATCTTCTTTTCTACATTCTTCACAAATATTATCTACAGTTTCATTTTCTTCATCTATGACAAAATGATCATCGTTTTTCATAAAGTTTAAGATATCATATTATAATGAAAAAAGTTTTAATAATAATTGTATTTTTAATTCATAGTAATTTAAATGCAGGTGAAAATAAAAAAGCTTATTTTGCCGGAGGTTGTTTCTGGTGCATGGAAGAATCGTTTGATCAAGTAAAAGGGGTGATTTCAACAGTTTCAGGATACTCCGGAGGGCATTTAAAAAATCCAACTTATCAAGACGTTATTTACAAGGACACTGGTCATGTGGAGGCTATTGAAGTTATTTATGATCCAAAAATTGTTAATTATGAAAAACTTTTAGATATTTATTGGAAAAATATTGATCCTTTTGATTCTGCAGGGCAATTTTGTGATAAAGGAAAAAGTTACAGATCAGTAATTTTTTTTCAAACACAACTAGAAAAAGAATCTATAGAAAAATCATTCAAAAAATTAGAGAAAATATTTAATAACAAGATAGTAACTTTAGTTTGGAAATTTGAGAAATTTTATCCTGCTGAAGATTATCACCAAGATTATTACGAAAAAAACTTTATTAGATACCTTATGTATAAAAAGGGGTGTAAAAGAGAAGAGACCTTGAAAAAAATATGGAATTGAAAAAATTACTTGTAGCAATTTTTTTTGTTGGTTTTTTGAGCTCGGCAAAAGCCGAGATGATTAAACCTGCAGAAAATCTATCTGCTTACGATGTAATTAAAATTCAGTTAGACGCTCTTAAAAATAACGATGACAATGATGCAGGAATAAAACAAACATGGCTGTTTGCTCATCCGGACAATAAAAAGATGACAGGACCATATGCTCGTTTTAGAATAATGCTTTATGATGTGCATTATCGAATTCTTTTAAATCATTTTTCACATAAAATAGATTTAATTATGAATACCGAAAATAAATTTGTTTATGGCGTAAAAGTTTTGAGCGAAGAAAAAAAACAATTCTATTATTTATGGCATGTTGAAAGAGGCAACGACAAAAACTGTAAAAATTGCTGGTTTACGTCTGGAGTCTCAATGCCAACAGATCAAGGTAATTCCATTTGAAAAAACCTCCATTCGCAGTTAGATATTTTATTATAGGGGCAATACTAGTTTTGCCTCCTATTCTTAGCACTCACTATGGAACAATTTATTTAGGAAAACACAATGGAGTTCTTTTAGGTTTTTGTGTTGGAATTATCTGTGTTTCATTTGCTTGTTGGAAACTTTTCATTGATGGTTGGAGGGATGACGAGGATTAATGAAATTCGAAATCTCAAGAGAAGGAGCTTTAAAACAGCTCGATGTTTTTATAAACAGTGAATTAGCAAATTATAGTTTCAAAAGAAATTTTGATTTAGGGCCAAAAGACAAATCAAACGTATCTTGTTTGTCTCCTTATATTTCTCACAGATTAATTACCGAATATGAAGTCGCAAAGACAGTTTTAGCAAAGTTTCCATATCAAAAAGTTGAAAAATATATCCAAGAAATATTTTGGAGGGTTTACTGGAAAGGTTGGTTAGAACTTAGACCTCAAGTTTGGACTGACTTTATAGAAGATTTAAAAGGATTAAAGGAAGATGACAATTATAAAAAGGCAATTAATGGTGAAACTCAAATTGCATGTTTTAATGATTGGGTAAAAGAGCTCAAAGAAAATAATTATTTACACAATCATTCAAGAATGTGGTTTGCTAGCATTTGGATATTTACTTTAAATTTACCTTGGCAGAAAGGTGCAGAGTTTTTTATGAAACACTTATATGATGGTGATGCCGCCTCTAATACTTTAAGTTGGAGATGGGTAGCAGGCTTGCAAACCAAAGGTAAACACTACGTTGCTCAGTCATGGAATATAAGCAAGTTCACAAATAATAAATATCAAAATGTTAAATTAAATGAGAACGCTTCACCTATAACAGACAGAAAAGAATATAAACTCTCATCTTTGGAAATAAATAAAGAAGATTTAGAAAGTAAAACACTTATATTTTTTGAAAGTGAACTAAATATTGAAACCTTAAATCTTAAAGATTATAAAAATATTTATTGTATTTTTCTCACTAATGAAACACGAAAAATAAAATTTGATGAAAAGGTAATCAATTTTAAAAAAAAAATTATTGAAGACCAAGCTAAAAGATTTTCAAATATTAAAATAATTGACGAAATCATCTTTTATAAATTGATAAATGAAATAAAAGATCTGGATGTAATTTACCCTTCTATAGGAGAAAATTTATCATTTTTAAAAAGTATAAAAAAAAAGAAGAATTTGAATTATAATTTTATAGTGAGAGAGGGAGATGAATTCTGCTGGCAGTTTTCTAATAAAGGTTATTTTAATTTCAAATCAAATATACCAAAGATAATTCAAAAAATTACTTAGAGGCACACTTTTTAGAACAATATTTAACTCTATCCCAGTTTAACCTCCATTTTTTTCTCCAAGTAAAAGGTTTATTACATTTTGGGCAAATTTTTTTCGGTAAGTTATTTTTTTTCACTATCTAATAAATGTTTATTTTTCATAAAAAGAAAATAAGCCGCTATTTCATAAAAAATATTTAGAAAGAAAAACAAAAATTTTAACTTAAAGATTTTATACAAGAAATTATATTTAGGTATATTTTTCCAAATAATCAAAAAAGACTCTGCTCCATCGATTACTTTTCCATCTTGAATTACATGCATTCGTCTTAATAAGTCTTTGTATGATTTTGAGGTTAATTGTTGAGCATTTTGATTATCAGTAACATCAACCCATTCCAAATTATTATCAGAGTGTTTCTTGTAATGATTAATTTCAGCTCTACATATGTTACATGAATTATTAAAAAAGACTTTAACCATTTGTATTTTCTTTTATAAAATTATTTGCTGCTTTAAAAATTCTCATTTTTCTCTCTTTATTCATTTTCTCAGAAATTCTTACCATCATTGCAAGACGAGGATTTTTTAAGAAAAATTTCTTATGTCTATCTATAAATTTCCAATATAATCCGTCCATTACATCACACCAAGGACCTTTTTTAAAATGCATCATTTTAAGAAAATAGCTAGATCCACAAATATAAGGTTTAGTTGCAAATATTCCACCATCACTAAATAATCCCATTCCATAAACATTTGGCGCCATTACCCAATCAGATGAGTCTACAAACATTTCCATAAACCATTTGTAAACTTGTTTAGGATTTATTTCACAAAGATTCATTATGTTAGCCAATATCATTAGCCTTTCTATATGATGGGACCATCCGTAGTTTCTAGCATTATTGATTGCATGATCTAATGGATCTAAACCAGTACTTCCGTCATACCAGGATTTTTTCATTTTTCTCTTATGATTAAAAAAGTTAGTCTTATCTAATCGTTGATCGTAATTTTGATAAATTCCTCTCATAAACTCTCTCCAGCCTATAATCTGTCTAATGTAACCTTCTAAAGAATTTATAGGTATTTTATTTTCAATTTTCCTTAATTTCTCTATTATCTCTTCAGGAGCTATTAAACCTAAGTTTATAAGTGGACTTAACGCACTATGAAAAACAGTATTAGATTTGTCTGTTACTGCATCCTCATAATCCCCAAAAAGCTTTATTCTTTCTTTTAAAAACTCGTCTAACCACTTGTTTGCATCTCTCCTTGTTGTAGGAAACCAAAAATTATCAGTATTCCCAGGATGGTCTTTAAAATTAGAATTTATGAATTTTTTAAGAGCGACAGTTTCCTTTGTCTCTTTTGTTTTAGAAATTACAGGAACTTTAATTTCATTCGGAAGTTTTTTTCTATTGTCTTCATCAAAACTCCATTTATTTCCTTTCGGGGTCCCGTTTTTATTCATCAATAGATTCATTTTTGTTCTTACAATTTTATAAAAATTTGCCATGAAAGGTCGTTTATTTTTAGAAAGGTAGACCTTAAATTCCTGTCTCTCCATTAAAAACATTGGGGACTTAACCTGGTTGATCTTAAGTGAATTTTTTTTTCCTAAATTTAATATTCTTTTCTCAAAAAATTTATCCTCAATTTCAAAAAAGGTAATTTCTCTTATCTTTTTTTCTTTAATAGTCTTTTCTAATTTTTTTTCGTAGGATAATTTAAAATCTTTATGTACATCTTTATAAATTAAATTAAAATTTTTTGATTTTAGTTCATCTTTGAAAGATCTCATTGAAGACAAAAAAAGAAGAATTTTCAATTTATGATGTTTTTCAAAAGTACATAAACCATAGTCCTCTGCCATAAAAAAAATATGATCTTTATAATCAGATAGATATTTTGGGTTAAATAATTGATTTCCTAAAATAATAAAAAGCTTCATAAGTAATAAAGTACATATTTTATTAAGATATTACACGCGTCATTATTTGCATGTAAATAACCTTTAATAATGTTATTTTTAATTATGAAAAAAGTAATATTAGGTGCAACCGGATCAATTGGATCATCACTTGCAAAAAAGCTTGTAGATACAGGAGAACAAGTACATTTGGTAGGAAGAGACGAAGCTAGTTTATCAGAGTTAGCAAACGAACTTAATTCTACGTTTACAACGTGTGATGTTTTAGAAGAGAATTTCTCTGATAAAATAATTAACGATCTTAAAGACGAGCAAGTGAACGGCTTAGCTTATTGTGTTGGATCAATAGATCTTAAACCTCTCAAGCTTACTAAGAAAAGTGATTTTATGCAGTCATTTAATCTAAATTTAGTTTCTGCAACAGAAATTATTAAATCTTTAGCTGATAATTTAAAAGCAAGCAAAGGTTCGATTGTTTTATTTTCAACAGTGGCTGTACAACAAGGCTTTCCAAACCATGCCATAGTTTCATCTGCAAAAGGTGCAGTTGAAGGTTTAACTTTAGCTCTTGCCGCTGAATATGCTCCAAACATTAGAGTAAATTGTATTGCTCCAAGTTTGACTAATTCAAAAATATCAAATTTTTTACTTAAAAACGAGAAGATGGCTGAGAGTATTGCTAAAATGCATCCATTAAAAAGAATTGGAGAAGGAGGGGATTCTGCATCTGTGGCAAAGTTTCTTCTAACAGATGAAAGCTCTTGGATTACAGGACAAATATTTGGCGTGGATGGAGGAAGATCATCTGTCGCATAACAATTGTTGTTTAAATATTTAAATTAATATTATGAAAAAAATCACAATATTATTATTAACTTTATTTTTAAGTACTAGCCTTATGGCTGCAGGAAGTGATAGTAGCAGCGACTCTTCAAAAGAGTCTTTGTATGATGATGCTGTTAAATTAGTTAAGCGTGCTGGTAAGTTAGAGAAAAAAGATAAAACTGAAAAAGCTAAAAAACTCTACGCTCAAGCTTTTAAGAAATTAGAAAAGGCTTATAAAACAGATAAAAAAAATCCAGATATTTTAAATTATATGGGATTCACAACTAGAAAAGTTGGAAATTTTGACCAAGCTGAAAAATTTTACTTAGAAGGCTTAAAAATTAAACCAAATCACAATGGTATTAATGAATATTTAGGTGAACTTTACGTCCAGACAAATCAAATAAATAAAGCTAACGAGAGATTGGCGGTTCTTAAAAATTGTAATTGCGATGAGTATAATGAGCTTCAATTAATTATTAAAAATAAAGGCGTTAAAATCTATTAGGATAAATCTAAAGCAAATTTTTTTAATTTTTCAATCGGAATAAGATCTAATGTTTTTACATTAGTTTTTTTTAAATATACTTGACAGGCAGCTCCTTCTTCAATTGCTCTTGCATACCATGTAGCACATACGCACCAGGAATCTCCGTCTTTTAAACCAGGGAAACCAAACTCGGGATGAGGTGTGATTAAATCATTACCAACTTTTTTAGACCATTGTAAAAATTCATCAGTTACTTTTGCACAAACGGTGTGCACTCCTCGATCATTTTTATCTGTATTACAGCATCCGTCTCTAAACCATCCAGTTAAAGGATCATTAGAACATGGTTCAAGGGGTTCTCCAAAAACATTTTTTTGAATTTTTTCACTCATTTACTAAATACATTTGCAATTTTTTTATCAATTTCCAAATTAAAAGAAAAAGATCTTCTCTCACCTTTAGTTTTAAATGGATACGCTGTATGCATTAAATAGTGAGGAAACAATATCATATCACCCACTTTTGGTTGATGATTAAAAATACACTCACTCATTAGCATTTTGCTTCCATTAATAAAATCTATTGAGCCGTCAGTTTTAGTATTTTTTTTATTTTTAGAAATAAATTTAGGTATCTTTAAGTAACCAACTCCTGAAATATGCCCATCATGAAAATGAATAGGATTATATTCATCATTAAATTGACGAACTACCCAAAAATTTTTTATTTTAATTTTCGAAATTTTTTTCCCTAAACTTTTAAATATATAATTTTTTACTGCTTTAAATAAAATCTTTTCTAAGTTTTTTTTAATAAAGTTTTTTGGTAATTGAAATTCTTGTTTAACTTGTCCGACTAGTTTATTTGAATAATCTAATTTTTTTAACAAATTTTTTTTTGAGGTAATTTTATCAACCTCAGTATTTATTTTTTTTTATCGTATTCTTTGATAGTTTAAGACTTGCGATTTTAGGACCAAATGGGCTTAAAACTCTCATACTTATAATTTTGTAGGATTGGGTTGACCTTTGTAAACCTCTTCAGGATCAAATTTTTTTTTCTTTTCCTTAAAATCTAACTCAATTTCTTCTGCGTTTTTAATTGGCCCTAAAGGTATTGATCGATAAAAACAAGACTTGTACCCGACATGGCAACTCGCACCATTCCCAATATCTACTGACATCCATAAAGCATCCTGATCATCATCAATTCTTAAATCAATTACTTTTTGAACAAATCCACTCGTTTTACCTTTATGCCATAAAGCTTTTTTTGATCTACTCCAATAATGAGCTTCTTTTGTTTCAATAGTTTTTTTCAAAGCCTCTGCATTCATATATCCGTGCATCAAAAGTTC
This sequence comes from Pelagibacteraceae bacterium AG-422-I02, assembly GCA_003213555.1. Classification (GTDB taxonomy): domain Bacteria; phylum Pseudomonadota; class Alphaproteobacteria; order Pelagibacterales; family Pelagibacteraceae; genus Pelagilacustribacter. Next base: position 51,786 of record QCMS01000002.1, on the reverse strand, counting down.
TCCAGAACTACTTTCTGTAGTGGTCACAGGAATTAGACCTTCTTTATCAAATTTTGGAGAGAGAAATTTTCCTTCCTCAACCTCAAATACATTTTCTCTTTTTTTAAACATGACAGTAAAATAGTGAAAAAAAGACAAAATAGCAATTTGCAATAATTAACTATGTCCTATAGAAACGTTCTAGTATGAAATTAGTAAAAGACATCAATAAAGAGTCATCAAATAAACCTCAGGTCAGTGATAAAGAGGCTGAAGAGGCAATAAAAAAATTATTAGCCTGGATTGGCGAAGATCCAAGTAGAGAAGGCTTACAAGAGACTCCAAAAAGAGTAGTGAAAGCTTTTAAAGAGTATTTTAAAGGTTATCATCAAAATGCAGAAGAAGATTTATCAAAGACTTTCGGTGATGTTGAAGGTTACGATGATATGGTAATTGAAAAAAATATAACTTTAGAAAGTCATTGTGAGCATCACATGGCCCCAATAATAGGTGTTGCTCATGTTTCTTATATTCCAAATAAAAAAGTTGTAGGTCTGAGCAAATTAGCTAGAACAGTTGAAATTTTTTCTAAACGACTACAAACACAAGAGAGATTGACAATGCAAATTGCAAAAACACTTATGAGCGCTTTAGATGCTAAGGGTGTAGCAGTTACAATTGATGCAGCACATCAATGTATGACTATGCGAGGTATAAAAAAAGAGAAAGCAACAACTGTTACAAATTATTTTTTAGGTTCTTTTAAAGAAGATTTAAGTATTCAAAATAGATACCTAAAATATATTGAAAAATAGATGTCTGATAAATTCAAAGCTATTGTTATTGATAATCAAAACGAAAAGTTCACAAGAGAAATTAAAGAAATAGATAAAACCCAATTAAAAGATGGAAATGTATTGGTCAAAGTTGATTATTCAAGCTTAAATTATAAAGATGCTCTTATTTTAAATGATGGAGGAAAGATCGTAAGAAAATTTCCTTTTGTGCCGGGAATAGATTTTTCAGGAACAGTTGTAGAGAGTGAAGATGGTAAATTTTCAAAAGATGATAAAGTAATTCTTACAGGATTTAGAGTAGGAGAAGCATATTTCGGAGGGTTTTCTCAATACGCAAAAGTGGACTCAAATTTTTTAATTAAGATACCAAAAGAATTAGATACGTATAAAGCTATGATGTTAGGTACAGCTGGTTTTACTGCTTTACTTTGCTCGTTTGCAGTAAAAGCAAAAGAAGAATTACTATTAGGTGAAAAAGTTAAAGATGTTTTAGTTACTGGTGCAACAGGCGGTGTTGGAAGTATTGCAGTAATGATTTTATCAAAAATGGGATACGATGTTCATGCTGTTACAGGTAAAAAAGATAAGAACGATTACTTAAAAGATTTAGGTGCAAAAAATATTATCGACAGAAAAGAATTTGAAGGCGAAAGCAAACTTTTAGAAAAAGGGGTGTGGGACGGTGTAGTTGATACTGTTGGTGGATCTGCTTTAACTAAAATATTTGCTCAAACAAAACCTGGTGGAATAGTAGCTGCTTGCGGAAATGCTGGCGGTATTAAAATTAATACAAATGTTATGCCATTTATTATAAGAGGAGTTAAGTTGTGGGGAATTGATTCGTCAGGATCTTCAATTAAACGAAGAGAATTCGTTTGGGGGGAGGTAGCTAACTTAATAGATTTTTCAAAGGTTGAGTCTTTTACTAAAGAGCTTTCATTTACTGAACTTTTAGAAACTTATCCTAAGCTTCTTAAAGGGGAGTTTTTTGGGAGAGCTATAGTAAATCCAAATAAATAACTTATAATTAACTTTATCTATGGATTGGGATAAATTAAAAATATTTCATACTGTTGCAGAGGCCTCTAGTTTTACCAAAGCCTCTACAATATTAAATTTAAGTCAATCAGCTATAAGCCGCCAGATTCAAGCATTAGAGAGCGATTTAAAAGTTCAACTTTTTGAAAGACATGCAAGAGGTTTAGTTTTGACTGAAAATGGTGAATATCTCTTTAAATCAGCACATGAGATCATTTCAAAATTAAAAGATGTTGAGTCTAATCTTAGCGGACATAAAGATAAACTAAATGGAAAACTTACTGTTACTACAGTAGTAAGTTTTGGTACGACTTGGCTTACACCTAGAATAAAAGAATTTATGGATTTACATCCAGATATTGAAATTGAATTAATTTTTGATGATAAAGAACTTGATTTAAGTACACGAGAAGCAGATGTAGCGATAAGAATGAGAAGACCAAAACAATTAAATTTGATCCAAAAAAAATTTGTTGATTTTAATTATCATATTTATGGTTCAAACGATTACCTGCAAAAAAATGGATATCCAAAAACTTTAAAAGATTTAGATAAACATAAATTTATAACTTACGGAAAAGGTGCACCGTCTCCAGTTTATAATCCTGACTGGGTTTTAAAACATGGTATTAAAGATGGAAAAAAAAGAAAATCAATTATGAAAGTTAACAGTGTTTATGGATTATTATTAGCGGTACAAAGTGGAGTCGGTTTAGCTGCTTTACCAGATTACATCGCTCATAACGTAAGTAATATAACTAAAGTTTTACCTGAGGAAGCAGGCAAACCTACCGAAACTCATTTTGTTTATCCCGCATCTTTAAAGAATAATGCAAGATTGACGGCTTTTAGAAACTTTATATTTACAAAGGTAAACGAGTGGAAATTTTAATATCTTTTATAATCCCATTTATAATTTTATTAACTATTGTTGTTTTTATTCATGAATATGGACACTATTATTTTGCAAAAAAATATGGTGTTGGAGTTACTGATTTTTCCATTGGTTTTGGTAAAGAAATATTTGGTTTTAACGATAAATTAGGTACCAGATGGAAATTTTGCGCAATACCCCTAGGAGGATACGTTAAATTTTTTGGCGATAGAAACGTTTTTAGCCAAGCAGAGCAAGAAGAACTTTTAAAAGAGTATAATGAGGAAGACAGAAAAAAACTATTTGTAGTAAAACCTCTCTATCAAAGATCTTTAATTGTTGCAGCTGGACCTTTTGCTAATTTTTTACTTGCTATATTGATTTTTGCTTTTATTTATATGTTTGCAGGTAAGGATTTTACACCTGCTCAAATCCAAGAAGTTCAGCCTGAAAGCCCAGCTTATGTTGCTGGTATTAAATCAGGTGATGTAATCCAATCAATTAATAATAGAGAAGTAAAAAGTATTATGGAGGTATCTACTTTCATAAACGCCTCATCTTTAGAAATTATTGATATTAAGGTCTTAAGAAATGGGAATGAACTAACCTTAAAAGTAAAGCCAAAGTTTATAGAAGGTAAAGACACGCTAGGAAACGGAATTAAAAAGAAGATTATTGGAATTAAAGTTGCCCCTTTGAATGAAGAAATAAACAGGAAGAGATTGGGCCCAGCTACAGCATTATATTATGCTGTTAAAGAAACTTGGTTTGTTATTGAGGCTTCATGGGATTTTATTATTTCAATGTTTAAAGGGACAGGGGATACCTCTCAATTAGGAGGTCCTATTAAAATTGCTAAAATTACTGGCCAGGTTGCTAAGTTTGGAATTGTCGCCTTTCTAAGTATTATGGCATATATATCTATAAGTTTAGGGTTTATAAATCTTTTACCAATACCAATGTTAGACGGCGGACATTTAATGTTTTACGCATTCGAGAAGATTTTAGGTCGTCCTTTAACCCAGAGAACGCAGGAAGGTTTTTTTCGAATCGGGTTATTTTTGCTATTTTCCTTAATGTTTTTCACAACATTTAATGACCTTAAAGATTTAGGCTTGTTTTAAGCCATTTTTATAAGTAAAAAAAGTCAATAAAATCAACACTTTTTGAGGCACAACATATTGTGTTAACATTTACGTGAAACACCAAAAAAACATTGATTTTATTGGGTTTTTCTGCAGATTAGAAAGTAACAAAAAAGGGGCATAAAATGAATAAAAAACAACTAGTAGCGAAAATATCGTCAACTTTGGGTCAAAGTAAAGCTGATGCTGAAAGAACTTTTGATTCAATAACGACTATAATTTTAGATGCTTTGAAAAATGACGATACTGTAAAGATAGCTGGTTTTGGTACTTATAAAGTAGCAAAGAGAAAAGCTAGAGTGGGAAGAAATCCTAGAACAGGTGAGTCAATTCAAATCGCTGCATCACAAAAAGTTAAGTTTTTACCTGCTAAAAGCTTAAAAGAAATGTTTAATCGATAAACGTTTATTTAGCCCTTATTTGATAATCTCAAATAGGGGCTAACTACTTGCAAAAAATGCATAGCTCAAATTAAGACATATCATTACTAATTCGAATTCATAAATTCTATAAGGCCCTCAACAAGGGAGAACTTATGAAAAAATACATTGGTTACTTTTTAGCAGGTACAGCCATTTACTTTGGTTTTGCTGGTCTAGGTTATGCCGAGACTACAGTATCAGCGGAAGTACAATACATATTTAATACTATATTATTTTTGATGTCAGGTTTCTTGGTCATGTGGATGGCCGCGGGTTTTGCAATGTTAGAGTCAGGTTTGGTAACATCAAAGTCTGTATCAGCAATCTGTGCAAAAAATATAGGTCTTTATTCAATCGCCGGAGTAATGTTCTGGCTGGTTGGTTATAATTTAGCTTACGGTATTCCAGAAGGAGGATATATCGGTACATTTACGCCATGGAGTGACGCATCAAAACTTGAGACAGGTTATTCAGACGGATCTGATTGGTTTTTCCAAATGGTGTTCTGTGCCACTACAATGTCAATCGTATCTGGTACTTTAGCTGAAAGAATTAAGATCTGGCCATTTTTCTTATTTGCCGCAATTTTAACTGGAATTATCTATCCAATTTCAATGGGCTGGCAGTGGGGTGGCGGATGGTTATCTGTAGCTGGATTTTCTGATTTTGCTGGTTCTACACTAGTACATGCTGCCGGAGGAGCTGCTGCTTTAGCCGGTGCCATCGTTCTTGGTGCTAGATCAGGCAGATTCTCTAGTAGAGGAGAAGCCAAGCCTATGGCGCCTTTTGCGGCATCATCTATTCCATTAGCAACCTTAGGAGTATTTATACTTTGGTTAGGTTGGTTCGGATTTAATGGTGGATCACAATTAGCCGCTGGAACACTTGAGGATGTGTCTTCAGTAGCAACAATTTATATCAATACGAACTTAGCTGCAGGTGGCGGTGTATTAGCTGCTGCAACTGTATCAAGAGTAATTGGTGGTAAAACTGACGTAGTAATGATGCTAAACGGTGCGATAGCTGGATTAGTGGGTATTACAGCAGAGCCACTAACACCAAGTCCTTTAGCTGCAATCTTCATTGGAGCGATAGCTGGAGTATTAATGTACTTCTCAACAAAACTATTGTTCAAAATGAAAATTGACGACGTAGTAGGTGCCATACCAGCACACTTAGTAGCTGGTGTATGGGGTACATTAGCAGTACCATTAACTAACGGTGATGTTACTTTCGGAGCACAATTCCTAGGAACAATCTCAGTTGTGGTATTCGTATTCATAGTCTCGTTTATTGTTTTCCAAATTATTAAAAATACAATTGGATTAAGAATAAGCAAAGAGGCTGAAAGACTAGGAACCGACAAATCAGAAGTTGGTGTAATAGCTTACGGTATCAGAGACTAAATAAAATTCCCTCCCTCGTTTGTTGGGAAAAATTATAAGGCCTGTTTCGGTTCCCCCGTTCAGGCCTTATTTATTTTACAAGTCTCGTATGCATTAAATTCATGCTTCAAAACTCTGAAATTTGATATCAAGTCAAAAAAAAAAGGGGGAAACATGAAAAAATTAACTTTCATTTTATTAGGTTGTATTTCTGCTCTAATGATTAGCTCACACAGCTTCGCAGAAACTACAATGTCTCAAGAGGGACAGTATATTTTTAATTCATTAGGATTTTATATAGGTGGAGTATTAGTAGCTTTCATGGCTGCAGGTTTTTGTATGCTTGAAAGTGGATTAGTAACAACTAAGAGTGTGTCGACAATTGCCGCGAAAAATATAGGTAAATTTGCTATATGTTCGCTTGTATTCTTTTTAGTAGGCTATAATTTAGCTTACGGAGTGCCTGAAGGCGGTTATGTGGGCTCATTTACCATTTGGACAGACTCTTCTGACGCTGAAACAGGCTATTCGGGATATTCAGACTGGTTTTTTCAAACGATGTTCGTGTGCGCAACAGCCTCAATAGTATCTGGAGCAGTAGCAGAGAGGATTAAGATCTGGCCATTCTTCATTTTTTCAGCTCTGATGGCAGGAATTATTTATCCAATTTCTATGGGCTGGCAATGGGGAGGTGGCTGGTTAGCTAGTGGCGGCTTTTCTGATTTTGCCGGTTCAACTCTTGTCCACGGATGCGGTGGTGCAGCTGCACTAGCAGGAGTAATCGTATTAGGTGCTAGAGAAGGAAGATTTGGTAGAAAAGGTGAAAAGAAATCTATGCAACCTTTTGCTGCTTCAAGTATTCCTTTAGTAACCTTAGGAACTTTTTTACTATGGTTTGGTTGGTTTGGATTCAATGGATTCAGTCAATTAGCTATGGGAACTTTTGACGATGTAAATGCAATTTCAAAAATTGCAGTTAATACCCATTTAGCCGGTGCAGCAGGCACATTCACTGGCGCAGCATTGACGAGATTAATCGGCGGCAAAACAGATATTGTTATGATGTTAAATGGAGCATTGGCAGGTCTCGTTGCTATTACCGCAGAACCTTTAACACCTGGACCAATTACAGCTATGTTCATTGGATCTGTTGGAGCAATCATAATGTATTTTGGAACAAAAATGTTAGAAAGTTATGGTTTGGATGATGTAGTTGGCGCAATACCAGTACATATGTTTGCTGGAATTTTTGGGACATTAGTAGTTCCATTAACTAATCCAGACACATCTTTTGGCACTCAATTTATTGGAACTGCCTCAGTATGTATCTTTAGCTTTGTTTTATCTTGGGTAACATTTACTGCTCTTAAATCAACAATTGGATTAAGAATTAGCAAAGCAGCTGAAAAACTCGGAACAGATAAAGCCGAAGTAGGTGTCTCAGCTTACTCAATTAGAGACTAGTTAATACATTAATAATTTAAAATAAAGGCCCGATTATTCGGGCCTTTTTATCTATCTTGAGTTTCGTTTTCATCCCACAATTTTACCCAATCTATATTTGGAGATAAACCGAATATCGAATTTATATTAGTACAATGCATAGCTAATGACGGCATAGGTGAGATGCAAATCTCTTTTTCATAAATATTGTGCAGAGGTGTTTCGAATGGGACATGCTCATTTTCACTCATTAACACTAAGTCATCCCAATATTTACCAATCAAAGATTTACTTGTCAAAAAAGTTAAAAGAGATTCATTAACTGTTCTCCAATGATATTTATTTCCAATTAAAATTTGAGAATTATCTAATTTTTTATACAGATACGGGTAGTCCACTGGACATATAAATAACTCCTTATTTTGCTCAGATGAAATTTTTTCATAAGCGCTTACCATCTCAAAAATACTATCTTTTTTATGGATATAGTCATCTTCAACAAAGTAAACTAGATCGCTAGATTTCCTTTTAGCCAAATCAAAAGAAGCTCGAATACTTGCCATTGTTGATCTCATATTTTTTTCAATAGTAGGATTATCTTTATTCAAAGTTTTAATTTTATTAAATTTTTCAAGGTCTAGATTTAGAATTTCAAATTCAATATTAGTTTTTTTGAAATTATTTTCGATTTTCATTAAATCTTCTTTTTTTGAATTATGATCAATTATATAAATTTTAATTTTAATTTTTTTTAAATCATTCTTATTAAATTTTAGACTATTAACTATTGAATTTATTGAACGAAATGTATATTCGGATTTATCTTTTTCAAAAATTCTTTTTTTATTTTGCGTGACTAAATTTATTGATGTACAAGTTTTAATAATTATATCTAAAGATTTTACTGTTCTCGTTATTTTTGAAATTCCTAATGGAATAGATATATTTTTACTTCCCAGTGTAGACAGATTTTCAGATGCCTGTTTTGCTAGAGTTGGCAAATAAAGATTTGATTGGTCAATAATTTCAAATCCAATAATTCGACATAATTTGATAAATAATTTTTTTAATAAATTAGGTTTTTTTATATTTTCTATTTTTTTCATTATATAAAATCATATATATTAGTTTATAGTGTACTTCTATGAACATTAAATCATCTCAAACTTTAGTGGCAGAAGCTCAAAAAAGCATAGAAACTTTGAGTTCAAATGAAGTTAAATCTCTTTATGATAATAAAGAAATCACTTTAATAGATGTGAGAGATATAAGAGAGCTTTGGAAAGAAGGCACAATTGAAAATTCAAAACATATTCCAAGAGGTATGCTTGAATTTTGGTTAGATCCCAACAGCACCTATTATCAATCTAATAAAATTAAAGAAATAAAAAAAATGGTATTATTTTGCGCTCTTGGATGGCGCTCTGCTTTGGCTACAAAATCACTAGTAGATATGGGTTTTACAAATGTTGCTCATGTAGATGGTGGATTTAATGCTCTAAAAAAGAGTGGATTAAAAGTTATAGCAAAAGAAAAAAAATAAACTATTTATTAGCTTCTTTAAGTGCAAACTCAATTCTGTCTTGACCCCAAAAAATTTTATTATTTACTATGAATGTTGGTGCACCGAATATACCTTTTTTGTATGCATCACTAGTCTTTTTTCTAAGAGAGTCTTTGATTAATGAGGAAGTTGTTCTAAGAGCAAAAGTTTTCGGGTTTACACTCATGTTTTTCAAAACTTTTTGAATTATTATTTCATCGTTCATATTGAGTCCATCTTGCCAAATTGTATTGAAAATACTATCTATATAATAATTTTTTATATTATCCTCTTCAGCAACTAGTACACCTCGCATTAAATTTAAGCTGCGGATGGGAAAATACGAATTAAACTTAAATATTACTCCGTTTCTTTCTGCTATAAGTTTGCAATCTTTAATCATGTGTCTTGCTTTAGCTGGGATAAAGGCTGGAGCTTTAATTCCGTGTAAATTGTGTAGACCCCCTAAAAGTATTGGATTATACTTTATTTTAATTCCCTCTTTAATTTCTATTTTTCTAATTTCTTTGTGAGCTAGAAAAGAATAAGGACTTACAAAATCAAAATAAAATTCAAAAGGCTTAATCATTAAAGCTAATTTTTCTAGCAAAGAAAATTCTAAAAAACCAATAGATTACCAATCCTATTGGGCCAGAAAAGTAAGTTAAAACTAAAGTGGGAATCGTAACAACTTTAGGTATAAAATATCTCTTACTATCTCTTACAATCCATGATCCAGCAAATAAACTAATGGCTAAAAAATGCAGCCAAAAAATCAATAATAAAGCCTCATTGGCAAACATTGAATAAAGTCCGTTTAATCCTGAATATAATTCAAAACCGTCTAAAATATTCCCCTCTTGATAAATTAAATAAGACAAATAAGCATAACTAATTGCTAAGAGAAGCGGAACAATAACTGATTGAGTTAGAAAATTTGTTATCTGATGATTAGGAATAAAAATTAATAATAACCAAAAAGGTATTACTCCCCAGTTAGCGATTAAATAAATATTTTCATAAGTTAATAAAGACAATAAATTATTTATCATTAAAAATAATATAGTATATTAGACAAATGAATCCCACAGTTAATAAAAGTGATTTTGAAGATTTAACTACAAATCTCAGAGACTTAGCTTATTCCTATTTAGAAAAATACAGTCCCTCAAAACAACAATTAAAAGTTTACCTTCTAAAAAAATATTTAACTAAAATAAAAGGCACAAAATCTAAAAAAGAAGTTTCATCAATTATAGATGAAATTATTTTAAAGCTTGAAAAAAATAAGATTTTAAACGATGAAATGTATTCCGACTCTAAAGCAAGAATGTTTTTAAGAAGAGGGTATTCATTAAATAAAATTAATCAATCATTAAGAAATAAAGGAGTAGATAGTAAATTCATCAAACAGAGTATTGATAAAATAAAAGAGAACGAGATAGAACCAGATTTTGTTTCGGCTTTAAAACTTTGTAAAAGAAGAAGAATTGGCCCCCTTAGACCTGAAGGAAACAGAGAGTTATATTATAAAAAAGATATGGGTATTTTAGCTAGAGGAGGTTTTAGTTTTGAATTGTCAAAAAGAGTTTTAGATTTAGAAAAAAATGAGTTTGATAAGTTAATCAAGATTATCTGAGTTTCTCTTTTTTTCCTCCTCTACTAAAATATCTAGTTTTCTCTTAAGAGCGTTACGCACTAAAATGAAAAATAAAACACCAAAAAAAGTTACAGATAAAATAATTATAGCTATAGTTTTAATCATCTAAATTTTCTGATCTTTTAATCAACAAACTTGGATTTTTATAATCTTCTTTACCGTATAAAAATGGTTTTTCATCAAGAGTTTTAATTATTGCGCCAGCATTTTGAGCAATTGCATGGCCTGCAGCATAATCCCATTCATTAGCTCTTTCTCTAGCTGCATAAATATCATATTCACCAGAGGCAATTACGCAAAATTTATATGAACTAGCCATTTTAACTATTGAATTCACTTTAAATTCTCTTAACTTATTCAAAATTATATCTGAAGGTTTCATCACACTTGACAAAGCAACAATTTGACCTTTAGGTTGCTGCTTAGCACAATTTATTTTTTTCGTTTTTCCCTCTTCAATTAAATAGCTTTCCCCAGGTCCATAAGAGTAAAATAATCTATTTTTTTTTGGCACCCCTACAAGACCAAGTACAGGCACAGAATTAATTACTAAAGCTGCATTCAAAGTATATTCATCTTTACCAGCAATATATTCTTTTGTTCCATCAATAGGATCTATTAACCAAAAAATTTTAGCTGTATTTCTAACATTTAAATCTACAGTTTCCTCGGAAATTATAGGAAGATTTGGAGTAACTTCTTTTATCTTTTTTGTAATTAACTCATTTACTTCAATATCTCCGTTACATACTGGAGATTTATCCTCTTTAATTTGTATTTTTAATCCTTTTTTATAAAGATTTATAGAAATTTTCCCAGCTTCATTAAAAGTACTTATTAAACTTTCACTGATAGTTTTTAATTCACCTGTTTTCATTGCTCACTCGCTCAAGATTTACATTTTCGACGTTTATCACTCTTTTACCGCAATTCTCAAAGTTTACTGTAACCTTATTACCAATTATTGATTGGACCTGACCTATACCCCAGTCTTTATTTGTCGGATTTTTAACAAAATCTCCAGGTTCAAAATCAATTAGCATCATGGAAAATTACTTTTTTTTCGATTATACACTTTAATTATGAATTCACTAGGAATTAATAAACCCAAAAAAGAGACCAAGGTAGTTGTTGCTATGTCTGGTGGAGTGGACTCATCAGTTGTGGCGGCGCTGATGAAGCAGGAAGGATATGATGTCACTGGCATAACGCTTAAATTATATGATGATACCAAGCAATCAAAAGAAGGAAGACAATGTTGTGCGGGGCAAGATATTTTAGATGCAAAAAGAGTTTCAGAAAATATAAATATCGATCATAAAATTTTATTTTATCAAAAAAAGTTTAGAACCGAAGTCATTGACACTTTTATTGATAGTTATGCTGTAGGTGAAACACCAATACCATGTGTTCAATGTAATCAAACAGTTAAATTTAGAGATTTATATAAATATGCTAAAGAATTAAAAGCTGATGCATTAATTACTGGCCATTATGTTTCTAGAGTTCAAACTAACGAGCATGCAAATATGTATAGGGCCAAGGATCAAAATAGAGATCAAAGTTATTTCTTATTTAGCACAACTCAAGAGCAATTAGATTATCTAAGATTTCCTTTAGGAGAGATAGATAAGTCAGAAACGAGAGCTATTGCCGAAAAATTGAATTTAAATGTTGCAACAAAACCTGATAGCCAAGATATTTGTTTTGTTCCTAATGGAGATTACGCAGCAGTAATAAAAAAATTTAGACCAGAGTCTTTTAAGTCAGGTAAAATTCTTGATATTGAAGGAAACCAACTAGGTGAGCACGAAGGTATTATTAATTATACAATAGGACAAAGAAAGGGAATCAAAATAGCAAGTAATAAACCTTTATATGTTATCAATATAGATGCAACAAATAATACCATTACAGTTGGAAACAAAGAGTGTCTTGAAGTACAGAAAATTTCTTTAAAAGATTTAAATATCCTTGGATCTAAAGATGAATTTACAAAACCAATAAATATAAAGGTGAGATCTACAGGTAGACTTTTAAAAGCTAAAATTAATATTTCAAAAACCTTAGCTGACGTAGAAATTTTAGATAAGGAAACTGGAATTTCTCCAGGGCAAGCCTGTGTATTTTATTCTAAAGATAATGTTGGGGATAAGGTATTAGGTGGGGGATGGATTTATAAGACATTCAACAAAAATTTATCCACAAAGTTAACATCTTAATAATTATCTCGTTAAAAGTGATAACAATTTTTTTTTTAACATGATTTAATGAGAGTAATTAAGAGGCAACTCTTAACTGGCCATTTAAGGAAAAACCGAGAGGTTCAAGCTTAAAGGGCAGAAAGATGGACCTAGTAGCGCTAGAATAGTTCATCGGGATGGCTTGGCGGTAGCGCCTAAAACGACGAGCCAAAACTACTAAATTTCTGGGCGAAAGCCTAGAAATTTATGTGGTTCTTCTCCAGAAAAATCTTGTAAATAAATAAAAAGTAATAACACCCACAAAATAGTTCCATTCTAATGCATGCTTAAAGTGTGTATTACCTTTGTTTAAAAGTATGGGCAAACTCAAAACAGCTACTATTGTTAATATTGAAACTAAAAAGGCTTTTAAAAATAAAAATTTTTTATTAATAAAATTTGATATTTTTTTTTTAATTTTAAAAAAATGATAAACAAGAATCCCTTGCGCTATAAGTTCAAATATAATGAATAACAGCAAAACTACTCTTCTCATTAATTTATAAATTTGAATATCAAATTTTATACCTAAAAAAATTGAATGAATTACTAAAAATACAGCTGATAAAATCCCAAAAATTTTAAATTTATAATTAAGATTTGTGGAATAAAATTTATTAATTAAATTATTATTATTCACCCAATATAAGTATAAAGCAAATGCAGTAATAAACATTGCGGGTTTAAAAATTAGATATTGAGGAAAAGTTCTGGATGCCCGACTGATAGATAAACTACCGTCTAAATAAGGTATTGAAAATTTAGATCTTCCAAGTTGATCTACTGATAAAAAGGTACCTTCAAGAATGCTATAATTTTGGGAAATAAATAAGCATAAATTTATTGCTATTAATGGAATAAAAAATATCCATAAACTCAATTTTCTTATTTGAGTTATTTCATTCATAAATATTTAGTTGATTATTTTTTCTTATTTCTTTTTCTTGCTCTTCTTTTTTTAGAGCCAATTTTTCTTCTTCCTCGGTGTTTTTTTGGGTAACCCATATTTTTGCCTCCTTTTACTATCTTAATTAGACAATTAATATATAAAGATCAATTATAATCATAATATGAAAAAGTCTATAAAGACATTCCTAAAACATCCAACGAAAGATAGTTCTAATAGATCTGCAAACCCAGCTGTTATAAGGGCCTCCACAATTCTTTTTGACAGTATGCAAGAACTCTATCAACATGAGGAAAAAATAAAAAAACACCAAAAAATTAGCCATTACAGCTATGGGCGTTACGGAAGCTCAACAACGATTGAATTAGAAAATATTCTAAAAGAACTAGAGCAAGCATTCCACGTTTTTTTAACAGGAACTGGATTTGGAGGAGTAGCTTTAGCAATCATGAGTTTATGTAGGCCAGGCGATGAAATATTAGTTTCAGATAATGTTTATGGACCAACTAAAGAAATTTCCGAAAAATTACTTAAAGAATTTAATGTTATTGCAAAGTTTTACAATCCAGACTCATTTGAAGATTTGAAAAACAAAGTAACAAAAAAAACAAAAATGATATTAGTTGAAAACCCTGGAAGTAATACCTTTGAATTTCAAGATTTATCTAAAATTGTTAATTTAGCTAAAAAGAAAAAAATATTTTCTTTTTTAGATAACACTTGGGGTACACCTTTGTATCTAAAACCCCTAAAAATTGGATTTGATATGTCATTTTCTTCTGCAACAAAATATTTTTCTGGTCATTCAGATGCCATGGGAGGTTCACTTGCAGTTAATAAAAAAGTTTTTAAGAAAATAATGTTCTTCTATAAACTCTCAGGATACAGAATGTCCGCTGATGAAGCTTATTTAATCATTAGAGGATTAAGAACATTAGACACAAGATTAAATCAACATTATGAAAATACCAAGCAGATTATTAATTTTTTAAAGAAACAAAAAAAAGTAAAAGAAATTTTATACCCTCACAATCCATCAAATAAGAATTATAAATTATGGAAAAAATATTACACTGGTGCAACTGGGTTACTGTCTATAGTTGTAAAAAGTAAAAAAAAATCTTCTGTAATTAAATTTGTAAATTCCTTGGAATTATTTGGTATAGGTTATAGTTGGGGAGGATTTGAAAGTCTTGCAATTTTACAAGAACTTCGCTCAAATAAAAAAGATGAGTACCTTCAAGGCAGAAAGTATTTTAGATTTAATAAAGATGAACATATAATTAGATTACACATTGGTTTAGAGGACCCAAAAGATTTAATTAATGATTTAAAAAGATCCTTAAGATATATTAAATAATGTTTAATTTTGTTCCTAACAGACTAGCTCTAATAGTTTTAATTTCAGCTTGTAGTATTATTTTAATTTCAATGGGTCTGAGACAAACTTTTGGACTTTTTTTTGATGCATTTGAAAAAGGTCTTAGAGTTACAAGGACAGAATTTGGTTTAGCAATAGGTATTCAAATGTTATTTTGGGGATTTTTTGCTCCTATATTTGGACTGTTAGCGGATAAATTTGGAGGTAACAAAGCTGTTTTTTTAGGATTTCTAATTTTCGCTCTAGGTATTTTTATGCTTTACTCTGGCCCTAATACAGGAATTTATTTTCAATTGGCATTAGGGGTTTTAGTTGGAACAGCTTTAGGAGCAACAGCTATTGGGGTACCTGTTTCAGAAGTTGGAAAACATTTTCCTAATGAAACACGAACTATAGCTACAGGAGTTGTAACAGCTGCAGCTTCTATAGGTTATTTTTTATCACCGTTGCTTACAAAATATAGCTTAGTAGAATTTGAGTGGGAGCAAACTTTAAAATACTTTATGATATTTATAGTTATTGGTCTTGCTGTTTCAATTTTTTTATTTCCAGCAAAAACTGTAATTAATTCATCGCAAGCTGATAGAGACCAAACCTTTTTGTCTGCTATTAAAGAGGCTTTTACTCATAAAGGATATGTATTACTAGTTTTAGGATTTTTTGTATGTGGTTTTCAAATTACATTAGTAGGAACCCACATACCTGGATATATGCAAGATAGAGGTATGGCAGGATGGTCCGCTACTATAATTTTAGCGTTGATTGGTTTTTTTAATATTTTTGGCACCTTGGGCATGGGTTATCTCGGCACTAAGTATAAAAAGAAAAATTTATTAAGCATTCTTTATTCTTTAAGAGCTTTAAGTATATGTGTATTCATTTTTTCTCCCCCCTCAATGCTTAATTCAATTATATTTGGAATTACTTTTGGACTTTTATGGTTATCTACTGTTCCTCCAACTAATGGAATAGTTGCTCAAATATTTGGCACAAAATATTTAAGCACGTTATTTGGCATAGTTTTTTTATGTCATCAATTTGGAGCTTTTGCTGGCGCATTTTTGGGAGGGTACTTTTTTGATGCCTATGGAAGTTATGATTATGCTTGGTATATTGCTATTGCCCTTTCTATTTTTGCTACAATTATTCATTACCCTATAGATGAGACACGTTTAGTTCGTGTGGATAACACTCTTTAAAGTTGTATTTTGAGTCTGATTAGGAATCAAAAGTGAATCAAAACGTGAACATTTGTAACTACACAACTAAAAAGTGTGGATAATTTTTTCATTAAAACATTTATAATTTAATTAAGTAATTATAAAAAAAAGGAGCAAAAAATGTTTTCAAAAGAACTAGGTGCTAAATTAGACAAATATCATTTACTCAAACATCCTTTCTATCAAATTTATTGGAACGAGGGAAAATTAACTCGTGAAATTATTAAAGATTATGCAGAGCAATATTATCAACATGTTAAAGCGTTCCCAAGATACATCAGCGCAACACATTCAATTTGTGAAGATTTAGAAAAAAGAAGAATACTTTTAGAAAATTTGCAAGACGAAGAAAACAAAGATGGCGATCATCCTAAGTTATGGAAAAATTTTGCAAAAGCTCTTGGAGCCGATGAAAAAGAAATTGAGAAGGTAAAGCTAGACTGGTTTACAAAAGATATGATTGATAATTTTTTTTCTCAAGCTAGAAAATCATATGCTGAAGGTCTTGCATCTCTATATACTTATGAAAGGCAAATTCCTGAAATAGCTGAGACTAAAATTCAAGGGTTAAAGAAATTTTATGGGGTAAAATCTAAAGAAGGTCTTGAATTTTTTGAGGCACACAAATCTGCAGATGTAATTCATAGAGCCGAATGTGAAAAATTATTAGATAGTCTTTCTAAAAAAGAACAGGAAAAAGCCGAATCAGCTTCATTGTTAACTGCTAGATATTTATGGAATTTCTTGAGCGGGATGACTACTAAACATAAACTTCAAACTATTGCTGCTTAAAATTATATTTTAGCTTGCAAATATGAAAAACGATAATCACGTTTGGGATAATAAACATCCTACTGCACAAATGTTAGGTCGTTGGCAACCATGGCATGCTGGTCATCAAAAACTCTTTGAAGAAACATTAAAAAAAACCGGACAGGTAAATATTATGGTTCGAGATGTAAAAGGTGTTGATGACAATCCGTTTGACTTTGAAACTGTTAAAAAGAATATTTTTGAGGCACTAAAAGATTATAAAAATAGAATTCAAGTCACTTTAGTTCCTAATATAACTAATATTTGCTACGGAAGAGGTGTTGGCTATAAAATTGAAGAGATTGTTTTAGACGAGAAAACTCAACAAATTTCAGCGACTAAAATTAGAGAGCAGATGAGAAAAGAGGGAAAGCTTAAATAGTTGAGATTCATTCTCACTTGACCTCTAAAATAGGCCTATATATAAATATTCAATGTTAACTAATAATCCATTCTCCACTCTATCAGAAATAATCCCAGCATTTGCAATGCAAGGATTTGTAGTTGCTATGGCAGCTCTAACATTAATTGGTGTGTTGGTTGATATAAGGCACAAAAAAAATGTGAAATATTTTTTTGAGAACGCAAAAAAAGCTAAAAAAAATGCTCAGATAGAATTATCTACTGCGAAAAGAACTTCAGTTATTTTAAAAACTGTTGCTCATGATATCGCAACAACATCAGAACTAGGATGGGGAAAAAGAAGATTGGCGCATGTATTAGGCATGTATGGAACTATTATTTTTTGGGTTTGTTCAGCTATTTTAATTTTTTCTTATTCAACTGTAGGTATTGAAACTCCATCAACTTTAACAGCTCTATGGCATATAGGAGCCATTTTAACTTGTTTAGGTGGTTATTGGTTTTGGTTTTTCTTAAGAGTTGATGTTTCCGCAGAAGCTCATCCTTGGTACAGAATTATTAAAGCAGATTTATTTGTCTTAGCTTTATTAGCATGTGCAACATTTGGTTTAGCTTGGTCATACACACAATATTCAGGAATGACTGGTCTTAGTTATTTATTTTTGGTTTTATTTATTGTTTCAAATCTAGTTTTATTTGGAGGTGTTTACTGGTCTAAGTTTGCTCATATGTTTTATAAACCTGGTGCAGCGATTCAAAAAAATTTAGCTGAAGCTGATGGATCTAGGGACAATTTGCCACCACCTGCTGATGCTCCGGAGCAATTCGGGCTGGGAATTAAAAGAGAACAACCGAAGCATTATTAGAAAATTTATGTTATTAAACCTTAAGGGAGAAAAATAATTTATGTCAACTTTTGTATACATGACTAGATGTGATGGCTGTGGGCATTGCGTAGATATATGTCCATCAGATATTATGCATATTGACGAGACAATTAGGCGAGCAAAAAATATAGAGCCTAACTTTTGTTGGGAATGTTATTCATGTGTAAAAGCTTGCCCAAATCATGCAATTGATGTCCGAGGTTACGCTGATTTTGCTCCGATGGGACATAGTGTAAGAGTAAGAAGAGAAGAAGAAAAAGGAACTATTTCTTGGAGAATAAAATTTAGAAACGGCACTGAGAAAAACTTCGTATCACCAATCACAACAAAACCTTGGGGTAAATTTATACCAAAACTTGCAGAGGAAGATAAACCAAATCAAGGAGAAATAACTACTCAAAGACTTTACACCGAACCCAAGGGTTTGAATATTGACGGTGACCTTCCGACTGTGAGCAAAGATTCATTTAAAAAAGGTGTTTACTATTAATGGCTAACGTTAAAACACACGTTGAAGAAAGTGATGTTCTTATCATTGGTGGCGGTATGGCCGGTACAGGTGCTACTTTCGAAGCTAGACATTGGGGAAGAGATCTAAAAATAGTTTGTGTTGAAAAAGCCAATATCGATAGAAGTGGTGCAGTAGCCCAAGGTCTTTATGCAATCAATTGTTATATGGGTATGCAGTGGAATGAAAACCAACCTGAAGATCATGTTAGATACGCACGAAATGATCTAATGGGAATGGTTAGAGAAGATTTAGGTTACGACATGGCTCGTCACGTAGACTCTACAGTTCATATGTTTGATGAATGGGGTTTACCTATGATGAAAAATGAAAAAACTGGAAGATACTTAAGAGAAGGTAAATGGCAAATCATGATACACGGTGAAAGCTATAAACCTATTGTTGCTGAAGCAGCAAAAAAATCTGCTAACAAAATTTATAACAGAATAATGATTACTCATCTTTTAATGGATGATGAAAAAGAAAATAGAATAGGTGGAGCAGTTGGATTTAATATGAGAACTGGTGACTATCATGTATTTAAAGCTAAAGCTGTAATAGTTGCAGCAGGAGGAGCCTCACACATTTTCAAACCTAGAGCAGTTGGTGAAGGTATGGGAAGAACTTGGTACGCTCCTTGGAGCAACGGATCAGCCTACGCACTTCCAATTGCTGTTGGAGCTAAAATGACTCAAATGGAAAACAGAATTGTCTTATGTAGATTTAAAGATGGTTATGGCCCAGTAGGAGCATATTTTTTACATTTAAAAACTTACACACAAAACGCTAATGGCGAGAATTACGAAAAAAAATGGTACGACCAAACCAAATCTTTAGTAGGAGAGTACATCGATCACCATCCAACACCTACTTGTTTAAGAAATCACGCTTTTATTCAAGAAGTACAAGCAGGCGGAGGGCCAATACATATGGTGACTAAAGAGGCGTTTCAAGATCCTCATTTAGAAACTGTAGGATGGGAAAACTTTTTAGGCATGACAGTTGGTCAAGCTGTTGTATGGGCCTCACAAAACATTGATCCAAAATATACAAATCCAGAACTCACAACTTCTGAACCTTATGTAATGGGCTCACATGCAACATGTTCTGGAGCATGGGTAAGCGGACCAGAAGATTTATCTCCTCCAGAATATTTCTGGGGTTACAACAGAATGTTAACTATTGATGGTTTATTTGGCGCAGGAGACACTGTCGGTGGAAGTGCACATAAATTTTCTTCAGGATCTTTCACTGAAGGCAGACTAGCTGCAAAAGCTGCTGTGAAATACATTGAAGATAAAAAAGCTGATGGAATAAAAGTTAGTGATAAACAATATAAAGATTTAAAAGAAGTAATTTATAAACCCTTAGAAAATTACACAGTGGGAAGAAACGAAATAACAGGTGGAACAGTATCACCAAGTTATATTTCTCCTATTCAAGGGCTACAAAGACTTCAAAGAATTATGGATGAGTATGTTGGAGGAATAGCTACAAATTACATGACTAATGAAAACATGCTTAATAGAGGATTAGAATTATTAAAATGGTTAGAAGAAGATTTAGAAAATGTTGGTGCTGAAGATTATCATCAGCTGATGAGAGCATGGGAATTAAAACATAGAACTATTACCTCACAATGCGTGACGGAACATACTAAATTTAGAGAAGAAACTAGATGGCCGGGTTACTACTACAGAGGGGACCATTTAAAACTTGATGATGATAATTGGCATTGTTTAACTGTTTCAAGACGAGACCCTAAAACTAAAAAGTTTACAATGGAGAAGGTTCCGGTTTATCATATTGTAGACGAAAAGAAGGAAAAGAAAGCTTCATAAGGTTTAATGGAGTTGTTAGAAAAATCCGACAAAGAAATTCAAAACATTGCTCAGCCAATCTGGGATAATTTAGTCAAATCTTCTAATATTAAAGACTATGGTGGCTTTACCAAAGATTTTTCATCACAAATGCTATATGGAGCAAATGAAGTTGAGCTTGGAAAGCAATGGGCTAATAATAAATTACTTACAAGTCTATCAGAAAAACAAGAATTTTTAGGCACAATAAGAAGAAACCAATTCATTACTGTTCTTTACAAACAAACAAGTCAAACGATGCCTGGTGAATTTTTAGGAAGGCTAGTCTTAGGGGAAGAAGATGGTCTTGTAAAAGTTTTTGGGGCTACAATTTATTAAGATTGACAAGCTAATGTTTCAGGCATACTGCTAATATTAATGCTCGAAATTTATCTTCCTATCGCTCAAGTAAATATAGATATCTTTCTTTTATTATTTTTAAGTTTAGCTGTGGGAGTTTTATCAGGACTTTTTGGCGTTGGTGGAGGGTTCTTGATGACACCATTTTTAATTTTCATGGGCATACCACCTGTGTATGCAGTTCCAAATGAAGTTAATAATATTCTTGCTACTTCAGTATCTGGTTCTCTTACTCACTGGTATAAGAAAACTTTAGACTACAAGATGGGTTTAATGATTGTTTCAGGTGGTGTAGTTGGAACTATCATAGGAATTATGACATTTACTTTTTTTTCAGAAATTGGAAAAATAAGTTTAATAATTTCTCTATTGTATATGTATCTTTTAGCCATAGTTGGCACATTAATGTTAATTGAGGGTATAAAAGAAAGAAATCGTTTAAAATCTAAAATAAATACTAAAAAAAAATTACACGATCATAATTGGCTACAAGGCCTTCCTTTAAGAATGAGGTTTAATAAGTCTAGATTGTATGAAAGTGCATTCACTCCTATTTTATTAGGATTTGTTGTTGGATTTGTTGCATCAATGATGGGAATTGGAGGTGCGTTCTTAATGGTTCCTGCAATGATTTATATTATAGGAATGCCTGTAAAATTAATTCCTGGAACATCCTTGTTTGTTACTGTTTTTATTAGTGCAGTGGTTACGATTTTACATTCTTTTAATTACGGTACAATCGACTTATTTCTTGTGGTTCCTTTAATTTTAGGCTCAATCATTGGAGTTCAAGTAGGTCAAAAAATTGGCCAGTTTTTAGATAGCAATGAACTTAAATCTTTATTTGCAATGCTTTTAATAACTGTAGCTATCGCAATAGCCTATGACTCTTTCTTTAGAAACAAAACAGAATTTAATGGCAGTAAAGTTACAGCACCAGAATTAAATAGCTTAGCAGAATTTATTGTGAGAATGTCTAGTGATGTGCCGTTTTTATACGGGGCGTTTGCAATAATTTTTGCAGTAGCGCTTGGAGCATTAATGGCTTGGATTAGAAAAATTGTTCATGATTTAAGATATAAGAAACCAAAACAAGAAGAAGTTAAATTCCCTGTAAAATAGTTATCTCCTTTTGTATTTTTGCTTTTCAGGAATTACACCTCTGACACCACCACTAGGATCATCTACATCTCCCTTTCTTCTAGGAATTAGATGAATATGACAGTGCATTATTGATTGGCCAGCATCTTTACCTATATTAACGCCAACATTAAAAGCACTTATTTCTTTATCTAATTTTTTTAACTCTTTTTTTTGTTCTTTCAAAACTTCATCTAATTCACTCATTTCATCTTTAGTTAATTCAAAAAAATCATCTACATGTCTATTGGTAATGATTAAAGTATGATGTTTAGTGACAGGATAAGCTGTATCTCGAATTATAAAAAAATGTTTAGTTAATGAGATAACTTTACAATTTATTTTATTACAGAATATACAGTCCTCAGTATTTGAAGACATTACGCACTTCGATAAAGCTTAGTCATTACGAACTCTCTATGACCTAAAGCTTCAGCACAAGTTAATCTTCCATTGGCTACTTTAAGTGTAGTTTCAATAAGTTTGTCACCAGCTTGATCTAGATTCATTTCTCTAGATAAAATTTTTGAAACATCACAATCAACATGCTCACTCATCAATTTAGCTGTTAAAGGATTGGCTGTAAGTTTTACAACTGGTTCTATAGGATTACCAATAATATTTCCTTGGCCTGTGGGAAAAAGATGAATATTAAATCCTCCAGCAGCCTGTAAAGTCACGCATTCTGCTGCTGCAGAAGAAGTATCCATAAAATATAAACCTTTACCTTTTTTTGGTTCTTCGGCAGGTTCTAAAACATCAATAAATTTTCTAGAACCTATCTTTTGAAAATTTCCAAAAGCTTTTTCTTCAATTGTAGTGAGTCCGCCTGCTATATTACCTGCCGTAGGTTGACTTTCAGACAAGTCATCAGTCGCCTCTTTTAGAATAAAATCATTATAATCACTCCAAGTCTTCATAAATTTCTTTTGAGCTTCTGGAGTTGCACCTCTTTTGGCACAAACTTGTTCTGCACCAGTTAGCTCAGACGTTTCTCCGAAACATAAATGAACACCTAATGGTTCTAATTTATCCATCAAATTTCCAACTGTTGGATTAGATGCAAGGCCTGAAGTAGTGTCTGACTCACCACATTTAACTGATATCCATAGATCACTCATTGGACATTCCTCTCTTTGCTTCTCAGATGCCCACATAGAAAATTCTTGTGCTTTTTTAGATGCTTTCATTATTGTTTGAATGTCTCCACTTCTTTCAATATGAAAACCTTCAACTGGTTTTCCAGTTTCTGCAATCCCATCGACAATTTTTTTTGTCCACTTTGGTTCTATTCCAATTACAATAACAGCTGCAACGTTTGGATTTCTGCCTGTACCAATCATTGTTCTAAAATGTAATTCTAAATCTGCACCAAATTGTAATCTTCCATAAGAATGAGGTAGTGCTATTGTTCCTTTAATATTATTTGCAACAGCTTCAGCACAAGCGTTAGAGATGTCATCTACGGGAAGAATAATTACGTGGTTTCTTGTACCAGCCCTTCCATTTTCTCTTTTATAACCTAAAAAACTTTTTGGAATATCCATTTTATTTTACCATTTTTTTGTTTTCACATTATGAACATGAACGTGCTCGCCTTTTTTGATTTCTTTGACCACTTTTCCAATGTCGTGTCCGTATTTGAAAATTGTGTCTCCAACCTTAAGGTCTTTAAGTGCAATTTTGTGCCCTAAAGGAACATCGTTTGTTGATGGTACTTTAACAGTTTTGTCATTTTCCATTATCCAAGCACTACAATCTTGGCCTTTTTTAGTGGTTTCTATTACAACCACTCCTACGTTATCTTTTTCGTCGTGTATAATGAGGTCAGGACGTGACATAAAATATCTAATGGATATAGACTAAAATTTAGTATAATGAAAGCTAGATTTCAAAATACTTTTAAGGAGATTTATGGCTAAAATGACAACAGAAGAAGCTTTTGTAAAAGTTTTACAAATGCACGGTATCGAACACGCGTTTGGAATTATCGGTTCTGCATTTATGCCTATTTCAGATATTTTTCCTGATGCAGGGATTACTTTTTGGGATGTGGCCCATGAGACTAACGGTGGATTAATAGCTGATGGTTACACTCGTGCTACCGGAAAAATGTCAATGGTAGTTGCTCAAAACGGACCAGGTATAACAGGTTTAGTAACACCGATAAAAACAGCTTACTGGAACCATACTCCACTTCTTTTAGTTACACCTCAAGCTGCAAATAAAACAATGGGACAAGGTGGATTCCAAGAAGTTGAACAAATGAATTTGTTTAAAGATATGGTTTGTTATCAAGAAGAAGTTAGAGACCCATCTAGAATTGCAGAGGTTTTAAATAGAGTTATAGAAAAAGCTATAAGAGGCTCAGCTCCAGCACAAATTAATGTTCCTAGAGATTATTGGACACAAGTAATAGATATAGAGTTACCTCCAATAGTAAGATTAGAAAGACAAGCTGGTGGTGCAGCTGCGATAGAGGAAGCAGCAAAATTACTTTCTAACGCAAAATTTCCTGTAATTTTATCAGGTGCAGGCGTAGTAATAGGTGGAGCAATTCAAGACTGTGTGAAGCTTGCTGAAAAATTACACTCACCGGTATGTTCTGGCTATCAACATAACGATAGTTTTCCAGGAAGCCATCCTTTAGCTGTTGGTCCTTTAGGTTACAATGGATCTAAAGCCGCTATGGAATTAATTGCAAAAGCAGATGTTGTATTAGCATTAGGTACTAGGTTAAATCCTTTTTCAACTTTACCAGGTTACGGAATTGATTATTGGCCAAAAAATGCAAAAATTATCCAGGTAGATATGAATTCAGATAGAATTGGTCTAACTAAAAAAGTAACAGTTGGAATTTGTGGAGATGCTAAATTGGTAGCTCAACAATTACTAAGTAAACTATCTCCAAAAGCAGGAGATACTGATAGACAAATAAGAAAAGATTTAATTCACCAAACAAAATCAGCTTGGTTACAAAAACTTTCTAGTTTAGATCATGAAGATGATGATCCGGGAACAGTTTGGAATAAAGAGGCAAGAGATAGAGATAAAGATCGTATGTCGCCTAGACAGGCTTGGAGAGCAATACAAGCTGGTATGCCCGAAGATGTAATTATTTCAAGCGATATTGGAAATAATTGCGCGATTGGAAACGCTTATCCAACTTTTGAAAAGGGAAGAAAATATTTAGCTCCAGGATTATTTGGTCCTTGCGGCTACGGTTTTCCATCTATCTTGGGCGCTAAAATTGGTTGTCCTGAAACTCCCGTAATAGGTTTTGCGGGCGATGGAGCTTTTGGGATAAGCATGAATGAGATGAGTTCATGTGCCCGAGAGGAATGGCCAGCAATTTCTATGGTTATCTTCAGAAACTATCAGTGGGGTGCGGAAAAAAGAAATACCACACTATGGTTTGATAATAACTTTATAGGAACAGAATTGGATCCAGAATTAAGTTACGCAAAAGTTGCTAACGCATGTGGTTTAAAAGGGATTACTGTTAAAACTATGGAAGAAACAACAAAAGCCATTAAACAATCATGTGAAGATCAAAAAAAAGGTATCACAACATTTATTGAAGTAATACTTAACCAAGAATTAGGTGAGCCGTTCAGAAGAGATGCCATGAAAAAACCAGTAAGAGTGGCTGGAATAAAAAAAGAGGACATGAAACCTCAAAAAGGTTTAAATTAAATAATTTTAAGATAAAATAATTTAATGAAATTTTGATCTACTTTTTTATCTTGAATGATTGATTTTTTAAAAGAGTTTTGGGCATTTTTAGTTGAAAGAAAAAAATATTGGTTGCTACCTATCATAATTGTTCTAGCAATGTTTGGAATATTGATAGTCCTAAGCCAAGGATCTGTAGTAGCACCATTCATATATACAATTTTTTAGAGAAATTATTTAACTAGTCTTTCTTTAACAATATGCAGTAAATATTATATGTAAAAAATTCTTTTAAAAAGTCAATTCTGCTTAATAAATTAAAAATTATAGATACAGGATGGTCAGATTGATTTGTTATAAAAAATTCAATTTCAAATTTTGAATCTGTAAAAATTTTTTTATAATCTTTAAGTGAATATTTACTTAAACCAAGATCCTCAATTTTATCGATACTAATCTTATTATTCTTATTATATCTTTTAATAATAAATTTGTCTCTTAAAATTACATGCAACCAAGGTAGCCTTAGCTGAGTTCTACCATGATCACCATTATAGGAGTTATATAATGGCCCAAATCCAGCATAAACTCTCCCACCTTTTTTTAATATTTCATAAAATTTACTTAAGATATCTGGTAAATTTAAAGAATGCTCAAAAGTGTCTTTGGTAACAATGAGATCAAATTTTTTTTCAAAATTCGTATTTAATAAATCTTTTTTTTGGAAGTCTATAATAGATTGATATTGATTATAGTTTTGTTTCAAATTAATATTGGCAAAATTTAATAATTTTTCCTCTAAGTCTATTCCTGTAACTTTTTTTGCACCTTTTTTTGCTAAATCGATGCATAAGGCTCCATGACCACAACCAAAATCTAGAATATATTTATTTTGCAAATTAGGTTTATGATGATGAAAGCGTTTCCAAAATTTTTCATTTTCAATTTTTCCATAATTAAAATAATCTAAATCTTTTTTCTCAATCATATTTTTTATCTAAAATAGTTTTTGGATCTAATTTTACATTGAACCAGTTAAGCCTAATATCTAAATGGGGACCCGTTGCTCTTCCACTTTGACCTAAGGTTCCAACAATTTGACCTTGTCTTATTTTTTGGCCAACTTTTACATGAATATCTTTCATGTGCATGTATAATGTGCTTATACCATGGCCATGATCAAATATTATCGTTCCCCCAGTAAAATACATATCATTTTCTACTAAAGTCACCTCACCATTCATCATTGCTTTTACGGGCGTTCCTTCCGGAGCATGAAAATCTATCCCATAATGCGGTCTTCTAGGTTTACCATTTAAAATTCTTTGACTACCATAAACACCAGTTATTATATATTTGTCAATTGGGTAGATAAATTTGTCTTTAAAAAAATCATAAGCAGTATCAATCGATCTTGCTTTACCAATTAAAATATTATCTTTTTTAATTCGATCATACACTTCAGGAGGTGGTGTTACTTGTTTTGATGGTAGGCCATCTATTCTCTGAATTTTATATTTTCTTTTTAAAACTTTTTTTTCAATTGTTTTTGTTTTTCCATCTTCTTTAATAACAATAATAACATTATTTTTTCTATCTCTGTCTAAACCAAAAGCAAAGAACCCATCTTTAGAAACTCTGATTTTTTTATTGTCTATTTTTACCTTAGAATTTGGTTTTATTTTTCCTAAAATAAAAGAACCTTGTTCAAATTTTCCAAAAAATTCTACAGCACCTAAATATTGGTAATTAAATAAAAATATTAAAAATAAAAATATAAATCTCATTTTGCAGTCCAGCCCCCGTCAATAACGATTGATGTTCCAGTGATCATTGAAGCCGCCTCAGATGCTAGAAAAGTTATTGAAGTTGCAACATCACTTACTGTAACGACTTTATTTATTGGGGTATTCTCTTTAACGTATTTATTGTACTTTTTGTCAGCAAAATATTTTTTTGTTCTTGGAGTTAAAACTATATTAGGGCAAACGCTATTAACTCTTATATTATATTTAGCTAAATCTAGCGCCATACCTTTAGTTAATCCCTCAACACCAAATTTAGTCATACTATAAACAGTTCTTTTTTGCCCAGCTACATGTCCAAAAATAGAAGAAATATTTATAATTGAACCACTTTTTCTTTTTAATCTAATAATTTGATTAGCACAAAGTTGAGCAACATTAAAAACTGCTTTAGTATTTACGTTTAATAAAGTCTCCATTGAGGATTTTTTAACATTTAAAAAAGGCTCTGGAATATTAGTTCCAGCATTATTAACTAAAATGTCAAGCTGCTTAAGTTTAGTTATAAAAGATTTTATTCGATTATAGTCATTAACATCACAATTAAATGGTAAGTATTTAACTTTAAATTTTTTAATTTCTTTCTCCAAAGTGTTAAGTTCTGATTGATTTCTCCCAATAGCTATTACATTTCCACCTGCCTCAGCTATAGCTATAGCCGTACCTCTACCTATACCTTTAGTAGCACCAGTAATTAGAGCTGTTTTGCCTTTTAAATTTATATCTTTAAGAAATATTCCCATTACTGTGCTGTCCACCCTCCATCAACTAATAAAGATGTTCCTGTAATCATTTCAGACGAGTCAGCAGCTAAAAATGATACAGCAGTTGCAACATCACTTTCTTTTGCAACTCTTCCCAATGGAATATTTTTAAGCATTTTATTTTTGAATTTTTTATTTTTGAAAAACTTCTTAACCATTGGTGTCTCAACAAATGTAGGACAAATGGTATTTACTCTTATATTGTAAGGAGCTAATTCGCATGCCATGCCTCTGGAAAGGCCTTCTACTCCAAATTTATTCATGTTGTAAACATTTCGCCCTTCGCAACCAACCCGACCCAATTGTGAAGACATATGAATTATAGACCCTCCAATTTTTTTTCTATTTTTTGCTTTTACCATTTTTTGAGAACATAGTTGGGCAACATTAAATGCAGCTTTCATATTCAGATTAGTTAAGTACTCCATATTTTCTTGACTAACTTTTGTAAAATGTTGAGGTCTATTATTTCCAGCGTTGTTTACTAAAATATCCAATCGACTGATTTTTCTTAAAATTTTTTTTAAATCATCTAAATTTGTTACATCACAAACAAATAATTGACTTGAACCTTTAGTTTTTTTTATAATCTTGCTTACTTTAACAAGGTCAGATTTCGTTCTACTTAATATAACTACTTTTGCCCCTGCTTCAGCCAAAGCTATTGCACAAGCTTTACCAAGACCTTTGCCTGCTCCAGTTACAAGAGCAGTTTTATTTTTAAGATTTATTTTTTTTAACATTAAAATACTAAGGTTTTAATATCTGTATATATCAATTCAATAGCAACAATTAAAATTGCCAACAATCCTAACCATGCAATCCATTTATATTTTTTAATCCAGGTTGAAATAAGATTTGCTGCAACAGCCATTAATATAATTGATAGAACTAATCCAAAAATCAATAAATGATAATGATGGCCAGCAGCACCCGCAACACCAAGAACATTATCTAAACTCATAGTGAAGTCAGCTAAAAGCACAGTCCAAATTGCTTTAAGAAAACTTGAATTATCAACTTTTACATTCTCTTCTTTTGAAGCACCTTTAATTACATCAACATAAAGTTTGTAGACAATATATAATAATAAAATTCCTCCAATTAGCCTTAAACCTGTAATTTGCAATAAGTAGGCTGTGAGTAAGGTTAAAATAATTCGTAAAGTTATAGCCCCTCCGATACCCCAAAAAATAACTTTTTTTCTTTGATCAGGTGGAAACTTAGAAGCCACCATACCTATTATAATTGCATTGTCACCCGCTAAGACAAGGTCAATGAAAATAATTTGAGTTAATATAGTTATTTGTTCAGGAGTAAATAATTCTGCAAGCATGATTACTTGTTAAGTATCATGTCTGAGGCTTTTTCTGCAATCATTATTGTCGGTGCATTAGTATTCCCTGAGGTTATATTGGGCATAATAGATGCATCTACAACTCTTAAATTTTGTATTCCATGAGCTTGCAATTTATCGTTAACCACAGCTTCGTCTCCTTTACCCATTTTGCAAGTTCCAACAGGATGAAAAATGGTTTGTGCATGATCACTAGCAGCTTTTACTAATTCTTCATCGTCAGTGATGTGTGAACCTGGTCTATATTCTTCAGGTTCATATTTTTTAAATGTTTCAGTATTCAGCATTATATTTCTCACGATTTTTAGCGCTTTAGCTGCAACATCTCTATCATCTTGAGTAGACAAGTAATTCATTTTAATTTTAGGATTATCTCTACTGTCATTACTTGCTATATTGATTTCTCCTCTACTAGTTGGTCTTACATTAGCTATGGTAGGAGTTATCCCATCAAAGTCATGCATTTTAGTTGCCCCTAAAATATCTGTACTTATTGGTTGAACGTGAAATTGTAAATTTGGAGTTGCTCTTGAAGGATCACTCTTTACAAAACCACATACTTGACTTGCACCCATAGTCATAGGACCACTTTGTTTAAAAATATACTCCAATCCAATAAAGAAATTACCAATAAGACTATTAATTTTACTATTTAAAGATTTCAAATTCTTCACTTTATATACAGGTCTAAACATTAAATGATCCTGCAGGTTTTTTCCTACACCTTTTAATTCATGAATAGTATCAATGCCGTGTTTTTTCAATTTATCTGCGTCACCAATACCAGAAACTTGTAAAATATGCGGGGAACCGATAGAACCTGCTGATAAAATTACTTCTCTGTTAGCTTTAACTGTAATTACTTTTTCTTTTTGATAATAGCTTACACCGGTTGCTTTTTTCCCTTCAAAATTAATTTTCTGTACATGAGCTTTGGTAACAATCTTTAAATTTGATCTATGTTTTATTGGATTTAAATATCCTTTAGCAGCACTACAACGTAATTTTAATAATTTATTTCTACTTGTAGTAAACTGAAAATAACCGATACCAAAATTATCTCCTGTATTAAAATCTTCTGTTCTAGGAATTCCCGTTTCTTCAGCAGCATTTTGAAATTCTTCTAACATGTCTAAATTTATTTTCTTATTTGAAACAGTAATTGGACCTTTGTCATTATGAAATTCATTAGGACCAAGTTCGTTATTTTCTGATTTTAAAAAATAAGGGAAAATATCATCCCAACCCCAGCCAGTGTTGCCTTGTTGTCTCCAATTATCATAATCATTACTTTGACCTCTAATCCAAAGAAGTCCATTAATAGAAGAACTTCCTCCTAAAGTTTTTCCTCTAGGATATCTAATAGATCTGTTGTTCATAGTTTCATCTTTTTCAGTGTGAAAACACCAATCAACTTTAGGGTTGTGCATTGTTTTAAAATATCCAACGGGAATATGGATCCACGGATAAGTATCTTTGCCACCTGCTTCCAACAGAAGAACTTTATTATTTGGATCTGCACTTAATCTATTAGCAAGTACACATCCTGCTGAACCAGCTCCAACAATTATAAAATCAAATTTTTCCATGTATAGAATTTAACTCATATTTGAGTAAAGTAGTATATGCCAATAGGACAATTACAACTTCAGGTTTAGCTAGTTTGGTTTGACTCTCAATTTCATTAGAGGTTTAATTATTTTTTTATTAATAAAAAACGGGGGAAATAATGAGAAAATTATTATCTGTGGTTTTTGGTTTAGCTGTTCTTGTAGGATTTTCTATGAATACAGCGAATGCAAAAACTCTAAAATGTCAGACCGTTCTTAACACTAAAGCTGATGAAGTGAAAATGTTGAAGGACTTTACTGACACTGTAACAGAGCTTACTGATGGATCTTTAAAATTTGAGATTTTACCAGCAGGTGCTGTTGTAGGAGTAAAAGAGACTTTAGATGCGGTTGATAAAGGATTGATTGATTGTGGTTTCGCATGGACACACTATTGGTCTGGAGATCATCCAGCTGCCATGTTATTCGGTTCGCCAGTAGCAGGTGGTGGAGTTGGTATAGATAATTTAGCGTTTCTATCATGGTTTCAGTACGGTGGTGGAAAAAAATTATATGACCAATTATGGAAAGAAATGGGAAGAGACATAAAAGGATTTATGCTTCAACCTGTAGGTCCAGAAGCTTTAGGTTGGTTTCCAAAACCAATTAAAGACATGGCTGACTTTAGAAAATATAAGTTCAGAACACCTCCAGGAATTCCTGGTCAAACATATAAAGATATCGGTATCGCATCTGTAGCAATGGGTGGTGGAGATATCCTTCCAGCATTACAAGCAGGTACTATCGATGCAGCAGAATGGTGTTGTCCGAAACCAGATTTAACTTTTGGTTTCCAAAAAGTTTTAAAACACTATTACCTACAAGGTTTACACCAAGTAGTGGTAAATGCTGACTTTTATATTACTGGAAAAACTTACAAAGCAATGACGAAGCACGAGAAAAAATCTCTTGAAGTAGCTGCAAACGCTTCATTAGCTAAGTCTCTAAGCTACAGAATCTATGAAAATGGAAAAGCTTTAAGAGAGTTAACTACTAAGCACGGAGTAATTTTAGAAGATACTCCAACAGACTACTTTAAAGAATATATGGCAGCAGCGAAGAAAACATTGAACAAAAACGCAGCAGAAAATAAATTTTTTGCTAAAGTTTACAATTCAATGAAAGAATTTGCTGATATTGCTGTACCATTCTGGAGTGGTGCTCAAATGTCAAACGCTAAGCTAGGAATGGCTCACGCGGCGACATTAAAGTAATAAGCAAAACATTAAAATATTTTAGAGCGGACTTAACAGTCCGCTCTAATTTTTTAGGACAAGATTATGAATGACAAGCCATCAAAAATAGACATTTCAGATGAAATGATTACTGAAAGACGCGGCAGTTCAGGCAAAATGCCAGCCGATATGCCAGCATGGATGGCGAACACTATAACTTCAATAGATAAATTCAGCAAACGTATAGGTAATGTGGTTTGTTGGATCCTTATACCGTTAATTTTTGCAATGACTTATGAAGTTATTATGAGAAAATTATTTTTAGCTCCAACTATTTGGGCCTATGACATTAGTCGTTTTTTATACGGGTCCTTATTCATGTTAGGAGCAGGATATGCTCTTTCCAAAGGAGTTCACATCAGAGCAGATTTTTTATACAGAAATTTTAAAACTAAAAATCAAGGTCTTGTAGATTTTTGGTTATATATTTTATTTTATTTCCCTGGCTTAATAGTCTTTCTTTACATGACTATTGGTTATGTTGAAGAG
Organism: Pelagibacteraceae bacterium AG-422-I02; assembly: GCA_003213555.1. Taxonomy (GTDB): domain Bacteria; phylum Pseudomonadota; class Alphaproteobacteria; order Pelagibacterales; family Pelagibacteraceae; genus Pelagilacustribacter. The sequence goes on along the minus strand of QCMS01000002.1, from coordinate 18,884 downwards.
TCAATTCGAAGGGGCGAAAGGGGAATGGACACAACTTGGATGCCGTTTATGTGGCCCATAAAATCGTGTTTATTAATAGGTATAATATTTCTTTTAATTCAAGGTATCTCGGAATTATTAAAAAGTTACTGGGCTGCAAAAAAAGGTGAATGGCCAGGGGAAAGTAAATGATCGCCGAACTAATTGATCCAGCAGTTTTAGGGTTTATTTTAGTTGGAGTAATGCTTTTTGCTATATTTGTAGGATTTCCTATTTCATTTACATTAATATTTTTAGGATTTGTATTTGGTTATTTAGGGTTTGGAAAACTTGTATTCTATCTAATGACCTTACAATTTTCGATGGTGATGACCGAACAAACTCTTGCCGCCGTCCCACTCTTTGTCTTTATGGGAATTATGATGGAGCAAGCTGGTTTGATGGAAAGGTTGTTCTCAGCATTCCAACTTATGTTAGCTAGAGTAAGAGGATCACTTTATTACGCTGTTTTATTTGTTTCTGTAATTTTTGCTGCAGCGACAGGAATAGTTGGAGCTTCAGTAACGATTTTAGGAATTATGGCAGCTAAATCGATGAATAGATCAGGTTACGACGTTAGATTGGCAGCTGGAACTATTACAGCTGGAGGTACACTAGGAATACTTATTCCTCCGAGCATTATGTTAGTTGTTATGGGCCCAATAATGGAAATTCCTGTTATTGATTTATTTGCGGCAGCTATTTTTCCAGGCATCCTTCTAGCAACATTGTACGCAGCTTACACAACAATTAGATGTATGATGAATCCAAATCTTGGACCACCTCTTCCAGAAGATATGAGGGCTACAAGTATGACAAAAGTTTGGATTGAATTTTTTCTAGGATTAGTTCCGCCAGCAGCTTTAGTTTTTGCAGCACTTGGAAGTATATTATTTGGATTTGCTACACCCACAGAGGCTGCAGGGTGCGGTGCGATGGGAGCGCTTTTATTATCTCTTGCATATAAAAAATTAACATTACCTAAATTACAAGAGGCTTTAGTAAAAACTTTAGAAATTACAGCACTTATTATGGTTCTAGTAGCTGCTTCTAATTTTTTTGGCGCTGTATTCGCCAGATTAGGTACGCCTACTTTACTTACTGAATTTTTACTAGGTTTAGAAATGAACAAATATTTAATACTAGCAATGATTATGGTTATGATTTTTTTATTAGGCTGGCCATTAGAATGGGTACCAATCGTTATGATTATTATTCCAATAATTTTACCATTAGTAGAAGCTTTAGGATTTAATTTAACTTGGTTTGCTATCTTAGTGGCAGTCAATCTACAAACCGCCTGGTTGTCACCACCTGTGGCGTTATCAGCGTATTTTTTAAAAGGTGTGGTGCCTGAGTGGGACCTAAAAGACATTTATTTTGGTATGATGCAATTTATGGTATTGCAAATTATTGGATTGATATTAATAGTAGTATTTCCACAGATAGCGTTGTGGTTACCAACATTATTATATGGCAATTAAATATTTAAAAAAATCTCCTAAAACATCTTCCACGGATGACACGAAAACTACAGAAATCGTAAAGGGTTTACTTAAAGACATTGAAACTAATAAAGAACAAGCTTGTATTGAACTAACTAAAAAATTTGACAAATATCATGGTGATATCGTGGTATCTAAACAAAGAATAGAGGAGATTAAAAAGACTATAGATCAAAAAACAAAAGATGATATTCAGTTTTCTCATGAAAGAGTTAGAAAATTTGCTGAAGCTCAATTAAAAAATTATGGTCAAGACTTTGAAACTGAGCTTTCACCTGGCCTGTTTGCTGGTCAAAAATTAGTACCAGTCAATACAGCTGGTTGCTATATTCCGGGAGGAAGATATGCTCACATAGCTTCAGCTGTTATGAGTGTAACAACAGCTAAAGTAGCAGGAGTAAAAAACATAATTGCGTGCAGTCCTCCGAAGGAAGGGGTGGGTGCACATCCAACAATTATATACACAGCAGATTTATGTGGAGCCGACGTCATACTAAATCTCGGTGGAGTGCCAGGCGTAGCTGCAATGACTAATGGATTATTTAAAAATCCCCCAGCAGATATAATAGTTGGTCCAGGAAATCAGTTTGTAGCTGAGGCAAAGAGAATTTTATTTGGAAAAGTAGGAATCGATTTATTTGCTGGTCCTACAGAAATTGCGGTGATTGCAGACGACAAAGCTGATGCAGAAATGGTTGCGGTAGATTTGGTAGGTCAAGCTGAACATGGTTATAATTCTCCAGCATGGCTTTACACAACGAGCAAAAGAGTTGCTGAAGTGGTGATGAAAAGAGTTCCAGAGTTAATTGCTGATTTACCAGAAGTGCCAAGGACAAACGCAGAAGCAGCATGGAGGGACTATGGAGAAGTTGTTCTTTGCGACACTGATGAAGAAGTAGCAAAAATCAGTGATGAGTACGCTCCTGAGCACTTAGAAGTTCAAACAGAAAATTTAGACTGGTATCACAAAAGATTAAAAAATTATGGCTCACTGTTTATTGGTGAAGAAACAACTGTGGCTTACGGAGATAAATGTTCAGGAACAAATCATATTTTACCAACAAAAGGTGCAGGCCGTTACACAGGGGGTTTATTTGTGGGTAAATTTATTAAAACTTTAAGCTTCCAAAGAATGACCAAAGAGTCCACGAAAACAGTAGGCGCAGCATGTGCAAGGATATCAAGATACGAAGGAATGGAAGCTCACGCACGAACGGGTGATGTAAGATTAAGAAAATACGGTTTTTCAAATTAATGCATGCTCTAGTTTATACTGGCACAGAAAAAATAGTTTACAAAGAAGAAAAAGATCCAATTTCAAAACCAGGTGAAACATTAGTTAAAGTTCACGCCTCAGGTATCTGTGGTTCAGATATGCATGCTTATCACGGTAAAGATGAAAGAAGAGTACCTCCACTTATTTTAGGTCACGAGTTCAGCGGAACTAGTTTGGATGGTAAATTTAAAAATAAAGAAGTCGTAATCAATCCACTTATAAGTTGTGAGAAGTGTGATTATTGCCAAAATAAAAGAGAGCATCTTTGTCCACAAAGAACAATGATTGGAATGAGTACTCCTACAAAAAGAGATGGTGGTTTAGCAGAATTAGTCTCAGTACCGGAGCAAAATATTTTTGAGGTACCAAAGGGTTTAAACATGAAAGAAGCAGCATTGGCTGAACCAACAGCTGTTGCTTTACATGCAGTTTTATTGGCAGAGATAAATTTAAAAAAACCTTTATCAGAATGTAAAATTTTAATTCAAGGTGCTGGCGCAATAGGTTTACTTTGTGGATTATTATTAAATAAAGAAAAAAATTCCAGCAATATAATCATGTCTGACCCTAATAAAAAAAGATTGGATGAATGTGGAAAATATTTAAAAGCAAGTTTTGTTGCGCCTAATGACAAATCTATAAAAGAAAATCATTTTGACTTAATTTTAGAGTCTGTGGGACTTGAGATTACTCGTCAGCAAGCAATTAATTCTATTGCACCAGGAGGAACTATTGTTCATATTGGCTTAACTCAACCCTCTGGAACATTTAATTTTAAAAAACTAACTATTCAAGAAGTAACTTTAGTTGGAACTTATTGTTACACAAATGATGACTTTAAAAATAGTTTAGTAATTTTAAAAGACAAAAAATTAGGTGATTTAGGATGGATAGAGTACCGAGATCTTAAAAAAGGTTCAGATGCCTTTCAAGAAATCCATAATGGTACTTGTGTTGCCCCTAAAATCATTCTTATTCCTTAGTTCTTCTTGTAGTTGTAGACAAATTGCATACCTGAAATAAAATTTTAACATAGTTAATCTGTTTAAAATTTAATTAGGTTAAGCTATGAAAAAAATTATTATATTTACTTCTTTGTTTTTATTTTCTGTAGTAAATGCTGCAGGACATTTAAGTGAAAAAGATAAAAAAGCTACTTTAAAATGCACAGGACTTTATTATGCTAATAGCATGATACCCCAAGGAACTTTAGAGTTAGACAAAATTGTTTTTTCAATTGCAGCTAAGAAATATTTAACATCATATTTGATTAAAGAAGGTGTCAAAGAGGATTTCATAAATGCAGAGCTTAATAAATCTGTCGATGAACTTTATGGCAAACCATATAATGAAAAAAAAACAGGTGATTGTACAAAATATATTTATAAATTAATTCCAAAATCAAAAACTGAAATTGATAAACTAGTCAAATCAGGAATTTATTAATATGAGTGGATACGTCATAGCTAATATAGACGTTAAAAATCCCGAAGCTTATAAAGAATATGTTGGTAAGGTTGTACCGACTATTCAAAAATTCGGAGGAGAATACCTTGTACGTGCTGGTGAGTACAAAGTTATAGATGGTGAGTGGAAATATCCTAGAACGGTAGTTATTAAATTTCCAACTTATGAAAAAGCTTTAGAGTGGTATGACTCTGAGGAATATAAACCAGTAAAACCAATTCGATTAGCAAACTCAGTTGCTAATGGGATAATAATTAAAGGAGTATAAAAATATGATAGATAAATTTGGAAACGCATTTTATTTAATAATTTACTTAGCACATTTCATTATAGTTGGTAGCTACGCTTACCAATTGGTATTTGATACTAAAAAATTTCTTAAGGGTAGAGGAGTAGATAAAACCGCTACTTTAATCACAAGATTTGCAGGCTCATTCATGATCGCTACAGTTTTAATGGCAATTTATGTTGCTTTCATAAGATCAGGTGGACTAGTGGCTACCTGGGCATTCTTTAATTTAGTTTTTATAATGAATGTTTCAATATTGGTTGTAAATTTTTATACATTAAAAATTGATAAAACAGGTTTAACAAAAAAAACTAGAAACGATGGAATATATGCTCCACTCGTTCTTGTTATTATCAGTGCCATTCTTTGTTACGGTTTGGCAGATAAAATTTACGTTTAAGGAGATATATGGCAAAGTTTATGAATATTGTTAGATGCAAAGTGAAATCATCTAACAGAGAAGAATATTTGAAAAAAATAGATGAAATGCCAAAGTTCGATGGGCAGATATCAGCTAAGTATGTTGAGACAAAGCCAAATGAATTTTTTATGATAGGGGAATGGAATTCTGAAGATGATATTGCTAAAGCAAGACCAAAGATGATTGAATTTTTGGACTCACTTCGGCACACTTTAGAAGAACTGTCATCCGAGTTGGGTGTTACTGACCCTCACTCTGGTACAGTTGTAATCGAGAAATAAGAAAGGAGTAACAATGGCTAAATTTTATACACTTGGATGTTATACTGCTAAAGGTCTTGCAGGGTTTGTAAGCAACCCCTCAACAGACAGAAAAGCAGCAACATCAGCTTTAGCTGCTTCAGTAGGAGCGAAAGTAACTCAATACTCTGGCCTAAGAGGGAAATATGACTTTATGGCTGTAATTGAAGGAACTTTTGATCAAGCTGCTGCAGCTGCTATGGTTGCTGTTTCTAGTGGTGCTGTTTCAGATTTTACAATTTTAGAAGATGTAGATCTTAATGAGATAGCTAAAACTGCTCAGAAAATGGCTTCATCATATAAAGAGCCAGGAAAATAATTATTTTCTATAGCTAATACATTTTAAGGTATCAGTGAATTTTATTTGATTTTTATATTTAGATTTTATTTCACTGATACCAAGTTTAATATCTTTATCGCTCATATTTAATAAGCATGAAATGTATCTCTCTCTAATCATTCTTACGTATTTTTGTTTAGAGATATTTACTTTAAAGTTAAAATTCGTGAAGCTTATTTCTTTTAAGTTTTTTTTGATTATCTTAAATAAAACTTCATCTTTTTTTAAACTTTTTTCTAAATTTTTCCTCATTTTTTTAAAACAAGGTATCTTATTATTTTTTGTTTTAAGTGAAAAAATTAATATTTTGCCTTTTGGATTTAAACTTTCTTTAGAAAGGTTAAGAAGGTGTTTTAACTTTGTTTTTGTAAAAAAATGAATAGTTTGTTTGATTAAGATTAGATCATATTTTTTTTGTTTCTTTAGATATTTTAAAGCCTCAATTTTCTTAAATACGATATTCCTTTTTACATCCTTATTTGCAACAATATCAATCCCTGTGGGTTTATTTCTAAATTTATATTTCTTTTGAAGGGCACTAATAATATTTGCTCTTCCACATCCAATATCCAATATTTTTGAATTTTTATTAAAATTAATTTTTGTTTTAAGAAATTTATTAAATTGAAAGATATACGACTTAGATGATAACCAAGTTTTATTATCCCAGTTTTTAAGTCTTTTCATTAAAGGGCAACAACAGCAGCAGCCATGGAAGCAAGTCTTGCTTGAGTATCATCAGCTCTACTTGTTATTACTACAGGAACTTTTCCACCAACTACTACACCAGCTGCACAAGCTCCCATAAAAAAAATCATCATTTTTACTAAAGCATTTCCAGTTTCTACGTTTGGAACTAATAGAATATCAGTTTTACCAGCAACCGCATTTTTAATTCCTTTAATTTGAGCAGCTTTTTCAGAAACTGAATTATCGAATGCCATTGGACCAAATACTTCTGCATTCAAACCTTCTTCTTTTGCTCTTTTGGTAAGTTCGTTTGCTTCTAAGGAACTCGGCACACTATCTAAAACTTCCTCTGTTGCTGATAGTACTGAGACTTTAGGCTTATCAATTCCTATTCTATTCGTAAAATCTATTGCATTTTTTAATATATGCATTTTTGTTTCTAATTTAGGTAATACATTTAATGCCCCATCAGTGATGATAAATGGTTTATCATTTTTCTCCAAAGTCATATGCCAAATATGACTAAGTCTTTTTTTCCCAATTAAATTTAAATCTCTTTTCAAAACTGCTTTCATAAGTACATCGGTATGAATATGTCCCTTAACAATTATTTGAACCTTACCTTCACTTGCAAGTTTTGCAGCGATCGGAGCAGTGCTGTTTTCATCTGGTTCATTAATTATTTCGTATTTAGAAATATCCCAGTTTAATTGCTTAGCATTTTTCTCGATAATTGATTTGTCTCCAATAAAAACTGGTATGATTAAATTTGCATCTACCGCTTGTCTTGCAGACTCAATTGAAACAGGCTTTACTGCATTAACTATAACTGCTTTTGCTGGTCCTTTTGTTTTAGCTACTCTAAGCAAATTTTCTGGGCAAATAATATCTTTTCTACTAAGCATTTAATTCATCCATTTCTTTTAAAATTTTAGCAGGAATAGATATATCTTTATTTAAATTCTTTTTATACGTCTTATTTTTTCTCTCACCTGGATACAAAATATTTGAAAATCCTTTTGCTTTTGGAAGTTTTTTGACTAACTTTATGTTTTTCTTTATTTCTTTAATAAACTTACTTCCAATAAAAATTTTTGGATTAATAGTAATAAATAAATGACCCATATTCTGAGGCCCCGAAAAATCATCAAATGGATCTTTTGTTTTTCCTCCATGACTACTACCAGTAAAGACGCCGCTTAGAATATCTACCATCCAAGCTAAACCAGAACCTTTAAAACCTGCGATAGGTAATTGAGTTCCCCTAAGAGCTTCTTTGGCATTTGTAGTTATCCTTCCTTGTTTGTTGAGTGCAACACCATAAGGAATTTTTAAACCTAACTTATCTGCTCTTCTTATAGCACCTCTATTAATCATTGATGTTGAAGCATCAAATACAAAGGGAACTCCTCCTGTTGGAACCCCAAAGCAAATAGGGTTAGTGCCAAAGAGAGATTTTTTTGCACCATGAGGCGCTAAGGCAGCGGGTGCATTAGTGAAACAAAAAACTATTAATTTATTATTGACAGCTTGTTCAGCATAAAAACTTGAAAGTCCATAATGCCCACTTTTCTTTATAGCAACTAAACCTATTCCAGTTTTTTTAGCATTTTTAATTGCTTGTTTAATACCTATGTCAGCACTTACGAAACCAATACTATTGTCAGCATCTATATATGAAGCAGAAGAACTTATCTTTTTTATTTTGATTTTTGGTTTTGGATTAATTACTTTTGCTTTAATTCTATCGCAATACATTTTTAGTCTAGCCAAACCATGACCTTTTGCATCTAATATTTCTGCTTTAACTAAATAGTTAGAACAAATTTCAGCGTGATTTTTTGAGAGTTTGTGTTTTAAAAGTATTTGTTTAAGTTTAGATTTTAAAAGACTTTTTTTCACTTAAATTTTTTATATCCTTTAGCTTCCCAAAAATTTGTTCTCTGCTCTGGGTTCTCAACTAGACTTTTACACATCATTCCATACTCTTTAGCTAGAGAAGAAAAATCTTTTTTTGCCAATTCTACAAATTTATTAATACTATCTTTTGTCATTTGAGACATAACTTCAGGGTTTAATCCCATAATTTCCCCAAGATCATAATTATATTTAAGAGAAACATCAGCGCTTTTTTCTAAGCTATTAATAATATTTTTATCTTTTCCGGCATTTTTAAAACTTTGAGCTGCTACTTTATAGAAACTGTAACAATTCATGTAATCTCTTTGAATATTTTCCATGACAAACTTTGCAACTTTTTTTTCTTTTGCACTTTCATTCGCATTTAAAGAGAAAGGAATTATTATTAGAATAGTTAAAATTATTTTTTTCATTTATATTTTTTCATCGAAGCTTCAGCTAAAATCAAGTTTGGATCCATAAATATTTTTGAAAGCTTAGCTTTCTTAAAAGATTTATATGCAAAAATTGCAATTGGCAACTCTGTACAGCCCAAAATGATTTTTTTACATTTCTTTTTAATTAGATAATTTACCGCAGGCTTTATAGCCCTTTCAGCTTCCTTGGTTTTGCCCATTTTAACAAGCTTTATAGATTTATTAACGCTTCTTTGTTGTAATGTTGTATTAGGTGAAATTAATAAAAATTTTTTATTAAAGTAATGACTATATACACCAGTCTTTATTGTTGCTTCAGTTGCTAATAAACCAATTTTAGAATTTCTTTTTAAATTATTTTTTGCATTTAAATATACAATTTCTGGCATATTTAAAATTGGTATTTTTATTTTCTTTTTGAGATCTTTGTACCAATAGTGTGCGGTATTACATGGAATTGATATAAACTTACATTTGTTTTTTTGTAAAAACTTGCAACCTTCTATAAGACTTTTTAAAACTTTATTATACTTTTTAAGATTTTGCTTTCGATCTGGAATATTCGCTTTATTATACAAAATAAATAAAGGATATTTTTGATCTGCTTTGCCTCTATTTAATTTTGCAAGTTTAGAACAAAAATCTAACCCTGCTTGTGTGCCCATGCCACCAAGTATTCCAATCATAAATTATAAAATGGATTAACCTTTTCCTCGCCAAGGTATAGTTTTGTCTATTATCTTTCTAATTGTAATATCAAAAATTAATCCCAACATTCCCATAATAAATATAGTGATCCATATTACTTCATATTGGAAATATTTTTTCGCGACATTTTCTACAAAGCCAACACCAGTTGTTCCTGCTAAAAATTCTGCTGCAACCAATGTTCCCCAGCACATTCCTGTTGCAACTCTTATTCCCGTTAATATTTCTGGTAAAGAGTTAGGAAAAATAACGTGTCTTAATATTTGCCACTTAGATGCTCCAAGAGAATGTGCAGCATGAATTTTTGATAATTGAGTTCCTGACGCACCGGCCCTTGCTGAAATTATCATAATTGATAATGAAACCATAAATAATAAAAATACTTTTCCAAGATTGTCTATTCCAAGAACTGAAATAACTAATGGTGCCCACGCCAATGGTGGAACAGGCCTGTACAGTTCGATTAAAGGATCAAAAAATCCTTTAGCAAATCTGTTTAATCCCATGAATAATCCTAATGGAACTCCAACAATAATTCCTGCAACTAATCCAAGGAACACTCTTAAAAATGAATCCCATATGTGACCAGTAGGAATTGGAATTTTAAATAAGTTAAAGTCTCCAGTAACAAAACTTAAAACTTTACTTTTGAAATTTGGTTTAACTTCACCTTGTTCATTATGAACTGGGTACTCTCCAGGTAAAATATCTGCAAACCAATCAGGTATTAAAAAACCAATGATCTTACTTACGTCCATCATTTCGTACCAAATTAATGGAATTTGTTTGTAACCCACATTTGGGTTTATCATTAATGTAAATTTATTAAGCGTATCTGATGGTTTTGGAAGCCATCTACCAGAGCCTTGTTCAGAACAACTTGGGCCACTTGAAATGATCGTACCTGATGGAAACAAAAGAAGATCTACCCATCTAAGACTCCCTTGCTCTTTTTTTTGAACATTATCAAAACTAATTATTGATGCCTGCATGTCTTTAAGGGTATTAGGTGGAAATATACTTGCATATTCAATTCTACGTGCAATCTTAAGGATATCTTTTGCTAATGAAGAAGAAATTTCCTCAGAAGCGCTTAAACTGTCTCTATAATCTTTTATTTCTTTTTTTAGTTTTTCTAAAGCGGAAGCATATTGTTTATTATGATTTTTAAGTTCAAAGAATTCATCGCTTATAAGGTTCAATTCTGTAGCTGCTGCCTGAAATTTTAAACCTCGCTTTGTTTTTGGAATAAAGGGAATTTCGATTGTATTTTCAATTGAGGTACTTGATGCTTTCCAAGAACCTTCTTCCTTACCAGCTTCAATTCTCTCTAATTCTTGCTCAGCGCTTTCATTGGGATAATCACTTCTTTTAAAATTCTCAGTTAAATTTATAATTTTTTCATTTATTAATTTAATTTGTTCTCTAGTCTCATTATTTAAAAGCTGTTCATTTGTAAGTAATGGTATTGTATTTTTAGTTTGAGAGACAAAATTTAGCAACTTGCTTTTGTCTTGATTTTTGACACCTGATTTTTCTATTTCAAGAGTGATTTTGTTTAGATTTTCCGATTCTGTTTCTATTACTGATGTACTCTTAAGTTGACGCTCATCTATTGGAAATAGATATTTAAGTGAGAGAAGAGACTCGTTTACCTTTCCAACTTGGCAAAGTTCATTTGCTGACTTTGGAAAAAAAGATTTAGCTATATCCCATGAATAATAAAGCCAAACCAATAAAAGAAAACTACTTCCTACAATTACCCAATGAATACCTCCTTGTGCTCTCTCAGGATTTCCAAAAACAGCATCGACTTTTTCCGTTCTTATCAATTTTCTGCCGTATAAAACACATCCTATGATCGCGAAGAAAAATACAAATGTTAAAAAACCTGTGATCATTTAAACTTCTTTTCCCATTATTTCTTCTTCCATGTCCCAGATCATTGTGAGAATTTCCTCTCTTTTTGACACGAACTCTTTATTATTTTTAATATCTCTTAAGTCTTCTTTAAGACCCATTGTTGCAAAAGGTAACTTATATTCTTTGTGAATTCTTCCTGGTCTTGGCGCCATAACATAAACTTTTTCTCCAAGTAACAGCGCTTCTTCAACAGAGTGGGTTATAAGAATAATTGTCTTGCCAGTTTCTTTCCAAATTTTAAGAACTAAAGATTGCATTTTTTCTCTCGTTAAAGCATCTAAAGCCCCTAAGGGTTCATCCATCAATATTAACTCTGGATCATTAATCAAACATCTAGCCAAAGCTACTCTTTGCTGCATTCCTCCAGATAATTGATAGGTAGGAGTATTGCCAAAACCTTTTAGCCCAACTATATCTAGCCATTCATCAACTTTCTTTTGAGTTTGAGCAGCATCTTCTTCTTTCATTCTCAAACCGAAATTTACATTTTCAGCAACGGTTAACCATTCAAACAAAGCACCTTGCTGAAAAATCATTCCTCTATCAACACCTGGCCCATTAATTTCTTTATTATTGAGAGTAATTTTTCCTGAAGTTGGTCTGATGAATCCAGCTGTAATATTTAATAAAGTTGTTTTTCCGCAACCTGAAGGCCCAAGTACAGTAAGTAACTCTCCTTTTTTAATTGTAAAATTTAAATCTTTTAGAGCATGAACAGTTTCTCCTTTAGGAGTTTTAAATATCATGTTTAAATTTTGAGAAATCAGATTGCTCATAAAAGAACTATATTAGATATTTTGATAAAAAAATAGGCACCAATAATCTTCATTGGTGCCTATAATTTTACTTTCAAGAACTACGGTAAAAACTTAGTAGTTACTGTACCTCTTGGAGTGTCAAAACCTTTTAAAAATTTAGCAAGGTTTCCACTCTTCATAGATTTTTTTGTTTCTTTTGGCGTTAAGAATTTGAAGCCACCTAAAGTGTCTTTCATGTCAGCAACTTTCATTTCTGACTCTTTAGACATAGCTTTCATATCACTTCCACCTTTTCTGTATCTCTCATTAGCTTCATGAGTTAATTCTACGAAAGATTTTAACATACCAGGATTTTCTTTCATAAATTTATTCGTTACAGAAACGATATCTATTCCCATGATACCTCCAGCACGAGCTTCATCAACTGTAAGAAGTCTTGATCCTACAGATGTAGCAGATTTAATAGAGTTACCTCCAAATAAACATGCCATTACAACATCGCCACTAACTAATGCAGCAGCACCTTCTTCAGGGTCCATTGCAATGATTTCCATTTTTTTTCTGTCAGCACCAACTATTTTCATACTTTCTGTGAAAACGTATTCAGCCATAGTTCCTAAGGGAACTGCAACTTTTTTGCCTTCTAGTTCAGAAGCATTTGCTTTTGTAATACCAGATTTTTTAGAAGTAACACATGTTGTTCCTCCCATTCCGTATTCCATTGCAACGTCTACTAAACTGATAGGTGCTTTCGCCTTAACAGCATTTATGTAAGGCATTAAACCTTGTGAGTAAGAGATATCGATATCTCCTGCTAACATAGCATCAGTCATTGCTACACCGTTAGTGAAATTTGTCCACTTAACTGGTACACCAAGAGCTTTTGCATATGCTTTTTTGTTCATGTCCTCAAGATTTGGAGATGGCCACTCCAAGAAGTACGCAACTCTTACTTCTTTTGCAGCTGAGTTAGCTACTGTAGCAGTTAGAGTAAACGTAAATAAAATCCCAAGAACTGTGCTTATTATTTTTTTCATAGTTCTCCCATATGGTTTGTTTAATAATAAGATTTAAGATTAAATTTAATAAGAAGTAAACAGAAGATTGAGTAGGCTTGACCATATTGATTTTACAACCAAAGATTGTATGTTATATTTCTTGTCAAACTAAAACAATAGTCTACAAATTAAAATATGAGTTCATCAAATAGAACAAACATACCAAATTCCCTAAATGAGCATTGGATGCCGTTCACGGATAATAAAACTTTTAAAAAAAATCCAAGATTAATTACAGATGCAAAAGGAGTTTATTTAACCAATCACCAAGGTAAAAAAATGATAGATGCAAGTTCTGGATTATTTTGTAATCCGCTTGGTCATGGAAGAAAAGAAATTACTGAGGCTGTTTCAAAACAATTAGAAAAATTAGATTATTGCCAACCGTTCAATCAAGGTTATGGAGGTTCATTCGAACTTGCAACTAGGATAGCAAAGAAAACACCTGAAGGAATTAATAGAATATTTTATACAATTTGTGGATCTACTGCAGTAGAGACAGCAATTAAAATTGCTATTGCATATCATAGGGCAAAAGGTGACTCAAAAAGATTTAGATTTGTTGGTCGTGAGAGAGGTTATCACGGTATGAATATTGGAGCGACGACTGTAGGAGGAATGATAAATAATGTGAAAACTTTTGCTAGTGTTTTAATGCCTGGAGTTCAACATATGAGACACACTCATTTACCGGAACATAAATTTGTAAAAGGTCAACCAGACACAGGTGTAGAAATGGCTGAAGATTTAGAGCGAATAGCAATGAACTTTGGTGGAGAAAATATTGCTGCTTGTATAGTTGAACCGATTGCGGGATCAACTGGTACACTAGTACCTCCAAAAGGTTACTTAAAAAGAATAAGAGAAATTTGTGATAAGCACGGCATTCTTTTAATTTTTGATGAAGTTATAACTGGTTGGGGCAGAACCGGTTCCGCGTTTGCATCACAAGAGTTTGGTGTTACTCCTGATATGATTACGATGGCAAAAGCTACAACAAATGGTGTTATTCCGATGGGAGTAGTTGCTGTTAAAGAAGAAATGTATGATGCTGTCTTAGACTCATCTAAAAATCCAGAAGGTACTCCCGAATTATTTCATGGATATACTTACTCTGGAATTCCAGCAGCTGTTGCAGCAGGATTAGCAGTCCAAGATATTTTTGATAAGGAAGATATTTTTAATAGAGTAAAAGAAATGTCACCATATTTTCAAGAAGGATTACATTCATTAAAGGATTTAAAGGAAGTCGTAAGTATTAGAGGTTACGGAATGATGGGTGGAATTGAAATGAGGATGAGAGATAAGCCAGGAAAATCTGGTTTCCAAACTTTTAAGCATTGTTATGACGCAGGAGTTAATTTCAAAAATACTGGAGATAGTTTAATCATCGCTCCACAATTTATTTGTGAAAAAAAACATATCGATGAAATCATCGAAAAATTAAGAACAGGTATTTCTAGCTACTCAAAGTCATAAATGATAATTGGAGTTCCAAAGGAGATTAAGCTTCAAGAGCATAGAATTGGCTTAACACCTGATAGTGTCAAAGCCCTTACAGATAAAAATCATGAAGTACTAATTGAAAATAATGGTGGATTTGAAGCTGGCTTTACTAACGATGATTATTTAAAAGTAGGCGCAAAAATTATTAAAACTCCAGAGGAAATTTATAAAAAAGCAGAAATAATAGTAAAAGTCAAAGAACCCCAAATGAATGAAGTTAAGATGATTAGAGAGGGTCAAATTATCTATACTTATCTTCATTTAGCGGCAGCCAAAGAATTAACTTTAGGTTTAATGAAATCAAAATCAATTTGTATAGCCTACGAAACGGTGACAGATGACAGTGGTCGATTACCATTATTAGCTCCTATGAGCGCAGTAGCAGGCAGGATGTCTGTACAAGCAGGAGCTCACGCTTTAGAAAAAAATCAAAAAGGTAGAGGTTTATTAATAGGTGGAGCGCCAGGTGTAGACCCAGCTACTGTAGTAATTCTCGGAGGTGGTGTAGTTGGAGAAAATGCTGCGATAATCGCAACGGGTTTAAGAGGAAAAGTTTATGTTGTAGAAAAGTCAAAAAAAAGATTAGAAGAACTTCATAAACAATTTGGAGATAAAATTATTCCAACTGAAAGCGATAAAACGGATTTAAAAAAATTAATTTCAGAATGTGACTTATTAGTTGGTGGAGTATTAATTCCTGGTGCCGAAGCACCAAAATTAGTTACAAAAGAAATGATTAAATCTATGAAGAGAGGATCAGTAATCGTTGATGTAGCAATCGATCAAGGGGGATGTGTAGAAACAAGTAAACCAACTACTCATGCAAACCCAACATATTTAGTAGACGATGTAGTTCACTATTGCGTTGCTAATATGCCTGGCGGCGTTCCAAGAACATCTACTATGGCACTCAATAAAGCTACGTTACCATTATTATTAAAACTAGCTGATCAAGGTTATAAAAAAACTCTTATTGAAAATAAAAACTATTTGGCTGGCTTAAATGTTTATAGAGGAAACATTACTTTTAAAGGTGTATCAGATGCATTCAACCTAAAATATACCCCAGCATCTGACTTATTAAAACATTAAAATGAGATCAATTCCTCATGAAGCCAAAGTGGTTGTGGTTGGAGGCGGCATCGCAGGTTGTTCTACTGCATATCATTTAGCAAATAACGGATGGAACACTGTATTAATTGAACGAGATGTATTAACATCAGGCACTACCTGGCATGCAGCTGGCATGGTTACTCAATTAGGAACAACTCCACAAATTACTAAAATAAGAAAAAATTCTGTTAAGTTTTATAATGACCTGAAAGATATTACCGGTCTTGATACAAGTTTTAAACAAACAGGCACAGTAAACATTGCCTCAACCAAATCAAGACATCAAGAATTTATGAGACAAAAAACAATGTCTAAATTATTTAATTTAGAAATTCAAATTATTGATAAAAAAAAATTTAAAACTCTTTATCCGATAGCAAAAAATGCAGATGTAATTAGTGGACTGTACATACCTAATGACGGTCAAGCTGACCCTGAAATTTTAACAAAAACCATTTCAATTGCAGCTAAAAAAAAAGGAGTACAGATTGTTGAAAAGTGTAAATTAGAAAAAATTCTTAAGAGAGGAAATCAGATTAGAGGAGTTAAGACCAACATTGGAACTATTAATTGTGAGTATGTAGTTTTATGTGCTGGAATGTGGTCAAGGCAAATTGGAGAGGCCGCTGGTGTTAGCATACCTCTTTACCCGAATGAACATTTTTATATGATTACAGAGGATTATAAAGATCTACCAAAAAATCTTCCAACTTTTAGAGATCCAGATACTTATTTATATGCAAGGGAATATCATGGAAAAATGATGCTTGGTATTTTTGAGCCAAATGCCAAAAATGCTTTCAAGAAAACTGGTAAAGTTCCAAACAACTTTTCTTTTGGTGAGTTTAAAGTTGATAAAAATTATATTGAAATGTTACATCAACTGGCTGCAAAAAGAATTCCAACAGTAAAAAACCTTAAAATTGAGAAGTATTTTTCAGGTCCGGAGTCATTTACGCCAGACAGCAATTTTCTTCTTGGCGAAACGGAGGAAATTAAAAATTTATATGTTTGTTGTGGATTTAATAGTATTGGAATTGGTTCATCCGGTGGTGCAGGTAAAGCGGTTGCAGAATGGATGATTAATGGACATACAGATCAAGATTTATTTAGCCTTGATGTTAAAAGATTTGAAAAATTTAATTCGTCCTTAAAGTTTATTAAAGAGAGAACCACAGAAACACTTGGAAACTTGTTTAAAATGCATTGGCCATATAAACAATTAGAAACCTCAAGAAACATAAAACTTTTGCCTTATCATAAAGAACTAAAAAAATTAGGTGCTTGTTTTGGACAAATAGCAGGTTACGAAAGGCCAATGTGGTTTTCAAAAAATAAAAAACCAATTTATAAATACAGTTACGGAGTTCAAAACTGGTATAATTCAGCAAAAACAGAATGTAATAACACAAGAAATAATTTAGGTTTTTTTGATTTAACACCCTTTGTAAAATTTGATTTTAGTGGTCAACATGCACATGAACAACTTCAATACCTTTGCGCTAACAATATTAAAAATATTAAAGGAAGAACTACTTATACACAAATGTTAAATCCATCAGGAGGAATAGAGGCTGACGTAACAATAAGTTGTTTAAAAAAAAACTATTTCAGAATTGTTTGCCCTGCTTTGGCTAGAAGTCATAACAAATCTCATATTTTAAAAAATTTAAAAAAAAAAGTAAAGTTTGAGGATGTTACTGACAAATATTCATGTTTGGGTCTATTTGGGCCAAATAGTAGAAAATTTTTAACAGAATTATTTGGAGATTATTTTTCTAACGAGAATTTTCCATTTTCAAGAGGCATGTATATAAAAACTTCAAATATTAAAATTTGGTTTCAAAGATTATCATTCATAGGTGAACTGGGATGGGAAATTTATATTCCAATTAAAAAAACTAATATCATTTTTAATAAAATAAAAAAGTTGGGGAAAAAATATAATCTTACTTATTCAGGAATGCACACATTAGATATACTTAGATTAGAAAAAAAATTTTTACATTGGGGTCATGATATCACCTCTGAACACAATCCATTTGAGGCTGGTTTATCATTTGCAGTAAATTTTAAAAAAAATCAAAATTTTATTGGAAGAAATTATTTAGAAAAAATCAAAAATAAACCATTAAGTAAAAGATTGGAATTGTTTTCTCTAAAAAATAATTTTGAACCTGGAAAACCATTGATATTACATGACGAACCTATCTTTAATAAAAAAAAAATTGTAGGGCATACTACAAGTTCTAATTATTCTTTTTGTTATAGAAAGAATATTTTTTTAGCTTATATTAATGGAAATATCAAAAATCACCATAACCTCTCATTGGAGGTTGAAGGCACAAGCTACAGAATAAAACTCGAAAAAAGAGCTATTCACGACCCAAAGTCTAAGTTTCTTAAAGGTTAATTCATTTTGGGTTGAATGTTTTATCGAAGCCCATTTTGCTCTTTTGTAAAGTTTCTAATTTATCTTTTTTTTTATAGGTCTTAGAAGTATGAGTACTCAATTCAACTTTGAAAACCATAATTCTCAAAACCATAATCCTCAAGGCAGAGTTAAAGTTACTGATTTAATAACAAGATTAAACGAGGAGAAAAAGATTGAGAAAAAAAGAAATCTAGCTTTAGGTGTTGCAGCGGTTTCAGCAGTAACAGTATTCGGTATTATATTAACTATCTAGTTTAAAGAATAATCTACCACAAACTTCAACAATTATTAAATAATTAGAGTTTTTCCTCACCTTGCTTAGTTACAACGTGAGGGTATGGCATTACAAACATAAGTTTACCACCGTTATTTAAATAATCCGTTTCTCTCTTTACGATTTCTTTTTTAAAGTTCCACGGTAAGACTACAAAAGCCTCAGGATTTATTTTTCTAGCTTTCTTCTCTGAGATTAATTCTATATCTGAACCTAAACATTTTAAACCTACTTTGATCGAGTTTCTTTCACTGATAAATGGTATCTTTTCTTTTGTGAGACCAAAATGTTGCAAAATTATATTTCCTTTAGTGCTAGCACCTAAGCCTAGCACAGTTTTACCGTCTTTTAAAATGCTATCAACAAATTTAACTGTTTTATTTTTTATATCATTAATAATTTTATCAAAATCATGGTATGTTTTTAAATCACTCAACTTCAGCTCTTCTTCTTCTTTTCTTAAATTTTT
>QCMS01000001.1 GCA_003213555.1 Pelagibacteraceae bacterium AG-422-I02 | reverse complement strand
CCAAAGATCAGAGTTCAGGATGCTGTAAAACAAATAATCGATTCTAGTAATGAGGAATATATAATTGGCAGAAAGAGAGATAATTTATTTATGACCCAAACGCCTCAGGCTTTTAATTTAAAAGAAATTTTTCATTTACATAAAACTAATTCAGCCAAGTATAAAGATGACGATATCTCTTTATATATGGATTTAAATAAAGTTAAATTTATAGAAGGTGAGAAAAGCAATTTTAAAATCACAGACTATTCAGATTTTGAAAGTTTAAAGAATATTTGTAAATCTAAACAAAATGTTGGAATTGGATTTGATGTTCACAGATTAGTGCCAAAAAGAAAACTTTATTTAGCTGGTTTAAAGATTAAATCTAAATTGGGGACACTTGGTCATTCAGATGGTGACCCAGTACTTCATTCATTAACTGACGCAATTTTAGGCGCTTGTAAGATGGGAGATATCGGTCAAATGTTTTCGGATAAAAGTAAAAAGTTTAAAAACATAAGATCCACAATTTTGCTTCAAAAAACAGTAGAACAAATTAAATTAAAAGGTTATTTGATAAATAATATTGATATTAATATTATTACTCAAACACCTAAAATCAAAAATTATAAAAACAAAATGATCAATAATATTGCTAAACTTTGTGAAATTTCGAAAAACCAAATAAATGTTAAAGGTAAAACTACTGAAAAACTTGGTGTGATAGGTAAAGAAAAGGCAATAGCATGTGAAGTTATATGTTCAGTTATAAAATATGATTAAAACTTTCAATTATTTATTTGTAACATGTTTTGGAATTGGATCAATTAGATTTGCTCCTGGAACAATAACGTCTCTTATAACAACTGTTTTTCTATACAGCTTATTTCATATAATTAATTTACCTAACATCACAATTTTGATTATTTTACAAATAGTTTTTATTTATTCTTTTTATGCAGTGTCTGAATATATAAAATATAATGAGAACAAAGATCCTAAAGAAGTTGTTGTAGATGAATTCATCGGGCAATCTATTCCGATTTATTTATATGAAATCGCTCATGGAAGTTCGAAAGATTCAGATGAAGCAGCTCTGTTTTATTTATATATTTTTATTTTGTTTCGATATTTTGATATCAAAAAACCTTTTCCTGTCAGTTTTTTCGATAAAAAATTTAAAAATAGTTTTGGAGTAATAATGGATGACGTAGTTGCTGGTTTATATGTAGTTCTGACATTGGTAATTTTTATGGTAATTAAATCAAAATTTTTCTAATGAGTTTAAATAAAAAGATAATTTCATTAATCAAAAGAAAAAAGATGAAACTTGCGATTGCGGAGTCTTGTACTGGAGGAATGCTATCTAGCGCTATTACCTCTGTGAGCGGATCTTCAAAAGTATTTACGATGGGATTAGTTACTTACTCAAATCAAGCCAAAACAAGTATTTTAAAAGTGCCTCAAAAAATAATTAAAAAGTATGGTTCGGTTAGTGTTCAATGTTGTTTGGCTATGGTAAATAACCTCAGTAAAATTAGTAAATCAAAAGTCTGTGTTTCAATAACAGGAATAGCTGGTCCTAAAGGTGGATCTAAACAAAAACCAGTGGGTTTGGTTTACATTGGAATAAGAGTTGGAAAAAAAATTATTATTAATAAATGTAATTTTAAAAATAAAGGTAGAGCTTATATTCAAAGACAAACAGTAAAGAAATCTCTTAATCTTTTATTGAGATTTATTAAACAGGATAACTAAATTCCGGGTTAACAATAAAATTCAGCAAATGAGCCGTAAAACTATTCAATAATAAAAATATTCCAAAAGCATTGAGATAAAGAATAAAAACTAAGAAATTTCTTGCTCTTTTTTTAGCTAGAAGATTTTTATTTTCGGGTACCCAATCCTTATTTGGAGACTTGAAATCATAAGAAAACATCCAATAAGTTATATCACTTTCATTAGGATCACCGGTTCTAATTTTTTTAATATATGAGGCTAAACTTTTAAATGTAAAAATAAAAACTACCAATAGGACTGTTATTACCAACATTATTTATATAACCGTACTGCTCTTTCCTTAAAAGCTTTAGCAATTTTATTTAAACCAAGCTCAAAAGATTTTTTCATTATTCCATTTAAAATTGGATTTTTCAATTCAAAATCAATAAAAAATTCTAATTGTGTATTGTTATTTATTTCTTTGAAATGCCATTCATTTTTTAAGTGCTTCAAGGGACCGTCAAGATTCGTAACTATAATTTTATCAGTTTCCTTATGATAAGAAACATGGCTTGAGAAAGTTTCATTTAAAATGCTTTTACCAACTTTCAAATCTCCATTGAAAGTAATTAGATCTGAACTTTCATTCTTATCAAAGATCTTACCTTCAATACACCAAGGAACGAATTCAGGATATTTTTCAATATCAAGAACCATCTCGATAAGTTGATCTTTTTTACAAGGAATAATTTTTTTTAGTGTTGCGGATGACATTCAAGCTTTTTATTTCTTGCGTCCTGTAATCTTCTGAAGTCTTCATCAGCGTGATATGATGATCTAGTTAAAGGTGAAGAAGAAACAAGTAAAAAGCCCTTTGTTTTTGCAATATTCTCGAATTCTTTAAATTCATCCGGGTGATAATATCGATCTAAAGGATGATGTTTTGCTGAAGGTTGAAGGTATTGACCTATTGTAATAAAATCAACTTCTGCCGATCTTAAATCATCCATTACTTGTATTACTTCCTCTTTGGTTTCACCTAAGCCAACCATAATACCTGACTTAGTAAAAACTTTTTTATTAAATACCTTTGCATTTTTAAGTAATTCCAATGAAGCAAAGTAACGTGCACCAGGTCTTACTTTTGTATAAAGTCTAGGAACTGTCTCTATATTATGATTGAAAACATCTAAGTCTGCTTTCAAAACTTTTTTATATGCATCACCTTTTCTTAAAAAATCAGGTGTTAAAACTTCAATAGAAGTCTCAGGATTTTTTTCTCTTGTAGCTTTAACAACTTTATAAAAATGTTCTGAACCACCGTCATCAAGATCATCTCTATCGACAGATGTAATTACTACATGTTTTAAATTTAAATTTTTTACTGCATTAGAAATTTTTATTGGCTCAAAAATATCAAGATCAGTTGGTTTACCCGTTTTGACGTCACAAAATGCGCAAGCTCTTGTGCAAGTATCCCCCATAATCATAAAAGTTGCATGTTTCTTACTCCAGCACTCAGTAATATTTGGACAATTTGCTTCCTGGCAAACTGTTACAAGATTATTCTGGTTTACAACTTTTTTGGTTTGAAAAAATACTTGAGAATCTACAATTTTAGATCTTATCCAATCAGGTTTTTTTTTTATTGGATTAATCGGTTTATTTACTTTCTCTGGATGTCTTGGTTTTTCACTCATTTTAATTTTATTATTATTTCATCTTCAGTCACATAGTTAAACTTTTGCCTATATAATATATCTAAATAATCTGGATCATTTTTGTTAATCAATGAAATTTTATGATCTAAATCTTTTAATTTTGCAGTCAAAACTTTTTCCTCTTCAATCAGTTTTTCATGAGTATTTTTTTTATCAAAATAAGAGATTAATCCTCTTTCACCCCCAATTAGATTAATGCCAATATAAAGAGTAAAAAAAATATTAAATAGAAGAAACTTCTTTTTTTTTAAACTTTCAATTAATTTCATTAATTAGATTCTAGCCATTTTGACTTGATTTCCAAGTTCTTCTTCGACGCGTAATAATCTGTTGTATTTAGCCACTCTTTCAGATCTTGCTAATGAACCAGTTTTAATTTGTGAAGACATAGTAGCTACTGCCAAATCAGCTATAAATGTATCTTCTGTATCTCCAGATCGATGTGAAATGATAGTGCTAAAATTTGCCTTTTTTGCCATTGAAATAACTTCTAAAGTTTCCGTCAAAGTTCCGATTTGATTAGGTTTTACTAAAATACTATTAGCAGATTTATCTTTTATACCTTTTTCTAATCTTTTACTATTCGTTACAAATAAATCGTCTCCAACAATTTGGACATTATTTCCTATTGCATTAGTAATCTTTTTCCATGATTTCCAATCTTCTTCTGCAAATGGATCTTCAATAGATTTGATCGGGTAGCTAGATATTAATTTTTTGTAATAGCTTACAACATCATCTACGGACAGGAAGTTAGATGATTGAACTGAATATTCTCCTTTATTATTTATTAGTTCATTCGCAGCTACATCCAAACAAATTACAACGTCATTACCTGGTTTTAATTTTGATTTTTCAATAGCTTGAACTATTAGGTCTAAAGCTTCTTCATTAGAGTTGATTGATGGAGCAAATCCACCTTCATCACCAACATTCGTTAACATTTTTTTAGATTGTAGTAGTTTTTTTAGGTTTTGAATTACAAGAAAGCATTTTTCTATAGCATCAGTGAAATTTTTAGCAGTATCGGGCCTAATCATAAATTCTTGAATATTTAAATCATTGTCAGCATGTGCACCCCCATTAATAATATTCATCAATGGTATTGGTAGGGAGTATGATTTACCTAAACTTTTATATAGCGATTGTTTATTTGCAATTGCAGCACACTTTGCATAAGCTAATGAAACTGCCAATGTTGCATTAGCACCTAAATTAGTTTTATTTTCACTCCCATCTAACTCTAACAAAATTTTATCAATATTTTCTTGTTGATTGAAGTCTAAATTTTTTAATTTTTTTGATATTTTATCATTTATGTTTTGAACAGCAGTATTAACACTTTTGCCTAAAAATTTATTTCTATCTTTATCTCTTAATTCGTGTGCTTCAAATGCACCTGTTGACGCGCCAGAAGGTGATATTGCAGAAGCTGATGAACCATCATCTAAAAAAATTTCTGCTTCTACAGTAGGATTTCCTCTACTATCAAAAACTTGTCGCCCTTTAACACTTTTGATTTTTGCCATTCTTTTATTTAACTAACTTATCTATTTCAGTTAATTTTTTTAATAATGCTTTTACTTCATTTAATGGCACCATATTTGGACCATCTGATGGCGCATTGTCAGGATCTTCATGTGTTTCTATAAAAATTGCTCCAACTCCTACAGCTATTGCAGCTCTAGCTAAATATGGAACAAACTCTCTTTGTCCACCACTTTTTTCTCCCATGCCCCCTGGTTGCTGAACTGAGTGTGTAGCATCAAACACAATTGGAAAACCAAATCTTGACATTATTGGTAAAGCTCTCATATCCGATACAAGTGTGTTATAACCAAAACTTGCTCCTCGCTCTGTAATTAAAATATTTTTATTTCCTGAGTCTTCGATTTTTTTTATTACATTGGCCATGTCCCATGGTGCAAGAAACTGACCTTTTTTTACGTTAATTATTTTTTCTGTTTTTGCAGCAGCAATTAATAAATCTGTTTGACGGCAAAGAAACGCCGGGATTTGTAAAACATCAACATGATCAGCCACTACTGAACATTGCTCTGCTGTATGAACATCAGTTAAAACAGGTAGACCAACTTCTTTTCTTATTTTATCAAATATTGGCAATGATTTTTCTAAGCCCATACCTCTTTTACCTTTAAGACTTGTTCTGTTGGCTTTATCAAATGAAGTTTTATAAATTAAATTAATTCCAAGATCGGTAGTGATTTTTTTTAATTCTGAAGAAATTTCTAAAGCATGTTCTTCATTTTCTAACTGACAGGGACCCGCAATTAAAGTAAAAGGTTTGTCGTTAGCTATTTCAAAATTAGAGCATTTTACTTTATGGTTTGTCATTATATTTTCGATTTAATTTTTGCGGCTTTTATAAATGATGAGAATAAAGGATGTGGAGCTAAAGGTCTAGATTTAAATTCCGGGTGAAACTGAACTCCAATAAACCAAGGGTGATTTTCTAATTCTATTATCTCGGGTAGTTTTGAGTCTGGAGATAGCCCCGAAAATATCATACCTTTTTTTTCAAATTCTTCTTTAAAATTTATGTTCACCTCATATCTATGCCTATGTCTCTCATTAATTTTATTAGAATTGTATATTTTGCTAATTAATGATCCTTTTTTAAGTTTTGCTTCGTAACTACCTAGCCTCATGGTGCCTCCTAAATCTTTATCGGTGCCTTTTATTTTTTTTCCATCTTTTAACCACTCACTCATTAAGCCAATAACAGAAGCTTTCGAAGGTCCGAATTCACTAGATGTAGCTTTTGTTATATTTAATTTATTTCTTGCAAATTCTATTACTGCCATTTGCATTCCAAAACATATACCTAAAAATGGTATATTTTCTTTTCTCGCATATTTAATAGCTGCAATTTTTCCTTCAGTCCCTCTTTTTCCAAAACCCCCTGGAATTAAAATACCAGAAACATCTTTTAATTTATTTTTAACATCGTTTGGTTTTAAATAATCGGATTCAACCCTTACTAAATTTACTTTTAAATTATTAGCTAAACCACCATGAGTTAAAGCTTCATCTAAAGATTTATATGCATCTTTTAATTCTACGTATTTTCCAATAATAGCAATGTTGACTTTCTTTTTGTTGTTTAATACTGAATTAGTTATTTTTTTCCAAGGAGTTAAGTTAACTTTTTTTCTACTTTTTATTTTAAAAAATTTTAAAACTCTTTCGTCCAGTTTTTCTTTATTAAAACTTATCGGTGCTTCATAAATCGTTTTGACGTCGACTGTTTCAATAACATCATTTATTGATACATTGCAAAATAAAGATATTTTCTTTCTTTGGTCTAAAGGAATTGATCTTTCTGACCTACAGATAATTATATCAGGTTGAATACCAATACTTCTAAGTTCTTTAACCGAATGTTGTGTAGGTTTTGTTTTTATTTCATCTGATGCTTTCATATAAGGAACTAAAGTTAAATGAATGAATAATGTATTCTTTCTCCCAAATTCATTGGAAAATTGTCTTATTGCTTCAAGGAAAGGTAGGCTTTCAATATCACCTACTGTTCCGCCTATTTCACAAATTACGAAATCTTCTTTTGCAACATCGTGTTTTATAAATTCTTTAATTCTATTAGTAATGTGCGGAATTACTTGTACAGTTTTGCCTAAATATTTTCCTTGTCTCTCTTTTTTTAAAACATCACTATAAATTTTACCTGTAGTGATGTTATCAGATTTTTTAGCGGAGATTCCTGAAAATCTTTCATAGTGTCCTAAGTCTAAGTCAGTTTCTGCTCCGTCATCAGTTACGAAAACTTCACCATGTTGAAATGGACTC
Source organism: Pelagibacteraceae bacterium AG-422-I02 (assembly GCA_003213555.1). GTDB lineage: Bacteria > Pseudomonadota > Alphaproteobacteria > Pelagibacterales > Pelagibacteraceae > Pelagilacustribacter. The sequence goes on along the minus strand of QCMS01000001.1, from coordinate 142,202 downwards.
ATTGTGCCTGGATCAACATTTAAATAAGGGTCTAATTTTCTAATTCTAACTTTATATCCTCTTGATTGTAATAGATAAGCTAGTGAGGCTGATGATAATCCTTTACCTAAAGATGAGACCACGCCGCCAGTTACAAATATGTATCGCGCCATGGAAGTATGTTATACTTTATATTTTCTTAAATACAAAGACTTAATTACTTGGATTGAGGAATTTGTGGAAGGTTTGAATTTTCTTCTTCTTGCTTTTCTAAGACTGACTGTGTTTCACGAAGTTCATCTCTTGAGATAGCTACGATTGCGATACTACAAATTATAAATAATGTTGCGACAATCGACGTTAATTTTGTCAAGAAAGTTCCAACCGATCTTGCTGACGTGAAATTATCCTGTGAAACGCCAAGACCTAAAGCTCCTCCCTCCGATCTTTGTAACAAAATAATTATTACTAAGATCACTGCTAAAACAATATTTACAAAGATTAGTAGATCTTCCATGCTGTTTATCTATAGTAATTCTTTATTATATCAATAAATTTTTTAGAAGTTTTTGAAGCTCCTCCTATCAAAAAACCATCGATTTCTTTAATTTCTCTAAACATCTTAACATTGTTTCCATCAACAGAACCACCATAAAGCACTGCAGGGCTGTTTTTTTTAAATATTCCTTTTAGAACTTTTTTTATGTGTATTGTTGTTTTTTTTAGTTCACCAGATGTAGGAATTTTTCCAGTTCCGATTGACCATATAGGTTCGTAAGCAACAATAATGTAATTTTTATTGAATTTTTTCTCAAGGACTTCTATTAATTGTCTTTTTAGAACACTTAATGTTTTTTTATTTTTTTTCTCAGTTTTATTTTCTCCAATACAAAAAACTACTTTTAGATTATTTTTTATTGCATATTTAACTTTATCCTTAAGCATTGCACTAGTGTCGCCCTCTCCTCTGTTGTCTGAATGTCCAACTAAGGTGTATTTAGCGCCTACACTTTTTAACATATAAGGACTTACGGCCGCAGTGTTTGAAGAGAATTGTTCTTTTTGATAGCAGTTTTGAGCACCTATTGAAATCCTTTTATTTTTAAAATATCTTGAATAGCTTTCAATAAGAGTATACGGCGGGGTGATTACTATTTTGTATTTGTGTCTATTTTTGTCTTTAGAATAGTATGAATTAATTCTGTTGAGAATACTAACGGATTTGGGCACACCATACATTTTCCAATTACCAATAAAATATTTCATAATTTGCCTTAATTTAAATTTTAATTTATAGGTGTATAATTTTGAACTTAATAAATTAATATAATGGCAACATCAATAGGAAAATTATCAAAGTCTTTTTTTCTCAAACTTCTGGTTGGAATAATCATTCTACCTTTTGTCTTTTGGGGAATGGGTGACGTTTTTAGAGGTGGGAATCAAAACGTAGTTGCTACAGTCGACTCAAACAAAATTAGTACGCAAGAATTTGTAAATTATATTAATCGATTAAATTTAAATGAAGAACAGGTAAAAAATTTGTCAAAAACAGATCTCGTTGAGCAAATTTTGTCTGATTATATTGGAAAAAAAGTAATGTCATTAGAAATAGAGAAACTTAATATTGTAGTTAGTGATAACGCTCTAAGAGATATAATTAAAAACGATAAATCTTTTTTTAAAGACAATAAATTTTCTAGAACTGAGTATGAAAAATTTTTACTAAAAAGTGGAACAACAGCCCCTCAGTTTGAAGCAAATATTGTTGAACAAGAAAAAAGAAGACAGTTTTTGAGTTCGTTGGCAGGAGGGATTGTGATACCTGAAATTTTATTAGAACGGGAATATAGAAAAGAAAATCAAACAAAAACAATTCAATACATTGATTTAGATAAATATCACTCAAAAAATAAACCATCTCAAGAAAGTATAAAAGAGCTTTATGAAAGAAATAAAAATGTGTTTTTTACTGAATTTAAGTCAATAAGATATGCAGACATTAAGCCAGAATTAGTTAGTGGAAGTAAAGAGTATAATGAAAATTTTTTTAAACAGTTAGACATTATTGAAAATAATGTTTTGGATGGACAATCTTTTGAGGAAACCACAAAAAAAAATAATTTAAAAATTATAGAATTTAATAAAATTAACGCAAAAAAGGAGAACGAAGCAAAAAACAAAATTAAAGACTTACCGGATAATCTTTTTAAGAAAATATACAACATAAAAATTCCACAATCTCCTGAAATTATAATTATAGAAGGTAAATATTATTTAGCTGAGATTAAAGATGTCGAAAAAAAGAATAGACCAATGAGTGACCCTGAAGTATTAGAAGCACTTACTGCTCAATTAAGTTTTAAAGAAAAAATTGAAAATAACACATCATTAGCTAAAGATATAAGTTTAGGTGCTTTTGATGGAGATAATTATAAAAAATTTGCCGACGATAATGGATTAAATATTAATGATTATAAAATCTCAAATTTAAAACAAAACGATATATTTAGTGAAGGTTTGGTAAAGCGAATATTTTTGACTAGTGATGGTGACATAAACCTTTTAACAAACAACACACTAACCAAAAGTTTTTTAATATTTACAAAAAAAACTGAATATAAAAAACTAGATAAAAATGGTAATGAATTTGAGCAATACGAAGCTAAAGCACGCTTAAATTTGATTAACAAAATATATCAATCTTATGATGAAAATGCTAATCAGAAGTATAAAGTTGAAGTTAATCAAAGAACAATAGATCGTGTCAAAAATTCATTTTAATGAAGATAAACTTAAGTTTTAAAGAATTTAAAAGTAATCATTCTAAAAAAAAACATCAAATTTTATTTAGATCGAGATCTTGTGATCAATATTACAAGGTTGAAAACTTATTTAGATTTCTTTTAGCTGAAAAAAATAGCTTTATTTTTGAGTCAGTTGAAAAAGGAACAATAAAAGGCCGTTATACAATAATTGGTCTTAATCCTGATAAAATATGGGATATCAATAAGAACATTATTACAATTAATAGTGCAGATAAAAAAACTAAAGTTAAATCTGATCCATTAATATATATAAATAAACTAATTAAGAAATTTAAAATTAAAATTCCAAATCAATTACCTTCAATGTCGTCAATGCTTGTAGGTTATTTTTCTTATGATGTTATTCGTTATATCGAAAAAATACCAAATAATTGCAAAGATGATCTTAAAGTACCTGACGTAAGATTATCAAGACCTAAAAATTTGATTATTTATGATAATGTTAAAAAAAAAATTTTTTATATAGAGAATATTTATGCAGATACAAAAATTAAAAATTATGAAGAAGAATATCATGCAATAAATAAAAGGTTTGATTTGTATGAAGATTTTGAAAAAATTAAACTTCCAGATCAATTCACATTTAAACCTAACAAGAATTTAATAAAATCTAATACTTCAAAAGAAAAATTTAAATCACTTGTTAAAAAAGCAAAAACATACATTGAAAAAGGAGATATTTTTCAAGTTGTATTAAGTCAAAGATTTGAGAGAAAAATAAATAAAACACCTATAGAAATTTACAATCATTTGAGAAAATCTAATCCCTCACCTTTTATGTTTTATTTTAATTATAAAGATTTTAACATTTTAGGTAGTAGTCCAGAAATATTAGTAAGACTTAGAGGTGGAGAAGTAACAATCAGACCAATCGCTGGCACTAGACCTAGAGGAAAAAATAGCAAAGAAGATAAAAAATATGAATCAGATCTTTTAAAAGATAAAAAAGAATTAGCAGAACATTTAATGTTATTAGATCTTGGAAGAAATGATGTAGGAAAAGTTTCAAAAGTAGGCACTGTCAAAGTAACTGAAAAGTTTAAAGTTGAGAGATATTCTCATGTAATGCACATCGTCTCTAATGTTATCGGTAAATTTAATAATAAATTCTCATTGTTTGAGACTTTATTATCAGGGTTTCCTGCTGGAACTGTTAGTGGGGCTCCTAAAATAAGAGCTATGGAAATCATTGATGAATTAGAAAAAAATAAAAGAAAATTATATGCAGGCGGTATTGGTTATTTCACTCCTAATGGTGAATTTGATACCTGTATAGCTTTAAGAACAGCCTTAATTAAAGATAACAAATTTTATGTACAAGCTGGTGCTGGTGTAGTTGCTGATAGCAAGCCTGAAAAAGAGTATGCTGAGACAGTTAACAAAGCTAAAGCTTTAATGAGAGCGGTAGATTAAATGAAAATTTTACTAATAGATAACTACGATAGTTTTACTTATAACTTATATCACTATATCTCTAATTTTAAAAAGAGTGTTGAGGTAGTTAGAAATGATAAAATTGATGGTAAAACAGTTTTAAGAAAAAAATATAATAAAATTGTTATCTCACCTGGACCAGGTAATCCAAATCAAGCCGGTAACTGTTTAAAAATAGTAAAAGAAGTTCATAAAAAAATACCAATTCTTGGAGTGTGTCTAGGTCATCAAATCATTGGTCAGGTTTTTGGTGGGAAAATCGTAAGAGCTAGGAATTTAATGCATGGAAAAACTAGTAGAATTAAGCATCAAAAAATAGGTTTATTTAGGAATATCCAAAATAATTTCGAAGCTACGAGATATCATAGCCTTATAGTAGATCGTAAAAAGTTCCCAAAAGTCTTGGAAATTACTGCAGAAACCAAAAATAAGACAATTATGGGGTTAATGCATAAAAATTATGATATTCACGGGTTTCAGTTTCATCCTGAAAGTATAAGTACTAAAATAGGTATGAAATTAATTAAAAATTTTATCACTAATTAACATGTCTGATATTTCAAATAAATTAAAACAAGGTCAAAGCCTTTCATTTCAGGAAAGCAAATCTCTATTTTCAGATTTAATGGAGGGTAAACATACAGAAAATCAAATTATTGAAATACTAGAAGATTTTATAAAAAAAGGTGAAACTAAAGATGAATTAGCCGGTGGTATTTTTGTTTTAAGAAATAAAGCAACAAAAGTTTCTTGTGACTCAGGCACAATTGATACTTGTGGAACTGGCGGAGATGGTCAAAATTCTTTAAATATTTCAACAGCCGCTGCGATTGTTTTAGCTAGTATGGGAGTTAAAGTGGCAAAACATGGTAATAAAGCTGTTTCATCTAACTGTGGTTCAGCAGATGTTTTGGAAGCTTTGAAAATAAACATTAATTTAAAATCAAATGAAGCAGAAGAAAGTATAAAAAACTTTAATTTTGCTTTTATGTTTGCTCCAAATTATCACTCAGCCATGAAACACGTTGGACCTGCTAGAAAAAAGATGGGTAAGAAAACTATTTTTAATTTAATTGGTCCTTTAAGTAGCCCAGCCCAAGTTAAAAGACAAGTGATAGGTGTTTTCGATAAAAAATGGATGAAACCTTTTGCAGAAGCGTTAAAAGAAAATAATGTTGAGCACGCTTATATTGTTCATAGTGATGATGGAATGGATGAAATTTCTCCTTTTGTAAAAACCAATATTGTTGAATTAAAAAATGGTGGTATTAATGAATTTATAATAAATCCAAAAGATCTTGGTATAAGTGAAGGTGATAGAGATAATTTAAAAGGTAAAAATGCACAATATAATGCTGAAAAAATAATAGATATCTATAAAGGCACCTCTAATGAATTCTCACAATCTGTTGCTTTAAATGCTGCAGCTGGATTAATCGTTTCAGGAAAAGAAAACGATTTTAAAAATGCTTTTGATAAAGTCACTAAACATCTAAATTCTGGTAAAGTTTTTGAACATTTAACAAAATTACAATCAAATTAATGGCTAATGTTTTAGATAAAATTATTGAGGATAAAAAAGAGTCTTTAAAGCAAATTAAAAAGATAAATTCTTTAGATTCTATTGAAAGTACAATCAAATCTTTAGATAACTTTTTTAATTTTAAAGAAGTTATAACTAATAATAAAAGGGCATCGCTTATAACAGAGATAAAAAAAGCAAGCCCTTCTGCTGGAGAATTAGTGAAAGATTTTAATCATTTAAACATTGCAAAAATGTACATAGATAACGGTGCTACTTGCCTTTCGGTTTTAACTGAAGAAAAACACTTTCTTGGTAAACTTGATTATATAAGGGATATTAAAAATAAGTTTAAAATCCCTGTTTTAGCAAAAGATTTTTTTATTGATCCTTATCAAATCGCTTTATCTAAAAGTTATGGTAGTGATTGTATTTTGATCATAGTTGCGGCTTTAGATGCTAAATTGGCAGATGAAATATATGCTGAAGCTTCTAGACATAAACTTTCAGTAATAGTTGAAGTGCATGATAATAAAGAAGCTGAAAATGCTTTAAAATACGAAAATGCTTTAATTGGGATTAATAATAGAAATTTAAAAACATTAGACATCTCTATTAATAATACGATTTCTATTTTTGAAACTTTAAAAGAACATAAAGGCCCTGTCATTTCAGAAAGTGGAATTAAAAATGAAGCCGATGCCAAATTTATTTATGAAAAGACAGGAATTAAAAATTTTCTAATTGGTGAATCACTTTTAAAATCTGACAATCCTGCAGAGTTATTAAAAAAATTTACTCAAATAATTCAATAAAATAAGGGCTTATTTGAAGTTGTAATTTAAATAGAACTTTTATAGAACATAGATGTACGAGGTTTGTTCTATGCTAACAAAAAAACAAAAAAACTTACTAATATTCATAAATAAGAAGATAAGATCTTCTGGAATTTCTCCATCATATGAAGAGATGAAAAATTCACTCAACCTTAAGTCGAAATCAGGAATTCATAGATTAATATCAGCTTTAGAAGAGCGAGGATTTGTAAAAAGATTAGCTCATAAAGCAAGGGCTTTAGAAGTTGTAAAATTACCAGAAAACGCAAGCGCCAATGATATTTTTAATACTTTTACACCAAGCGTTATTAAAGGTGGATTGGATAAAGAAAAAACAAAATCAACTGATGTATCTGTTTTAGGAAGTATTGCAGCAGGAACTCCTATTGAGGCAATTCAACAAGAAGTTGATCGGGTAGCTTTACCTGAAGATTTACAGAATAATGGTGAGCATTATGGTTTAAAAGTAAAAGGTGATTCAATGATTGAAGCTGGAATTAATGATGGCGATACGGTAATCGTTAAAAAAACTTCAAACGTAGATAGTGGTCAAATTGCGGTTGTTTTAATTGATGATCAAGAAGCAACTTTAAAAAGAGTTAGAAAAAAAGGAAACACTATTGCTTTAGAAGCTGCAAATAGAAACTACGGTACAAAAATCTACGCTGCCAATAGAATAAAAATTCAAGGTAAACTTGTTTCTTTATATAGAAACTTTCACTAAAATAGTCTAATTAATAGAATGTCTTTTAATTGTAGGTTTGCGCCCTCTCCTACTGGGCCTCTTCATATTGGCGGTGTTCGAACAGCATTATTTAACTGGCTGTTAGCTCAGAAAAATAAAGGTAAATATTTTTTAAGAATTGAAGATACAGATAAAGAAAGATCAAAAGACGAATTTAAAAAACAAATAATTTCATCATTATCATGGCTAGGGATTGAACATGATGGCGAAGAATACATTCAATCTAAAAACATTAATAAACACGTTGCAGTTGCTGAAGAACTTGTCAAAAAAGGTTTTGCTTATGAGTGTTATTGCTCAGAAAAAGAAATAAATGAACAAAAAGAGAAGTGTAAAAAACAAGGTATACCGTATGTTTATAATAGAAAGTGGAGAGATGCTAAAGACCTTAAAATTCCAGAGGATGTAAAACCGGTAATTAGATTTAAGAGTAAAATTTCAGGAAATACAATTATAAAAGATTTAGTTCAAGGAGAAAGAAATATCTCCAATTCCGCAATTGAAGATTTTGTAATATTAAGAAAAGATAAATCACCAACATATCAATTATCAGCAACAGTTGATGACCATGAGATGAAAATTACTCATGTAATTAGAGGTGACGATCATATGATTAATTCATTTAAACAAAAACAAATTTATGACGCTATGGGATGGGAAGTTCCTAACTTTGCTCACATTCCATTAATTCATAGTGAACAAGGAAAAAAATTATCCAAAAGGGATAATGCATCTACCCTTGAAGATTATGTTAAAATTGGAATTATTTCAGATGCTTTAAGAAATTATTTATTAAGATTAGGGTGGTCTTACAAAGATAAAGAGATTTTTACTAAACAAGAAAGTATTGATTTATTTGATTTAAGTGGCGTTGGTAAATCGCCTTCAAAGCTAGATATGAATAGAATTTATTCAATAAATGAAACTTACATTAAAACAATAGATGAAAAAGATCTTTTTAATTTCTTCAAAGAATACGTTTCGAAATACAAAAAACCTATAGATCAAGCAAAAGAGAATGTCCTTTTAAAATCAATGGGTTTTTTAAAAAATAAAGCAAAAACCCTAGAGGATATTTGGAATAATGCTCAATATATTATTAATGATAAAATTGAGGTTGGCGCAGATGATAAAAAACTAATTGATGATTTATCCAAGAAAGTAATAAATGACTTTATCAATGAATATGAAAAACTTTCCTCTCTATCTAGAGAAGCTCTAGAGCCTGTAATTAAATCTTTAATAGATAAGCATAAGACTAATTTTAAAGGTGTGGGACAGCCATTGAGAATAGCTTTGGTGGGCTCAAGATTTGGACCAGGTCTATATGATGTAATATTATCCTTAGACAAGGCTGAAGTAATAAAAAGACTAAAATCAGTTTAAATGAAAGAGGCTGTATCTTTCAGAACGAGAAAAACATCCATTTACGATAAAAAATCAAACACCCCTTTTAAAATAAGTAGGTCAAAATTTTTCAATTTTCTTAGTTGTAAAAGGTGCTTTTATCTAGATCGAGTTAAGGGCCTAAAAGAACCTTCTATGCCTGGTTGGGCTCTAAACGTAGCTGTGGACGAGCTATTAAAAAAAGAATTTGATCAGTATAGAAAAGAACAAAAACCACATCCGATTATGATTAAACATAATTTAAATTTTATTCCTTATCAGCACAAAGATTTGAATACATGGAGAAACTCTTTAAAAGGTGGAATTTCGTATTTAGATGAAAAAACTAATCTTATCATTCATGGAGGAATTGATGATCTTTGGTTTGATTTAAATGAAAAGAAGATAGTTGTAGTAGATTATAAAGCTCAATCTTCAACTTACCCTGTTACTGTTTCTTCTTACCTCGATGCTGAATGGCATCTTAGTTATAAATTACAAATGGATATATATGTTCATATTTTAAGAAAAATGAATTTTGATGTCTCAGACCGAACTTTTTTTTATGTTTGTAATGGAGAAAAAACAAATGATAAATTTGAAAACAAAATAGATTTCAAAACTACATTAATACCGTACCGTGTAGATACATCGTGGATTGAAAAAAAGATAGTTGAAATGAAAAATGTTTTAAATCTTGAAAAAGCACCAGAAATTGAAAAAACTTGTGAGAAGTGTGCTTACTTAGAAGGTGGAAAAAATTTTTAATCAGTTGCCTTTTTTTTAATTTTTGCAATTAAAAGACTAATAGTTTTTGGTTTATGTTATTAACAATTAAAGATAAAAACATAAAATATTAATTATCTATTATTATTCTCATCATCGTTATTAGATGATTGATCATTATTTTCTGATTGAGTTTCTTCCTCAGTAGTTTCTGTCAGAGTTTCCTCTTGAACTGGTTGCTCTTGTTCTGGCTGAGTTTCTGGCTCTGAATATGTCTCCTCTTGAGCTGGTTCTTCTTGAGGCTCAGGAGTAGGCTCTTGTTGAGACTGAGCTCTAGCTATATCTGCTGCACTTTTTGTTGATGGTTCTCTTCTCATAAAGAAATATATTCCAGCTGCAATTACTGCAATTGCCCCTAAGATATAAAGAAGAATATTAACCATACTTAATCCTTTTTCCTCTGTAGCTTCAGTAGTTTCTTCTGTAACTGGTTGAACTTCTTCCTCTTCAGGTTTTGCATCTTGCTCCTGAGTTGGTTCAGCATTTACCTCTTCTTTTGGTTCTTCTTTTTGAGGTTCTGGTTCTGGTTCTGGCTCAGGTTCTGGTTCAGGTTCTGGTTCTTTAGCTGGCTCAGGTTCTGGTTCAGGTTCAGGTTCAGGTTCTGGTTCAGGTTCTTTAACTTCTGGAGTTGTTATCTGCGTTTCTGGGGCTTTAGCTACTTCTTCCGGATCTTTAGCTTTTGGGTTGATTACACCTGTAGCTGCAACTATGACACCAATGATAATTACTGTAATTAGATCCATTTCTCACTTTTAAACTTTAATTTGCAAAATTCACATACAAACATGGACGAATTGGGCGCTGACTGTGAACAAAAAAGCTTAAATAATATGATATTTTTATTTAATCTAATTGCATTTATTCTGGTTTGAAAATTAAGCAAAGTCCGTTATTGCAAAATCTTTTACCTGATTCTTTTGGACCGTCATTGAAAACATGTCCATGATGTGCACCACACTTTGCACAATGGTACTCTACTCTTTCCATACCAAAGCTATAATCTATTTTTGTTTTAAAAGCCCCTGGTAAAGCTTCAGAAAAAGAAGGCCAGCCAGTTCCACTATCAAATTTAGCAGTTGATGCAAATAGTTTATTTCCACAATTAGCGCAATGATAAAAACCCTTTCTTTTTTCCTTTAATAAATTACTAGTAAACGGTCTTTCAGTCCCCTCATTAAACATGATATTTTTTTGCTCTTTAGAAAGGTCTGGGTTAACGATTTTTTTAGAGGCGGCTAAAAGAGTTTTAATTGGAAATAGCAATACTAAACTCGAAAAACAGAGGATTTTAGTAAATTTTCTTTTACTAAATTTCATAAAATTAGTTTAATATATCTAAATAATGAAAACAATTTTTTTATTTTTTCTAACAATATATATTGCTTACTATCTATTTAGACCAGTAACTGAAAAAGAAATAAAAAAATTTAACGACCCAGATAACTGGTCAAATATGGGGCTTTAAAGCATTAAGGTGCTCAATAATGCTTTCTGATAAAGCCTGTAAATCATAACCGCCTTCAAGAAAAGAAATCACTCTACCTTTAGAGTGAGTATTGGCAATATCGACTATATTTTTTGTAATTTTAAAAAAGTCTTCTGATTCTAAATTAATATTGGCTAACGGATCTCTTACATGGGCATCAAAACCAGCAGAAATTAATATTACTTCAGGTTTGAATCTATCTATAGCTCTAAGAACTTTTTGATCAAATATTCTAAAAAAATCTTTACTTGTAGTACCAGCTTTTAAAGTTGCATTAAAAATATTTCCTACCCCGGTTTCATTTTCTGCTCCTGTTCCTGGAAATAAAGGAAATTCATGAGAAGACCCATAAACAACTGATTTATCTTTATAAAAAATTTCTTGCGTCCCATTACCGTGGTGAACATCGAAATCAATTATTGCAACTTTATTTATTTTATATTGTTTTTGTAAATATCTTGCAGCTACTGCAATGTTATTGATGAAACAAAAACCATTGGCTCTTACAGTTTCAGCATGATGGCCTGGTGGTCTTACAGCACAAAACACTCTCTCATTTTTAAGCATAAGATCCTTAACTGCAGCAATACCAGCTCCACATGATCTAAGAATTGCGTTTTTACTATCAGGACAAAGCATAGTATCAGCATAAGGTTCTTTCTCAACGCCTATAATTCCTTCTTTAGGAATGTTAGAAAAAATTTGCTCTATATGATGTTTTGGATGGACCAATGAAACGGTTCCTAAATCAACTAAAGGTGCTTCTTTAAATTCTACTTTTAAATTTGATGATTTTATTGAACTTAAAATACTCTCTAATCTTTCTTTTCTTTCAGGATGGTTATTACCATTAAATTTTTTTAAGCAATCATCATGAGTATAAATGATCATAGATACTTATTTAAAGCATTAGCAGCAAGAGTTGAGGATAAAGTATTGGTTTTAAAACTTTTTAAAATCGTCTGTGTTTTTGATATTTGTTCATCAATTTTATCTGGATTATCTAAATAATTAGAAACAACTTCAAATATTTTTTTTGGATTGCAATTAGATTGAAGTAATTCTGGTATTATTTCTTTTTTAGCAGCTATATTAATAATATTTGCAAATTTGGTTTTTACTAACATCTTTATAATAAAAAAATTTATTAAGCCCATTTTATATAAGATTACCGATGGTATTTTGGCTTTGCATATTTCAAGAGATATTGTTCCTGATTTAGAAACAGCAAATACTGATTTTTTCAAAATATGACTTTTAATTTTACTGTCATTTATAACTTCACAATTATTTAAATTATTCTTTTTTATATAAAATAGAATTAAGTCTGAATATTCTTTTGTAGCGTGAAATACATAAGAAAAATCATTATACTTTTCATTCATAAGTTTAATAAAATTTAAAAGTATAGGAGTTAAAATATCTATTTCAGACTTTCTACTTCCTGCAAAAATAGAAATTAAAGCTTTATTCTTTCCTAAAATTTGATTTATATCAATTGCACTTTCAATGGTTGAGTCAAGTAAAGGGTGTCCAACAAATTCATGGCTCATATTTTCTTTTTCAAAATAACTTTTTTCAAAATTAAAAAGTAAAAGAATATGATCAATAAACTTTTTAATTTTTTTAACTCTACCTTCTCTCCAAACCCATACTTGAGGAGCCACATAGTGTATAGTTTTTATCTTAGGATTATTTATTTTAACTTTTTCGGCTACTCTTAAAGTAAAATCGGGGCTGTCAACAGTGAATAATATATCAGGTTTAAAATTTTCTATAGCCTTAACTGTTTCATTGATTTTTTTCTTAATCTTAAAAATATTTAATAAAACATTAGTAAATCCTAAGTATGTTATTTCTTTAATGTTATAAATAGATCTAATGCCTAAATTTTTTAAATTTTCACCTCCAACTGATAAGTATTCTATATTAGGATTTAGTTTATTTAATTCACTTATAACTTTTGACGCTAATTTGTCGCCTGATGCTTCGCCTGTTAGGATAAATATTTTTTTCACTTTTGTAGTCCCCAAATAGAACCATCGTCAGTTATGAGAAAAATTTTTCCTGTGTTTCTCTGAATTTCAATATCTCTTATTCTTCCGATAGTTCCTTTAAATATAATTTTTTCATCAATAAATTCATTATCTTTAAATCTTATTTTTCTAAGTGATTGATCTTTAAGTGAAGTTATCAAAGCATGCCCATTCCATTCTCTAAACTCATCTCCTTTGTATATAACCATTGAACTTACCGCTATCGAAGGCACCCAATATTTGATGGCTTTTGTAAATCCTGGTTTCCATTTAGGTCCAATTTTTGTTCCTGAATAATTTGTTCCACCCCATCCTAAAATTTTCCAACCATAGTTTTCACCATACTTAGCTTCTCCAAACCAATCGCCGCCTCTAGCTCCATGATTTGTTAAATAAATTTTGTTTTCATAAGGAGATACATCCATGCCTTGAGGGTTTCTTACGCCTATTTGGTAAATCTCTGGTAGCCAATTACTTTTACCATTAAATTTGGGATTATCTTTTGGAACTTTGCCGTCTAAATGTATCTTTATAATACTCCCAGGGTGTTTTGTAGGATCTTGTGCAATCATTCCCTCACCCCTCTCTCCTACTGTTATAAATAGAAAATTATCTTTTATTATAAGCCTAGATCCGAAATGGTAACCAGAGTTTATGGCCGGCTCGGCTCTAAAAACATTGTTAAATTGTAAATTCTCATAATTAAAATTAGCAGAAGCCACAGAAGTACTAGATTTGCCATTTCCTCTATTTTCTGAATAAGAAACAAAAACCATTTTTTTATGATAAAGAATTTCAAGTAGTCCGCCTTGCCCATCTTCTAATATCTTTAAATTATGATTTATTTTCTTTTTTTTATTATCTTTTAAATTAACTAATACAATTTGACCTGATTTTTCTGTTATTAAAATTTCATTTTCATTTTTAAAAGTTAAACTCCAAGGTTTGTCTAATCCAGAAATAATTTTATTTAATTTAAAGCCTTCAGCTTTAAGATTTATTGTTTGAATTAAAATAATAATTAAAAATATAGCAATTTTTTTCATTTTACTAAAATAAACATCTTATTTTTGTTTGCATATTTGATCGCTTTAATTTTGTCTAAAAAAATATTATTTTTATGTTTTAAGACTATTCCTTTTAAACCGGCAAATTTACATTGTTTTAAAGTATTTAGGCCAACTGTAGGTAGATCTAATCTCTTGTCTTGTTTTTTCTTTGGAAATTTAACTAAAACACCATTACTTTTATATTCGTCTTTTTTTATATTTCTAAGCATATCTTGTGTACCTGTTCGTTTTTCTAAAATCACTGCATTATTTCTTCCAACGGCGGCTTGAATATAGCTATAAGGTTTTGATTTGCTCAAAAACTTAATTGCATTTTTAATATTTTTTTTATCATCATTATCTGGTTTATATTTTGTATAATTCCCTCTTGAGAGATTAAGCTCAGGTGTAAAAAAGGTTGAACTTATCGTTTTTATACCCTCTCTTTTAAAAATGTTAATTATTTCTTTTAAAATTGCAGCATCACCGATTTTTGATTTTTTTATAATCTTAGATATGTAATAAACGCCTTTGAAGTCTAACTTAAGTTTTGAAAACTTAGGTTTGTTTACTTTTCCAGCAAATAATACTTTTTTACAATTTTTTCCTTTTAAAATAGATATTATCTTTCCAAATTGACCAATTGAAACTTTATGCGAGTTTTTATCTTTTTTAAAAAAATTTTTATTAGTTAAATCAATTATTATATATTTTTTTTTATTTTTTATTTTTCTATATATATACTTTGGGAAATCGGTTTCTCCAAAAATTAGACCAATCATAATTTAATTCTGAGGTGAGCAAATAGGTCTTTTTTTATCTTTTTCGATAAATCTTATGACTTCTGAAACAAGTTCATTATTTTTATATTCACCATTAATTTTGCTTAAATTTTCGTGTAGATTTTTTGAAGAGAAAATTTCTTTATAGGCCTTATCTAATTCCATGATTTTTTTATTATCATATTTTTTCCTGCGTAAACCAATGAGATTCAAACCCTGAAGATAGTTTCTGTTTCCAATTGATAAACCAAAAGGTGTTACGTCCTTGAGTACACCTGTCATTCCACCTACCATGGCCAGTCTTCCAATTCTAGTAAACTGTTGAACTGCAGAGTTACCTCCTATAACTACAGAGTCTTCAATTGTAACATGGCCTCCAAGAGGAACATTATTTGCAATTATAACATTGTTTCCAATCTTGCAATCATGAGCAATATGAGAAGAAATCATAAACAAGCAATTGTTTCCAATTATAGTTTTTGAGCCACCACCCTTTGTGCCTGGATTTATAGTCACATATTCTCGGATAATATTTTGTTTTCCTATAGTTAAACTATTTTTTTCATTATTAAACTTTAAATCTTGCGGCGAAGTACCTATGCATGCAAAAGGAAATATTTTTGTTCCTTGCCCTATTTTTGTATTACCGTCAATATGCACATTGGAAACTAGTTCTACGTTATCAGAGAGTTCTACTTCAGGTCCTACATAACAAAATGGACCAATTTTTACTGATTTAGAAATTTTTGCTTTACTATCAATTACACTAGATTTATGTATCATTATTTTCTGTCCACAATAGTAGCTGACCATTCAGCATCGGCCATTCTTTTTTCATCAACTTTTGCTGTACCTCTATATTTCCAAACTCTGCCATGAGATCTTATTGCCTCAATTTCTAAATGAAGCTCACAATCAGGTAGTACTGGATTTCTAAATCTAGCTCTGTCAACTCCCATCAAATAAACTAACTTATTTGCATACTCTTTTGGATCAATCCCGTGAGCTGTTAAGGCTGCAGCAGCTTGTCCGAAAGCTTCTACAATAAGGACACCTGGCATTACGGGTTGACCAGGAAAATGCCCTTGGACATAAAAACCATTTTTTTTCACATACATAATTGCGGTAGCAGACTTTAATGGTACTATGTTTGTTAGCTTATCTATAAGCAACATAGGTTCTCTATGTGGTAACAAGTTTTCAATATCTTTTTTATTTAATTCAATTTTATTCATTTGATTTTTTTTTTAAAAATTCCCTTAATGGAACAGCAGGATAACCCATAACTATCTGATTATCACCTATATCTTTAACTACACCACTACCTCCACCAATTTTTACGTTATTTCCAATTTTTAAATGTCCAGAAATCCCAGCTTGACCTCCTATTGAAACATTGTTACCAACCTTTGAGCTACCAGCAAATCCAACTTGACCAGCAATCATGCAGTTTGAACCAATTTTAACATTATGAGCAATATGAACTTGATTATCCAAATAAGTATTTCTGCCAATAAAAGTATTATCAATTGATCCTCTATCAATTGTACAACCCGATCCTATCTCTACATCTTTATCAACTATTACAATACCAATATGTGGAAATTTTATATTTTTTTCCTTCAATGGAATAAAGCCAAATCCTTTTTGTCCTATTTTACAATTGTCTTGTATCACCACATTCTCACCAATAAATGCATTTTTTATAATTACATTAGAACCAATTATACAGTTTTTTTCAATTTTGACTTCATGTTCAATTATCGTATTTGATCCAATTATAGTATTCGAGCCTATTTTTACGTTTTTACCAACTAAAACATTATTTCCAAATTTTACAGTTTTAAATTTTTTTTGATTAGGTTTTTTAAGCGAAAGATCAGGATAATCTACATCTGCGTTGGGATAAATTTTTTTTAAAACTACCGCTAACTCATATAGAACATTTTCAACAATAATTTTATGATTTTTTATTGGTAAAAATCCTTCCAACTTCGCAGTAGTAATACAAACTTTAGCTTTAGTTTTATTTGCTTCTGATTTGTACTTTATAGAGTCAAAAAAAGTCAGATCATTTTCATTAGCAGACTCTAAGGGTTTTATGTCATTAACGATGAATTTTTTAATATTTATTTTTGGAAATAATTGATTTATATATAATTTTTTTTTTTTAAAAAAAAATTTTTTAGTCATTTACCTATTTTAAAGAGATCGATTTTAATTTTTGATTAAGCAAATTCATTATATCTTTAGTGATATCTAGCGTGTCATCTGCGAGCAGAAGACTTTTTTTGTCTAAGACGATCCGAATTTTATTTTCGTTCATATAACTTTTTATTATTGGATTTAAATTTTTAAGTAGTTCATTTTTTGCTTTTGCACGTTGATTTGCAACAGATTGAAGTAATTTATTTCTTTCTTTTTGTAAAGAAGAAACACCTGCTCTTAATTCTGTGACTTTTTTTTTATACTCTTCGGCTGAAATAATTTTTTTTTGTTGAATAATTTTTTTTTCCTCCTCCATTAATTTCTTTTCTTTTTTTTTTAAGTTATTTAGACCATCATCAAGTTTTTTTTTAAGAAAATCTTGAGCTTTTTTTCCTGCATCACTTTGATTAAGAATAAACTTAAAATCTACAAAATGTGGTATATCGGCTTTAATTGTAGTTTGATTAAAGATAATTAAAAAAAAAATAATTAAATATTTTTTCATATTATTGTTAAAAAGTGGTACCTAAATTAAAGCTAAAACTTTCTGTTTTATCTGTATCAGCTTTTGTTAAATTTTTAGATAGTACAAATGTCATAGGGCCTAGTGGCGAACTCCAACTTGCAGCTAAACCAGTTGAAGATCTAATTTTATTACTCTCATCTAAAGTACTGTCATAATCAACGCCCCATACATTTCCAAAATCTAAAAAAATACCTAAATCAGTATTTGAGTCCTCAGGTAATAAATTTGGTAAATTTGCTTCTATATTGACTGCAGCTGCATAATTTCCTCCAATGTGATCATTTCCATCTACAGGCCCAACTTTATTTCTTTCAAATCCTCTTAACCTTGTGTCGCTTAAATATTTTCTTTTACTAAGTCTTACATCATCGTCACCGAGACCGTTAACAGTGGAGATAAAAATTTTACCTGCTCCTATAATATCGTTCCCAAAGTTTTTGTATTTACTTAGATTAAAATTATTTCCTATGTAATTTTTATCAGCGTATAAAGGTATAAGTTGACTAAAACTAATTATTGAACCATCTGTTGGCATAAATACTCTATCTCTTTTGTCATAAATTAATCCATATCTTGCAGAAAGCTCACTAAAAGTTCCTGCTTGTTTTTTTAATGATTCTGATGCTGAACTTTCTGTTTTTAAATCATCGTAACTTGCATCTAATCCCAATCTTAATTTAACATCAGTGTATTGTTCAAAAGAAGTTCCAATAGAACCAGAAATAACTGAGTTCTCATAACCTTGATCGGGTTTATCATTTTTCCTGTTTGAAATTGAATAATTTAAAGAATTGCCTAGAAAATCATAATTTGGATCATTATAGCTAACTATACCTAACAAAGTTTCTTCCGTAAGTTCAACTTCAAATTCTACCTGCTTACCTTCACCTAACCAGTTATTTTCCGAAATATTAAAAGCTATTGTTCCGCCACTCGTTCCTACACCTGCACCTGCGCTAATTTCACCTGTGGGTTTTTCCTCTACATTTATGTCAATAATCTTTAAATTATTTTTGCTACCATCGTTTACTTTATAACTAACGTTTTTAAAAATATTTCGGGCTCTTATTTTTGCAATAGATTTTTCTAAATTTAAGTTAACATAAGGATCTCCCTCATCTAGAACAAGTTCTCCTCTAATAACTTCTTCGTTAGTAATGTTATTGCCTGTAATATTTATTCTTTCAACTAAATTCTTTTTTCCTTCATAGATATTAAAAATTATGTTTATTGAATCACCAATTATTTCTTCTCGAACATTATGCTCTACAAATTGTAAGTTATTATCCTCAATAAGTTGGTCTACTTTCTCTAAAAGTTTTTTAATTTTGAATGGCGAGTAATAATCTCCGACGTAATCAGTAAAAACTTCTCTTAGTGGAAAAAAAATATTTTTGTCAAAAACATTATCAACATTGGTTGATATTTTGTTAATAGTATATCTCGTACCTTCTTCTAGTATATATATTAAATCTGCGTTCCCGCCCTCTTTGTTTATCTGAGCAATATTTGAAGAAACTTTAATATCGTAATATCCAATTGATTTATAATAATTAATTAACAGTCTTTTATCTAGCTCTATTAAATTATTACTTAAATTAGTATTTTTACTAATAAATTTCCAAAATTTGTCCTCCTCGCTTGCTATCAAATCTTTAAGTCTTTTAGATCTAATATTTTCATTACCTAAAAATTTAATAGTTAAAATTTTAGTTTGTTCACCTCTATTAATTTCAATTAATAAATCTAAATTTTCGTTATTTATTTTTTTTACTTTTGCTTCAACTTTGGCAAAATTATAACCTAGGGATGAATAAAAGCTTTTTATCAAATCAATATCTTTTGATAAATAAGGTTTGATGAACGATTTTTTTTCTTTTAAACTAATTAATTCCTTTATTTTATCTGTATACCTTTTCTTTTCTTCACCAGCAATTACTAGTTGGTTTATAACTGGGTGTTCTTTTAAATTAATTGTTAACGTCTGATTTTGTAAATTGATATCTATATCTTCGAAAAAATCTGTTGAATATAAATCATTGAGGATTTGATTTAAATCATTCTCAGTTAAATCTTTATTTAGTTCAATCCCTCCATAAACTTTTATAGTCTCTTCAGATATTCTTTTGTTACCATTGACTATTATTTTTGTCACCACCTCAGCATTCAAGTTCGAGGACATAAAAAAAATAAATGTTAATATTAGGAAGATTTTATTCATACATATTTTCTGTCAATTTCAAAGTTTTGTTTTTTGCCCAAAGATCTATTTTATTGATTTCTTTAATATTTCTAGGATTTCTTATAGCATATTTTTTATAATTTCTATCGTTCAGAATGGTCTTAATAATTTTAAATATACCTAAAAAAGGGATCTTTTCTCTTAAAAATTTGTCCACTAGTACTTCATTTGAGGCATTTATTATAATTGAGCTTGATGGAAATTGATCAAATTTTTTCCTAAGTTTTATAACTGGAAATATTTTAGGATCTACTTTTTTAAATATTAAATTTTCAAAAGATATTTTTTTTTTCTTTTTCAAAAAAAAATTATTAATATCAATATTTTTTTCAAAAATTGCATTAGCCAGGGGAATAACCATTGATGTATCATGGTAAATAAATTTAGTTAGTCCATTTTTAAACTCGACAATTGCATGAACCAGTGAATTAGGATGAATTAATATATCAATTTTTTTTTCAGGAATATTAAATAATTTTTTTGCCTCATCTAGCTCAAAAATTTTGTTCATGAGAGTTGCAGAGTCTATTGATATTTTTTTTCCCATTTTCCATTTTGGATGTTTCAAGGCTTCTTTAGGTCTAATTTTTTGCAATTGTTTTAAATTATAATTTAAAAATGGACCTCCAGAGGCAGTTATATAAATTTTTCTTATTTCAAACATGTTATGATTATTTATTAATTTAGAAATAGCAAAATGCTCGGAGTCAACTGGTACAATTTCTGTTTTATTTTTTAATGCTTCCTTTTTAATAAGTTCCCATCCACAAATTACGGATTCTTTATTTGCTATTAATATCTTTTTACTAAACTTTAAACTTATAACTGTGGGTTCTAAACCAGCTATTCCAGGAATTGCGGTAACTGTAATATCGATTTTTTTTTTTATTTTTAATTTTTTGAAAGACTCAAGAATAATTGTATTTCTTGATTTTAATTTTTTTTTTATTTTAAGAAAAACTTTATTATTATTTATTATAAAATATTTTGGCTTGTATTTTTTTATTTGATCGTAGATCAATTTATAATTTTTATTTGCGGATAGTAAATATACGTCAAAAAAAAATTTTTTCTTATTTATAATACTTAAAGTATTTATTCCAATGGAGCCGGTAGATCCTAAAATTGAAATTGATTTTTTCATTAATAAAAAAAGTTAATTGAAATAAAGCCAAAGGGCACTCCCAATAATATGCCGTCTATTCTATCTAAAACTCCACCATGGCCAGGAAAAATATTTCCAGTATCCTTTACTTTTGCCTTTCTTTTTAAAAAAGAAAAAAAAATGTCTCCCATTTGACAAAATAAAGAAGTTATAAAAGCAACCATTAGTATTTTATAGTTAATGATTTCATAAAAAAGGAAAATAATTGTTACAATTACTATAATCGTGAATGCAAAAGAACCCAAGGCGCCTGATATAGTTTTCTTTGGACTTATTTTTGTAAGTTTAGCGCCTTTAAAAGTTTTTCCAATTATATATCCACCGAGATCAGAAGCTATACAACCAAATAGAAGCGTATATAGCAATATTTTAAGACTCAAAATATTTGAAAAATAAAAAAATGTTAAGCAAAAGCAAGAAATATAAAAGGTAAATAAAGAATTATAAATGATTTTTAAAATCGTGTTCTTAAATATTTTCTTTATTAAAGTAAAAAATTCAATTAATGAAAAAATACCAAATATTAAAAGCATTAAAATTAAAAAAAAATTATATTTAATAATAAGAATTATCATTAGAAACAAAACTAATGATGTAAAAATTCTTTTTTTATGATCTTGATTATTCATATGCTTCCGTAATTCCTCTTGATTTTTTTATAATTTTTAACAATTTTTTTTAAATCATTTGAATTAAAATCAGGCCATAATTTTTTGAGAAAAAATAACTCGGCATAAGCTAATTGCCACAATAAGAAGTTACTCAATCTTTTATGACCCCCTGTTCTAATTAATATGTCAGGATCTGGTATATTTTTCGTATCTAAATTTTTTTCAAAATTATTTATATTAGTTTTTTTTTTTGATTTTTTAAAAGCTCTTAATATTTCATTTTTAGCTCCATAATTTATTGCTAAATTTACATTAATTTTCTTATTTTTTTTTGTTAGATTAACAGTTTTATTCAGAACTTTTTTGATATCAGTTGGTAAACTATTTAGCTCACCTAATATATTTATCTTAATTCCTTTTGTAATTAAATTGTCTTTTTCTTTTAAAAAATAACTTTTAATAAGTTTAAATAAAAAGGAAATCTCTTTTTTAGGTCTTTTCCAATTTTCTGAGGAGAAAACGTAAAAAGAAACATAAGGTATTTCTAATTTTATAGAGGACTTAACAATTTTTTTTACTACTTCAATTCCTTTTATATGACCAAAATTTCTACTGTTATTTTTCTTTTTTCCCCATCTTCCATTGCCATCCATAATAAAGGCGACATGGTTGAGTTTGTTCATATCTGGCTTATCTCTTTTTCTTTTTCTGTTAAAACTTTTTCGATAATTCCAATGTGATCATCTGTAATTTTTTGAATATTTTTTTCAAAATTTTTATTATCATCTTCAGAAATTATCTTTTCTTTAAGTTTTTTTTTTAAGTCCTCATTTGCCTCACGTCTTATATTACGAATAGAAATTTTACTTTTTTCACCCATGTTTTTTAAAATTTTAATTAATTCTTTCCTTCTATCCTCGGTTAAATCTGGTACCCTTAAACGAATTATTTGACCATCATTTTGGGGGTTAATACCTAAGTCTGATTTTTGTATTGCACTTTCAATTAATGTAATATTTGCTTTATCCCAAACTTGAATAGAAATTAGTCTAGCCTCAGGCGCGCTTACAGTGGCAAGTTGTTCTATTGGCATTGACTGACCGTAAACGTCTACTCTGACTGTATCAAGCATGTTGATATTTGCTCTTCCAGTTCTTAAAGTAGATATATCCTTTTTAAGTGACTGTATGCTTTTATCCATTTTTATTGAGTAAGTCTTTTCATTAAAATCAGCGCTCATTTTAAATTCCTTCACCAACTCTGTATCTAATAAAATCAATTACCTTAATAGTTTTGTCAGTAGAGTTTTCTTTTAAAACATCTGATACTTTTTTTTTTGGATCCATAATCCACATTTGATTTAAAAGAGAATTGTCGTTTAAAAATTTTGATAATTTGCCTTTTGAAATTTTTTCAGCCAAATCTGCTGATTTACCTGAATTTATAATTTCAGCTTTAATAATTTCTAATTCCTTATCTATTAATCCTTTATCTATTTTATCTTTATCAATTGCTAAAGGATTTGACGCAGCTATATGCATTGCGATTTTAGATCCGAAATTTTCATTTTTTTCATTTATAATACCGTTTAATTTAACTATTGAAATTATCTTACCTATATTTTTTTCCACTGCAGAATGAACGTATGCAAAATTTTTACCATTTGAATTATCAAAAAAGTCAGCTCTTCTAATAATTATTTTTTCACCTATTTTAGCTATTAAATTCACAAGATTATCTTTAACTAAAATTCCATTAGACATTTTTGAATTATTAATTTTATCTAAATTAGCTTTCACTTTAAAATTAATTTCAGATAGTTCCTTACAAAAATCTATGAAATCTTTGTTTTTAGCTACAAAATCTGTCTCACTATTTATCTCAATTACTGAAACCTGCCCGTTTTCCTCTTTTACTAATGCAAGTCCTTCGGAAGCAGTTCTACTCATTTTTTTTGAAGCTTTTGCTATCCCTTTTTTTCTTAAAAATTCAATAGATTTTTGTATATCTCCCTCGGTTTCATCAAGAGCAATTTTACAATCTTTAAAACCGACACCAGTCATCTCTCTAAGTTTCTTTATATTTTCTAATAAATCTTTGCTAGACATTTAATTTTAATTTAAAAATTATTTTGAAATTGATTTTAAACTTTTTTCATCAGAGCTTTTAATAAATTTTTCTGCATCTTTAATTGTGCTTTTTATAAGCTCGCAATATAGATTGATTGACCTCCTCGCGTCATCATTTCCTGGAATAGGAAAGTCTATGCCGGTGGGATCTGAATTTGTATCTACAACAGCAATTATAGGTATACCTAATCGTTTAGCCTCCGCAACAGCCAGTGACTCAATATTTGTGTCTATAATAAATATTAAGTCTGGTGTTTTTTTCATTTCTGAAATTCCACCTAAAGATCTTTGAAGTTTCTCTTTTTCTTTACCAAATTTTAGTATTTCTTTTTTTGTAAAACCTTGATTTTCCTTTGAAAGTTGTTCTTCCAACTTTTTTAACCTTTTTATTGAATTTTGAATTGTATTCCAATTTGTTAACATTCCTCCAAGCCATCTGTGGTTTACATAATATTGACCGGTTTCTTTGGCTAAATCACATATCTGCTCTGAGGCTTGTTTTTTTGTTGATACGACTAATAATTTTCCACCGGCAGAGATTATCTTATGAACTTGTAAAAGAGCATTATTAATAAAATCGACTGTCTGAGTTAAGTCTATGATGTGAATAGAATTCTTTTCTCCAAAAATGTACTTTTTCATTTTTGGGTTCCACCTGAGTGTTTTGTGACCAAGGTGCACACCTGCTTCTAATAGTTGTTTAATATCTACTTTTGGTACGTTCATATTTTTCCGGTTAATCCACCACAGTAATTCCAATTAAATGGACCGGTAGGGCAACGCCCTTATAACTGTGTGCGAAATAAGCACAACGTATATACAATCATGTTAAAAAATCAACAGTCTAAAAAGTTATTTTTTCCACGTATTTCTTAGCTTTTAAAGCTTTTAAATGATTTATATCAAACTTTCGAGTTTCCTCTAATAAGAAAAAAGCTTTATTATTTTCTTCTTTAACTATCAAATTAATTTCCGTTTCTCCTTTATTAGATAAAAGACTCTTTAATTCATCTAAATCATAGTCTTTTCTGAGCTCAATAGTAACTTTTGAGTATGGTTTATTAATAACATCTTCTAAATTAAGAATTTTTTTAATATTAACTCTTTTTTTTTCTGTTTCCCCAGTAGTTTTATCTTTTTGTAAGGTTAAAACAAAAGACTCGGATTCCTTTAACTTTTCTCTATTAGTAATTAACATTTCTGAAAATAAGAAAAGTTCAAATTCTGCCTGTTTATCACTAAACTTGATAATAGCGTATGGTGTCCCTTTTGAACTTTTTTTTTCCTGTATTGACATTACTGTGCCGGCTACTAAACCGTCATTTTTATTGTCATTATAAAATTTATCGTAAGAGATTATATTTAGCTGATTAAAGATTTCTTCAAATTCATTTAAAGGATGATCTGTAAGAAAGAATCCAAGAGATTTAAATTCTTCGGACATTAATTCTTTTTGTTTCCATGGAGTAGATGGTAAAAACTCAAATTCAATTTGATCATTTTCTTGTTCACTAAAAAGATTTGTTTGATTATTATTTTTGTCTTCATTTACATTCTTGATGTTTTGTATGATTTTAGGTATTGAATTTATAATTTTATTTCTATCATTATCAAATTCATCAAATACTCCGGCTTTTACTAATCCCTCTAGTTGGAGTTTATTTACATCTTTTGCGTTTACTCTATTTATAAAATCAACAAAAGATTTAAAAGATCCATTTTTTTCCCTCTCACTAATAATATTTGATATAGCTTCATATCCAACGTTTTTAATAGCACCAAGTCCATAATAAATTTTTCCATTGATGGCTCTAAAATCTGAATAACATTTATTTATTGAGGGTTTTACTATTTCAACTTTAAGCTTTTTTAATTCTTCGACGAACTCTCTTAATTTAGAAGTATTTGTAAGTTCAGTTGACATTGTAGCTGCAATAAAATCTTCTTTGTAATAAGTTTTTAAAAAAGCCGTTTGATAAGCAATTAAAGCATAAGCTGCGGCGTGGCTTTTGTTAAAACCATACTGTGCAAAAGGTTCAATTTTTGTGAATACAAAATTAGCAACTTCTTTTTTTATCCCATTTTTTAAAGCTCCACTAATAAATCTTTCTTTTTGTTTATCTAATTCTGCCTTCTTCTTCTTACCCATTGCTCTTCTCAAAATATCTGCTTCACCTGCAGTAAAGCCTGCTAAAGTTTGAGCAATTTGCATAACTTGTTCTTGATAAATAATTATCCCATAAGTAGGTTTTAATATTTCTTTTAAAGTTTGATGTATATAATCAGGTTCTTTAATTCCATTTTTACAATCATTATAAATAGGAATATTACTCATTGGTCCTGGTCTGTATAATGCAACAAGCGCTATGATATCGTCAAATTTATTTGGCTTCATTTGTTTAATAGCTTCTCTCATTCCTGCGCTTTCAAGCTGAAATAATCCTGTTGTCTCACCTGATGAAAGCATAGAAAAAACTTTTTTGTCATTATGATCAATTTTAGTTATATCTAGATTAATTTTTTTAAGTTTTAATCTTTTTATAGTGTTATCAATTACGGTAAGAGTTTTTAAGCCAAGTAAATCAAATTTGACCAGCCCTGCATTTTCAGAAGAATACATATCATATTGTGTTGATGGTAAAGTTAGATTTGAAGTGTGATCGATATATAATGGGAATTGCTCAGACAATTTATCACCAGCTATTACAACCCCTGCGGCATGCGTTGCCATATTACGATTGAGTCCTTCCAATCTTAATGAGAGTTCTAAAAGCTTTTTAACTTTAGTATTGTTTTTAACTTCTTCTTTAAATCTTGGTTCTCGATCGATAGATTCTTGAAGTGTAAGAGGTCTAGATGGATCAAATGGCACCATTTTACAAATTCGATCTACATGACCATAAGAGAGTCCTAATACACGACCAACATCTCTCAAAACCATTCTAGCCTTTAATTTTCCAAAGGTAATAATGTGAGCGACACCATTTTTATATTTTGTCTTTAAATAATCAAACACTTGATCTCGCTTTTCCTCACAAAAATCTATATCAAAATCAGGCATAGAAATTCTATCTGGATTTAAAAATCTTTCAAAAATTAAATCAAATTCAATTGGATCTAAATCTGTTATATCTAAAGAGTACGCAACAAGTGAGCCAGCTCCAGAACCTCTACCTGGTCCAACTGGAATAGAATTTTTTTTAGCCCATTTTATATAGTCAGAAACTATTAAAAAATAACTAGCGTAATTCATAGAATTAATAATATCTATTTCATGCTTCAATCTATTCTCATAAATTTCTTTAATTTGTCCTTTTGGTTTGTTGATATTTTTTTTAAAAATAAAATTTTCTAATCTTATTTTTAACCCTTGATTTGCTAGTTTTGATAGCTCATCTTCAGGGGAAGCGCTATCTTCATTTGAAATTGACGGTAAAATTGGTCTTGATTTTTTTGGTTTAAAATTAAATCTTAAATGAAAATTATAATTATTCTCTAGTGCTTCAGGTATATCTGAATATAGTTCTTTAATTTGATCTTGTGATTTAAAATAGTGTTGATTACCATATTTAAATCTATCCTTGTCATCTACAAAGTTTTTTTCTCCAATACAAACTAATGCATCATGCGCTTCGTACATTTCCTCACTTATATAAAAAATCTCTTGAGTTGCAATTAATGGAAGTTGCAAAGATTTTGATATATTAAGTAAATAATTTTCAAAGTTTTTTTCTTGAGCTTCATTATGTCTTTGAATTTCTAAATAAATTCTATCTTTAAAGTTTTTTTTTAGAGAAATTAATATTTGTTCAAAATCTTTAAGTTTATTTTTATAAAAAAGTTTTCCAAAAAAGTTTGTATAATTACCAGTCAGTAATATTAAATCTTTATTATTACTAATGAGATCCTTTAATTCACATGATGGATCTTTCATTGCGTTGTTTTTTAAATAACTTAAAGAAGATAATTTTGTTAAATTTTTATATCCTTCCTCAGATGTTGCATATAATGAAATTTTTCCAATTATATCTAACATATTTAAATTAATTTGAGTCCCGATGATTGGGTGGGTTCCGACTTTTGATATTTTTTCTGAAAATTCAAGTGCACCACATAAATTATAACTATCAGCTAATCCTAAAGATTTTATTTTATTTGACTTGCAATAATCAGCTAACTCATCAATTTTAACGGCACCTTCGCATATTGAATATTGAGTGTGTACTTTAAGATGATTAAAATCTTTATTATTAACTAGCATTAACTCGTTTTATATTAGCATTAGAAATAAACAACTTGTAATCTGCCCTGTTAGCAAGTTCTCTATTGTGAGTTGCAAAAATTATAGTTTTTTTTAATTTTTTCAATTTTAGAAAATAAGAAAATATTTCTTTTGAAGTTTGATAATCTAAATTTCCAGTTGGCTCATCTGCTAAAATTAAATTTGTTTTCGATATTAATGCTCTAGCAATAGCTACTCTTTGTTGCTCACCTCCAGAAAGTTCGTTAGGAAAATGTTGAGATCTATCAAAAATTTTTACAGCTCTAAGAATTTTTTGAGCTTCCTTTTTTGCAATTTCCTCATTTTCCCCTTTTATGATTAAAGGCATCATAACATTTTCAATAGCAGTGAAATCATTCAATAAATTATTGTCTTGAAAAATAATTGATATATTTTTTCTTCTTATTTCATCTTTTTTTTCATCTAAAAATTTTTTAGTAAAAACATCATTAATTTTAATATCACCCTTAGTTGGATCATCTAATAAAGCTAATAAATGAAGTAATGATGATTTTCCAGATCCAGAGGGGCCTACTAAAGCAACTAAATCTCCCTTTTTTACTTTAAGATTAAAGTTATTAAATAAAGTTATATTACCATTTAAATGTTTATAGCTTTTACTAAGATTAACAGTTTCTATTAAAATTTTACTCATATTTTAAGGCTCTAAATGTTTTCATTTTTGAAATATGTCTAGCTGGAATATACGATGCAATAGCTGATACCATTAGTGAAAGAATAAATATCAAAAGAATTGAATATAGGTTTATTTCACTGGGTAGCTTTTCTAAAAAATATATATCACTTGGAAATATTTCTAGGTTAAAGACTGTTGATAAAAATATTCTAATTTTTTCAATGTTTGATGAAAATATAATTCCTAAAATAACACCAGATATTGTAGCAAAAAAACCTATCGTAAAACCTGTTAAAAAAAAAGACTTTTTTATCGAAGTATTATTAAGTCCTAAAGTTTTCAAAATTGCTATCTCTTTAGTTTTATTTTTAATTAAAATTGTAAGACCAGAGATAATATTAAATGCTGCTACGATGATTATTAACGTTAATATTATAAACATAACATTTCTTTCAACTTTCAAAGCACTAAAAAAAGATTTATTTAAATCTGACCAAGTGTAAATAAAATAATTTTGATTAAATTGTTCAATTTCTTCTTTAAAGGAATTAGCCGCTAAAGGATTTTTTAAGTAAATCTCCAAATTTTGATCATTAATACCTTTATCAAAAATTGACAAGGCATCCTCTATATTTAAAAGAATTATATTCTGATCAAATTCGATAAATCCAGTGTTAAATATTCCTGCAACATTAAAATTTTCTTGTTTAGGCAAACTACCAAGTGGTGTAGTAACAAATACAGAAGACATTAAATTTATTTTATCCCCTTCATCTAGATCTAAATTAAATGCAAGTTCAGAACCTATAAAAACATTATTTTTTTTAAAATTTTTTATATCACCTCTAACAATATTTTTTTTTAAAAATTCTTTTATTTTTTTTTCTTTATCGTTAACTCCTTTAAAGATAATACCTTTCGCTTTATTATTAATGATAATTACACCTTCACCTGAATAAGTTTTACTTATAGAAATATTTTTATTTTTTTGTTTTAATTTAGAAATATAAATATCATCAATTTTAAAACCATTCGGCTGAACTATAACATGTGGATTTAAACCTAAAATCTTATTAGTCAAATCAGTTTTAAAACCATTCATAACAGACATAACTATAATAAGAATAGTTACTCCGAGCATAATTCCTAAAAATGAAAAAATAGAAATTATTTTTAAAAAACCTTCTTTTTTTTTAGGTTTTAGATTTCTTGATGAAATTAGTCTTTCTACTTTTGTGAACAAAATATTATCTTTTAAGTTTAGATTTAATACTCTCTAGACTTAACATTTCACTCTCAGAATTCAATTCTTTAAATTCAAATTTTTCTTTTTCAGATTTTGATCCGATAATAATTTGAAAGGGAATACCTATTAAGTCATGTTTTTTAAATTTATTTGACATATTTTCATCAACATCGTCCAACAATACGTCAATATTTTGTTTTTTTAATTCTTGATATATTTTTTCAGCTTTTTCTAAGTTTTCTTTATTATTTTTACTAATACTTGGAATAATAACTACATCGTACGGTGATATTGGTTTTGGCCATTTCATTACGCCATTATTATAATTTGCTTCTATTGCGGCACCAACGAGTCTGGAAACTCCTATGCCGTATGATCCCATCTTCACAGAAATTTTCTTTCCACTTTTATCATCTATTAAACAATTCATTGGTTTTGAGTATTTGTCCCCGAAGTAAAAAATATGTCCTACCTCGATGCCTTTTGTTTTAATTTGATTTTTTTTATCAACCTCTTTATTGAATTTTTTTTCGTCAAATTTTTCATCTGTTGCCGCATAAATATCTGTAAAATCTTTTCTCATTTTAGAAAGAGAGTCGTCACTAAAATCATATTTATCTAAATTTATCTCAAATATTCTTTTATCCGCAAATATTTGACTTTCGCCGGTTTCTGCTAAAATTATAAATTCGTGAGAGAGATCCCCACCAATTGGTCCAGTGTCAGCAGCCATAGGGATAGCTTTGAGCCCTAATCTGTTAAAAGTTTTTAAATAAGAAAAAAACATTTTGTTATAAGATTTTTTTGCATCATCATCGGTCAAATCAAAAGAGTAGGCATCCTTCATAAAAAATTCTTTACACCTCATTACGCCGAATCTTGGTCTTATTTCGTCTCTAAACTTCCATTGTATATGATAAAGAATTTGTGGAAGTGATTTATATGATTTAACACTTGATCTGAAAACGTCTGTAATTAGTTCTTCATTTGTAGGTCCATAAAGCATTTCTCTTCCTTGCCTATCTTTAATTCTTAACATCTCTTCACCATAATCATCATATCTACCACTCTCTTTCCAAATTTCAGCTGATTGAATTGTTGGCATTAACATTTCTTGGGCCCCAATAGAATTTTGTTCCTCTCTTACTATCTGCTCAATTTTTTTCATAACTTTAAATCCTAATGGCAACCAAGAGTAAATTCCTGCAGAAGATTGTCTAATCATTCCAGTTTGTAACATTAGCTGATGAGATTTGATTTTAGCCTCGGCAGGTAAATCTTTAGTTATTGGAATAAATAATTGTGATAGATACATTATTGTAAATATTTTCTTAAATTTAATAAATCAAATTCAACTAGATAATATATTACAATAAAGATTAATGAAGTAATTATCGTAGTAATTAAAAATTTTTTAGCTATTTTTGGATTATTAGGGGCTCCTGGATCAACTCCCTCTACTCTTTCTTTAAATTTTTCTTTGTTTGATTGGACTCCTATAGGCAAAACTGAAAAAAAAATTATCCACCAAATTAATACATAAACTATAATTGAACCGGTTATACCCACTAGATTCTCGCTATATTTATGTTTGTAAAAGGTTTTTTTCCAGTTTTTTCTTTAACGATTCTCCTGCAATTTTGCTTAATGGTTTCTATTAAATTTTTTTGCTGATTCTTATTATCTAAAGAAAAAGTTCTACAGATATTAAAAATTTCATCTTCCATATCAAAAATAAAATGCTCAGAATTTTCTTTTTCAGGAATGCCTTTGAAAGAAATTATTGGTTTTTTTATTTTCCCGTTATTAGATACTAAAAGTGTTATTTCTAAGTATCCATTAATTGATAGATTTTTTCTATCTTTAATTGATTGAGAGTCAGTTTCAACATTAATGGTTCCGTCTAAGTAAATTTTACCAGATGGTGCTTTATCTATAATTTCAGGCTTATCTCCAGGTAATAACTTTATAATATCTCCATTTTCAATTAATAAAGTTTTTGGAACTTGCATTTCTTTTGCAAATAAAACATGCTCAGCCATATGTCGATGTTCGCCATGAACTGGGATAACACATTGAGGCTTAACCCAATTATACATATCCTTTAAATCATCTCGATTAGGATGACCAGATACATGAACGAAAGCATTTTCTTCACTTATTATCTCCATCTTATTTTTTACAATTAAATTTTGTATAGAATATAATTTTTTTTCGTTACCAGGTATAATCTTTGATGAAAAAATTACACAATCACCACCTTCCACGAATACATCTGGATGTACTCCATTAATTATTCTGTTCATTGCTCCCATGGGCTCTCCTTGACTTCCAGTTGCTAAATATAAAATTTTATTTTTGGGAACTTTTTTTGCATCTCTCGGTTCTAATGGCTCAATTAAGCCCTTAAGATAACCACACTTTCTTGCTGCTTTATATATTCTTTGCATTGACCGTCCAACCAAACAAATATTTCGTCCTGTTTTTTTTGCACAATAAAAAATAGTTTCCATTCTTGCTACATTAGATGCAAAAGAAGTTACTAAAATTCTATTAGTTTTAATTTCCATAATTCTTAATAAACTATCTCGCACATCAGACTCTGAGCCTGACCTTCCAGGACTAAAGATATTTGTTGAATCACAGATCATTGCAGACACACCGCTTTCACCGATGGATTTTAATTTTTTTTCATCTGTTTGGCTTCCAATTAGTGGGTTAGGATCAATTTTCCAATCACCAGTGTGAAGAATTGTGCCAAGTGGAGTTTTGATACTTAATCCATTAGGCTCCAAAATAGAATGGGTCAACGTTACAAAGTCAATATCAAATGCTCCGAGTATAATTTTACTATTCAAAGGTACAACATTTAAATAAGACGATATATCAATTTTTTTTTCCTTAAATTTCTCTAAAATTAATGCGGCAGTAAAAGGGGTTGCATAAATCTTGCAATTTAAATTAGGCCATATATGAGCAACGGCTCCAATGTGATCCTCATGAGCATGCGTTAAAATTATTCCAAGTAAGTCATCTTTTTTATCTATAATAAATCCTGCATCTGGCATTATTAAATCAACACCCGGAACTGTGTCATCGGCGAAAGAAACGCCCATGTCAACTATTATCCATTTTTGATTATCTTCTTCCCCATAAGCGTATAAATTCATATTACCACCTATTTCTCCAGATCCACCTAATGGACAAAAAATTAATTTTTCTCTACTCATACTAATTCCTTATAAGCATTTGCTATTCCTTTAATAGTTATATCTTGCTCAATAACTACATTTTTTTTCACCATTTTCTTAAAAAATTTTGCATATCCGCCTGTTAGTAAAATTTTATATTTAATTTTACTTCTAGAAAATATTTTATCTATGATATTATTTATTAAACCCTCGTATCCCCATACAAAACCAGCGTTCAAAGCTTCGATTGTATTTTTCCCATAACTTTTTTGATAGCTTTTTAAATTAATTTCAGGAAGTAAAGCAGTCGCATGACTTAAATTTTTTATAGAAAGGTTTACACCAGGAGCAATTACTCCCCCTTCATATGTACCATTTTTAATAATATCAAATGTGGTTGCTGTTCCAAAATCTATAATTATACAATTTTTGAATTTTTTTGCACCGATTGCATTCGCTATCCGATCTGAGCCTAATTTTTTTTTATTTTTAATGTTAATTTTAATAATTTTGTTTATTTTTAAATTCTTAATTTCTAAAATTTTAAATTTAGTCATCTTAAAACTCTTTTTAATATTCATAAAAACTTTTGGTACAACACTTGAAAATAGAAAAACTGGACTTATACTTTTATTAATTTTTTTTCTAATAATATTCTTTAAAAGATTAACTTTACACATCTTGCTAGTATCAAAATTATATGATCTCAAAATTTGAAATTTTTTATTCAAAATACATATTTTTGTTGAAGTATTTCCTATATCACCAATTAAAAAATTCATATATTTTGCGTAAATTTTTTTAGCTCTGAAAATGAATTTTGATTAGCTTTGTATAAGAGTTTTTCATAATTTTTTTTAATCATAATAAATAGTTTTTTATTATCTATATTTTTATTTGTAATATGCTTCAATGAAGTAGACGAAAAACTACTGTTTTTTGGATCTAAATTAGTATTTATTCCTATTCCAATTATTAAAAATTTTTTTCCTGCATTAATAATAGTCTCTTGCAAAATTCCGCAAATTTTTTTTTTTTTAAATAGTAGGTCGTTAGGCCATTTGATTTTTATTTTATTTGAAAATTTTTTAGCAAGTATACTTTTTAACAAATACGCGTTTAATATTGCAAATTTCTTAAAATCTATTTTCTTTTTATTCATATCAAAAAAAATACTTAAAAATAGATTTCCTTTTTTTGAAATCCATTTTTTTCCCATAGTGCCTCTACCTTTTGTCTGACTCTCTGATAAGATTATTGAAGGTTTAATGTTATCTTTCTTTATGAGCATTAGGGCTATGTCATTTGTGCTTTTTACGCTTTTAAATTTAAGTGATCTCAATTTCATTAATTTAAAAATAATGTATCCACTACATTACTCAAAACTGAAGGATATAGGAAGAAGGTTAGCAAAATACTACAGCTTATGAAAATTGATAATTGAGCGAATTTATTTTTTGTATTATCAAAACTTATGGCACTATCATCAAAATAAATAGTCTTAATAATTTTAAGATAATAAAAAGCTGATATTACAGTGGTTAATAATCCTATTATTGCTAAGGCATACATCTTTTGTTCAACTACTGCAGTAAAAACATAAAATTTAGCAAAAAATCCTCCAAGCGGAGGAATGCCTGCTAGGGAAAATAATATTATTAAAAATGATATAGCTAAAATTGGATGTTTTTTTGAAATACCTGATAAGTCAGAAATATTTTCTTTATACTCACCATCTTTTTTTAATAGATAAACACATGAAAATGCACCAAGATTCATCACAACGTAAATAGAAATATAAACTATTGCACTTTCATAACCTGAGATCACTCCAGTTGCTACACCAGCTAAAGCATAACCGATATGACCTATAGAGCTATAAGCTAGTAATCTCTTAATATTTTTTTGACCGATTGCAGCAATTGCACCTAAAATCATTGATGCTATAGATAAAAAAATAATTATAGTTTGCCATTCCACTAATATTTTTGAAAATGGTATATGCATAAATTTAATCAAGACTGCTAGTCCAGCAACTTTTGGAACTACGGCAAAATAACTTGTTATTGATGTTGGCGCTCCCTCATACACATCAGGTGTCCACATATGAAAAGGAACTGCTGAAACTTTGAATGCAAGACCAACCAGTATAAATACCATTGCAAACACTGCGCCAGTATTTTCTTTGGCTAGTTCGCCCGCAATTAAGTCAAAATTAGTTGTACCTGTAAATCCATATAGCAAAGAGCAACCGTATAATAATAAACCGGATGATAAAGCGCTTAATACAAAATATTTTATTCCCGACTCTGATGACTTTAGATTATCTCTATCAATTGAAGCTAAAATATACAGTGATAATGATTGCAACTCTAAACCCAAATAAAATAATATTATATCATTAGAACTTACCATAAAAAACATACCTAAAATTGAAAGTAATATTATTATTGGATATTCAAATTTTGCCAATTTCCTATCTAAAATAAAATTTTTCGATGAATTAAGTACAAATAAGCTTGAGACAAGTATCAAAATTTTGAAAAAGTTAGAAAAAGAGTCTCTTGTGAAGCTCTCTAAAAATATTTTTTCTACATTATTCGAACTATTTAAAATTATGGCGATGGTTAATAAAATTATTAATGAAGTTAAATTAAAAATTAAATTAAAACTATTTTTAATAAATACGCCAATCATTAAGATAGAAAATATTGATAGAGTTAAAAAAATTTCTGGAAGCAATATATTTAAATTATTTATCATACTAATTTAAACCCTTTGTTTGTACAGCAATTTCGTAGTTATTTATTAAATTGTCTACTGAAACATTTAACGTTTCCATTAATGGAACTGGATAAAATCCAAAAAAAATGACTAGCAGAGCTAATATTCCTAACATAGTTATTTCTGATTTATTTAGATCTTTTAAATTTTTAATTTGATCATTTTTAGTTACTCCAAAAATTACTCTCTTTGTAAGCCAAAGCATATATGCAGCTCCTAAGACAACTCCAAAAGTAGCTAACATTGCAACCAAATAATTCTTCTGGAAGGATCCTGTTAAAACTAAAAACTCTCCTAAAAAGCCAGATGTTCCTGGAAGGCCCAATCCGGCTAAAGCAAAAACTATAAACAAAAAAGAATATTTTGGTAAATAACTAACTAAACCGCCGTAAGTGCTGATCATTCTAGAGTGTAATCTGTCATAAACAACCCCTACGCAAAGGAATAAAGCTGCTGAAATCAATCCATGACTAATCATTTGAAAAACACTCCCCTCAATTCCTTGTTTGTTAAATGTAAATATTCCAAGAGTTACATAACCCATATGAGCAACTGAGGAATATGCAATTAATTTTTTCATATCCTCTTGCATCAAGGCGACTAAAGAAGTGTAAATTATAGCAATAATACTTAGTGTAAAAATTAATGGTGTAAAAAATTCTGAAGCTAGAGGAAACATGGGAAGAGAAAATCTCAAAAAACCATACCCAGCCATTTTTAAAAGTATTGCAGCTAGTATTACTGATCCAGCTGTAGGCGCTTCAACATGCGCATCAGGTAACCAAGTGTGAACTGGCCACATCGGCGTTTTCACAGCAAAAGAGCTAAAAAAAGCTAACCATAATAAATTTTGATACTCTTTAGGTATTTTTATTTCATAAATTTGAGTGACATCAGTTGTTCCTGTTATCCAGTAGATAGCAATAATGGCAACAAGCATCAAAACTGAACCCAGTAGAGTAAATAGAAAAAATTTAAAAGCTGAATATACTCTTTTTGGTCCACCCCAAACTCCTATAATTAAAAACATAGGAATTAATCCAGCCTCAAAGAATAAATAAAATACTACTAAATCTAATGAGCAAAAAACTCCGATCATGAAAGTTTCTAATATCATAATCGCTATTAAAAACTCTTTTACTCTATTTTTAACACTATTAATGCATGAGATTATACAAATAGGAGTTATTAATGTTGTAAGAACTATAAAGAGAATTGAAATTCCATCTATGCCGAGTTTAAATTTAATAAAATCATTAATCCAAGATTGTTCCTCTATAAATTGAAAATCTGCTGATGCATAATCCATTGAATACCAAATAAATAAAGACAATATAAATGTTGCTAAACTACTAAATAAAGAAATGTAAATGGCGCTATTATTATTTTGCCCTTTAGATAAGAAAATAAAGAGAGAACTTACTAATGGTAAAAATATAAGAGTAGATAATATAGGAAAGTCCATTTTTTAATTTAAAATCAAATAAGTAAGCAGGATTGATAAACCTATCAACATTACAAAAGCATAATCATATATAAATCCTGTTTGAAAAATACCTGCTTTATTAGAAAGTTTTTTTATTAATTTTGAAATACCGTCAGGACCAAATCTATCTATGAAACCTAGGTCACCTTTCTTCCAAAAAAAAGAGCCAATTTTCTTAGCAGGTTTTACAAATAACAATTCGTATAGTTCATCTATATACCATTTATTAAGTAAAAAATTATATAGTGGTGAATTAGTAATTTTAAATTCCTCTACAATTTTCGTGTTAGAAATAAAATAGTAATATGAGATTGGTATAGAAATTACTACTAACACTGGTGTTAAAACTAAAAACCATAAAGGAATTGGATCATGTTTGATTTCATTTAAAAAGAATATTGATGATTGCCAAAATTCATTACTATGATGACCAATAAATGTTGTTTTGAAAAAATAACCAGCGAAAATTGCACCAATAGCCAATAATAATAAAGGACCTAACATTACAAAAGGAGACTCATGAGTTTCATTGATTGGTACTTTTGA
Organism: Pelagibacteraceae bacterium AG-422-I02; assembly: GCA_003213555.1. Taxonomy (GTDB): domain Bacteria; phylum Pseudomonadota; class Alphaproteobacteria; order Pelagibacterales; family Pelagibacteraceae; genus Pelagilacustribacter. Next base: position 104,280 of record QCMS01000001.1, on the reverse strand, counting down.
ATTATTGTATGCACCGTGAAATGTTTTAAAAAATAATCTCCAAGAATAAATTGAAGTTAAAAAAGCAGTAAAAATTCCAATAGTTGCCGCATAGTTCCCTAAAGAAGAATTTTTTAAATAAGCAAATTCAATAATTGCATCTTTAGAGTAAAAACCAGATAAAAAAGGAAATCCGGTTAAAGCCAAAGTTCCTATCAACATAAAAACATAGGTGTAGGGAAGTTTTTTTCTCACCCCACCCATATTTCTAATATCTTGTTCATCTTTAAATGCATGAATAACAGATCCAGAACCTAGAAATAACAAAGCTTTAAAAAAGGCATGGGTGAATAAATGGAACATTGCTACATGATATGCGCCTACACCTGCAGCAAAAAACATGTAACCTAATTGGCTACAAGTTGAGTAAGCAACTATTTTTTTTATATCATTCTGAACAAGAGCAACTGATGCTGCAAAAATTGCAGTGATCATTCCAACTATTGTAACCAAGTTCAAAGCAGTTTGAGAATATTCAAACAACGGGGAACATCTAACAACTAAAAACACACCAGCTGTTACCATTGTAGCTGCGTGAATAAGTGCTGATACTGGTGTGGGTCCCTCCATGGCATCTGGTAACCAAGTATGTAATAAAAATTGAGCTGACTTACCCATTGCTCCAATAAATAAAAATAAACAAATCAATGTAATAAGAGTTGTCTCAAAACCAAAAAATACTAATTTTTTTTCAATAAATTGCGGGGCTAATTTAAAAACTTCTTGAAAATTTATCGTACCAAAATAAAAAAATATTAGAAAAATTCCAATTGCTAACCCAAAATCACCTACCCTGTTTACGATAAACGCTTTTATTGCTGCATTATTTGCACTCTCTTTTTTATACCAAAAACCAATTAAGAGATATGAACATAGCCCTACTCCTTCCCAGCCAAAAAATAATTGCAAAAAATTATCTGATACAACAAGAACTAACATTGAAAACGTAAATAAAGATAAGTAAGACATGAATCTTGGTTTGTGTGGGTCGTGACTCATGTAGCCAATGGAATAAATATGCACCAATGCTGAAATAAGTGTAACAACTACAAGCATCACTGAACTTAAAGGATCAATATTTATTGACCAATTAGCAACAAAATTTCCTGAACTAATCCATTCAAATATTATAAAATTTCCGTATGTATTGTGTTGAATTCCATTCCAAAACAAAATTATTGAAAATACAGCTGAAATACTTACGAATAAACTCGTGGTAATTTCAGAAAAGTATTTAATTAAAGATTTACCTAAAAAGCCTAATATAGATCCAACTAAGGGTAAAAAAATTACAGCGTACTCCATTTATCCTTTCATTCCATGGATATCTTCAACTCTTATTGAACCTCTGTTTCTGTAATAAATAACAATTATTGCTAATCCAATTGCTGCTTCTGCTGCAGCCACTGTCAAAATTAACATTGTGAATATTTGACCAACTATATCTCCAGAAAAAATTGAGAATGATATTAGATTTATGTTTACCGATAACAATATTAATTCAATGGACATTAATATTACTATTACGTTTTTTCTATTTAAAAAAATACCAATTACACCTAAAAAGAATATTATTGCCCCTAAAGATAAATAATGGCCTAATCCAATTTCAATCATCAATCTTTACCCCTTTATTATTCTCCACATCTCTTAGCTCAATTGATGATGATGGATTTCTAGAAATTTGATTAAAATAACTTTGTTTTTTTACTCCTTTTCTTTGTCTGAATGTTAAAAGTATAGCTCCTATCATTGATAATAAAAGTATAACTCCAGCTAACTGAAAAAATAAAATGTAATCAGTATACATCACTAAACCTAATTGATGTGTATTAGAAATATCTGATAAATTTAAGGTGCTGCTGGACATTAGATCATCTTTATATTTCCAGCCACCAACTACCACTAATAGCTCTAAAAGTATTAAAACACTCACTATTAATCCTATTGGAATATGAGTTGATTTTTTTCCAATAAACCAAGATTGTTTCTGTTCAGCTACATTAAGCATCATTACTACAAATAAAAATAAAACTGCTACAGCTCCAACATAAACGATCAAAATAATCATACCTAGAAATTCAGCGCCAACCATTATGAATAAACATCCGACTGATATAAAATCTAGAATTAAAAAAAACACTGAATTAATTGTGCTTCTTGATGTGATTACCATTAGGGAAGAAAAAATAGCTATAACGGAAAAAAAATAAAAAAATACGGAATGAGCTAACATTTATCTGTATGGTTTATCTAGCTTAATATTCTTAGCCAAGACTGACTCCCATCTATCGCCGTTGTCTAATAGTTTCTCTTTATTATAATAAAGCTCTTCTCTTGTTTCAGTTGCAAATTCAAAATTTGGTCCTTGAACTATCGCTTCTACAGGACAAGACTCTTGACATAAACCGCAATAGATACATTTCAACATATCGATATCATATTTTGTTGTTTTTCTGCTGCCATCTGCTCTTTCAGCTGACTCAATTGTAATAGCTTGGGCAGGACAAACTGCTTCACAAAGTTTACAGGCTATACATCTTTCCTCACCATTTGGATATCTTCTTAAAGCATGCTCTCCTCTCATACGAGGGCTTATAGGTCCTTTTTCAAACGGATAATTTACCGTTTTAGATTTTTTAAACATTTCTTTGATAGCCATTAGCATACCTTTAATAAACTCAACTAAAAAAATAGTTTTAAATATTCTGCTTAGGGTCATTAAAAGTTTCCTTTTGGTAATTTATCAAAATAAAATAAAAAACTTGCGGTAAAAACCAAATATACTAAAGAAAAAGGAAGAAATATTTTCCATCCTAGTCTCATTAATTGATCATATCTGTATCTTGGTACTATAGCTTTTATTATAGCAAATAAGAAAAATAAGAATAGTATTTTTAAAATCATCCAAACAGGAGCTGGTATTATATTAATTGGATAAATATCAATTATCGGCAACCAACCACCTAAGAAAAGGATAGAACCCATTGCGCACATTAAAAGAATGTTAGCATACTCTCCAAGCCAAAACATAGCATACATCATTCCGGAATATTCGGTTTGATATCCTGCCACTAACTCAGCTTCGGCTTCGGGTAAATCAAAAGGAGGTCTATTAGTCTCTGCTAATGCAGAAATAAAAAAAATCACGAACATTGGAAAAAGAGGAATTACGTACCACAATTCTTTTTGAGCCAAAACAATGTCTTTCAAGTTTAATGATCCAACGCACAATAATACGTTTATTATTATTATTCCAATAGAGACTTCATAAGAAACCATTTGAGCTGCAGACCTAATAGCGCCTAAAAAGGGATATTTAGAATTTGACGCCCATCCACCCATTATAATGCCATAAACACCAAGAGAAGAAACAGCAAATAAATATAATATACCGACATTAATATCAGATAATACTAACTCCTCACTTATTGGGATAACTGCCCAAGCTACTAAAGCTAAAGTCATAGTTACAATGGGAGCAAGAATAAATACAACTTTATTGGCACTAGCAGGAATAATTATTTCTTTGAAAATATATTTTAATGCATCAGCTAATGTTTGTAACAAACCAAACGGGCCAACAACATTTGGTCCTTTCCTTTTTTGCACTAAACCCCACACCCTTCTATCCAACCAAACAATCATGGCCACTGAAACTAATATTGGCACTAATAAAAATAAAATTTTATAAACTTCATTACCTAAAATTTGTAAGTACTCCATGATTAATTATTTGTCCCATCTTTTTTAACTTTTTGACGAATTTGACGACACTCACTCATTGTTTTTGAAGAGCGTGAAATAGAGTTTGTGTAGTAGTAATCAAGTTCTCTTACAAAAATCTTCTCGTTATAAAAACTTGTTTCAATATTATTTATTTTAATTGGTGATTTTTTTGGTAGTTCGTTTATCTCTGAAAAATTTGGAACAGTTACTAAAACTTCTTTTCTTAGTTCATCAAAGTTAGGTAACTTTTCTTTAAAACCTAATGTTTTAATAACTCGATTGAAAATTTTCCAATCCTCTAAAGCTTCCCCGATGGGATATGATGCTTTTTTACACTCTTGTATTCTACCTTCAAGATTTTCATACAAACCGTATTGTTCTGTATATGTTGCGCTAGGTAAAATTAAATCTGCAATTTCCGCACCTCTATCTCCGTGACTTCCTTGATAAACAATAAATTCATCATTTTTTTGAATTTCTAAATTATCAGAACCTAATAAATATAAAAGTTTGAATTTTCTCTTTTTTAATTCATCAAAAAAAGATGAGGACTTTGTGTTTTTACCTTGTAAAATTTTTAAATCTAAAAGACCTACTGTTGATGCATTTTGTACAAGTATATTTAATCCATTCCAATTTTCATTAATTAAATTATTTTTTATTAGAAATTTTTTAATTTCTTCAAATATATATCCTCCACTTTTAAGCTCTAAGGCTGACTCTCCAATAATGATTATTGGTTTTTTTGCGCATAAAAGTTTTTGAGAAAAGTCATGTTCTTTATTTACAATTTTTTTAATATCTTCAGTACTATCACCAATTATTTCATATTCATAAGTTAAGTCACCTGGATTTCCTATTGAGAAAATTGGGACTTTTTTTTGTACAAATGTTTTTCTTATTCTTGCGTTTAATATTGACGCTTCATGTCTTGGGTTGGTTCCAACAAGTAAAATTAAATCTGCATCTTCAACTCCTGCTATTGAAGAATTAAAAATATAGTTCATTTTTTCATCTGAGTTTATGTAAAAATTTTTTTCTCTAAACTCTAAATTTTCACTTTTTAGTAATTGAAAGAATTTCTTGAAACTAAGAGCGTTTTCCATATTGATCATATCCCCAATATGGCCAGCTATTTCATTTGGTTGTACTGAATGTATTTTATTAACTAAAAGATTTATAGCTTCATCCCAGTTAGATTTTTGTAATTTATTATTTTTTTTAATATATGGAACATCTAGTCTTTGCTTTAATAAACCATCACAAGAGTATCTTGTTTTATCAGATATCCACTCCTCATTAATTTCATTATTTAATCTTGGTAAAATTCTTTTTACTTCCCAATTGTAAGTATCAACTCTTATGTTAGAGCCTACTGCATCCATCACGTCCACGCTTTCTGTTTTTTTAAGCTCCCATGGTCTTGCTTCAAAAGCATATGGTTTAGATGTAAGTGCTCCCACAGGGCACAAATCTATGACATTAGCAGACAACTCTGAATCCATGGATTTTTCCAAGTAAGTCGTTATTTCCATATTTTCACCTCTACCAATAGCTCCAATTTCTGGAACTCCGGCAACTTCTGTTGCAAATCTCACACATCTTGTGCAATGAATGCATCTTGTCATTTGGGTCTTAATCAAAGGTCCCATATATTTTTCTTTTACATATCTTTTATTTTCTACAAATCTTGATTTATCTACTCCGTAATACAAAGATTGATCCTGTAAATCACACTCTCCACCTTGATCGCACACAGGACAATCTAATGGATGATTAGCTAATAAAAATTCCATAACACCTTTTCTCGCTTTTTCCACTAAAGTAGTGTTTGTTTTTATATTCATTCCCTCTGTAGCTGGCATAGCGCAAGATGCGATTGGTTTAGGTGATTTCTCCATTTCAACTAAACACATTCTACAATTTCCTGCTATTGAAAGTTTTTCGTGATAACAAAATCTTGGTATCTCAACATCTGCTAACTCACAAGCTTGAAGAACTGTCATTCCTTTTTCAAACTCAATTTCTTTTCCATTTATTGTTATCTTAGGCATTTTTATTCTCCAATAAATGTTGGTCAACTAAATAAGGATTATTCAATTTTTTCTTAATTAAAGGTTCTTCTCTACAACGGCTTTCCACCTCTTGCCTAAAATGTCTTAACAAACCCTGAACTGGCCAAGCTGACCCTTCACCGAAAGCACAAATAGTATGTCCTTCAATTTGTTTAGTTACATCAGAAAGTAAATCTATATCGCTAAAAGTTGCTTTCCTTTTAACCACTCTATCTAAAATTCTCCACATCCAACCCGATCCCTCTCTACATGGAGTACATTGACCACAACTCTCATGTTTATAGAACCTGGCAATTCTGGCCATGCACTCAACAATATCCTGGTCATTATTAATAACCACTACTCCTGCAGTACCTAATCCACTTTTATTTTCAATCAAAGAGTCAAAATCCATTGTTAAAGTATCGCAAACTTTTTTTGGTAATAAAGGCATAGATGAACCACCTGGTATAACTGCTTGAAGATTATCCCATCCTCCAATCACTCCTCCTGCATGTTTTTCTATTAAATCTTTCAGAGGTATTCCCATTTCCTCCTCGACATTACATGGAGCATTTACGTTTCCCGAGATACAAAATATTTTAGTGCCAGTATTTTTTGGTCTACCTATTGAAGCAAACCATTTACCACCTCTTCTTAAAATTGTAGGCACAACAGCAACAGTTTCTACATTATTGACTATTGTTGGACACCCATACAAACCGACTAATGCCGGAAAAGGTGGTTTTAACCTTGGTTGACCTTTATTACCTTCAATGCTTTCCAATAAAGCAGTTTCCTCTCCACAAATATATGCTCCTGCACCATAATGAATATGAATGTCAAAATCCCATCCAGAGCCACAAGCATTTTTTCCTAAGAAATTTTTGGCATATGCTTGATCAATCGCTTCTTGTAATCTTTTACCTTCGTTAAGATATTCTCCTCTTATGTATATATAACAAATATGTGCATTAACTGTGTAACCAGCAATTAGACATCCTTCGATTAATTTTTGAGGCTCAAATCTTAAAATGTCTCTATCTTTACAAGTTCCAGGTTCAGATTCGTCTGCGTTAATTACTAAATAGTGTGGTCGTGAACCAACTTCTTTCGGAGCAAATGACCATTTTAAACCAGTTGAAAAACCTGCTCCACCTCTTCCTCTCAATTCAGAAGTTTTTACCTCATTTATTATCCATTCACGGCCTTTATTAATTAAATCTTTAGTATCTTTCCAATCATCGCGCTTTAACGAATTTTCAATATCCCAACCTAATTCATTATAAAGATTTTTGAATATTCTATTTTCTTTTTTAAGCATATTTTTCCCCATTGTTAATTAAATTTTTTTCTGGAGAAGTGTTTTTTCTCCCACGATATGAGCCGGGTTTTAAAGGTTTGTCGTTTATTAAAGAGGTAAGTATTTCTTTTGTACTTTTTTCATCCAAATCTTCGTAGTAATCATCATTTATTTGGACCATAGGGGCGCTGACACACGCACCAAGACACTCCACTTCCATCCAAGAGCAATTACCTTTTTTTGAAATTTCGTTTTCATTTGGAGAAATATTTTCTTTACATAATTTTACTATTTTATCGGCACCTCTAAGCAAACAAGGTGTTGTTGTGCATACCTGTATAAAATGTTTCCCAACAGGCGCAAGGTTATACATTGTATAAAAAGTGGCAACTTCATAAACTGATATGTAAGGCATAGCTAAATAGTTTGCTATGTACTTCATTGCTGCTAAAGGAATCCAATTATTATTTTGTCTTTGAGCTAAATAAAGTAAAGGCATAACTGCACTTTTTTTATTTTTTTCAGGATATTTTTTTAAAATTTCTTCCACTTTTTTTAAATTTTTATCTGAAAATTTGAATTCTTTTGGTTGGTTTTCATGTACTTTTTTTAAACTCATCTATCTACCTCCCCAAAAACTATGTCTAAGGAACCAAGTACAGCGGGAACATCTGCCAACATGTGGCCGCGAATTAAATAATCCATTGCTTGCAAGTGAGAAAATCCTGGGGCTCTTATTTTGCATCTATAAGGCTTATTGCTTCCGTCAGATATTAGATAAACACCAAACTCACCTTTAGGCGCTTCTACTGCCGTATAAACGTCTCCCTTTGGAACTCTATAGCCTTCAGTGAATAATTTGAAATGGTGAATTAATGCCTCCATGGATTGTTTAATATCATCTCTATTAGGAGGAGAAATTTTATTATCTATAGATATAACTGGACCTTTTGGTAATCTTTCAATACATTGAAGTATAATTTTCACACTCTCTCTCATTTCCTCTATTCTACAAAGATATCTATCGTAACAATCGCCATTTTTTCCAATTGGAATTTTAAAGGCTAAATCTTTATAAATCTCATAAGGCTGTGATCTTCTTAAATCCCATGGAATTCCGGAACCTCTCAACATTACACCAGAAAAGCTATGATCAAGTGCCTCCTGCTTTGAAACAATACCTATTTCAACATTACGTTGTTTAAAAATACGATTATCAGTAAGTAAACCCTCCAAATCATCAATTATTTTCGGGAACGACTTACAAAACTTTTCAATATCTTCTACAAGTTTCATTGGTATATCTTTATGAACTCCTCCTGTTCTAAAATAATTTGCGTGTAATCTTGAACCGGATGCTCTTTCATAAAAAGTCATTAATGTTTCTCTTTCTTCAAACCCCCATAAAGAAGGAGTTAAAGCACCCACATCTAAGGCTTGTGTAGTTACATTTAAAATATGACTTAAAATTCTGCCAATTTCACAAAATATTACTCTAATATATTTAGCTCTTATAGGTACCTCCACATTTAGCAATTTTTCAGCTGCCAAAGCAAAGGCGTGTTCTTGATTCATAGGTGCTACATAATCTAACCTATCAAAATAAGGTAAAGCCTGAGTATAAGTTTTTTGCTCTATTAATTTTTCTGTTCCTCTATGAAGTAGGCCTATATGTGGATCAGCTTTCTCAACTAATTCTCCATCTAATTCCAAAATTAATCTCAAAACTCCATGAGCTGCAGGATGCTGTGGTCCAAAATTAAGACTTAATGATTTAGTTTTTTTTACCATCTTTTTCCAAGTTTTTTATTTCTTTAATATAATTTGTACCCTCCCAAGGACTTTCAAAATCGAAATTTCTATAATTTTGCTCAAGCTTTACTGGCTCGTAAATAACTTTTTTTTCTTTCTCGCTATATCTAACTTCATTAAAGCCGGTTAAAGGAAAATCTTTTCTTAGAGGATGTCCTTTAAATCCATAATCAGTCAAAATTCTTCTTAGATCAGGATGGTTTTTAAATTTGATACCGTACATATCAAAAACTTCTCTTTCCATCCAATTAGCTGATGGAAAAATTTTAGTTAAAGAATTTATTTGTTGATTAATTTCAAATTTGATTAAAACTTTAATTCTTAAATTGTGCTCATGGGATAAAAAGAGATAAACTAATTCAAATCTTTTTTCATTTTCTGGGTAATCTACTCCAGCAATATCAATAAGTTGTTTAAACTTGCAGCTTTCATTTGATTTTAAAAATTGAACTGTATCAACTAAATCGCTTTCGGCTATTTCAATGATTAATTCATTGTTTTTAATAGATGAATTTTTAATTTTACTTGAAAGTTCTGAATTAATTAATTTTTCAATTTTTTGTAGTTGTAAAATCATTTTATCTTTTCAAAGACCCCTCTCTTCTTATTTTTTTTTGAAGTTGTAAGATTCCATATAACAAAGCTTCTGCTGATGGTGGGCAGCCTGGAATATAAATATCTACTGGTACAATTTTATCGCAGCCTCTTACAACTGAATAAGAGTAATGATAATAACCTCCTCCATTGGCACAACTTCCCATTGATACTACGTATCTAGGTTCTGGCATTTGATCGTAAACTTTTCTAAGAGCCGGAGCCATTTTATTTGTTAAAGTTCCTGCTACAATCATCACATCTGATTGTCTTGGTGAAGCTCTTGGTGCAGCACCAAATCTTTCAAGGTCATATCTTGGCATCGATGTTTGCATCATTTCTACAGCGCAACAGGCAAGTCCAAATGTCATCCAGTGTAAAGAGCCTGTCCTAGCCCAATTAATTAAATTATCACTCGAAGTAGTTATAAATCCTTTTTCTGCAAAATCTTTTGCTAAATCTTTGAATTCATCTGGTATTTGATTTTGTTTGTCGGAATTCAAATTCATTTTTATTCCCATTCTAAAGCTCCCTTTTTCCACTCATAAATAAATCCGATAGTCAAAACTCCTAAAAAAAACATCATTGACCAAAAACCTGTAGGGCCTATTCCTCCTAAGGAAATAGCCCAAGGAAAAAGGAATGCTATTTCTAAATCGAAAATAATAAAAAGTATTGCAACTAAATAAAACCTGACATCAAATTCCATCCTAGAGTCGTCAAAAGCTTCAAACCCGCATTCATAAGCAGATAATTTTTCTGGATCTGGGTTAGATGGAGAGGCTAAATAATTAGCAATAATAAACCCAACACTTAGGAATAAAGCAATAAATAAAAATATTATTATTGATAAATATTCAGATAAAAAATTATAAATCATGTTTTGTTACTAATACCTACCTCAATACCGTAGTTTGAGGATTCTTATATTAATATTGTTTATTTATAGCATTTATCTCTAAAGAGTACAGGACAGAAGGAAGCATTAAGTTGATGAAAAAATGATGATTTACAACTTTCTAGATGAAAACCGTTATCAACTAGTGGCGGGAGTGACGGGACTCGAACCCGCGACCTCCTGCGTGACAGGCAGGCGCTCTAACCAACTGAGCTACACCCCCACAGTTTTTGAATTTAATGGTGGGCGGTAAAGGACTCGAACCTATGACCCTCTCGGTGTAAACGAGATGCTCTACCAACTGAGCTAACCGCCCTATTAAAACAAAATCGAGATATACAATAAAAATTTTATAAAGTAAAAAAGTATTTAAATTGTAGTGTAATTTATATAAATAGCAGTATTATTGATAATTTATGATTTTAATATGTAATTCTTGTGAAAAAAAATTTGTTGTACCTGATAGCGCTATTACAGCCTCAGGGAGAACAGTACAATGTGGCTCATGTGGAAATAAATGGAAACAATATCCTTTAGATCAAATTAAAGAAACTCAGTCATTTACTAAAGTACAAAAAAAAATTGTAAAACAAAATCAAATTCAGAGAAAAGTAGGAAAAATAAAAAAGTCAAGAAAACCTAGAGAGATAAATTTATATTCACCGGAGTACTTAGCAAAGAAACATGGTATTACGCTAAATGAAGATGTAAAAAATAATACAGCAACTGAAAAAGTGTCATTCGGTTTTTATAGCTCATTACTATTATTTTTGATTATAATTGTTGTCTTTTCAAGAGGGCTATACTTCTTTCAAGAATTCATAATACAAAAATTACCATTTACTGAATTTTATATTAATTATTTTTTTGAAAGTATAAGAAATTTATTTGAGATATGGAAAGACCTTATTTCTAGCTACTAGACTCTAAGTCTTTAATATTGATGAAGCTATCAGTTAAATTCAAATTATTTTTTTTTATCTCATCATAGAAATTCCAAGCTAAAACTAAAAGTGTATTTTTTTTATCTTTAATATTTGATTTGCTCTTTATAGGTATTTTTACTCCAGGAATAAATTTATTATGTTTAAGTTTATTATCTTCTACAATAAAATCTATTTCTTTTGAAATCCCAAAGAAGTTTAAAGCCGTAGTTGCTTTAGCTGGTGCTCCATAGCCTATAATTTTTTTATTTTTATCTTTTAATTTTTTTATATTTTTCTGTACATTTGCTCTGATCTCATAAACTTTTTTTCCAAAATTTTGATAAGTTTTAAAATCTTTTATTCCAAATATTTCTTCCTCTTTAAGCATTGTCTTAACACTTTTTTCGATTTTTACTTTTTGACCCTTAGTAATATAAATTCTAATTGAACCTCCATGAGTATCAATTTTTTCAGATCTAAAAATCTTAGCATTAAATTGATTAAAAAAATAAACTAAAGATGTTAATGACCAGTAGTTATAATGTTCATGATATATATTATCAAATGTTAAATCTTTAAGCGTATTCATCAAGTATTGAACTTCTATGATTAAAGTTCCTGTCTTTCTCAATAAACTAAACATGCATTCAGCCATTTCTTTGAGTTTGTCTGAGTGTGCAAAAACATTCGAAGCTAAAATTAAGTCTGCGTTTTTTTTAATTTTCTTGATATTTTTTTTTTCTAAAAATCCGTTAAAAGTTTTTATTTTATTTTTATTTGCAAGTTTTGCTAGATTTTTAGCTGGTTCAATTCCAAGCACTTTTTTATAACCTAAATCTAAAAAAGGTTTTAACGCAACGCCGTCGTTACTACCAATATCTATTATGTAAGATTTTTTTTTGTTAAGTTTTAAATCTTTAGAATATTTTTTTGCAGCTTGTACAAAATGATTTCTAAAAACTTTTGAAGTTGATGAAGTATAAAGGTAGTTTGAAAACATTTTTTTTGGATCTACTGATACAGAAAGTTGGCAGTTATGACATTTTTCACAATAATTTACTTCTAATGGGTACAATTCACATTTTTCCTCCTTTTTATTAGTTAAATTATTTGCAAGAGGTTGATAGCCTAGCGAAACTACTCTTTTAAGATTTGAATTTCCACATGATCTACAGTTAAATTTATAACATTCTAATAATAAATTTTTTTCTTTTTCATCAACAAAAACATGTTTTATTGTATGTGTAATCCCATAATTATCATGATCTCTTTCGCCTCTAACAAGATTTAAAAATGTAGTATCTTTTGTAAAAACCATAGTGTGAGCAACATTGGGTTTAATGATTGAAAGCTGGCCCTCGTTAACAACTTGTGTAATTTTAGGAGCGTTTGGATTAATGATGTCTTGAAATATTTCTATTATCTGCCCTTTGGTGAATAAACATTTTTGTTCTTGTTGTGGATGATAATGATTAGCTCTAATTGTGCCTTTTTTTGACTCAATTAATCCTATTAGATTAATTGGTTCTGTTAGCTCGTGATTGCTAATAACTCCCCTTTTATCAGTAAATAAATTTTTTCCATCAACAACATGTTCTAAATCTTTTGTTAGATCCTGCTTAGACCATTTTTGTATCATTTCTTTAATATTTTGATCTAAATTATAAAGAAATTCAAAACCTGTATTTAAAAGTTTTTTATTTGATAGTGAAAATCCCAAGTTAGGAACTTCGTCATTAGTTTCTTTTAATGTTATTTTAGGATTGTATTGTTTACAAATTTCTGCAACTTTTTTTACAGTTAAAGTATCTTTAGTTAAGTTAAATGTTTCAGAACTGATATCATTTTTTTCTTCCATGAATTTAAAGCATCTAGCCACGTCTATTAACGGGACGAGACTTTTAATCTGTCTTCCTCCAGCAAAAAGTTTAAGAGTTCCGTTTTGAGATGCAATTTTTGAAAATAAATTTGGCATTATATCAATTCTCATTGAGTCAGTTGAATAACCATAAACAGAACCAAGCCTTAAAATAATATAATTTTTTCCTGATTTTTTTAATTGGCTTTCATTAATAGCTTTTGAGGAAGAATAAGATAATACAGGTTTAGTTGCTTCATCTTCTTTTATATCGGTTTTAACTTCATCAATTCCCTCGTATACAACATGAGTAGAAGGAAATATAATTTTACATTTATCATTAATAACGTCTAAAATATTCTGAGTTCCTTTTTCTCCAACCTCTTTTATCTTCTCATCATGAGACAACGAGGCCTCACTTTTGGTTCTTGGTACTTTAGTTATTCCAGCGAGATGATGAATTACATCTGCATCCTTGCAATATTTTTTGACTAAATCTTTATCTAAAATATCTCCTTGGATGAACTCCATATTCCAATTACGAATTTGATTAACTCTTTCTGATATAAATCTATTATCTATGACAGTAATTTTATGATGCCAACTCACTCCAGAGTACAATTTACACAGCTCAGTACCTATATAGCCTAAGCCACCGGTTATAATAATATTTTTTTTCATAGAGATTTTATTAATATTTACTTATATTATTTTTTATTATAACTCAATTAACATGAATATATATGATTGCTTCATGTATTTTGATGAAGATTTGCTTCTAGATTTAAGATTAAATTCACTAGATAAGTTCGTGAAAAAGTTTGTTATTACGGAAGCTACTTACACCCATAATGGTAATAAAAAAAAACTTAATTTTGATATAAATAAGTTTAAAAAATTTAAGGATAAAATAATATATCTTATTGTAGATGAACATCCTAAAAATATTATTAATTTATCAGAAAATGATACTAAAGCTCAAAGAGGAGAAAAACTAATTCTTAATGGAATGGCAAGAGATTATTTTCAAAGAGAAAATCTCTCGAGAGGCATCAAAGAGTCTGACGATAATGATTTAATTTTAATTAGCGATTTAGATGAAATTCCTAACTTAAGTGAAATAGATCAATCAAAAGTTAGAGATAATATAGTTATTTTTGAACAAAAAATGTTTTATTATAAACTAAATCTTTTTTATGAGGATTATACTTGGTTAGGAACCAAAGCTGTAAAAAAGAAAAACTTTATTTCCCCACAATGGCTTAGAAATATAAAAGGTAAAAAATATTCTAAATGGAGAATTGATGTATTGTTTTCAAAATTAAAGTATTCAAATTTATATTTTGTGAAAAATGGGGGCTGGCACTTTACTTGTTTGAGAACAGCAGAGGAACTTGAAAAAAAACTACTTAACTTTGCTCATCACTATGAATACGAGGAAAGTGGATTAAATATTGAAGATTTAAAAAAATTAATTGATGAAAAAAGAGTTATGTATGATCACAATATTGACCAAAGAGGATATAAATGGTCAGGAAAATCTATTTTAAAAAATTTTGAGATTAAATATCTGCCAGAATATATAAAAGAAAATTTAAATAAGTATTCTGATTGGTTAGATTAAATTTTATTAATGAGTACTTAATTCTTTTTTCAACTTTTCTTTTTTAGATAATTGATCAACTTCAACCCACTCGACTCTCTTAAGTGGTTTTGTTAAAGCTACTTTCAAGACTTCATCAACATTTTTCACTGGAATTATTTCAACTGAATCCAACACAGTTTTAGGAACTTCTACCAAATCTTTCTTATTTTCCACAGGAATTAAAACTTTTTTAATACCGGCTCTATGTGCTGCTAGTAATTTTTCTTTTAGTCCTCCAATAGGAAGAACTAATCCTCTAAGTGTGATCTCTCCTGTCATTGCTACGTCTTTATTAACTGGGATTTCAGTTATAGAGGATATGATTGATGTAACCATTCCTATTCCTGCAGATGGACCATCTTTTGGCGTTGCTCCTTCAGGAACGTGTATATGAAAATCTTTTTTATCGAAAATAGGAGGAATAATTCCGTAATCTAAACTTTTTGATCTTATGTAAGATTTCGCTGCTTTAATTGACTCTTGCATAACGTCTCCAAGTTTTCCAGTTATTTGCATTTTACCCTTTCCTGGCATTACAGCAGACTCTATCTTTAAAATTTCTCCACCAACTTCAGTCCATGCTAAACCAGTGACCACTCCCACTCTATTCTCCTCTTCTATTTCTCCGTAATTAAATTTTTCAACACCTAACAAATCTTTTAAATCTTTTTTATTAATAGGATTATTTACATTTTCATTGTTATCTATTTTTTTTACTAATTTTCTGGCTATTTTTGAAATTTCTCTTTCTAGATTTCTTACGCCAGACTCTCTCGTATAATTTCTGATAATTTTTCTATTAATATCCTCATCAATAGTCCATTCATCTTTTTTAAGACCATTGTATTTACTTTGGTTTGGTATTAAGTATTTTTGAGAAATATTTACTTTTTCATCTTCGGTGTAACCTGATAATCTAATTACTTCCATTCTATCTAATAAAGGAGGAAGAATGTTAAGAGTGTTAGCAGTAGTTACAAACATTACATCAGATAGATCGTAATCAACCTCAAGATAATGGTCATTAAATTCTTTGTTTTGCTCTGGATCTAAGGCCTCTAATAAAGCTGATGATGGATCACCTCTATAATCGTTTCCAACCTTATCTATTTCATCTAATAAAAAAAGTGGATTCTTTGTTCCAGCTTTTTTCATCATTTGTATAATTTTTCCTGGTAGTGATCCTATATAGGTTCTTCTATGTCCTCTTATTTCAGCTTCATCTCTGATACCTCCCAATGAAATTCTTATAAATTTTCTATTTGTAGCTTTAGCAATTGATTTACCAAGTGATGTTTTGCCTACACCTGGTGGCCCAACTAAGCATAAAATTGGCCCTTTCATTTTTTGAATTCTTTTTTGAACAGCTAAGAATTCTATAATTCTCTCTTTTACTTTTTCTAATCCATAATGGTCTTCGTCAAGAATTTTTTGAGCATTTTTTAAATCAGTATTGATTTTAGATTTATTTGACCAAGGCAGTTCTGTCATCCAATCTAAGTAATTTCTTACAACTGTAGCCTCTGCTGACATAGGGCTCATAGATTTAAGTTTTTTTAACTCAGACATGCACTTCTCTTTTGCTAACTTAGGCATCTTTGCTTCATTTATAGCTTTAGAAAGTGAAGTAAGTTCATCTTTACCTTCGTCAATTTCTCCCAGTTCTTTTTGTATCGCTTTTAATTGTTCGTTTAAATAATACTCACGTTGTGTTTTTTCCATTTGATTTTTAACTCTACCTCTAATCTTTTTTTCAACGGATAGCACACTAGTTTCTTTTTCAATTAATTGATGTATCTTTTCTAGTCTCTTCTTTAAATCTAAAATTTCAAGTAATTCTTGTTTTTCAAATATTTGAATATTAAGATTAGATGAGATATTATTTGAGATCTGTGAAGGATCGTTTAAATTTTTTAGATTATTTGAGCTATCGTTAATGTCTTTTTTACTTAACACTTGTAATCTTTCGAATTTTTTTATTAAACCTAATGCCAATGGTTCAAGTTCTTTTGAAACATTTTCATCTTCAGCAATTTCTATTTCGCAAGTTAAATAACTCGTATTTTTCTCATTATGATTTAACACCTTTACTCTTTTTTCCCCTTCAACTAAAACTTTTACAGTGCCGTCAGGTAGTTTTAAAAGCTGTAAAACTTTACTCATACATCCGTATTGATAAAGATCTTTACCCTCCGGATCGTCTATTTCAGAATTTTTTTGAGTGATAAGAACTATCGACTTATCTGTTTTCATTGCTTCTTGGAGCGCTTTAATTGACTTTTCTCTTCCCACAAATAAGGGAACCACCATTGTAGGAAAAATAACAATGTCTCTCAAAGGTAATAGAGGTTTTAAATATGAAGCTTTCATTTAGTAATTATATGGCGATTATTATACTAATTTCAAGGAACAAATTTAATTTAGGCAACTGATGTTGATGTTTTTTTACCGTATGTTATAATTGGATCAGATTTGCCATTAACTGCTGGTTTATCAACAGTAACTTTTATTACATTCTCCATATCAGGTAACTCAAACATTGTTTTTAGTAATATGTTTTCAAGGATAGATCTTAGTCCTCTTGCACCTGTCTTTTTGAAAATAGCCTTTTTTGCAATTTCTAAGATTGCTTCATCTTTAAACTCCAATTGAACTTGTTCGAATTCGAATAATCTTTGGTACTGTTTAATTAAAGAGTTTTTCGGTTCGTTCAAAATCTTTACAAGGGATTTTTCATCTAAATCATCTAATGTTGCTATTATTGGCATCCTACCTATAAACTCCGGTATCAACCCATATTTTATCAAATCTTCTGGTTCTAACATTTTCATAATTTCTGATAATGGTTGTTCTTTATAATTTTTTACTTTAGCACCAAAACCAATTGAACTTCCTTTGCCTCTACTATCAATTAATTTATCTAAACCTGCAAAAGCACCACCACAAATAAATAAAATATTAGTTGTATCGACTTGTAAAAATTCTTGCTGAGGGTGTTTTCTCCCACCTTGAGGAGGAACGCTTGCCACTGTTCCCTCCATAATTTTTAATAATGCTTGTTGGACTCCCTCTCCAGAAACATCTCTTGTAATCGATGGGTTTTCTGATTTTCTACTTATTTTATCAACTTCATCTATGTAGACTATTCCTCTTTGAGCTTTTTCTACATTGTAATCAGCTGCTTGCAATAATTTTAAAATTATATTTTCTACATCCTCACCGACATATCCAGCTTCGGTTAGTGTCGTCGCATCTGCCATTGTAAAAGGAACATCCAATATTCTTGCTAAAGTTTGAGCTAGTAAAGTTTTTCCACAACCAGTAGGACCAACTAAAAGTATATTTGATTTAGATAATTCTACATCTTTGTTATTTTTTGTATCGTGATTTAATCTTTTATAATGATTATGAACTGCGACAGATAAAATTTCTTTTGCAAATTTTTGCCCAATAACATAATCGTCCAATACATTGCAAATTTCTTTAGGTGAAGGAACTCCATCTTGATGTTTTACAAAAGAACTTTTGTTTTCTTCTTTAATAATATCCATACAAAGTTCAACACACTCATCACAGATAAATACTGTAGGGCCAGCTATAAGCTTACGAACCTCATGTTGACTTTTCCCGCAGAAGGAGCAATATAAAATATTTTTATTATTTTTTTCTGACATAACGAATCAATTAACTTAATATAAAACTCTACGAAATGCATAGCAAGTTGAAGTTGTAAAATAAGCTATATATTGTGTGTTATTTTCTTTTCTCCACAACAGAGTCTATTAATCCAAATTTTTTTGCTTCCTCTGCTGTCATAAAATTATCTCTCTCTAAAGCATCTGATATTTCATCAACTGACTTGCCAGTATGTTTTGAATAGATTTTGTTTAGCCTTTCTTTTAAAGAAAGAATCTCTTTAGCATGAATTTGAATATCAGTAGCTTGGCCTTGGAATCCTGCTGAAGGTTGATGAACCATTATTCTAGAATTAGGAAGAGAGTATCTCTTTCCTTTTTCTCCTGCAGCCAGTAAAAAAGACCCCATTGAAGAGGCTTGACCAATACAAAGAGTAGAAACAGGTGAATTAATGTATTGCATTGTGTCATAAATTCCTAAACCTGCAGTTACTAAACCGCCCGGGCTATTTATATAAAAGTTTATTTCTTTGTTTGGGTTTTCCGATTCTAAAAATAACAATTGTGCAGTAACTAAAGAAGCTACAGCATCATTAACTGGGCCTACTAAAAAAACTATCCTTTCTTTTAATAACCTAGAGTAAATATCATAAGCTCTTTCCCCTTTGCTTGTTTGCTCAACAACCATTGGTATTAAACTATTCATTTTTTCTTCGAATTCCCGACTCATATTTGGTTTATACAACTATTGGTTACTTTTTACTAATTTTTTTTGATTTTGACTTATTTTTAGTAGCAGATGTGTTGCTTAATGCCTTGATGTCTACATTTGGTTTATTAAATTCAGCAATTATTTTTTCAGCTTCTTTAATAGTAATCTCTTTTGATGTTAGATTGATTTTTGATTTAATAAGTTCAATTATTTTTTCTTCGTATAATGAACCTTTTAAACTTTGAGAAGCGCTAGGGTTTTTTTGGTAGTACTCGAGAACCATTTTTTCTTGGCCAGGCATTCCTTTAATTTGTTTTTGAATTTCATTTCTAATCTCGTCATCCGATACTTTTAAATTATTTTTTTCTCCAAATTCATTAAGTAATAAACCAAGTTTAATCCTAGATTTTGCTAATTTTTCATTGTTAGATTTATGTTTTTCTTTATCCCCCGGTTTAAGGTTTTGTGTCATAATTGAAATTTCTTGATCGATTAAATTTTGGGGTAAATCTACTTGATGGTTTTTTTCAACTTGATCTAATATTTCTTTTTTAGTAATTGAATTCAATGCCTGAGAATATTGGCCTGAGATTTGTTTCTCAATCAAAGATTTTAAATCTTTAATATCTTTTGCGCCCATTAATTTAGCAAATTCGTCATCAATTTTACCTACTTTAGGTTTTTTTACATTTAGAATTTTACATTCAAATTTAGTTTTTTTATTAGCAAATTCTTTTTTTGGATGATTAGCTGGGAGTGTAGCGTCAAGAATTTTTTTATCATTTTTTTTCACACCTACTAACTGTTCATCAAAACCTTTTAAAAAAAGATCCTTACCCAGCTCAAGTTGAACACCTTTACCCTCACTTCCATCAAATTTATTGCCGTCAACAGTAGCTGAATAATCAAAAGTCACTTGGTCTCCGTTGATTGCTTTTTCATTATCTTTTTTATCTTCAAATTGTTTATTTTGATCTGAGATCTCTTTTAATTTTTCATCAATAATTTTATCTTCAATTTTTACTTTAAAACTTGTAGCTTTAAATTTTTCAAAGTTTTTTAAAGTAACGCTTGGCAAACAATCTATCTGTAGTTCGTAGTTTAAATCTTTTCCTTCTCCAAATTGTTTCAAATCAATTTTTGGCTGACCTGCAACTTTTAATTTTTTTTCATCAATTACTTTTGTGGTAGTTTCTCTTAAAATCTTATCAACCACTTCTCCATATATAGATTTTCCAAATTGACTTTTAATTACTTCTGGTGGAACTTTTCCTGGTCTGAAACCTTTTAAAGATACTTCTTTTTGAAGTTCTTTAAGTCTTTCTTCCATTTTTGTCTGTATATTTTTTTTATCAACTATTATAGATAAAATTGTTCTAAGTCCTTTTTTTGATTTTACTTCTACTTTCATAATATTTTGGTGGGCAAGAAGAGACTCGAACTCTTAAGCCTTGCGGCACTGGTTTCTAAGACCAGCGCGTATACCAATTCCGCCACTTGCCCAATTAATAGTCGTTGATTTATATATCAATTTAATTTTTAGTTAAATGATAAAGTCTAGAGTAAATTATTAGATAAACTAATAATAAGATAAAAAACCAATATCTACTTAATTGTGGATCATATAGTAAATACAACCCAGGTGTAATGAGAGCTAAATAAAAAATATTTATAACAATTGAATTAATATAATTGGCTTTATTTTTTCCATAGATACTTGAGATTTTGTAAAAACTTAGCATATGTAAATGTTTTTCGTCTGGATAAATAGGAGATTTTTTTTGAGCTAATTTTCTAAAAAATGAGAAAAAAACTTCAAAAAAAAGATAAAATAAAAGTGTGCAAAAGAAAAATGAAGAAATCTGTGGATTCAGATTATTTGTGATTATTGTGTTCAAACCAGTTAAAGCTCCCATTGTGTAGGCTCCACTATCACCTAAAAAAATTTTTGCGTTTGGAAAATTAAATAATAAAAATGATAAAAGAATTATAATTTGAAAAATAATTAAAATTGAAAATTCTAAATTTTGATTACTCATATTTATATAAGTCAATATAATATTAATAATTATTAAATTAATTGTTAGTAAACCATTGAAGCCGTCAATTAAATTTGCTCCATTAATTACAAACAAAAAACATAATAAAACAAATATTGAGGAAAAAATATGGTTAGATAATAAAGAAGTTAAGAATGGAATATCGATATTTAAAATCTTAATGGGAAAGAAATATACTATTATAAAAAGTAGAAACACCATCACAAGCAACCTTTTTAATGGGTTTATATTTGTTTTTAAATCGTCTAAAAAACCAACTAAAAATACAGAATAACTTATAAAAATATAATCATATAAAATATTGGAGTATAACAAATAATAAATAACAAAGAAAAAACTTAAAGAAAGAACTACTGCTATTCCCCCACTTCGTGTAACAGGCAGGTCGTGAAAAGCTTGTGGTTTCAAAAAATCTTTATCTAGTAAAGCTCCTCCTCTTATTTTGTGTGAGTATTTACTTATAAGTAAAAAAATAAAAAAACTTATTAAAGCAAATATTGATAAAAAACTTGCTTCAATTGACTCTGTTCCCATTTATTTATTTATCCTTTGTTATTTTTTTTAAATATATAAATTCCGATAAGTATTACAACTAATGATACTATAACTTTCCATGTAATAACCTCATCCATTAGAAAATAACCGAAAATTATTCCAAAAATCGGTATTAAATATGCTACTTGTGTTTGAAAAACTAAGCCATTGACTGTCAAAATTCTAAATCTAATAAGCCAGGCTAATCCAGTTGCAATTACCCCTAAATACAATAATGAAATAGTTGAAATTAATGTTGGGCTTGAGTTCCAAGGGGTTTCAAGAAAGAAAGAAAAAGGTAAAAGAAAAATTACTGCCCAAAGTGTTGTCGATGTTGTAACATTTTCATTTTTTTTATTTTTCAATCTTAATGTTAACAAACCACCAATGCAGTAAAATGTAGAGCCTAAAATAGTAACTAATACATAAATATAATTTTCAATATTTATGATAACCTTATCAAAAAATAATAATATGATACCGCTGAAACCAATTAAAACGCCTAAAGATTTTAAAAAAGATAATTTTTCATCTTTTGTAAAAAAATGAGCAAGTATAGAGCCGCTCAAAGGTGTTGTGCTCATTAATATTGCAGCTAGGTAACTGTTTATTTTTGCAGTTCCTATAGCAATAAGAACAAAAGGTATGGCAATATTACAAAGACCTATTAAAGCATACCATATCCAATTTTTACTAAATGCTTCGATTTTGATTCTGCTTATTTTACAAAGAATTAATAAAGGTATACTAGCAAAAATAACTCTCACCAGTGCAAGCGTGATCGGTTCATAAGAGTATGTTGCTATCTTTATATTAAAGAAAGAAGATCCCCAAATAACAGCTAATAAAATTAATAAAGATAGATCGAGGCTATTTGCTTCTCTCATCTCAAGTTTGGATTGTATGTATGTGATAAATGCATAGCTGATATATATATTTAATTATACTCTAAAAAACATCCTTATATATGTTCCAGTCAGCTATTAATAATAATTTAAGGAGCAAAATGAGCTCAAAAGACATTCTTAAGCTTATAAAAGACAAGCAGGCAGAGTTTGTGGATCTAAGATTTACTGATCCAAAAGGTAAGCTTCAACATTTAACGATGGATTCAACGGTAGTTGATGAAGATATGTTAAACAACGGTGTTTTTTTTGATGGTTCTTCAATTGCAGGTTGGAAAGCAATTAATGAATCGGACATGATTTTAAAGCCAGACTTAGAAAGACCAATAATTGATCCCTTTAACTCTCATACTACAGTTAATATATTTTGCGATATTTTAGATGCGGTTAAAAAAGACCCTTACGGACGAGATCCTAGAGGAACTGCGAAAAAAGCCGAAGCATATCTAAAGAAATCAGGTATAGGAGATAAATCATACTTTGGACCAGAACCAGAATTTTTCGTTTTTGATGATGTCAGATTTAAAAACGATATGAACGAAACTAGTTTCAGTATTGATAGTTCTGAAGGTCCTTACAATACCGGAAAAAAATATGAGAATGGTAACATGGGTCACAGACCAGGCATTAAAGGAGGCTACTTTCCTGTACCTCCAGTAGATAGTGCTCAGGATATGCGAGGAGAATATTTGAAAGCGCTGAAAGACATGGGTGTAAAAGTTGAAAAGCACCACCACGAAGTTGCTCCAAGTCAACATGAGTTAGGAATGTACTTTGGAACCTTAACAAATATGGCAGATAATGTTCAACTATATAAATACGCTGTTCAAATGGTAACTCATTCTTTCGGAAAGACAGCTACATTTATGCCTAAGCCAGTTAAAGGCGATAACGGTTCTGGAATGCATTGTCACCAATCTATTTGGAAAGGAAGTACTCCAGTATTTATGGGTAAAGAATATGCTGGATTATCTAAAGAGGCTTTGTACTATATTGGAGGGATTTTGAAACATGCTAAAGCAATCAACGCATTTGCAAACGCAACAACAAACAGTTACAAACGTTTAATACCTGGGTTCGAGGCACCAGTAATATTAGCTTATTCTGCAAGAAACAGATCCGCATCCTGTAGAATACCAGTTATTATGAATCCTAAAGCAGCGAGAATGGAAATAAGATTTCCTGATGCAGCTGGAAATCCTTATTTAACATTTGCTTCTATGTTAATGGCAGGTATAGATGGAATTAAAAACAAAATTGATCCAGGTAAAGCATTTGATCAAGATTTGTATTCTTTATCCGAGGATGAAGTAAAAAAACTTCCGACGGTATGCGGTTCTTTGAGAGAAGCGATGCAAAACCTTGATAAGGATAGAAAATTTTTAACCGAAGGTGGAGTATTTACTGATGATCAAATAGACGCTTACATCGAATTAAAATTTCAAGAAATTTATAAATTTGAGCATACACCTCATCCAATAGAATTTGAAATGTATTACAGCGGTTAGATTTTAAAAGACTCTCCACATCCACATCGCTCTGTCTCGTTAGGATTTTTGAATATGAATTGAGATGAAAATTTTTCTTTTTTATAATCCATTTCTGTGCCTAGAAGATACATTATTGCTTTAGGATCAATCAATACTTTCACTCCTCTATCTTCTACAATTTCTTCATTAGGTTTAATGTCTTTTGCATATTCCATGACATAAGACATTCCCGCACATCCTCCTGACTTAACACCAACTCTCACACCAATAGCTTTATCTTCTGCCTTAGACATAATTTCTTTAATTCTTTCAGCTGCGTTTATGCTTAATTTTATCACTTGCTGGTTCATAAATTTAATTCTAATTTTGCTGCTTCTGACATCATATCTTTAGTCCATGGAGGATTCCATACTAATTTTAAGTCAACATCAGAAACTTCATCAATTTTAAGCACACTATCTTTAACCATTTTAGGTAAACTTTCAGCAACGGGGCAGTTTGGTGAAGTCAATGTCATTTCAATATTTACTTTTTTTTCATTGCTGATTTCTATTTTGTAGATAAGCCCAAGTTCATAAATATTTACCGGTATTTCAGGGTCATAGATCTTTTTAATTTCTGTAACTACTTTGTTTTTTAACTCACTCATTTTTTCTCTACTGCTGACAAACAAGTATGCCAAGCCATTGTTGCGCATTTAACCCTCATTGGAAACTCTTGCACTCCAGATAAGGATGAGATTGTTGTTATCTGATCCTCCGAAAGACTATTTATGGTAATTTTTGCTTTATTCTTAATCATGTTTAGAAAATCCTCATTTATTTTCTTTAAAAAAGATATATCTTTTCCTTTTACTGTTTCAGTCAAAATAGATGCTGACGCCAATGAAATTGCGCACCCTTCTCCCTCAAAACTTAAATCTTCAATTTCTTTATCTTTATTTAATTTTAAATAAATATGAACTTTATCGCCACATAAAGGATTATGTGCTTTTGCATCATTAGTGTATCCATCGCACTTACCTTTGTTTCTTGGATTTTTACCATGATCCAAAATTATTTCTTGATATAGTTCTTTTAAATCCATTTAATTTTGAAATACCTTCTGACAATTTTTAATTGCGGCTGATAATTTGTCTATATCTTCTTTATCGTTATAGACTCCAATAGAAGCCCTGGCAGTTGCTGATATACCAAGTTTATCATGTAATATTTGACAACAATGATGTCCTGCTCTTATTGCTACACCATCATCATCTAAAATAGTTGCAATGTCATGAGGGTGAATACCATTTAAAGTAAAGCACAAAACCGATCCTCTTTCTTGTGGATCTCCAATAATATTTACAGAATTATTTTTTCTTAATGCTTCTAATCCATATTGCAAAATTTCGTTTTCATGAGACGCTATTTTTTTGATACCAATGTCTTCAATAAAATTTAATGCTTCTGCAAATGCAACTACTTCTGCAGTTTGCATTGTTCCAGCTTCAAATTTTGTATATGCATCAGCAAAAGTGATATTGTCTTTTTTTACCTCATTAATCATCCCTCCTCCTCCTTGATATGGAGGTAAGTCATCAACCCATTTTTTTTTCATATACAATACACCTAGACCATTTGGACCATACATTTTATGACAAGATATTGCATAAAAATCACATCCTATTTTCTGCATATCAATTTCAGAATGAGGTGCACCTTGTGTTCCATCAATTAAAACTGGAATATTTTTTTCTTTTGCAAGATCTACAATTTTTGTAATTGGCAAAATTGCTCCAGTAACATTTGATATGTGTGTGATTGCAATAATTTTAGTTTTATTTGTTATAAGTTTTTTAATTTCCTCTATTTCAACATCACCATTTTCATTAACTTGAGCAAATTTTATAACTGCGCCTTTATCAGTTCTTAAATAGTTCCAAGGCACATAATTAGAATGATGTTCTAGCTCTGTAATTATTACTTCGTCTCCTTTTTTAATATATTTTTTTCCAAAGGACGATGCTACTAGGTTTATTGCTTCTGTTGCGCCTTTAGTAAATATTATTTCTTCTCTGTGTTTGGCATTTAAATATTTTTGGATTTTATCTCTTGTAGCCTCAAATCTATTAGTCGCTTTTACAGCAAGAGTATGAACACTTCTTCCAACGTTAGAATACTCTGTTTCATAAAAGCTTGAAATTTTATCTATTACAACTTTTGGTTTTTGTGAAGAATTAGCGCTATCTAAATAAACTAATGGCTTGCCATTAATTTTTTGTTTAAAGATCGGAAATTCTTTTTTTATATTTTTAATATCCATTGATTTGTCTTCCTATCTTTTCTACTAGAAATTTTTTTAAATTATCTTCAGGTAATTTCTCTAAAATCTCAGATAAAAAACCATTAATCAACATTTGATAGGCTTCCTTTTCGGGAATTCCTCTCGATTTTAGGTAATGAATTAAATTTAAATCTATGCTTCCTGACGTAGAACCATGGGAGCATTTTACATCATCTGCATAAATTTCTAATTCTGGTTTAGCATCAAATTCTGAATTGTCATTTAATAATAAAGCTTTACTTAATTGGTATGCGTCAGTTTTTTGAGCTTCTTGCTTAACAAAAATTTTTCCTTGGTAAACTCCTCTGCTTTGATCATTTAAAACATTCTTAATTTTTTGATAGCTTTGACAGTTTTTAAAATTATGATTTATACTGCTTTTAATTTCTTGATGTTCTTCACTGCCAAGACTAAGTGCTGAAAAAATTGAACTTTTAGCACGTTCTTCATTCAAATTAATTTCTATATCCATTTTGTTAAATTTAAGTCCGGTAGAAAGAATATAAGTATCTAAATTAGTATTCTGCTCTAAATCACTTTTTAAATAGTTATGAAAATAACAATTACATCTATCTTTATTTATAAAAATATTTTTTAGGTTAGAATCTTTTTTAAGCTTTAAGTAGTCAAAAGAATTTACAAAAAAATTATTTTTAGTTTTAGTATCTGTATAGTTGAGAATTGTTAATTCTGAATTTTCATTAAGAATTAATGAGTTTTTATAACTTATAATTTTTTCCTTAATGCTTTCAGAAAAATAATTGTAAACTACTAAAGGCTTTTTAAATTTATAATCTCTAGATATTTCAAGATTATAGCCGCCTGTAGCTAGTGCATTATTAAGCAGATTTAAGGAATTTTGATTACTAACAGATATTTGTTTTTTATAGTCGTACTCTTTAATCAAAACCTTGTTTTTGTCTTCAAACTTAAATTCATTTGAAACAAGTATTCCGTCTAATACAATTAAATAATTATGATCAAACTCCTTAATTAATTCAAATTTTTTTTCTTTTAATGAGATATAATCATTAGTAATATTAGCAAAATTTTTACTTAGTATTGTATTTAGATCAGTAAATTTCCACGCCTCTTCTCTTTTATTTGGAAAACCATTTTTGTTAAATAGATCTAATTCTTTATTTCTAAATTCTTTTTCCTGTGCAGAGAGACCCTCAATGTTGTCAACTTTGAAATCATAGAAATTTTTCATTTAAATAAAATTTGCGTAACCAGTTTTCTCTAATTCAACTCCAAGCTCCGCATTTCCAGTCTTAACAATTTTTCCTTTTGATAAAACATGTATGAAGTTTGGCTTTATATAATCTAAAAGTCTCTGATAATGAGTTATAATTAAGAAAGCGTTATCTTTATTTTTATAAGAGTTAACGCCGTCAGCAACAATTCTTAACGCATCTATATCTAATCCTGAGTCAGTCTCATCTAAAATCGCAAGCTTGGGCTGTAGTATTTTCATTTGCAAAATTTCATTTTTTTTCTTTTCACCTCCTGAAAACCCAACGTTTAATTGACGTGATAAAAATTTCTCGTTAATTCCAAGTTCGGATGATTTTTCTTTAACTAGTTTCAAAAAATTTAATGTGTCTAATTCTTTTTCACCTCTTGCTTTTCTTACTGAATTGAGGGATGTCCTTAAAAAAACATTAGTATTTACACCTGGTATTTCTAATGGATATTGAAATGCTAAGAATATTCCTTTTTGAGCTCTTTCTTCAGTTGATAGTTCACTAAGATTTTGACCGTCATATTTAATTTCTCCTTTTATCTCATAACCATTTTTACCTGATAATATATTTGCTAATGTACTTTTTCCGGAACCATTTGGTCCCATTATCGCGTGAACTTCGCCAGGTTTAATATCAAGATTTAGGCCATTTAAAATATGCTTGTTATCAACTTTCGCTTCTAAGTTTTTAATATTTAGCATTATCCCACACTTCCCTCTAAGCTTATTGCCACCAGTTTTTGTGCTTCAACCGCGAATTCCATAGGTAGTTGCTGTAAAACTTCTTTACAAAAACCATTTACAATTAAACTTACCGCTTCTTCTTGATCTAATCCTCTTTGATTGCAGTAATAGAGCTGTTCTTCATTTATTTTCGTAGTTGTTGCTTCGTGCTCTATTGTTGAAGTAGAATTATTATTTTTAATATATGGAATAGTGTGTGCTCCACATTTATTACCCATCAATAAAGAATCACATTGAGTGTAATTTCTAGAATTACTAGCTTTATTTTTTACTTCTACAAGGCCTCTATACATATTATCCGCTTTACCAGCAGAAATACCTTTAGATATTATTTTACTTTTTGTATTTTTTCCTATGTGGATCATCTTCGTTCCAGTATCTGCTTTTTGGTGATTATTGGTAATTGCAATTGAGTAAAATTCTCCGACAGAATTATCTCCTTGTAAAATACAACTGGGATATTTCCAAGTTATCGCTGAGCCTGTTTCGACTTGTGTCCAAGAAATTTTTGAATTTTTCCCTCTACAAGCTCCTCTCTTTGTTACAAAATTATAAATTCCACCCACACCATTTTCATCTCCAGGATACCAATTTTGCACTGTTGAATATTTTATTTCTGCATCATCTAAAGCCACTAGTTCAACATTGGCTGCATGAAGTTGGTTTTCATCTCTCATAGGAGCTGTGCAACCTTCTAAATAACTAACATAACTTCCTTTGTCTGCAATTATTAATGTTCTCTCAAACTGACCAGTTTCTGATGCATTAATTCTAAAATATGTTGAAAGTTCCATTGGGCACCTTGTATTCGGCGGAATATATACAAATGAACCATCTGTAAATACAGCTGAATTCAAAGTGGCAAAATAATGATCGCTTAATGGAATTACAGATCCGAGATACTTCTTTACTAAATCAGAATGTTTTTGAATAGCCTCTGATATTGAACAAAAAATTATTCCTTTTTTTGTTAGTTCATCTTTAAAAGTTGTAGCAACTGAAACTGAGTCAAATACAGCATCTACTGCAATCCCATTTAATCGTTTTTGCTCGTCTAAAGGTATTCCAAGTTTTTTGTAAGTTTCTAAAATTTTTGGATCTATTTCATCTAAATTTTTAGGTTTTGTAGATGCACTTTTAGGTGCAGAATAATAATAAAGATCTTGATAATTAATTTTTGGATACTTTGGCTTTTGCCAATCTGGTTCTTTTAAAACTTTTAGCCTATTAAATGCTTTTAATCTCCAATCCAACATCCAACTAGGTTCTTTTTTAATATTAGAAATAAACCTAATTGTTTCCTCAGATAATCCTTTTGGCGACCGAATGTTTTCTACGTCAGTAGTAAAGCCATATTTATAATCTTTAATATTTTTTAAATCTTCTGTTTTCATCTGTTTAAGGTTTGATTTTTTTTAACTAAATCTTGAAGTCTAACTTTTTCAAAAAAATTATTTATGTGTTGGTCAAGTTGATCCCATAAATTGTGGGTAATACATTTAGTAGACTTATTATTACAACCTTTTTTAGACTCTTTTTTGCAGTTAAGGGTTTTGACTTTTTCATCCACTGCAGCAATTATCCTTGAAATTTTTATTTCTTCAGGTGGAAGATCTAGCATGTATCCACCTTTAGCTCCTCTAATACTTTTTACTAGATTATTTTTTTTAAGCTTAATAAATATTTGTTCTAAATAAGCCAAAGAAATATTTTGCCTTAAAGAGATATCCGTTAAATTTGTAGGGCCATTATCCTTAAATAAAGCTAAATCTGCCATAGCCATAACTGCATATCTGCCTTTTGTAGTTAATTTCATAAAATAACGCTTTATTACAATATTTTTAGTTTAATTCCTACTATATTAGTCTGGATTAAAAAAAAAAATTTGCCGCACAAAAACATGTTATAAAACATTACTTTTTTTTAAAAATAATAATCATTATCAAGTATGAAAACTAAAAGTTTAGAAATTTTTATACCAGGACCTGCAGGTAGACTTGAGGCTAAATACTATAAAAATCCTAAATTTGGATCTCCGGTAGCAATCGTATTACATCCTCATCCACAGTATGGAGGAACTATGAATAATAGAATTGTACAACTTATGTATAATATTTTTTTAGAAAATGGTTTTTCCGTAATAAAAGTAAATTTTAGAGGTGTTGGAAAAAGTGATGGTGTTTTTGACAATGGACAGGGAGAATTATCTGATGCTGCAGCTGCGCTTGATTGGATTGAAAGACAAAATCTAGACTACAGCCAATGTTGGGTTTCAGGTTTTTCATTTGGTTCATTAATTTGCATGCAATTAATTATGAGAAGACCCGAAGTAAACAATTTTATAGCTGTATCTCCACAGCCAAATGTTTATGATTTTTCTTTTCTTGCTCCATGCCCTACATCTGGGCAAGTTGTTTATAGTGAAAATGATGAGTTGGTGACTAAAGAAAGTATTGACGACCTTGATAATAGAATTAAAAATCAAAAAGGCGTAGAAGTTATTTTTTCTAAAATAAAAAATTCCAACCATTTTTTCAAAAATAAAGAGAAGGAACTTACAGAAGAGATTGAAAAATATTTAAAAGACAAAACTGCTTTAATTTAATTCTTTATCAATTCTCCACCTGTACTAGGTGACTTACATCCTGTAGTCTTTGGAAAAGATATTGGGAGTTTCTTAACAGATCTTATTGCCAAAAATGCAAAAGCCTGCGACTCAATAAAATCTCCATTAATTTTATAATCATCAATTAATTTCATATTTAAATTTTGCGATAAATTATTTTTAATTTTTTTTAACAAAACTTTATTTTTTCTTCCACCACCACAAATCAAAATATCATTAATTTTATCTTTATAACTATTCAAGGATAATGATAGTTCTTCTCCTAAAATACTTGCAGTAAAATCTGTAAGGGTCGTTACTCCATCTTCTAAGGACAAACCTCTTATGAAAGATATATCAAAATCATTAGTATCATATGTTAATTTTTTATTCTTTTGATACATATATAATTCTTGAGCTTGTTCATAAATTATTTCATTTCTTGTGCCTATTGAGGCAAATTTTCCATCAGCATCAAATTTTTTATTTGAGTTTTTTCTTACCCAGGAGTCAATAAGGCAATTTCCTGGTCCAATATCTTTACTTTCCAATTCATTTAAATCAGTTTTATTTTTAATAATCGTGATATTAGATATTCCTCCAATGTTAAGAAAACATACCGGTAGTTTAATTTTATTTTGTATAGCCAATAAATGATGAAAAACAGGAGCAAGAGGCGCTCCTTGACCTTCATTTAAAATATCATTATTTCTAAAATTAAAAATTATATTTTTTTTTGTTAGTTGATTTAATAATTTTCCATTACCTAATTGTTTAGAAATTTTCTCTCTAGCGTTATGGTATATAGTTTGGCCGTGAAAACCTACTATAGTATCCCCAGTTACATTCAATTCACTAATTACTTTAGCATGAAATATTGTTATTTTTCTCTCTAAATTATCTAATTCATTTTTAAATTTTTTAAGGTGTATGCTTAGATGGATTTTCTCTTTTAAATTGTGAATATCTTTATAAATATCTGAGTCATACTCGAAATACTTGTCTTTTATTAACTCATATTTATCAATTCCGTTTGACCTTATTATTGAGGCGTCTACTCCATCTCCAGAAGTTCCACTCATTAAACCTAAAGATAACCAATCTTTTTGCATATTTTTATTTATTTATAACTAATTTTGTATAATAGTTGATTTAACAAATAGCACTATGAAAAATAAGTTTTTGCAAGAAATGCAGGACCGAGGGTATTTAAATCAATGTACAGATTTAGATAATCTTAATAAGATTTGTGAAAAAAAATCAATATCTGGTTATATAGGCTTTGACTGTACGGCTAGTAGTCTTCATGTTGGTAGTTTATTGCAAATAATGATTCTAAAATTAATGCAAAAACATGGACATCAACCAATAATTCTATTGGGAGGAGGAACTACGTTAATTGGTGACCCATCTGGAAAAGATTCTACAAGAAAAATAATAAGTCAAAATGAAATAAATAAAAATATTCGGAGTATAAAAAAAGTTTTTAATAAGATTTTAGATACAAAAAATAAAAAAACTCTACCAATATTTGTTAACAATGCAAATTGGTTAACAAAATTAAATTATATTCAATTTTTAAGGGATATAGGAAGTCACTTCACAATTAATAAAATGCTAACATTTGATAGCGTCAAACTGAGATTGGAAAGAGAACAATCTCTTAGTTATATGGAATTTAATTATATGATTTTACAAGCTTATGACTTTTATCAATTATTTAAAAATAATAAGTGTATTTTACAAATAGGAGGTTCAGACCAATGGGGAAATATAATTAATGGAGTAGATTTAATAAGAAGAATGATTAAAAAAGAAGCATACGGGCTTACCTCGCCTCTAATTACTTTAGCCTCTGGATCCAAAATGGGAAAAACAGAAAAAGGGGCAATTTGGTTAAATGAAAATCAACTTTCTTCTTATGATTATTGGCAATTTTGGAGAAATACAGATGATAGAGATGTTCAAAGATTTTTAAATTACTTTACTGAGATTGATCTTAAAGAAATAAATGAAATTTGTAATAAAGAAAAAAATATTAATAAACTAAAAATTTTACTAGCTAATGAAGCTACTAGAATACTTCACGGTGAAAAAGCTGCAAAAATGGCAGAGCAAACTGCTAAGGATACTTTCGAAAAAGGTATTATTGGTTCAAATTTACCTACAATTAAAATAAACTCTAGAGAGATAAAGAAAGGTTTAAGTTTTTTAGATTTTATTGCTTATAACAAAATATTGTCTTCTAAAAGTGAAGCTAGAAGAGCAATTGCAAATAAAGGTTTTAAAATAGATGGTTTGGTAATTAATGACGAAAAAAAGATACTCAAATTACAAGATTTTAAAAATAATATTTTAAAACTTTCATACGGTAAGAAAAAACACTATTTGGTAAAAATTATTTAGTGGCTTTATTTTTATCTATTATTTTTTGAATAAATCTCGGCGTTAAAGTTTTTATAGGATTTATCGTTGTTTTTATTTTTCCTTTTGTACCTTTCATTTTAAAACTTACACCAAATAGTCCTTCTCCTATCTCCTTCGGGATTATTATGTTTCCTAAGACAGGTATTTTTGAAATCAATTTATTTAATGTTTTTGCAGGGACTAATGTTCCCCTTAAACTAGTTAAACCATTATCGTCTTGATAGCCGTCCATCAAAACAGACATACTTGGGCCTAGGACTAAAATTTCATTTAATTTTAACATGCCTTTATTTTTTTCCATGTCAATTTCGAGAATATCAAAAGTTAATCCCTCTCCCTCTGCTAAATCTGCTAATCCACCTAGATCTGCTAAAGAAAGTAATTTAACTACTCCAGGGGCATTGATGACACGAAAATCTTCAATTTTCAATTTTGAATTCGATTTTGATCCATCGATAATGGAAGTATAAAGTAATTTGCCACCTGAAAGCCCTTTAAAAAAACTATAGTCCGTTAAAAGTGGACGAGTCAAATCAGAGTAAATTTCTAAATATTTTGTGTTATTAATTTCATCTTTTTTCATGGATATATCTAAAAAATTATTTCCACCAAAATCTCCTTTAGATGAAATTTTAACAAATTTTCCTTTTTTTATCTCACCTATTAATTTAAAATCTTGTAAACTTTCTGACATTGGCACTTTAATATTTTTAAAATCTATCACTATACTGTTACTAATATTTTTTAATTTATTCTCTTCTTTTTTGTTGTTCAAAAATTTAGTTAAATTAGTTGCGTCGAACCTTGAACCTTTAATAAAAATTTTTTCATTATTGCTGATTGAAAATTCATTATTAATTGTTTTGATAATTATTTTTTTGAATGATAAAAATTGATTTTTCATAAATTTCAAATCTTCTAGTTGTATTAAATTATTTCTTTCAGAAAACCTGAGTTTATTAATGTTTATTTTATCTTTTTTTTTACCTAATTCTAAAGATATATTTGCAATCTGGTTTTTTGGTTTTTTGTAATTGATAAGATCAATTTTGAAACGATTAATATATTCAAAATCTAATTTCAATTTTAATAACTCGTTTATTAAATTATTTTCAAATTTGACTTTTAAAAAATTATTATTATCAAAAGAATATTTTCCTTCCCCTGAAATTTTAATTTTTTTTGAAGAGAGAGATGTTTGAATTTTAAAATTTGATAAAAAAATTTCTTTTATTTCTTCACTAAAAAAACTATTTTTTATACTTGGGAACTCTAATTTACTTTTTTCAAAGTTTCCAGAGAGATTGTAATTATAATCTTTAACTTTATAAGTCTCATCAAAATTAATTGATAAATTATTATTAAATTCTCCATTTAAAATTTTTACTTTATTTGCAAAATAAAATTTATCTAAAATTTTAGTGAATTTACTTGAGGGATCTTGTTTATAATTAATTTTTGATTTAAAGTTTGAATTCAATTTTGTTCCGTTTTCTAAATTCAATTTTAAATCTCCATCAGAAATTTGTATCTCGTCAATATTTCCATTTATGTTTTTAAGTAAAATATCCTCCTTATCTGCAAAAAAACTTAAGTTTGTTTTATTAATATTTAATCCACTTATAATTTGTGCTTCTAGATTTTTCACTATACCCCTAGCTATAAAATTTTTTATATACCCCTTTTCATCAAAAAATATCTCTATTTCTGAAATTAATTTACCAGAAGTAATTTTGTTATTTATAAAACTTTTAAAGTTTGATGGCTTAATAATTGAGGATAATTTAACTAACTCATTTATATCTAGTTCTTTAAGTTTTAAAGTAGTTTTATTAATTTTGGTTTTTGATTTAAGTAATGATGGAAAATCAATATATACTCTTATATTTTGAACCGGAATAATTATATTTTTATAATTTATCTCTGGATTTTTAGTCTCTAAAAAAAGACTTAATTGTTTTGGGTCAAGTTTAAATTTGATAGTATTTAATTTTAAATCAATTTCCTTTGATTGAGTTGCTTTTTGTGTGACAAATGTATTAAATTTTTTCGTTTCTATACCTTTTGTTGAAAGTATAAAAATTAAAAAAACTGAAAATATAAAAATTAGAAAAAAAAGATATGTTATTAATTTTTTCATTATTTATTTTTAATTCCTTCTTCAATAAATAAGTCTAAATTACCATCTAAAACGCTCGATGGGTTAGTGCTTTCAATTTTGTTTCTCAAATCTTTTACTAATTGATAAGGTTGTAATACATAAGATCTAATTTGATGACCCCAACCAATATCGGTTTTGCTATTTATCTCTTTTTTATTTTCCTCTTCTTTTTTTTGCATTTCATGCTCGTATAATCTTGCTTTTAGCATTTTAAAACAGGTTTCTTTGTTTTTGTGTTGAGATCTTTCATTTTGGCATTGCACTACTATTTTTGTAGGAAGATGAGTTATTCTTACAGCGCTATCAGTTGTGTTTACATGTTGTCCGCCAGCTCCACTAGATCTATAAGTATCTATTCTTAAATCTTTTTCATCAATTTTTATATTTATGTCATCTTCAACAGAAGGGTAAACCCAGACACTAGCAAAGCTTGTATGTCTTCTTGCACCGCTATCAAATGGAGAAATTCGCACAAGCCTATGAACTCCCGACTCTGATTTCATTAGACCGTATAAATAATCTCCTTCAACTTTTATTGTAGATGACTTTATTCCTGCCTCTTCACCTTTATGTTCGCTAATAATTTGATATTTAAAATCTTTTTTATCAAACCACTTCATATACATTCTTCTGAGCATATCTGCCCAATCCTGACTCTCAGTACCGCCAGCGCCTGCATGAATTTCTAGATAAATATCGTAATCATCATTTTCTCCTGATAAGAAACAATTTATTTCATTTTTTTTTATTTCTTTTAAAATTTCTTCAATCTTTTTATTACAATCTTCAATTGTATCATCATCAGTCTCTTGCGAAGCTAAATAATATAAATCTTTTAGGTTTTTTAAATCTTCTGAGGATTTTTTATAAGAATTTAAAATATTTTCAAAAAATTTTTTTTGTTTTACAGTTTTTTTAACTAATTTTTGATCTTTCCAAAAGTTTTTACTTAATGAAGTTTCTTCTAATTCTCTAAGTTTAGTTACAATTTTTTCTTTATCAAAGATACCCCCTGATATTACTCAGTGATTTCTCAGTAACGGATAGCATGGTTTCAAAAGTTTCCATTAGTAAAATTGTCTGAATGCTACCATTTTATCATGACCGCTCGTTAAGATTAAACTATTATTATCAATGTTGTTAATATCTCTTAATTTCAAAGCTTCGATGATTGAATTTTTTTCTCCTTGGGCTGATTTTAATCCTGTATCGTAGTTTAATGAGGTTAAATATATATTTTCTGGTATTTTAAATTCTTTGAAATCTTCTTTATAAAGTGCTTTTTCTACAAAATCCTTAAAGATTGGTAATGCGGCTTTTGACCCGGTCTCAAATTTTCCTAAAGTTTTAGGATTATCAAATCCAACGTAAACACCTATTACTAAATTAGAGGAAAAACCTATAAACCACGCATCAAAATTATCATTAGTAGTCCCTGTTTTTCCTGCTAAAGGTACTTTTAAATTTTTTAATTTTTTTGCAGTACCTCTTTGTACAGCTCCCTGCAAAATCGAATTCATTTGATAAGCTGTTTCCTCGCTTATTATCTTTTTATTAACATTGTCTATTTTTGGAAATTCTATATTTTCGTTAATAAATTTATCACAATTTATGCACTTTCTATTTTTTTCCTGAAAAATTGTTTTTCCTCTTCTATCTTGAATTCTGCTAATAAGTTTTGGGTCAATTTTATTTCCACCGTTTACAAATGGTGCATAGGCAGAAGTTAGATTAATTAAAGTTGTTTCGGCTGCCCCTAGAGAAACTGAGAGTAATTCTGGAATTTCATCATAAATATTTAATTTTTTCGATAAATCTAAAATTTCTTCCAAACCTAGTATCTTTGCAATTCTAACAGTCATCAAATTTCTGGAGTACTCAATACCTTTCCTAAAAGTAGTTGGACCATAGAATTTTTTTCCATAATTTTCTGGTTTCCAATTTTTAAGACCAACACCTTGACTTTCTACAAAAGGGGCATCAAGTATAATAGAATTAGGAGCAAAACCTTTTTCTAATGCAGCTGCATAAACTATTGGTTTGAATGCTGATCCAGGTTGTCTTTTTGCTTGAGTAACTCTATTGAATTCGCTAGTTTTAAAATTAAATCCTCCAGCTAAAGCCAAAACATCTCCAGTATAAGGATCAAGAATTACTATTCCTCCATTTACT
This sequence comes from Pelagibacteraceae bacterium AG-422-I02, assembly GCA_003213555.1. GTDB lineage: Bacteria > Pseudomonadota > Alphaproteobacteria > Pelagibacterales > Pelagibacteraceae > Pelagilacustribacter. The sequence continues at coordinate 66,406 of QCMS01000001.1, read as the reverse complement.
TTAGGATATTGTTTTAGAGACCAGGAATTACTCTTTTTTTTTATAAATATAATGTCACCAATTTTATGAATATCTTTAATAGTTTTACCTTTTGGAACTGTCCATTTTATATTTTTTAAGAGCAAAACTCCAAGTTTATCTTTTTTCTTTTCATCAATTATTTTAAATTTAATTTCGTCATTATTTAAAGAGATAATTTCAGCTAAATTCCAATTTAAAGTTGGATCAAGTTTATATCTTTCAAGATTTTTTTCCCAATTTTTATTTTTAATTTTATTTGCAACTGGTCCTCTCCAACCACGTCTTTTATCATAATCCTCAATACCTTTTCTTAAAGATTTTAATGCTTGGATTTGGTAGTTAATATTTAATGGTGTGCTAATACTTAATCCTTGAGAGTAAAGTTTTTCAAAACCATATATCTTTTTAACCATTCTTCTAACCTCTTCGGTATACGAATTAGCTTCATTTACAATTTCAATTTTTCTTTTCTTAAGTTTTAATTTTGAATTTTTAATTTTATTCATTTCATTTTTAGAAATAAAGCCATTTTCATTTAGGTTATCTAAAACTAAATTTCTTCTAAACTTAGCAACTTTGGGATATTTATATGGATTGTATTTACTTGGAGCCTTAGGTAACGCTGCTAACAGTGCTGACTCTGAATAATTAAGTTCTTTGATTGATTTATCAAAATACTCAAGACTTGCCGCAGCTATTCCGTATGTTCCTTGACCCAGATATATTTGATTTAAATATAATTCTAAAATTCTTTCTTTTGTATAGGCCCTTTCGATCCGAAAAGCTAAAATAGCTTCCTTGATTTTTCTTTTCATTGAAACTTCATTAGAGAGTAAAAAATTTTTTGCGACTTGTTGCGTTATAGTTGAAGCTCCTTCTAACCTTTTGTTCTGAGATATATTTTTAATATTTTTTATAAATGCTCTTAATATACCCCTTGCGTCGACTCCAGGATGAGAAAAGAAATTTTTATCCTCAGCTGACAAAAATGAATTTATAACTTTCTCAGGGATAGATTCGTATGGTATAAATAACCTTTTTTCTAACGCATATTCAGCTATCAATTTACTATCAGTCGAGTAAACTCTACTTGAAATTGGAGGCTGATAATTTGATAATTTTTTGTAATCTGGCAGCCCTACTGAGAAATACCATAAGGTTGAAAAAATAAACAAAACCATTACGACCAAAGATATAACTAGAAATTTAACAGTAAAATTGAGAAAATTTAACATACTATTAATTTATAATAACAATTCTGACTATCTTTAGGCATGTTTTAATTAAATTCGTGTATTTATACATAAAATTGTATAAAATAGCGATAATGACAATTATAAAAAATTCAATTTACAAAAATTTTAAAGGAATTCTAATCAAATGGAAAAAAACTTATATATTGATGCATCGCATCCTAATGAAACCCGTATTGTTCTTAAGTCAGATGGTTCGATCGAAGAATATGAATTTGAAGACAAAAATAATCTAAATTTTAAAAACAATATTTATCTTGCTACTATAAGTAGGGTTGAACCTTCTTTACAAGCTGCTTTTGTGAATTTTGGTAGAGAAAGACATGGTTTTCTTGCTTTTAATGATATTCAATCAGATTATTACCAAATACCCTCGGACGACAAAGAAAAAATTAGAAGAGCTGAAGAAAAAATAAGAGAGGAACTAAAAGATAAAACAATAGAGACAAATCAAGAAAATTTACATAATGAAAATCAACTAGAAAATTCTGAAAACACTATTAAAGAGGATAAAATAAATAGTGATAATCAAATTGAAAAAAAAGACAACAAACAGGAATACAGAGAAAGAGTCAAATCCTCCTATGGTATTAAAAGATATAAAATACAAGAAGTAATAAAACCTGGGCAAGTAATATTAATTCAAGTTATAAAAGAAGAACGAGGTCAAAAAGGAGCAGCATTAACTACTTTTATATCTTTAGCAGGCAAGTATATAGTTTTAATGCCAAATACTCCAAAAGGTGGAGGCATATCTAGAAAAATTTTTAATTCCTCTGATAGACAAAAAATAAGAGGTATTTTGAATGAAATAGAAATTCCTAAGACAATGGGTGTTATAGTAAGAACTGCAGGTGCCAACAAAACAAAAAATGAAATTGAGAAAGATTTTCGAAATACTATTAAAACCTGGGAAGAAATAAAAGATAAAGCCTTAGATTCTAATGCACCATCTTTGGTGTATGAAGAAGGAGATATTATAAAAAGAACATTAAGAGATACTTACGACAACGAAACAAAAAATGTTTATGTTGAAGGTAATGAGGCTTACCAAAAAGCTAAAAAATTTATGAAAGAATTAATGCCAAGGAATGTAAAGAATATAAAAAAGTATAGAGGTAAAATTCCTCTTTTTTATGATGCTAATATAGAAAAAGAATTAAATAACATTTATGAACCAACAGTAAAGTTAAAATCTGGTGGATATTTGGTAATTAATCCTACTGAAGCTTTAGTCTCCATTGATATTAATTCTGGACAATCAACAAAGCAAATGAATATTGAGAAAACTGCATTAAATACAAATTTAGAAGCAGCTGAAGAGATTGCTCATCAAATAAAATTAAGAGATTTATCTGGTTTAATAGTTATCGACTTTATCGATATGATGAATTTTTATAATAGAAGAATTGTTGAAAAAAAAATGAGGGAAAGTATTAGAAAAGATAGAGCTAGAATTCAAATTGGAAGAATAAGTAATTTTGGATTACTTGAAATGACCAGGCAGAGACTACGTGAAGGATCAATTAAATGGGAGACTCAACTATCAATTTCGTCATTTTCACAAAAAATTTTAAAAAAAATTCAATATTTAGCTTTTACAGAAAAAGTCAAGATTATTAACTCATTTGTGCCTGTAAAAATTAAAACTTATATAGAAAAAAACTTATTGGATGAATTAAAGTATTTTCAAAAAAAATACTTGTTTGAAGTAAAAATTTTATCAAATGATAAATTTGTTATCCCTGAATATAAAATTGACCTATTAAATAAGTCCAAAAAACTTATTAACTCAGTAGAGAATATAAATTCAATTATTGAAATAAAAAAGACTAACAAAACTTTAGCTAAAGAAAAAAAGGGTAAAAATAAAATTGTCTCAAAAACTAAAGAAAAAGAAAAAAAAACAAAAACAAAAAAAAAAATTAGAACACTTTGGGTAAGAAGGAAGAAAAGTTAAATTAAACCATCATTCGGTGAACTTGGTATAGCTAAATAGTTTTTTTTCATTCTGCCAGCTAAGAATGAGTTTCTTCCCGAAACCACTGCATCTTTAAAAGCTCTTGCCATTAATATTGGTTTTTTAGAATTAGCTATCGCACTGTTGATTAACACCCCATCACAACCTAATTCCATTGCGATTGTTGCGTCCGAGGCTGTTCCTATTCCAGCATCTACTATTACAGGTACTCTCGATTGTTTTATAATCAAGGAGATGTTTATTTTATTTTGTATTCCCAGCCCTGAACCGATCGGAGATGCTAAAGGCATTATAGCTGATGCCCCATTATCCTCAAGTTTCTTTGCAAGTAAAGGATCATCTGTGCAATAAACCAATACTTTAAATCCTTCCTTTACAAGAATTTTAGTAGATTTAATAGTTTCAATCATATTTGGATAAAGAGTTTTTTTGTCCCCTAAAACTTCAAGCTTTACTAATTTCCATCCCCCCATCTCACGAGCCAATCGTAAAGTTCTTAAAGCTTCCTCTGAATTAAAACATCCAGCTGTATTTGGGAGATAAACTATTTTTTTTGGATTTAAATAATCCGTTAATATCGGTTTTTTTTTATCTATTATATTAACTCTTCTAACAGCAACTGTAACCATATCTGCTCCTGAAGCTTTAATAGCTTTAGCAGTCTCATGGAAGTTTTTGTATTTTCCTGTTCCTACAATCAATCTAGATCTTAAAATTTTACCTGCAATTTTAAAAGTATCTTTTTTCAATTTAACCGCCTCCTATAAAGTGAACTATTTCTACTCTATCATTATTTTTTAAGAATTTTTTATTATACTTTACTTTTGGGATAATTATTCCATTATGCTCTATAGCAATTTTTTTATTAATTAATTTATACTTTTTAATAAGATCTGATAAAGTATAGTTAGAGTTGATAGTAACTTTTTTTCCATTTAATTGTATTTTTGCCATAATTAAGTTATTCAATATCGAGAAATTTATGTATAAAATTATAATTCTTAATGGGCCAAACCTCAACCTTTTAGGTGAAAGAGAAAGAAATCAATATGGAAGTTTTTCTCTTAATGACATTGAAAAAAAATGTAATGATTTTGCGACTAAAAATAAAATAAAACTATCTTTATTTCAGTCTAATATGGAGGGTGAACTGGTTACTCAAATTCAAAATTCAAGGAATAATCAAGACGGACTAATTATTAATGCGGGTGGGTATACTCATACATCTGTTGCTATTCATGATGCTTTAAAAATATTGAAAATTCCGATAATTGAATTGCATATCAGTAATATTTATAATAGAGAAGATTTCAGACATAAGTCTTTGATAAGTAAAGTTGCTAAAGGGGTAATTTGTGGTTTTGGAATTAATGGGTATATAATGTCACTAGAAGCCATAAAAAAATATTTAAATAATGAAAATTGATAAAAAACTAATTAAAGAACTTGTAGATAATCTAAAAGAATTTGAGCTGACTGAGTTAGAGTACCAAGATGGCCAAACAAAAATTAAAGTTTCAAAAGCATCCAAAGGAATTGAACAGGCAAAAACAAGTGCAGTAACTCCTCAGAATAAAGCTGTTTTAAAATCTTCTGACGAAGGTGATGGAATAAGAGTAAAATCTCCAATTATTGGAACAGCATATTTAGCTGCAGAACCAGGAGCTAAAAAATTTGTTGAAATTGGAGATAAAATAAAAAAAGGTCAAACTGTAATGATTGTTGAGGCAATGAAAACAATGAATCACGTACCTTCAACTTCGGATGGTGAAGTAAAAAAAATTTTAGTAGAGGATGGTCAGCCAGTTGAGTTTGGTCAAACTTTGGTTATTCTCAAATAAATATAAATGTTCAAAAAAGTTTTAATAGCTAATAGAGGAGAAATAGCTGTTAGGGTTATTCGAGCATGTAAAGAATGGGGAATAAAAACCGTTGCGGTTCATTCTGATGTTGATGCGGAGTCAATGCATGTAAGATTAGCTGATGAGAGTGTTTGCATAGGATCGCATCAACCACAAAACAGTTATTTAAATATTTCATCTATAATGTCAGCAGTTGATTTAACTGGAGCTGAAGCAATACACCCAGGTTATGGTTTTTTATCTGAAAATGCAAAATTTTCTGAGATTGTAAATAAACATGGTATAAAATTTATAGGTCCAAGTGCAGAGATAATTTCAAAAATGGGAGACAAAATTGAAGCAAAAAGAATAGCAAAAAAATTTGGTTTACCTATCATTGAAGGCTCTGAAGGTGGAGTAAAGTCATTTGCTGAAGCTAAATCTATATGTAAAAACATAGGTTATCCTGTTTTGATTAAAGCAGCTGGGGGTGGTGGTGGTAAAGGCATGAAGATTGTAGAGGAAGAGAGTCAATTAGAAAATTTATTTCTTACTGCTAAATCTGAAGCAAAAAAATTTTTTAATAATGACGAATTATACATTGAAAAGTATTTTAAAAATCCAAGACATATAGAAGTTCAGGTGATGTCTGGTAAAAATAAAACAATACATCTAGCAGAAAGAGATTGTTCTGTTCAAAGAAGACATCAAAAATTGATAGAGGAAACTCCAAGTCCGGTTTTAACTGACGAAATAAGAAAAGATCTTTTTAAAAAAACTGTAAAAATGGTTGAACAGATAAATTATGAGGGAGCAGGAACTGTTGAATTTATTTACGAAAATGGAAAATTTTATTTTCTTGAAATGAATACAAGAGTTCAAGTAGAGCACCCAGTTACAGAAGTTCAAACTGGAATAGATATTGTAAAAGAGCAACTTTGGATTGCCTTTACTGGAGATACAGCTTTGCAACAAAGTGATATAAATCCTAGAGGTCATACAATTGAATGTAGGATTAATGCAGAAAATCCAGCTTTAGATTTTCAACCAAGCCCAGGAACTATCAGCGTCTGTCATCAACCCTCTGGATTTAGAACTAGAGTTGATGGATCTATTTTTCAAGGATGTAAAATTACTCCTTTTTATGACAGTTTAATAGCTAAGGTAATTTGCAAAGGAAGGAATAGAACTGAAGCAATTCAAAGAACATTAAGATCACTTGACGAATTTGTCTTAGAAGGAATAACTACAACTATAGATTTGCATAAAAAAATATTAAATCATAAAAAATTTATTAATTCTGATTTTGATACTAACTGGCTCGGTAAAGAAAAATTTTATTAAGCTTTATTACAATTTACTAGTTGTAGATTATAAATAGCATGATCAAAGGGTGTAAGACTTGGGTCTGACGCAAACATCCAGCCATTAAATATAAAAACTTTTTCATTTTCATTTTTCGTCAAATCTTTCACTTGCATATAGGCAACGCTATCATCTTTATTATCAACTTTTACTTTACCACATTTCAAAATTTTTATTTCTAATGGTCCAAATTTTGTTGTTTCATTTAAATTAATAACAAGTTCTGACGATTTCGCTGTAATCTTGTCCAGTCCAATTAAAATAGCTTGAGAGGGTTTAAGTATATTTACAATTTGTTTCTCTTTTAAATTTTTATTTAATGAACTATTTTCATTTTTTTCATCCAAGACCTCAAAACTAGGTTTTATTTCATCAATATTCATTAATGGCGTTGAGGTTATTCTATCTTCAGCAAAGGAAATATTTAAATAAAGAAAAAAATAAATAAATAAGTATAATTTATTTCCAAGTCTCATATTTTTTTTTTATTTCATTTTTTTTTATTTTGACAGGTTTAAAGCTGTTGTTTGTTCCAGTTTGATTTTCTAAGTGTTTCTTTTGCCATTGATATTTTTTTTCTTTATTCTCTGGTATTTTATCGATTGTATGGTGGATCCATAAATACCAGTCAGAAGTGATTTTAGTTGCCTCTATATTTTTTGCATATACGACCCAACGTTCATCATTCTTACTTCTGTAATACTTATTTCCATAATCATCTGATCCCATAAATTTACCAAAGAATAAAGTCTTTAAAAAAGTTCCAAAAGTTTGTCTATTCCACCAAGTAAATATTATTTTAAAAATCATTTTTTTAAATCCACACAATTCTTAATTGTATTATTAAGTAATAGACACATTATACAATTAATATATATCTAAATAAAGGGATTCCATAAATATTATGAAAAAATATATTGTTGAAACTTACTACACATGTACATTTAAAACTCTACACACATTAGAAACCTTAGATGACTCAGAACTTTCTAAAATTGATAAAAGAACTGATGGGGAAGTTGAGGTTATAGACGTAAAACTTAATAATCGTAAAACAAAAAAATTAGGTAATGTGAAAGATAATAAAACAAAAGATGTAAAAATTGATAGTAATTTAACCAAAAATATAACTAACAAAATAAAAAGCCCAAAAACGGATAGTAATGAAAATTCAGTCAATCTTAAAATAAAAAATAAAGATAGATTTAGAATGCCTGATAGAAGAAAAGGTTATATCCAAAAAGCACAGATAGGAGATCATAAAGTTTATTTACATACTGGAGAATATGATGATGGAAAAATAGGAGAAATTTTTATTGATACAAATAAAGAAGGAGAATTAGTAAAAGCAATGATGAATAATTTTGCGATTGCAATTTCTCTTGGATTGCAGTACGGAGTTCCGCTTGAAGAGTATGTAGATGCTTTTATTGATACAAAATTTGAACCATCAGGTCATGTGATAGGTAATGACAGAATACTAAGCGCTTCATCAATTCTTGATTATGTTTTCAGAGAGCTAGCAATTTCATATTTAGGTAAAGAAGAACTTGCTCATACGCCATCGATTGCTAGTACGAAAAGTGTGTCAAATGAAAATGATAATGATAAATTCCTTAAAATTGTAAAAAATATAACTTCTAAAGGTTTTGTTAGAAGCAATTATGAAGAAAAATTAGTGGATTTATCTGACGTAAGGATAAATCTTAAATCCAAAAATTAATTTTTTTTAAGGTCTTTTTTAATACTTAATTCTTTTAATTGAGTTTCATCAACCTCGGAAGGTGCTTGCATCATTAAATCCTGAGCATTTTGATTCATTGGAAAAAGCGTTACCTCTCTTATATTTTCTTTTTCTGCCAGTAACATTACAATTCTATCGATTCCAGGTGCTATACCTCCGTGTGGTGGAGCACCATAAGAAAATGCATTTATCATACCGCTAAACTTTTCATTTACTTCTTTTTCACTGTAGCCAGCTATAGAAAATAATTTATACATTAGGTCCGGGATATAATTTCTTATTGCACCTGAAGATAGTTCAACGCCATTACATACTATATCGTATTGATAAGCTTTTATTTCTAAAGGTTTTTCAAAATTTATTTTTTTAATGTCTCCTTGTGGCATTGAAAAGGGGTTGTGACTAAAAATAATTTTTTTTGTTTTTTCATCAAACTCATACATTGGATAATCGACAATCCAACAAAATGCAAATTTATCTTTATCAATAATTTTAAGATCTTTGCCAATTTTGTCTCTAGCTGATGAAAGAATTTTCAAAATTTCATTTTCTTTTCCACAAGCAAGAAAAATACTGTCACCTATTTCAGCATTACAAATTTTCATGATTTCTTTGAGTGAGTTTTCACCAAAAAATTTTCCTACTGGCCCTTTACCTTTTAATATTTTATCTTGCTCAAATGTAAAGTATGCTAACCCTGAAGCTCCTTGTTCTTTTGCCCATTTGTCAATATTATCAAAAAAACTTCTTGGCATATCTTTTGTATTTTTTGTAACTATGGCTCTAACAATTGAACCAGATTCCACTAATTGTTTAAATATTTCGAATTTTACATCATCTCTAAAAAAAATTTTAGTAATATCATGAATAATTAGTGGGTTTCTTAAATCTGGTTTATCAGTTCCATACTTTTTCATAGAGTCCATAAAAGATATTCTTGGAAATTTTTCATTTAATATTTTTTTTGATGAAAAATTTTTAAATAAACTAACCATCAATTTTTCAACAACGTTAAAAACATCCTCTTGCTCAACAAATGACATCTCTAAATCTAATTGATAGAATTCTCCAGGACTTCTGTCTGCTCTAGCATCTTCATCTCTGAAACAAGGAGCTATTTGAAAATATTTATCAAAACCCGAAACCATGATTAATTGCTTAAATTGTTGAGGTGCTTGAGGTAAAGCATAAAATTTTCCTGGATTTAATCTACTAGGTACTAGAAAATCTCTTGCTCCCTCTGGACTTGAAGAAGTTAAAATTGGAGTCTGATACTCAAGAAATCCTAATTTTAACATTTCAGCCCTAATAAAAGAAATTACTTTTGATCTTAATATTATATTATTGTGCATTTCTTCTCTTCTTAAATCGATAAATCTATATTTTAATCTTATCTCTTCAGGGTAGTCTTGTTCGCCAAAAACTGGCATAGGTAATTCTTTTGCGTTCGATAAAACTTCTACTGTCTCTATCGCAATTTCAATTTTACCAGTTTTTAAATCTAAATTTTCAGTTCCAACTGATCTTTTAACTACCTTGCCTCCAATCTTCAAAACTGACTCAGGTTTTGATTTTTCCAAAATTGGAAAAAAATTATTATCATTTTCAATCACACATTGAGTCATCCCATAATGATCTCTTAAATCTATAAATAATAAATTTCCATGATCTCTTTTTCTGTGAAGCCAACCTGAAAGATAAACTTTTTTATCTATTTCTTTTTCACTTAATTCTGAACAATTGTGTGTTCTATATTTATTCATTTATTTAATACTTTTTTTATTAGATTAATATTTATCGATTTACCAGTAGATAAAGAGAATTCATCAACTTCTTTAAGAAATTTTATCATTTTTTCATAAGATCTATCGACATTGTTAATAATGTAGTCTGAAATTTTAGGATTAACATTTATTTGTTTGTCTGACAGAGTTTTTGAGATAATTACTTTTAACAAATCATCTGTTGGTAGTTCAATTCCCATATAGACGAAGCTGTTTACTCTTGATTTTAAGTCTTTTAACTTAAACTTTCCACTATTTATTGAGACAACAGAGTTTATTAGTATATAGTTTTCTAATTGCTTAGATTGATTAAGTATTGAATAAAATAGATTTTCATCAATATTATAATTAAAGCTATCAATTATTAAACAATCAAAATTATTTAAATCTTGAATAACATCATCATTTATATATTGCGCGTCTATTAACTTAATTTTTTCTATTTTATGTTCTAATATTTTAGCTAAATGCGTTTTGCCACATCCAGAAGTTCCAAAAATATTTAACCATTTTCCAGGCCATTTAGGCCAACTTTCAACTAATTTGTAGGCAGAAAAATTATTGCTAGAAACGAAAAAATCTTGCTTATTATATTTTTTTACAAATGGAAATTTGAAAATAAGTTGATCCATCTTATAATGTTTTAATAACCCATTGCTCATTAATGAACTGTAAATTAATATTTTTTTTTTTAAGCTGATTTAAAATTTTTTCAAGTTTACCTAAATATTTAATTCTGAGTCTCATGGTATCTTTATTAAACTCTTGGACAAAGATATTTTCAATTAAATCAATATTTTGTAATCTTGAATTTAACTCAACCAAATTACTTTTTTTATTAAGATTTAACTTTACGTTCAAAAAGGACGGTGTCCTGATATCAATTAAATTCGCTGCTTTTACTAAATCAATTAATTCTATTTTTAAGTCTTCAATTATTATCTCTTTGTAATCTTTTAATTTTTCATTTCTTATTGTTATATTAATACTCTTAGATATATTCTTTTCTTGTATTCGTGATTTTATATATATTTTTTTTTCAAAATTTTTTTTTTTCTCTATGAGCACAATTGCTAAATTTTTACTTGGATATTCTTCAAATAAATTACTTATATTTAAATTAATTAAACTATTTTTATTTTTATTAATTTTTTGAATTATTTCAATATTTTCTAAGGGTAGAATAAATTCTATTAAATCATTTTTATAAAAGTTATTCCAATTTGTATAAAAAAAATTATTATTAAAAATATTAACTTCATCGTTTTCTATAAATATTGGTAATACATATAACTCTCTATCTGAAATATCAGAGTACGATATACCTCTCTCAAAAAACAGTCGATGCACTTTCTCTTTGTCAAATGTAACACTAAAATTGACTAAGTCTCTATCTGTTTTTTCGTCAGTTAAATTTGAAATTTGATAAAAGGTTACAAGTTGCTTTACTGTGGAAAAATTCAAATTCTTAAATTTTCCTACATCTTCTTTTAATAAAATTTTGACAATTAGTTGATCAAAGCCTTTTTTAATAGCTTTATCTGCTAAATCATCATTTGTAGTTTTATCATTTTTTTCTAATTCAATATTATTAACATTAAAAAGATTATTTTGAGATAAAAGAGTTTCAGTTTTTAAAAAAACAATTAAAATGAGTGTAATAAGTTTGTTAAATTTCATAAAAATTAATTATCAATTTATAAATGAAAAAAAGTCAAAATAGTTATAAAAAAAGTGGTGTTAACATTTCCTTGGCTAATAAATTGGTTAATCATATAACTAAAATATCAAAAAAAAATGACAAAAAAAAGAAGGGCTTTGGTAAAAAAGACATTATTGGAGGATTTGGTTCTTTGTTTGATATTAGTAATTTAAAAATTAAAAACCCTGTCATTGTCTCATGTACTGATGGTGTCGGGACCAAAATAGAGTTAGCCAATAAATTTAAAAGATTAGATACAATTGGAATTGATTTGGTGGCTATGTGTGTGAACGATCTAATTGTACAAGGCGCAAAACCATTATTTTTTTTAGATTACATTGCAGTTGGAAAATTAAATTTAGTTAAAACAAAAAAAATTCTTAGAGGCATATTTGAGGGATGTAAAATTTCAGACTGCCGATTAATCGGGGGAGAAACAGCTGAGATGCCAGGCACTTACTCTAAAAATAAATTTGATTTAGCAGGTTTTAGTGTTGGAATAGTTTCAAAAAAAAAAATTCTAGATAAAGGAAATGTCAAAGAGAATGATATTGTTTTAGCAATTCCGTCAAACGGAATTCATTCAAATGGATATTCTCTTGTGAGATCTATTTTAAAAAGACAAAATATTTCATCAAATTTTAAAAAGGAAATATTAAAACCTACAAAAATTTATACAAAAGAAATTTTAAAATTAGCTGATAAAGATCTAATAAATGCAGCTGCTCATATTACTGGTGGTGGTTTGATAGAAAATCTTCTAAGATCTGTTCCAGCAAATCTTACATTAAACGTTGATCTATCTAAAATAAAAATACTTAAAATTTTTAAATGGTTAAAGCAAAAAAATATTTCAGACAAAGAAATGATGAGAACTTTTAATTGTGGCATTGGTTTTTGCGTCATTACCCATAAAAAAAATGTAACAAAAATTAAAAGATATTTTAATAAAAAATTTGAGCCTTATGAAATAGGGTTTATTTCCAATAATAGTAGAAGGGTCGTTTTATCAAAGTCTTTAAAATGGTAAAAAAGAGAGCATGTGTTTTTATATCAGGAAAAGGTTCAAATCTCAAAAATCTTATTTTTCATTCAAGGGATAATAGTTTTCCAATTAAAATAAGTTTAGTAATAAGCAATAATAGAGAAGCTAATGGAATAAATTTTGCCAAAAAATATAAAATTCCATATTTAACTATTAATACCAATAAAAATAATTATGAAAATAAAATTTTAATAAATCTAAAAAAATTTAATATTACTTTTATTTGTCTTGCAGGATATATGAAAATTATTCCAAATAATTTAATAATGAATTATCACAAGAAAATTATTAATATCCATCCGTCTCTACTTCCTAAATTTAAAGGGCTAAATACTTTTACCAGAATGATAAAAGAAAAAGAAAAAAAAGCAGGATGCACTGTTCATTATGTTAGTGAAAAACTAGATAGCGGGATTTCAATAATTCAAAAATCATTTTTTATCAAGAATACAGATAATGAAAGTGATTTAAAAAAAAAAACACAAAAATTGGAATATAGAGCATTTCCAGAAGCAATTATTAAGATTTTTAGAAAATATTAGCTCTTAAAAAAAAAATTTATTTCTTTTTTTGCGTTATCTTTCGAGTCAGATCCATGAACTGAGTTTTTATCAATCGAAATACCATATAATTTTCTTATTGTGTTGTTCTCAGCTTCTTTTGGATTTGTTGCACCCATTAATTTTCTATAAGAAAATATAGCATTTTCACCTTCAAGAATCATGACAACTATAGGGCCAGAAGAAAGATAAGAACATAAATCGTTAAAAAAAGATTTGGATTGATGAACTTTATAAAATTCTGAGGCCTCGTCTTTAGTGATATGAATTTTTTTACTTTCCTTAATAATTAAATTGTTTTTCTCTAAGAAATTTTTGATTTCTTGAACAAGATTTCTTTCAACTGCATCTGGTTTTATAATAGATAAGGTTTGTTCAATTTTACTCATAATTTTCCTCAATTAATTGATTTAACAACCTTACACCAAAACCAGTTGCTCCACTTGAGTTTAAAGCTCCTCCGTACTTTGAAAAGGCCATACCTGCAATATCTAAATGTGCCCAAGGCGTTTTGTTTAAAATAAATCTTTGTAAAAACTGGGCAGCTGTTGTGGAACCTGCGCCTCCAACATAGTTAATATTTTGCATGTCAGCATTTTTAGAATTCATTAATTTATCATAATTTTTATGAAGAGGCATTCTCCATAACTTTTCTTCAACCTTTTCACCAGCGTTTATAATTTTTTTTGATAAGTCGTCATTATTAGAGAATAGTCCTGCATACTCAGAACCTAAACAAACAATAATCGCTCCTGTTAGTGTGGCTAGATCAATTATAAATTTTGGTTTAAATTTTTTTTCTGTAAAAGATAACGCGTCTGCTAAAACCAATCTTCCTTCTGCGTCTGTATTTAATACCTCTATAGTTTTACCGCTATAAGATTTTACTATATCTCCAGGTCTTTGAGCAACTCCGCTTACCATATTTTCCACAAGTCCTACGACTCCAACTGCGTTAATTTTTGCTTTTCTTAATGCTAAACTTCTCATTAAACCAACTACTGCAGCTGAACCTGCCATATCGTAGGTCATATCTTCCATAAATCTAGCAGGTTTTAAAGAATATCCACCAGTATCAAAAGTAACTCCCTTACCAACAAATGCTAAAGGTTTGGAATTATTTTTAAGTCCATTCCACTCCATTGTTACAAGATAAGATCCTCTCACACTTCCCATGCCAACGCCAAGTAATGCATTCATTCCAAGTTTTTTTAATTTTTTTTTATCGTAAATGTTTATCTTTAAACCATCTTTAGTTAGTAATTTTAATCTTTTAGCATATTCATCTGGATGAAGAACATTTCCAGGCTCGGAAACTAAATCTCTTGCATAAAAAGTACCTTCTTCTAAAGCTTTAAATTTTAACTGGTTTTTAAGTGATGGTTTATTTTTATTTCCGTAGATATCTATTGAAATATTTTTGTTCTCTTTTTTTGTTTTGTATTTTTTAAATTCATAAGATTTTAATTTCATTCCATGAAGGAAATAACTTAAGAAATTTTCATTCTTAGCAAATATACTATCAGAGTTAAGTATATACTTTTCATTTTTTCCATTATTAATTCTTCCATAAAATTCTGCTCCTAGATTTTCAATATCTGATGATTTTAAATTATTTTTAATAGAAATTAAAACTATCTTTCTTTTTGAATTTAATTCAAAAACAAATAAATTTTTCTTTAAGTCATTTACTTTTAACAAATCATTAATATAAGAATATTCAAAATCCGAAATAAGTTTTTTTGTATTATTAATTCTAAATTTATCATTTGAAAAGAGAACTAGATTTGTTGAAGTTTTAGAAATTGTTTTATTTAAATAATTAATATTAATTTTCATACTTTTTATTATGTATTTTTGATATGTTGTTAGGTATATATGTTCAAAAATATATGATTTCAACCGTAAATTTAACTCATTTAAACCATTGATTGAATTTTTTTATTGAATGCATTATCAATATACGAATATTTACAATGCTTCAAAACAAAATTTATCAGAACTTTTTAATAGAAATATTTAAGACATTTTTTATGGTGATTTTTAGTCTATCACTTATTGCTTTAACTGTTAGAGCTGTAAGTTTTTTAGATTTAGTCGTGGAGAATGGATATCCAGTTACTATTTATTTTAGTTACTCTATTTTACATTTTTTTGGAATGATACCAAAATTTATACCTTTATCATTTTTAATAGCACTCTCTATATTTACTATTAAACACATTCAGGATAGTGAATTTATAATTTTGTGGTCGTCAGGTGTTAAAAAGATTCATCTTGTAAATTTATTATTTTTTACTTCAATTACAATAATGGTCTTTCATTTAATTTTTTCTACATTTTTAACCCCTTATGCATTAAATAAATCTAGGTCACTTTTAACTAACGACAATTTTAATTCTTTCTTGCCTACAGTAAGAAAACAACAATTTAGTGATACATTTAAAGGTTTTACTTTTTTTGTAGAAAAAAAAATTAATAATCAATTACAAAATATTTTTTTACATGATACCGGCAACAATTTTAAAAATTTATCATCAAATTCATCAAGTAATGTAACTACTACTATTTTAGCTGACAGAGGTATAATTGAAAATAAGGTTATGATGTTATTTAATGGAAATATTATTTCATCAAAAAATGAATCAGATCATGAAATCATTGAATTCGAAAAACTTAAAATTAATTTACAAAGTTTATCAACATCGACAATTAAAAAACCAAAAATCCAAGAAACTTCAACATTAAAACTATTAAATTGTTTTTTTCCTTTTTATAAGAATAGTTTAGATTGCGATGAAAAGTTTAAAAAAGAAGTCATACCTGCGTTGAACAAACGTATTATAGTTCCTTTTTACATACCTATTTTATCATTAATTTGCGCTTTATTATTAATAAAATCAAAAAGATTTTATTTAAATAGGTTTAATATTTTTTTATACGGATTTTTAATATTATTATTTACAGAGTTAGCCGTAAAATATACTGGGATTAATAAATTAATTTTGTCTTTTTTTATTTTTTCTCCAATTTTTGTTTTTTTGTTAGTTTATATATTTTTAATTTTAAAATTTAAGAAAGAATTAAATTGAAATGAGTCAAATATTAATAAACTACTTGCTTAAAAATTTTTTAAAAACTTTTTTTATTTTTGTTTTAGTTTTTTATTGTTTTGGAGTAATACTAAATTTATTTGAAGAAATTGAATTTTTTAAAAATCTGAACACCAGTTTTTTAATGCCTTTATTACTCACAAGTATTTTTATTCCCAGTATGATAATTACACTTCTACCTTTTATTATTTTTTTATCAAGTATGTGGTTCATGATTAGAATAAGAAATAATAAAGATTTATTAACCCTAAAAGTTTTTGGATTTTCAAATTTTAAGATTTTTCTTATTCTTGCAATTACTTCTTTTATTTTAGGTTTTTTAATTTTATTAACCGCAAACCCTATTACTTCATCCATGTCTAGATATTATGAAAAAACAAAATCAAATTTCTCACGTGATATTGATCACCTAATAACATTTAACAATAATGGACTATGGATCAGAGAAAATATAGATAATAAAACAAGAATAATTTCCGCAGCCAAGCCTGATGGAACTAAATTAAAAGACGTAGTAATATTTCATTTAGATAAAAATTCTAATTTAATTGATAAAATTTTAGCTGATGAAGTAAATATCGAAAATAATCAATGGAAATTAAGTACTGTAAAAATTCTAAAACCCCAAAATGGAGTTATAACTGAAACAAAAGTTGATAATTATCAAATATTATCAAGTTATAATTTTGAAAAAATAAATAGCTTATTTAAAAATTTTAACACAATGTCATTTCTTGACTTAATTATTAACTACAAAAAGTTACAAAATTACGGATATAATAAGTCGTTTTTAAACGAAAGCCTTCACACTATGCTCTCAATGCCTTTTTTTCTGTTTTTAATGACTGCATTAGCGTCTGTTTTAACAATGAATACATTAAAAAAATCAGATAATATAAGATTTATTATAATAGGAGTCATAACAACTTTGGTTATATTCTATTTTAAAGATCTCTCTTTAGCTCTGGGTCAAACAGGACAAATTCCTTTAATTCTATCTGTCTGGGCACCAGTAATTGCTTTAACATTTTTTATATTTATCGGAGTTTTGCAGATTAATGAAAAATAATTTTTTCATAATTTTTTTTTTATTTTTTTTTTCTACAGGCTCTATTGCTAAAGATTTATTGATACAAGCTAAAAATATTCAAATAGATAAGGATACACAAACAACAATTTTTGAAGACGAGGTAAATATAGTTGTAGAAAATGATGGTAGAATTACAAGTGATTTTGCTGAATACAATAAAAAGATTGGTTTAATAAAAATAAAAGGAAGGGTAAAAGCAATTGATGATAAAAATAATGTAGTAGAGACTGAGTATGGTGAATACTCGGAAGAAAAAAAAATTTTTAAGAGTTTGGGAAATACAAAAATTATAACCTCCAAAGGTTATATAATTGAAGGAAGTAATATTATTTTGAATAATTATGATAATTCAATTAAATCAGAAGAACCGGCGACTATATTAGATCTAGAAAAAAATAAAATAAGTCTAAGTAATTTTGAATATCAAACAATTACAAGTATTTTTAAATCAATAGGTGATATCACAATTCAAGATAAATTAAATAACGAATATTCTTTTTCACAAATATACATTGATACCAAAAAAAAAGAAATTTTAGGCACAGATATTAAAGCCTTTTTCAACAATGAGGATTTTAAGATTTATAAAAATAATAAACCTAGAATTTTTTCAAATTCTTTTAAATCTGGAAATAATAAATCTACTTTTAGAAAAAGCATTTATACTATCTGTGATTATAGAAAAAACGATAAGTGTCCTCCATGGACAATTCAATCCTCTAAAATATTACATGATAGAAAAAAAAAAACAGTTTACTTAGATAATGCAATCGTAAAAGTTTACGATATTCCGATTTTTTATTTTCCAAAATTAGCTCACCCTGATCCATCGGTAGATCGTAGATCAGGTTTTCTACCCCCTTTGTTTACAAATTCTAAAAATTTAGGTTTTGGAACTACAATTCCCTACTTTTTTGCTGTTGATGTTGATAAAAATTTTACTATAAATAATAAAGTTTTCATTGATGAGAATCCTTTATTTTCAGGACAATATCATCAAGTCTTTAGGAACGCGGAGCTTTTTGCTGATTTTGGTTATACTGCAGGATACAAAAATACAACCTCAACAAAAAAAAAGGGTGAAAAATCTCATTTATTTTCTAAATTTATAAAAAATTTTAAAGGTAAAAATAATTCTGATAATAGGCTAGATATATCTTTAAATGAATTATCTAACGATAAATATCTCAAACTTTATAAAATTGACTCTGACATTGTTGATTACAATACGGATACTTTAGAAAATTATATAGATTTTACTCATGAAAAAGACGATATTTTTTTCGCTTTAAATGCAAGTGTGTATGAAAATCTTAAAGATGACTATAATGATAAATATGAGTATATCTTACCGGAAATTAGTTTAGATAAAAATTTATTCTTAGATGAAAAATATGGTTCGCTTAACTTAGAAACAAATTTAAAATTTCATAATTATGATACAAATATAACAGAAAATTTTTTTGTGAATAATTTTAATTGGATTTCAAAAGATTTTACTTTAGGAAATGGCTTTAAGAATAATTTTATCAGTGAAATTAAAAATATCAACTATGAGACTAAAAATATAGATACCTATAAAGATCAAAAAACCTCTGAATTACACGGTGCATTTGGATTTTTATCTGAATTAAATCTTTTGAAAAATAATGGTTTTTCGGAACATCTTCTAACTCCTAAATTATTATTAAAGTATTCTCCTGGAAGCATGAGAAAGGAAACTGACGGATCTAGATTAGATCCCGATAAAGCATTCGAACTTAATAGACTTGATGTAGATGAAAATAATAATTATGAAACTGGTATTTCCGCTACAATTGGCGCAGAATATAATATAAAAAGTAAATTTCAAGAATTTGACTTTTCTGTGGCTCAAATTATTAATGAAAAAGAAAATAAAAAGATGCACAGTAAAACAGGTTTAGATGAAAAATTATCTGATTTAGTCGGATCAGCTAATATAAAATTAAGTAAAAATTTTAATATAAATTATAATTTTGCTTTAGATCAAAATTATAGTGATTTGAATTATAATGAAATCGGAACGCAAATGAATTTTGGTAATACAAATATAGATTTATCTTATTTGCAAGAAAATAAACATATAGGTGATCAAAATTACTTATTATCAAAAATTAATATTAATAATGATAGTAGTTTAGTCTCGTTTAAAGCCAAGCGTAATTTAGTAACTAATTCATCTGAATTTTATAATTTAAGTTATGAATATATTAACGATTGTTTGAGAGCAGGACTAGTTTATAGAAGAGAATTTTACAATGACTCTGAACTTGAGCCTGAGAATTCATTGATGTTTAAAATTACTTTATCACCTTTTGGATCAATAGACTCACCTTCTTTTAGACAATGAAATTTTTTAAATTAGTTTTTTTGCTATTTTTTTTTGTTATTTTTATAAATACTCAATCCTCAGCAATTATTAAAAGTAATATTGTTCTAAAAATAGAGAACGAAATTATAACAAACTATGAGATTAAAAATAAAATAATAACTACTTTAGTTCTTTCAAATGAGGAGGTTAATCAAGAAAATATTAATAAACTAAAAAGACAAACTTTAGATCTTTTAATTATACATAAATTAAGAAAATTAGAATTGTCTAAATATAATTTAGTATTCGACAACAATCATTTGATTTCTTATTTGAATAAAATTTCCTCAAACAATATTCAAAAATTTAAAGAAAAATTTAAATCAAATAATATTGATTATAATCTATATTTAGACGAAATAGAGACCCAGCTTAGATGGCAGCAGTTAATATATAAAATTTACTCTAACAAAATAGTTATAGATGAAAATAGTATTGACGAGGAGGTTAATAAATTAGTGAATAATAAATCAAATATTCTTGAATATAAATTATCGGAAATAGAAATTATTTCTGAAAATGATAGTGTTGATAGAAAAAAAATTTTAAATATTAAAGAACAAATATCTATTAATGGATTTAAATCAACTGCTATGAAATTTAGTAGTTCTTCTAGTGCATCTAGCCAAGGTGATTTAGGCTGGGTAAACCCAGATTTAATCTCTAAACCTATCGCAAAAATATTGAAAAGCTTAAAAAAAGGTGATGTAAGCCCTCCAATAAAAAAACAAAACAGCATTATATTTCTTATGCTAGATGATATTCGGATTATTAAATCAAATAATGTAGATAAAAAAAAAATAAAAGAAGAAGTTATTAAACAAAAAAAAAATGATTTATTTAATTTATATTCAAATAGTCATTTATCTAAAATTAAGAATAATAGTTTAATTCAATATAAGTAATGAAAAAAAAAATTATTTTAGTTGGTGGTGATCCTAATAGTATTAATTCAGAAATTATATTGAAATCTTGGAAAAAATTTAATGATAAATTAAAAAAGCGTTTATATATAATTTCTAATTATAATCTTCTAAAACAGCAATACAGGAAGTTAAAAAAAAATATTAAGATAATTAAGGTGAGAAATCTTGATACAAACATTAATGTAACCAATCCTAAAGTAATTGATATTAAGTTGAATTTTAAAAACCCATTTAAAGTATCAAAAAGTGAGTCCTCTAAATTTATAAAAAATTCGCTAAATCTTGCCCACAATTTAGCATTAAGTAATGAAGTTAGTGGTATTATAAATTGCTCTATAGATAAAAAACTTCTTATTAAAAATAATATAGGTGTTACTGAATATTTAGCAAATAAATGTGGTTTAAAGAGAAATGAAGTAGTGATGCTTATAAAAGATAAAAATTTTTCCGTATCTCCAATAACAACTCATTTAGAGTTAAAAAAAGTTTCTAAAAATATTAAAACTTCTGTCATTGTAAATAAAGTGAAGATGATTGATTTATGGTATAGAAAAAAACTTAAGAAAAAACCAAAAATTGCTTTATTAGGTTTAAACCCGCATAATTCTGAATTAAGAAGTCTCTCTGAAGAAAGAAAATTTATAATCCCTGCTATTTTTAAATTAAAAAAAAATAAAATTAATGTTAACGGTCCTTTTGTTGCTGATACAATTTTTATAAATGATTATAAAGATTATGATGTAGTGGTTGGGATGTATCACGATCAAGTATTAGCACCTTTTAAATCCATGTTTAAGTTTAATAGTATAAATATTACAATAGGTTTAAAATATCAAAGAGTCTCACCAGATCACGGTACAGCAATAAATTTAATAGGTAAAAATAAAGCTGATTGTAATAGTTTGGTAAATTGTATAAAGTTTATAAGTAAATTTTAGTAATGAAATTTACTAAAAAATCTTTAGGTCAAAACTTTTTAATAGATAAAAATATAATTCTTAAAATTATTAATCTCATAGACTTAAAGGATAAAAATGTAATTGAAATTGGACCTGGAAAAGCTGCTTTAACGAATGAAATATTGAATAAAAATCCAAAAACTTTATCAATAATAGAAAAAGATTATGATTTAGCAAAAAAATTAAAAAAACAATACTTAGATACTAATAAGATTAAAGTTTATAATAAAGATATTTTAAAATTTGATTTAGAAAATTTAATCACTAATAATTCTGTGATTTTTGGTAATTTACCATACAATATTTCATCACAAATTTTAATAAAAATTTTAAAATTTAATAGTTGGCCTCCTAAATTAACTGACATAATTTTTATGTTTCAAAAAGAATTAGGAGAAAAAATAATAGGCAAATATAATTCACCTCATTATGGAAGACTTTCAATAATATCAAACTATAGATTGAATATTCTTAATAAATTTTTAGTTTCTGCTAATTGTTTTTTTCCAAAGCCAAAAGTAAAGTCGATGGTGATACATTTTCAGCCAAAAAATATATTAAAATTTAAGATTAAAGATTTAAATAATCTTGAGAATGTCACAAATATTATATTTTCAAATAAAAGAAAAATGATTAATAAAAGTATTAAAAATATTTTAAATGATAATGAAATTAAGAATATAAAAAAACTTAAAATAAATTCAAGACCGTCTGAAATACCCCCAGAAGTTTACTACCAAATCACTGAATTGTTTGAAAAAAAATAACCTCTCGTTTGTGAGTCTCAATAATATTTTTAATCTGATTAAAACATGCATCAATATCTTCATTAATAATAATATAATCGTAATCTTTCCAGTGCTTTATATCTTCTTCAAATGCTTTAAACCTTTTCTCTATATCCTCTTTGGTATTTTGATTACGTTTAATTAGCCTATTTTTTAATTCTTTCTTATTAGCTGTTATTAAAAATATTTTAATTAAGTTTAAATTTTTGAACTTAGAAAGTTGTTTTGTTCCTTGCCAATCAATATCAAATAAAATATCATTTTCTTTAATTGTTTCATCAACATTTTTTTTCAAAGTTCCATAAAAGTTTTCAAAAATTTTTGCGTGCTCATAAAATTTTCCATCATTAATCAATTTTTTAAATTCAGTTTGTGTTATGAAATGATAGTCTACACCGTTTACTTCATTTGATCTTGGAGATCTTGTAGTGTGAGAAACCGAAATTTTAAAAGATTGATAATTTTGGTCTATTTTTTTTGCAAGTGTTGTTTTACCCACACCGGAAGGAGATGAAAGAACGACCATGATATTACTTCTATCATGTATCATAAAGAAAAAATTATTAAATACTTAACTTGCTTTACTCTCAATAAATTTAATTGCATCTCCAACAGTTAGAATTTTTTCAGCCTCACTATCCGAAATCTCAGAGCCAAATTCTTCTTCGAAAGCCATAACTAATTCGACAGTATCTAAACTATCGGCCCCTAAATCATCGATAAAACTCGCTTCCTCAGTTACCTTTTCCTCTTCAACACCTAGATGGTCTGCTACAATTTTTTTTATTTTAGCTTTTATATCTTCTGACATGAATTCCTTTCTCGTATTTATATTTTTCTTATTAGATGATTACATGAGATTGTCAAGACATATACATTCCGCCATTAACATGTATTGTTTCTCCATTAATATAATCAGCTAATTCTGAGGCTAAGAAGATCACACTATTTGAAACATCTTCTCCAGTCCCTAAATCACCTGATGGAATTTTGCTTAATAAGATTTTTTTAAATTCATCACTAATTTTATCTGTCATTTCAGTTTTAATAAAGCCTGGAGATACACAATTAATATTAATTCTTTTTTTTGCATACTCAATTGCAAGACTTTTTGAAAAAGCAATAATACCTGCTTTCGATGCCGCATAATTCGCTTGTCCTAAGTTTCCTGTATGGCCAACTATAGAAGTAATATTAATTATTTTTCCGTATTTATTTTTTAACATTTTTTTTATAGTATATTTACACATTAAAAAAGTTGAAGTAAGGTTTATATCTAAAACTTTCTTCCAGTTTTCTTCGGATAATCTTATCGATAAATTGTCCATTGCAATGCCTGCATTATTAACTAAAACATCAATACTACCTAATTTTTTTTCTACTTTATCTACAAAATCTGAAATTTTATCATGTTCATCTAATTTAAATTTTTCAACATTTAAATTAGAATATTTTTTTGTAAGAATATTCAATTTTTCTTCGTTGGTTCCTGTTGCTAAGATATTCGAACCTAAATTATGAAATTTGTCCACAAGACTGTTACCTATTCCTCCTGTAGCTCCTGTAATCAAAATATTTTTATTTTTTAAATTCATTATCTAAATTTTTAATATCAGTTATTGAATTAATTGAAAAGCAATTTACATCTTTCACTGTCCTTTTTACCATTCCGCTTAAAACTTTCCCAGGTCCTATTTCTACAAAATTTATAATCTTATTGCTATACATATAGATTATGCTTTCTCGCCATCTTACAGTTGAATAAATTTGTTCTATTAATAAATTTTTTATTTTTTCCGGGTTTTTTTGTTCTCTAGCTGTAACATTATTAATTATTTGAAAAGATGGATCTTTAAACTTCGTTGAAATTATTTTATCTTTCATGATTTCTGCTGCAGGTTTCATTAATGAACAATGAAAAGGCGCACTTACTTTTAATGGTATCGATTTTAATTTTTTATCTTTAAGAATTTGTTGTATAGACTTCATTTTTTCTTTATTTCCACTTAAAATTACTTGTCCTTCGGCATTGTCATTAGCTATTTCACATATCCCGTCCTTTTTATTGATAACATTAATTAAATCTTTCACTTCGCCTATCTTTGCTCCTAAAACAGCAATCATACTTCCATCACCTAATGGAACAGCCTCTTGCATAGCCTTTCCTCTTTCGTGTAAAAGATACAAAGCATCTTCGAAACTTATTGCATTAGCGCAAACTAAAGCGCTGTATTCACCGAGGGAGTGTCCAGCAAAATAATTAAAATCATTGAAATTAAAATTAAATTCTTCTTTTAAAACTTTGAATATTGAATAACTTACAGTTAAAATAGCTGGTTGAGTATTTTGAGTTAGTTGCAATTCTGACTCGGGTCCTTCAAGAATAATCTTCGAGATTGGATAATTAAGTTTATCATCAGCCAATTTGAATATATTTTTTACTAAATTAAAGTTTTTATAAAACTCTAATCCCATACCAACTATCTGGGAGCCTTGACCTGGAAATAATAATGCATTCATTTGTTGAATTTTGTTAGTTATTTAAAGTATTGATATAATATACGATTATAGTATAAACCAGCTTTTAAAAATATAAAATAATGATTAACTAATATATTTGAATTATGTCTTTTTACGAAAACACTATAATAGCCAAGCAGGATTTAGCTTCCAAAGACTTAGACAATATAAAAAAGAAATATAATGAATTAATCAATAATTCCTCTGGCAAAGTAATAAAAATTGAAGAGTGGGGACTATTAAGCTTAACTAAACGAATTAAAAATTACAAAAAAGGATTTTTTATACATTATAAATTTGAAGGTAACAATGATACACTGGATGAGATAAAAAAAAAAATGAGTGTTGACGGTTCTATTTTGAGACACTTAACAGTAAAATACAAAAAGCTTGATATTGAAAATGAATTTTTCAAATCAAAATAAAAATGAAAAAAAGAAATAAAAAATTCCAAAAAAAAAATTCAAATTCACTAAACAAATTAAGTTTATTTCAGAAAAATGACGGTAAATATTCAAAAAAATGTCCTTTATCCGTTAAAAATGCACCAATAGTAGATTATAAAAATATATCTCTTTTAAAAAAATATATATCAGATAACGGAAAAATCGTTTCCTCAAAAATTTCATCTGTTTCGTTCAGTAAACAGAAAAAATTAACTCGTGAAATCAAAAAAGCTAAAATTTTAGGTTTAATTTAAATGGAAGTCATACTTTTAGAAAATATTTTAAACTTGGGTAATATTGGAGATAAAGTAAAAGTTAAAAACGGCTATGGAAGAAATTTTTTATTAAAAGAAGGAAAGGCTCTGAGATTTAACTTACAAAATCAAGAGTTAGTAAATAAAAAAAAAGATGAATTAAATAAAAAAAATACCGTTATTAAAAATAAATTTAAGGAAATAGCTAAATTAATAAACAAAAAAACTTTTACGTTTAATAAAGAGTGTAAAGAAAATGGAGAATTATATGGCTCTATTAAACCGAAGGAGATAACAACGTTCATTAAAAGTAAAATTAACGCCGAAGTAACCCCTTCTCAATTAATATTAAAGGAAGATCTAAACAAACTTGGAACATTTCAAGTAGATGTTAATTTCCACTCTGAAGTCAAAGCTAACATTCAAATAAAAATAGATAGAATAAAATCTAAATAACTTTTCCACAGTATTTAGTTTTCAGTGTGTAACTTTTTGCTTTATTGACCTACCCTTTTACCTATTATCCTTAAATGGAAGAAATTAAATCTGTAGGTAAGGATCTACCTAAAAATAAACATCCATCAAACATAGAAGCGGAACAGGCATTAATTGGATCTATTTTAACTAATAATGATATAATTGACGAAGTTGCTAATATAGTAAATCCATCTACATTTTATGATCCTGCGCATGTAAAAATTTATGAGGTTATAAAAAATTTAAACAATAAAGGAATGATAGCAAATCCAATAACTTTAAAAAATTATTTTGAAAAAGATAATATGCTTGATGAGGTTGGAGGAACTGAATATCTGGTAAAATTAACTAGATTTTCTAGCTCAACAAAACAAGCGATTGATTATGCAAAAATTATCCACGAAATGTATTTACGTCGTGAACTTATACAAATTTCCGACAAACTTTCTTCAGATACTTTAAACACTAACTCTCAAGAACAAAATGCTGAAAATATAATTGAAAGTACAGAAAAATCACTTTATGAATTAGCGGAAAGAGGAAGCTTTACTCAATCGTTTATAAAGTTTAATCAAGCTTTAGATCAAACTATTGAAATGGCAACTTTTGCAATGCAAAACGATCAAGGCATTGTAGGTGTACCAACAGGTTTAAAAGATTTAGATGAAAAATTAGGAGGTCTACACAAGTCTGATTTAATAATCTTAGCAGGAAGACCTTCGATGGGTAAAACAGCACTAGCTACAAATATAGCATACAATGCTGCACAAAATTTGTTTAGGCGACAAGAAAAGTCTTCAGTTGCTTTTTTCTCATTAGAGATGTCATCCGAGCAATTATCAACCAGAATATTATCAGAACAAGCTAGAATTAAATCTGACGATATTAGAAGAGGAAAAGTTACCGAAGAAGAAATAAATAGATATATAGAAACTTCAAGAAATATTTATGATTTACCACTTTTCATTGATGAAACTCCTGCAATTACTATAGCCACATTAAGTAACAGAGCCAGAAGAATAAAAAGATTATTTGGTTTAAGTCTAATTGTGGTTGACTACATACAATTGATGCGATCTAGTCTAAATAAAAATGAGGGTAGAGTTCAAGAAATTTCTGAAATAACTCAAGGCCTAAAAGCTTTAGCAAAAGAACTTTCTGTACCGGTGTTGGCACTATCCCAACTTTCTAGAGCAGTTGAAACAAGAGATGATAAACAGCCTCAGTTGTCGGATTTAAGAGAGTCCGGCTCAATAGAGCAAGATGCAGACGTTGTTATGTTTGTTTACAGAGAAGCGTATTATTTGGAAAGAAAACAACCGAAGCTAGGATCAATAGAGCACGCTGAGTGGCAGTCAAAAATGAATGACGTAAACGGGTTAGCTGATATTATTTTAGGTAAGCAAAGACATGGCCCAACAGGCACTGTGAAAGTTGAGTTCGAGGGAATTTATACTAAATTTAAAGATTTAAGTAGAAATTAAGCTTAATTTTCCCTTTAGTTATTAAGAATTTAAGATATATCTGAAATATCCCATGTTTTCTTATATTTATAAAAAAATAATATTAGACTTCAATAAAATTACTCTTTTTTTCATAACAGTTTTAATAGGGCTGGCTCTTTATCAATCAAAAGATTTTAATTTAGATGCTTCGTCTGATGCTCTTTTACTTGAGGGTGACCCAGATCTTAAATATTTAAGACAAGTTAATGATACATATGGCTCAAAGGAGTTTTTAGTTTTGACATATTCTCCTGTGTCGAGTTTTGTTGAAAAAGAAACTATACTTAATATTCAATTACTTAAATCAAAAATAGAAAAACTGACTTGGGTGGATAGTGTAATAACAATAATTGATGTTCCACTTTTAAAAAGCTCTGATGAAGGCTTAATGGAAAGACTAAAAAATTATAAAACCTTAGCTTATCCAGAAATTGATAGGGAAAGGGGTTTTAATGAAATCATTAATAGTCCTATATATAAAAATTACGTCATAAGTGAGGATGGTAAAACATCAGGTATAGTTGTCTATCTGAAAAAAGATAAAAGGTTAGCTGAATATATAAAGATTAAAGATAAATATTTTAATCAAATGATTGAAACAGGTTTATCCAATGAAGAAAAAATAAATTATAAAAATTTTGTTAAAGAATATGAGGAATATAGAAATTTGTATAATATTAGAAATCATCAAAATATTACTGAAATTAGGGATGTTATAAATAAATACGGAGAAAACGCAGATATTCATCTTGGCGGAATACCCATGATTGCTAATGACATGATGAGTTATATTAAGAGCGATATAGTTGTTTTTGGTATAGGCGTGTTCTTTTTTATAGTTTTAACATTATGGTTCATATTTAGAAATTTTAAGTGGGTCGTGATGCCTTTGCTAGGTTGTGCAGTATCCGTAATTTTTATGATCGGCTTGTTGGGTATGGTGGGATGGAAAGTGACAGTTATTTCATCAAATTTCATTGCTTTAATGCTGATATTAAATATGGCTATGAATATTCATTTAACAGTTAGATATTTACAATTAAAAAAAGAATTTCCTAAAATAAGTAAAAATGAGGCTATTTTTGAGACCTGTAAGAAAATGATCATGCCAATTCTTTACACGGTTCTAACTACTATATGTGCTTTTTTATCTTTAGTTTTTAGTGGTATAAAACCCATAATAGATTTTGGATGGATGATGACTCTAGGTTTAATAGTATCGTTATTCGTAACATTCTTACTTCTTCCCTCATTAATAAATTTATTATCTTCAGAACACGAAATTAATATAAAGGATACAGAAAAATCTTTCATCACATCTGCGTTAAGTTCTTTTGCGAAAAGAAGTAAAATAATAATTTTTGGTTCTACTGCTTTAATATTTATTTTTAGCATTGTCGGAATATTTAAATTAGAAGTAGAAAATAGTTTTATAAATTATTTCGACAAAAATACTGAAATTTATAAAGGTATGAAAAAAATAGATGACGACCTAGGGGGCACTACACCACTTAATATAATCTTAAAATTTCCAATAAAAAAAGATGAGGTTAAAGTTAAGAGTGATGAATTCGATGAGTGGGAACAAGAAGAGGATAACAGCATAAAAGATAAAGCAAAATATTGGTTTACAAGAGATAAAATGGATAAAATTTTAATGGTTCATGATTACTTAGACTCTCTTCCAGAAATAGGAAAAGTACTTTCATTTGGTTCTATTTTAAGAGTTGCAGAAGATTTAAACAATAAAAAATTACAAAGTTTAGAGATTGCAGTTTTATATAGTAAAATTCCAGACTCAATAAAAAAAGAAATCGTAACACCTTATATTTCTGTAGCCAAAGACGAGGCCAGAATAAATGTAAGAGTAAAAGACTCCTTGGAAAATTTAAGAAGAAATGAGTTGATTAAAAAAATCAATAATGATTTAAATTTAAAACTTGGTTTAAAAAAAGATGAATTTAAATTATCGGGCGTGCTTATACTATTTAATAACTTACTTCAAAGTTTATTCAAATCTCAAATATTAACATTAGGAATAGTTATTTTTGGAATTTTTCTCATGTTTTTTATCTTGTTTAGAAATATTATAATTTCGTTTATAGGTATTGTGCCAAACTTTTTAGCAGCGTTTTTTATTCTGGGCATTATTGGTTTAATGAATATTCCCTTAGATATGATGACGATTACGATTGCAGCTATTACAATTGGTATAGCAGTTGATAATAGCATTCATTATATATATAGATTCAAAGAAGAGTTCAAAAAGATTAAAAACTATAACAATACACTTGAGAGATGTCATAATACTGTTGGTGTAGCAATTTTAAATACGTCAATTACTATTATATTTGGTTTTTCTATTTTAGTCTTATCAAACTTCATACCAACAATTTATTTTGGAATTTTCACTGGGTTGGCGATGCTATTAGCTATGATTTCTGTTTTAACTTTATTACCAAAATTAATACTTACATTTAAACCATTCGGTCAAGAAGTTGATGCTTTTAAATAATGTTTAATTTTTTTGATCAGTTAAAAGGTAGTATTAACTTATTCGATATTTTATTTTTAACTATATTATTTTACAACGTAATACTATGTTTTTTAAAAGGTTTCTCTTTAAGTTTAATATCTTTTATGAAATGGGTTTTATCTACGGTCATAACTATAATTTTAGTACCTAAATTTCAACCGATAGTGAGTGAATACATACAGTCAGAATTTATAAATAATGTTGGTTTAGGTGTCTCAATTTTTATATTTACACTTTTTATCATTATTCTCATCGGAAAAACATTAGGCAAGGCTATAACTTGGACAGGTGTTGGGTCAATTGATAAAGTTTTTGGATTTTTATTTGGTTTTTTTAAAGGTTATATTGTTTCTGTATGTTTATTTTCAGTTTTAAATTGGTTTTACCCATATCAAAATTGGGGTATATCTGCTGAAGATGCTTTATCATTTAATTATATCTATAAAGGCAGCGAGATGTTAATTGAAGAGTTTCCGTCTAGTGAGGATTTTATCGATACAAAGGAAAAAATTGAAAAAATTTGATTTAGATAAATTAAGAGAAGAATGTGGTGTTTTCGGAATATCAAACCACGATGATGCCTCAGCATTAGTAGCTCTTGGTTTACATGCTTTGCAACATAGAGGACAAGAGGGATGTGGAATTGTTTCTTTTGACGGAAAAAATTTTCACTCCGAAAAAAGACAAGGTTTAGTTGGAGATCATTTCACAAATACTGAAACATTAAAAAAACTTCCCGGTAATTTTGCGATCGGACATAATCGATATTCTACAACAGGAGAGACATCATTACGAAATATTCAACCTTTTTTCGCAGATTTACACACTGGCGGATTAAGTATTGCACATAATGGTAATTTAACTAATGCGTTATTATTAAGAGAGTCTTTAGTAAAGGATGGTGCAATTTTTAGAACAACTAGTGATACCGAGACAATCGTTCAGCTTATAGCTAAATCAAAAAGAGAAAAATTCACAGATAAACTAATTGATACTCTTTTTCAAATTCAAGGAGGATATGCGCTAGTATTATTAACAAATAAAAAATTAGTTGGCGTCAGAGACCCTTTTGGCATTAGGCCTTTAGTAATAGGCAAATTAAAAAATTCTTATATTTTTGCCTCTGAGACATGTGCTCTTGATATAGTTGGAGCCTCTTTTATAAGAGAAGTTGAAAATGGAGAAATCGTGATAATCGAAAATGAAAAAATTAATTCCATAATGCCTTTTCCAAAGCAAAAACCAAGACCATGTATTTTCGAATATATTTATTTTGCCCGACCAGATAGCTTAATTAATAATAAATGTGCTTATGAATATAGAAAAAATTTAGGTGCTCAATTAGCTGCAGAAACAAGAACTGATGCAGATTTAGTTGTTCCTGTGCCTGATTCTGGTGTACCAGCAGCTTTAGGTTTTGCTAAAAAATCAAACATACAATTTGAACTTGGTTTAATAAGAAATCATTATGTAGGAAGAACTTTTATTGAGCCCACTCAAAGCATTAGAAGCCTAGGTGTAAAACTTAAGTTAAGTTCAACAAAAACAGTAGTAAAAGATAAATCAATTATTCTAATTGATGACTCTTTAGTAAGAGGAACCACTTGCCATAAGATCGTGAAAATGCTTTATGAAAGTGGCGCGAAAGAAGTTCATGTAAAAATTGCCTGTCCAGAAATTAAGTTCCCTGACTTTTATGGTGTTGATATGCCTACAAAACAAGAATTATTAGCCTTTGAAAAAACTAACAAAGAAATGTGTGATTATATTAATGCGAAAAGCCTAAGTTTTTTGAGCTTGAACGGTTTATATAATGCACTAATTGGTAGTAATAGAAATTCAAATTTTCCACAATTTAGTGATCATTATTTTACTGGAGAATACCCAATTAAACCGAGTGACAAGCTTCAAGGTCTAAAAGTAAAACAGCTATCCTTATTAAGTGGAAAATCTTCAAATTAATTAAACACAATTAATCTATTTTTCTTATTCAAGTATAAAATAGATTCATCAGCAATTATCGGAAAGCTTTTTAACTTACTTGGTAGTTTAATTATTTCAGTCAATGTTCCGTTAATATTAAGTTTTGCGATGTAATTATTGTTGAAAAAAATATAAATTTGATTATTTGCAATAAAAAAACTATTCAAATTAAAACTATTTTCTTTTATTTTTAATATTTTTTTTATTTCATCTAAAATTTTATAGGAGTATATAATTTCACCACTTTTGATGTTAACTAATATTAATAAATTATTATTAGTTAATGATAAGAAATAATCATTAAATGCTATTGGTTTTAATTTCAAAGAGAAATTTTTTTTATGTATTATTGAGCCTGATTCTGAATCAATAATGTATGTATGCTTATTTGAAGAGACAATCACTTTATTTCTGTAAGTAATTATTTCAA
The DNA here is from genome assembly GCA_003213555.1 of Pelagibacteraceae bacterium AG-422-I02. Classification (GTDB taxonomy): domain Bacteria; phylum Pseudomonadota; class Alphaproteobacteria; order Pelagibacterales; family Pelagibacteraceae; genus Pelagilacustribacter. The sequence continues at coordinate 33,691 of QCMS01000001.1, read as the reverse complement.
TTCCAGAAAAAAAACTACTTGGATTTAAGTTTAGTGATTGATTTAAATTAATGAACCATCTTACTTTTTTTGTTTCGTTATTTATTGCATATAATGTACCGTAAGTATTTATATAGAATAAAATATTTTTGTTTATAGCTAAATTATTTTTAAATTGATTTTTTATAGTAGTTTCTTCAGTAGGTATTAACTTTATTTTGTCTCCAGTACCTATGTCAAAAAAGAACAAATCATTATTTTGATTTGAGATGATTAAATTTTTTTTAAATATCTTAAAATTTGATCGAAATGGTATTTTATAGTTTTTTGCCCAAATGATTTTATTTTTTTTATAATCAAAAGCATATAGGTATCCAATGTTATCAGCAACATAAATTATGTTTTTTCTGACAATTACATTCAAATATTTTTTATTTTTTTTGTATTTTTTTTTATAGAAATTGAACTTTGAAATTATTTTATTTCTACTTATTGAAAAAACTATTAGATTTCCTTTAAGATCGGTAAGTATTAAATTTTCTTCTTCGTAAAGTGTAAATCTGTTAACCTCACTTCTAATAATTTTTTTACTTTTAAAAAATTCTTCTTCATTATTTGTAAGTTTAAAATTTTTATAATTATTTGTTTGATCAAAATATATATCCTTCCAGGAAATATTTCTGAAAGGTTTTTCAAATAATATTTTTGTGGAGCTATCTGGTTCAATAATTTCGTCAAATGGCTTGTCAGAAACTGTTAGAGCTTCAAATTCTTTAAAAATTTCATTTTCTTTTTTTACGTTAATATTTTCATTTTTCCAAATTCCTGTTTTGTCGTCGAAAGAACAACTGTATAAAAAAAATGAAACAGAAATGACCAGGGCTTTAAATAATTTCATTACTTTATTTTTTTAAAAGTTCTTGTGCAATAGGCTTTAAATTTGAATTTTGGTCAATTAAAGATTTTAATAAATTGTTTCCTCTTTCTACTTCGAAAATTTTAATTAAGTATAATGCTTTTTTTAATTTTATTATGTCTATATTTTCTTTTAATGAAACTGTTTCTTCAATTAAATCAAAATAATTTAATATTTTATTTTTATCTTCGATTAAATTCTTTTCTATAATAGTATTAAGAGCTAGAATAGAATAAAACTTATTTTTACTTAATATAATTTCGTCGTATAGCAATTTTGCATTATTTTTATCATCAGCTGCTAACATTAGACCAGCTTTTACATATTTTTCTGCTATTAAAATATTCTTTTTTTCAGTATTAATTTTTAAAATAAAAGTTGTGATAAAAAATATAACAATAATTAACACCAATAAATAAATTTTAATTTTATTTAAACTATAAAAATTAGCTATTTTTTTTGAAAAATTAGATTTATGTTCTTCGCTTTGATCCATCTAAAAAGTTGTTTTTTTTTGGAAATTTATTTAATTTTACTTCTCTACTATATTTTTTTACAGCTTTTTCAATTATTCTATCAAGATTTACATATTTTTTTACAAATTTTGGATAAAAGCCGCTAATTCCGAGCATATCATCTGTAACCAATATTTGGCCGTCACAATATAATGAAGATCCAATACCAATTGTAGGTATTTTTAATTTTTTAGTTATAGCCGCTGCACTATTTGCTGATAAGCACTCTAAAACAATAGAAAAAGCACCAGCTTTCTCAATAAACTTTGCTTCCTTAATAAGTTTGTTTCTCTCTTTTGCTGATTGTCCTTCTATTTTAAATTTTTTTTTAAATTGTGGTGTAAAACCAATATGACCCATTACCGGAATTTTTTTTCTTACAATAAAATCAATTATCTTGTAATTTTGTTTATTGCTTTCTATCTTGATTGCATCACATCCTGTTTTCTTCAATATCGTTTTTGCATTTTTTAGAGCAATTTTAGGATTAGAGTAACTTCCGATTGGCATATCAGCCACGAGCAACGATTTTTTTACCCCCATTTTAACACTCAATGTATGCTGTATTATATTTTCTAAACTAATTTTATGTGTATTTTTATGGCCATATAAAACATTTGCCATTGAGTCCCCAACTAATATTATATCTACGTAATTGTCTAAAATTTTAGCAATACTTTTTGAGTAAGCTGTGAGACAGACAATTTTAATTTTACCTTTTTTTTTTTGAATTTTTATAATTTTTTTATTCATTATTCTAGCTCTATAGTACTAGGGGGCTTAGAAGTAATATCATAAACAACTCTATTTACACCCCTAACATTATTTATAATTTTGTTGGATATATTATCTATAAAATTTTTAGGAAAGCTAAAATAATCCGCTGTCATTCCATCCTCTGATGTTACGGCTCTTAATAAACAAATATTTTCATATGTTCTAGCATCCCCCATTACCCCAACTGTTTTAATGGGGAGGAGGGCCGCGTAGGCTTGCCATATCTTGTTATATAAACCATTTTTAATTAATTCATTAATATAAATATAATCTGCTTCTTGTAATATTCTTACTCTTTCCATTGTAATATTTCCTAGAATTCTTATTCCTAAGCCTGGCCCTGGGAAAGGGTGTTTAAAATTTATTTTATTAACTAACCCCAAAGATTTTCCTAAAATTCTTACTTCATCTTTAAAAAACTCTTTAAGAGGTTCTACCAATTTTAACTTCATTTTCCTGGGCAAACCTCCAACATTATGGTGAGATTTGATTTTTGATGTTCTGCTTCCTGTTGATGACCTGCTTTCAATAATATCTGGATAAAGCGTTCCCTGGGCTAAAAATTTAATATCTTTATATTTCTTAGACTCTCTTTCAAATATATTGATAAATAGATTTCCAATTATTTTTCTTTTTTTTTCAGGATTTGAAATATTTTTCAATCTTTTCAGGAAAATCTTTGAAGCATCTATTAGTTTAATATTCAGCTTATACTTTTTTTTAAATAATCTATAGGTATAATTAAATTCATTTTTTCTCATTAGCCCGGTGTCAACCATAACGCAAATCAAATTTCTTTTAATCGCTTTATTTATTAATAAAGCCACTACACTACTATCTACTCCCCCTGATAATGCACATATAACTTTATCCTTTTTGACGGTTTTTTTTATTTCAGATATCAGTCTAATTTTTTGAGATGAGACACTCCAAGATTTTTTTATTTTACATATTGAAAATAAAAAATTTTTAAATATTTGCTTTCCATTGTCTGTATGAGTTACTTCAGGGTGAAATTGTACTCCATAAATTTTTTTTTTTTCATTTTCTATTATTGTAAGTTTTGAGTCTCTTGTATATGCAATAACTTTGAAATTCTTTGGCAACTTTACAACAGCGTCTTCATGGCTCATCCAAACTGATTTTTTAGAAATTAAGTAGTTTTTTATTAAAAGTGAATTATTTTTTTTTAAGAGAATTGCTCTACCAAATTCTCTTTTTTTTTTTGAAGGTTTGATTTTTCCACCAAATAACTTAGCTATAAGTTGTAAACCATAACATATTCCAAATACTGGAATTTTTTTTTCAAAAATTTCTTTAGGTACACTTTGAAATTTTAAAGATGTAACGGTTGATGGACCTCCTGAAAATATAAAACCCTTAATATCATTAAATTTCTTTAATTTAGTTAAATCTTTAGGTGTAATAACCTCTGAATAAACACCTAGTTCTCTTATTCTCCTTGCAATTAATTTTGTAACTTGAGAGCCAAAATCAATAATTAAAATTTTTTCTTTATTAATTTGAAATTGCATTTATTTTTTGGATAAAGTTTCAATTTCAATTTTTAATTTAATACTTTGGCTACAATATTTCTTACATATTTTTTTTAGTTTTTCGTTTAATTCTAAACTACTTTTGTAATCTGATGTAGATAACTTTAATTTTGCTAAATTATATATTGCTTCTTCATTTTCTGGGTTAAGCAGAATTACTGTTTCTAAATTTTGTTCTTCTAAATTTTTTTTATCTTTCTCATTAAATATCTTAGACAAATATAGATATGATAGTTCACTTTTTGGATTAAATAAAATATCTTGTTCAAATTTGAGTTTCGCATCATCAAATTTTTTTTTATTAAATAAATTCACACCTTCCTGGAAATAATCAGACATAGCCAATAATGTATTTGATAAAAAAAATATGAAAATTATAAAATAAAAAAATTTTTTCATTACAATTTATAATTGATTGATTTTTGTGTCATTTCCACACTATGGACCATACTTTCATAAAATCCTGCTTTAGTTATTTTTACAAACTTAGCTTTTTTATAAATATCTAACAAATTTTTTGCCCCAATATAACCCATCGAGGACCGCAATCCACCTTGCAATTGGTATATTATCTTTGACACTTTGCCTTTGTACTCTACTCTTCCTTCTACTCCTTCAGGCACAAATTTAGATTTATCTTTAAAATTTTTTTGAAAATACCTATTTGCTGATCCTGACGACATCGCGCCGATTGATCCCATGCCTCTATAATGTTTGTAAATTTTTCCCTTAACCTTAAATGTCTTTCCTGGACTTTCGTCTGTTCCAGCAAATATTGAGCCCATCATTATAGCGTCTGCACCTGCTGCAAGAGCTTTTGCAATATCTCCAGAAAACTTTATTCCTCCATCAGAAATAATTTTTACTTTTTTTTTATTTAAAGCTTTTTTAACATCCATAATTGCTGAAATTTGAGGAACACCAATTCCTGCTACCATTCTAGTAGTGCAAATTGAACCTGGTCCAATTCCAACTTTAATTATATCTGCTCCAGAATTATATAATTTTTTAGCAGCTTCACTAGTCGCTACATTACCTACACAAACAGGAATTTTTCTTATAATTTTTTTAACTTTAGATAACATTTTTAAAACTTTTTCACTATGTCCATGAGCGGTATCAATTACAATCAAGTCTATACCATTAGCAACTAAAGCTTTAGCTCTATCCAAGTCCTCAGCGTTAGTTCCAATAGCAGCTCCAACATATAAGTTTTTATTTTTTACTTTTTTAACTTCTCTTGATTGTTTTTTTATATCTAAGTTTCTATGGATGATACCCATGCCTCCTTCTTTTGCGATTGCGATTGCCATTTTTGACTCTGTTACTGTATCCATTGCAGATGTAAAAAAGGGAACTTTAAGTGAGATTTTATCAGTTAATTTTAGAAAGATATCTGTTTCGGCTGGAAGAACTTTTGAATATTGCGGTAGCAATAATACATCGTCAAAAGTAAGAGCTTCTTTAATTGTATCCATATAAACTTATATACAATTATTAAAATTTATAAAGTCTTTAAAATTTCACAATGTAAATAAGTTTCTTTTGACTCTTTTCTGCTGGACTCTGGTTTAAAAAAATTTACTTTTTTAAATAAAGATTTTGCATGATTTTTTACTTCTATAAAGTCTTCTCCCATGAATAATTTAGAAATTAATACACCTTGAGGTTTAAGATTATCTTTTGAGAAATTTATTACATCAACACATAATTGATTAGTTCTAATAGAATCAAGAGATTTGTTGCCCGTTGTATCAGCAGCCATGTCGGAGATAATAACGTCTATATTGGATTGAAAATATCTTAAAATCTTTACTTTAATATCTTTATCTAAAATATCACCCTTCAAAAATTTAACTTTATTTAAAGGTACCATCTCCTTTTTATCTATAGATAATATCGTTCCTGAAGTTATGATTTGACTCGCAACTTGTGACCATCCCCCTGGATAACATCCCAGATCAAGTAAATTTGTATTTCTTTTTATAAATTTATATTTTTTGTTTAATTCGATTAATTTAAATGAAGCTCTTGAACGATAACCTAATACCTTTGATTTTTTAAAAAACTGATCTCTATGCTGTTTTATCTTCCACGAGTTACTTTTTTTAATTCTCTTTGACTTTTTCATTATAAAATATCTTCATGACTGTCATCAGATATTTTTTCAAGATTTTTTCTATTTTGTTTATTATAAATTATTATACTTACCGGTATTGACATTAAATATATAACCCCAAAAATTAATAAAGTTTCAAGAGTGTAAAAAAGTAAGGCTATAAAAACTATGCCTATTCCTAATAGTAAAAAAACAGTAGCTTTTGGTGAAATAGATATTTTTTTAAGTGCTAAAGTTGGAATTTTACTTACTAGTAAAATTGCAATTAAAATAGTTAAATAAGGTGTAAATTTAATAATATCCAAACCTAAGTTTAAATTTGTTAATTCATAAATTAGAGGCATTAAAATTAATAATCCTCCTGCTGGTGACGGTATTCCCTCAAAAAAATTATTTTTCCATTCCTCTGTTTCTTCAATTTTAGTAAGATTAAACCTTGCTAATCTAAGTACGCAACAAACAGAATAAATTAAAGTTATAGCCCAACCTAGTTTTCCGTAATTATTTAATTCCCAAAAATATAAAATAAAAACTGGTGCAATACCAAAACTCACAAAATCAGTTAAGGAGTCCAGCTCTTTCCCAAATTCCGAAGTACCTTTAATTAGTCTAGCAATTCTTCCATCCAATGCGTCTAAAATAGCAGCAAATAAAATTAAAGTTACAGCTAAACTAAAGTTTCCATCAATTGAAAATTTGATTGAGCTAATACCTAAACAGACTCCTGCTAATGTTAGAATATTAGGTAATAGGTATCTTGTTTTTTTTGATGAAACTAATTTAAATTTTTTATTCTCTTCCATTATGTGGATGCTAGTAAACTTTCTCCAGCTATAACGTTTTGACCAAGTTTAGCTAATACTTTTTTATTTTTGAAAAATATATCAACTCTACTACCAAATCTTATCATTCCAATTCTATCACCTTGTTTTAAATCCTGTCCTTGTTCAACCTCACAAACTATTCTCCTCGCGATCAGTCCTGCAATTTGAACAATTATTATTTCCTCACCATTATTTAATCTTATTTTAAAGTAATTTCTTTCATTTTCTTCACTTGCTTTGTCTAATGATGCGTTTAAAAATTTTCCTGGTTTATAAAAAATTTCTTCAACTTTTCCCGATGATGGTATTCGGTTTACATGACAATTAAAGACGTTCATAAATACGCTTATTCTAGTGTAAGAAGTATTTTCTAATCTTAATTCTTCAGGACCTGACTTTTCAGAAATATCAGTAATTAATCCGTCTGCGGGGCTTACTAAATAACTATCGTCATTAATAGAATATCTTTCTGGATCTCTAAAAAAATAATAAACCCAAAATGTAATCACAATAAGTAGAACTCCAAGGATCTTAGAAAGAAATAAAATGATAAAAGTAGCAAGGATAGAAATGGCCAAAAACTTATACCCTTCTTTGTGTATTTTTGGAAATATTGTATTAAACATAATTAATAGTTTGATAATTTTAACTTAATATGTATAAAAATCACATTTAATCAATCTATATTTTATGGCAAAAATAAAAGTTAAAAATCCTGTTGTAGAGCTTGACGGCGACGAAATGACAAGAATTATTTGGTCTTTTATCAAAGATAAGCTTATTAAACCTTATCTAGAAATAGACCTAAAATATTACGACCTAGGAATGGAGAGCCGAGATAAAACGGACGACCAAATTACAGTGGATGCGGCAAATGCAATCAAACAATTTGGTGTTGGTGTTAAATGTGCAACAATTACTCCTGATGAAGCTCGTGTTGAAGAGTTCAAATTAAAAAAAATGTGGAGATCGCCAAATGGAACGATAAGAAATATTTTAGGAGGAACTGTTTTTAGAGAACCAATTATTTGTAAAAATATTCCAAAATTAGTACCAGGATGGACCCAACCAATTGTTATCGGAAGACATGCTTTTGGAGATCAATATAGAGCTACTGATTTTTTAATACCAGGTGAAGGTAATCTTGAGGTCAAATGGACGTCAAAAGATGGAAAAAATAAAAAAGAATTCAAAGTATTTGATTTTCCTGGATCTGGAACAGCTCTAACAATGTACAACTTAGATGACTCTATAAAAAATTTTGCAAGAGCATGTATGAATTACGGCTTAGGAAGAAAATGGCCAGTTTATTTATCAACTAAAAATACAATTCTTAAAGCTTATGATGGGAGATTTAAGGATCTTTTCCAAGATGTATTTGAAAAAGAATTTTCTGACAAATTTAAAAAAGCAAATATTACTTACGAACATAGATTAATTGATGACATGGTTGCATGTGCAATGAAATGGAACGGTGGGTATGTTTGGGCATGTAAGAATTATGACGGCGACGTACAATCCGATACTGTGGCACAAGGATTTGGGTCTTTAGGATTAATGACTAGCGTACTAATGACTCCAGATGGTAAAACAGTGGAGTCCGAAGCTGCTCATGGAACAGTAACTAGACATTATAGAATGCACCAACAAGGAAAAGAAACTTCTACAAATCCTATTGCTTCGATATTTGCATGGACAAGAGGTTTAGCTCATAGAGGAAAGCTCGACGGAAATGAAGAACTAATTAAATTTTCAGCTAATATTGAAGAAGTGTGTATTAAAACTGTTGAGAGCGGATCAATGACTAAGGATTTAGCAATCTTAATTGACAAATCAGCTAAATACCTAACAACAAATCAATTCTTAGAGGCAATTAATGGTAATTTAAAGAAAAAACTTAACTAATTTTTTTAGAAATTTCTTTAAAAGCTTCTTTAATTTTATCTTTATCTACTCCCCCTGCTTGAGCAAAATCTTTTCTACCGCCACCTCCTTTACCTCCTAAAATAACAGAAGCAGCTTTTACTAAATCAACAGCATCATATTTTGAAATTAAATCTTTAGTAATTCCTACAGCTAAACCGACCTTATCCTCAAATATGGAAATACCTACTACTATACCTGATTTAATATCTTTTTTTCCTTCGTCTATAATGCTTCTTAATTCTTTAGAGGGAAAATCTTTCAAAATTTGTTCTCGAATTATTACATCTCCAATTTTTTTATCCTGTATTATATTTTTGCTTTTATCTTTCTTAATGCTTTCAATTTTTACTTTGTTAAACTGTTTATTTAAATTTTTTAAGTTTTCGGTTAAATCTAAATTATCATTATAATCTGGATTTATTTTTAGTTTTTGTAATTCTTTTTTAATTAATGTAATCTCATCTTTTAAATTTAACTCTTTTTGGGATTTATCTTGTTTTTGCGTTTTTTCATAAACTTCTAATTGTTTATCTCTTAACGCCTCAACTCTCCTAACTCCTGAGGCGATCGAAGACTGGCTTATAACTCTAAATTTACCAACCTCTTTAGTATTTTTAACGTGAGTACCTCCACATAATTCTGTTGAGAAAAAACCGTTATTCTCCTTTCCCATAAAAACCACTCTCACTTCTTCTCCGTATTTTTCACCAAATAATGCTAATGCGCCCATGCTTACTGCTTCTTTTGGAGACATTATTCTTGTCTGTACATCAGTAGAGCCAACTACAATTTCGTTTACAATTTTATTTATTTTTGTCATTTCCTCTTTTTCAATGGGCTTATTATGACTAAAATCAAATCTTAGCCTTTCAGGTGAAACCAACGAACCTTTTTGAGTGACATGTTTTCCTAAAGTTCTTCTTAATGACTCATGCAATAAATGAGTAGCTGAATGATAAGCTTTAGAGTTATTTCTTTTCAAAACATCTATTTCTAAATTAACGTTTTGCTTAATTGATATTGAACCTTTTTCAATTTTTCCATAATGAACAAATAAATCTCCCATTTTTTTTTGAGTATCATTAATTTTTATTTTACAATTTGAGTTAAAAATATAACCCTGGTCACCAACTTGACCTCCTGACTCTCCGTAAAATGGAGTTTGATTTGTTATAACTTCTACCTCATCTCCAGTGTTAGCTGATTCTACAAACTTACCATCTTTTGAAATTTTAATAACAACACCCTCTGCTTTTTCAAATTCATAGCCTAAAAATTCAGTTGGATTTATTTCTTCTCTTATTTTGAACCATCTTTCTTCAACAGACCTATCTCCAGACCCTTTCCAATTAGCTCGAGCAAGAGCTTTACTTTTTTCCATCTCCTTTTCAAAACCAACATTATCTACTTTAATTCCTTTTCCTTTTAAGATGTCGGCGGTTAGATCTAAAGGGAAGCCATAAGTATCATATAATTTAAATGCTGTTGATCCTGGAAAAGTTTTATTTGAAACTTTAGTCAAATTTTCATCAAGTATTTTCATTCCTCGTTCTAAAAGAGAAGAAAATTTTTCTTCCTCGTTTTTTAAAGTCTCAATTATTAATTCTTTACCGGTAATTAATTCAGGATAACTACTTTTCATTTCATTTAATAAAATATCAAATAACTTATAAAAAACAGGATCTTTGCTTCCTAAAGAATGAGCATGTCTCATCCCACGTCTCATGATTCTTCTTAAAACATATCCTCTTCCTTCGTTAGAAGGTAATATTCCTTCAGCGATTAAAAAACTGCTGGCTCTTAAATGATCTGCAATTACTCTGTGACTCGCAATAGTTAACTCATTTATGGGTGACTTCAATAAATCGGAAGACGCACTCATAATTTTTTTAAAGTGATCGATCTTATAATTATCATGGGTCCTTTGAAGGACAGCTGTCATTCGTTCAAGGCCCATTCCAGTATCTACTGATGGTTTTGGTAAATTTATTCTTTTATCTTTTGAAATTTGCTCGTACTGCATAAATACTAGATTCCATATCTCAATAAATCTATCTCCATCTTCATCTGGGCTTCCTGGAGGTCCTCCTTTTAATTTTTCGCCGTGATCGTAAAATATTTCTGAGCAAGGACCACATGGACCAGTGTCTCCCATTGACCAAAAGTTATCTGAAGTTGCTATTTTTATTATTTTGTCATCACTTAATCCTGCTATTTTTTTCCAAAGTTTAAATGACTCTTCATCTTCGTGGTAAACTGTTACAGAAAGTTTTTCTTTAGGCAATTTAAAATCTTTTGTTAATAAATTCCAAGCATGAATAATTGCCTGCTCTTTAAAGTAATCTCCAAAGGAAAAATTTCCAAGCATTTCAAAAAAAGTATGGTGTCTTGGTGTGTATCCTACGTTTTCTAAATCATTATGTTTTCCACCAGCTCTTACACATTTTTGAGATGTTGTAGCTGTTTTATAATCTCTTTTTTCTAAACCCGTGAAAACGTTTTTAAATTGAACCATGCCTGAGTTTGTGAACATCAGAGTAGGATCATTGTTTGGAACCAAGTTGCTAGAATCTACAATCTTATGATTGTTTTTTTTAAAGTAATCTAAGAATTTTTTCCTAACATCAGTAAGTAAAATTTGATCCATATTTAATTAAATACAGATATTTTAGAACTTGTCTATAAAGAGATTAGTTTGTAGCTTTTTTATCGTTGTCTACTACAACGCAAATTTCAGATTTTGTTAAGAATCTTTGCCCTGTTCCATTATCTAGGGAGAACATGCCTCCAATTCCCTTAACAGCATCAATAGTCAAATCTGTATGTTTCCATTTTTCATATTGATCCTCATTCATATAAAAAGGAGTTCCGTCTACTTCTCCCAGCTTTACGTCGCTATTCCCTACTTGATATTCTTTTGCCGGAAAACACATTGGCGCGCTTCCATCACAACATCCACCTGATTGGTGAAATAAAAGATCTTCTCCGTGAACTTCCTTGATTTCACTGAGTAATTTTTTTGCTGATAAAGTAAATGAGACTTTCATTTCGATATTTCGGCCCATGATTTAGAATCATGGGCCATTATATATTATTGGTTAAAAGAAGCCTAATTTTTTCTCACTATATGACACGTGTAAGTTCTTTACTTGTCTGTAATGATTTAACATCATTTTGTGAGTTTCTCTTCCGATACCAGATTGTTTGTATCCGCCAAATGCAGCATGTGCTGGGTATGCGTGATAGCAGTTTGTCCAAACTCTACCTGCTTGTATACCTCTACCCATTCTGTATGCAACGTTACCATCTCTAGTCCAAACACCTGCTCCAAGCCCATAAAGAGTATCATTAGCAATTTCTAATGCTTCTTTTTCATCTTTAAACTTAGTAACTGATACTACAGGTCCAAAGATTTCCTCTTGGAATATTCGCATGTTGTTTTTACCTTCGAAAATAGTCGGTTGGATATAGTTTCCTTTTTCTAATCCGCTATTAATTTTAGCTGCACTACCACCACATAGAACTTTGGCACCTTCTTTCTTACCTAAATCTAAGTAAGATTTAATTTTTTCCATTTGTTCTAATGAAGCTTGAGCTCCAATCATAGTTTCCATTTTTAAAGGATTGTCTTGTTTAACAGCTTTTGTTCTTGCAATGGCTCTTTCCATGAATTTATCGTAAATAGACTCTTGGATTAAAGCTCTACTTGGACAAGTACATACTTCTCCTTGGTTAAGCGTAAACATAGCAAAACCCTCTAAACATTTGTCAAAGAAGTCGTCATCTTTAGCCAAAACATCCTCAAAGAAAATGTTTGGTGATTTACCACCTAATTCCAAAGTAATTGGTATTAAGTTTTGAGATGCGTACTGCATAATCAAACGTCCAGTAGTAGTTTCACCAGTAAAAGCTATCTTCTTAATTCTTTTAGAAGATGCAAGTGGTTTACCTGCTTCAAGACCATATCCGCTTACAACGTTAACAACACCTGCAGGTAATAGATCTCCAATTAGTTCCATTAACAACATGATTGATGCTGGCGTTTGTTCAGCTGGTTTTAATACAACACAGTTTCCTGCCGCCAAAGCTGGTGCAAGTTTCCATGTTGCCATTAATAATGGGAAGTTCCATGGTATAATCTGTCCGACCACACCTAATGGCTCAGGTATGTGGTAAGAATATTCACTATTGCTTATTTCAGCAACTGAACCTTCCTCTGCTCTTATTACTCCTGCAAAATATCTCCAATGATCAATTACCAAAGGTAAATCTGCCGCCATACATTCTCTTATAGGCTTACCATTGTCTAAACACTCTGCTGTCGCTAAAACGTTAAGATTTTTCTCTATAACATCAGCAATTTTTAAGAGAATATTTGATCTCTCTCCAATTGATGTTGTTCCCCATGCAGGAAATGCTGCGTGAGCTGCGTCTAGAGCAAAATCAACGTCTTTATCGTTCGATCGTGGCACCTTACAGATAACTTCATTAGTGATAGGAGAAGTATTATCAAAATACTTTCCAGATTTAGGCTCTACAAATTTTCCGTTTATGTAGTTTCCATATTTAGCTTTAAATGGAAATTTAACCTTCAAATGAGAGGTATCTAAAGATGAAGACACTTTCGCGCTTGATGCTTGTTGTGTACTCATTTTTCCCCCTTATGTTATATTTTCTAATTAGAACCAATCTGAACTTACTTGTCCATTATTAAATAAGTCGCTTTTCACGCGAACTACTAAATGTGGTTTTATTCAATTGATAGTTGCTTTGGGAAACGGGAAGCTTAAGCTTCCCGTTTAAAATGATGGCTGAGGAATTATTCTTCCTCTTTTTTGTCGCTAATTTTTTCGTTTGGTGAAGGATTTCCTTCTAATTCTTTGCTTATTGCAGCAGCTTGATCTCTAATAATTTTTTCAATCTCTGCAGCTACATTAGGATTTTTTTGGAGATGAACTTTGGCATTTTCTCTACCTTGTCCAATTTTTTCACCTTTATATGCATACCAAGCTCCAGATTTCTCTACTACTCCAGCTTTAGTACCAAGATCAATTAATTCTCCTAATTTGCTAATGCCTTTTCCATACATTAAATCAAATTCAACAACTTTAAATGGAGGTGCAACTTTATTTTTAATTACTTTAACCCTTGTTGAGTTACCAATAATTTGATCTTTTTCTTTAATTGCGCCTATTCTTCTAATATCCATTCTTACAGATGAATAAAATTTAAGGGCATTTCCTCCAGATGTTGTTTCTGGATTTCCAAACATTACTCCAATTTTCATTCTAATCTGGTTTATAAAGATAACCATTGTATTTGATTTAGACACTGAGCCGGTAATTTTTCTTAATGCTTGACTCATAAGCCTTGACTGCAAACCAACGTGGTGATCTCCCATTTCTCCCTCCAATTCTGCTTTTGGAGTTAATGCAGCTACCGAGTCAACTACTAAAACAGAAATAGAGCCTGATTTAATTAACGTGTCTGTTATTTCCAAAGCTTGTTCACCAGTGTCGGGTTGTGAAATTAAAAGTTCTTCTGTTTTAACCCCTAATTTTTTTGCATAAACTGGGTCCATAGCATGCTCAGCGTCTACAAAAGCGCATATACCGCCTGCTTTTTGAGCCTCTGCAACCACTTGGAGAGCTAAAGTCGTTTTACCTGAGGACTCTGGACCATAAATTTCAATAATTCTACCTTTTGGCAAACCACCTATTCCTAGGGCTAAGTCCAAGCTTAACGAGCCTGTTGAAATAGCTTCCACATCCAAAGCTTGTTGTTGGCCAAGTCTCATTACTGAACCTTTACCAAAATTCTGATCTATTTGGCTAATCGCAGCTTCTAAAGACTTGCTTTTTTCTTTTAATTCTTTTTGTTTTTTTTCGTCTGTTTTCACGATTTTTAAGTTATTTTTAGTCATTTTTTATCCTTTTTTTATTGTTCGAATCGTTAATATAAATGTACACATTTTGTTCTTTTTATCAAGAAATTTAAAACTTACAAAAAATGCCTTATTTAATTGATTTTATTGATAATGAACCAAGCTGTTTAGCGAGTTCAAATTGAGACACAATGAAATCTCTTTCAGATCTAGCAAAGGCTATTCTGGCATCTAACAAAAGGCTTTTGGATTGAATTAATTCAAGAGTTGTCCTTGTGTTCCCTGAATCATATTCTAATGTGATTCCTTCGTTTGCAATTTCAGCGGCTTTTAATTGTGCTCTTATTGCTTCAAGCACACTTTTAGAAGATTGATATTTTGACCAAGCATTAGAAATTTCAGTATTAATTCTATTTTTTGTATCTTCTAATATTAATTTGTACCTCTGTTTGTCATACGAAGATTTCTTTATCTTAGAGATATTTTCGCCACCTTTAATTATAGGCCAGGTAATAGTTGCTTTAACGGTTTCTTGATCAGTTTCATCTACAGTTGAACTAAAATCATTATTTTCTGATTTTGAGAAATTAAGTGAAGCTGAGGGAGAAAGTCTAGCTCTTTCTATATTTAAATTTTTTACGGCTATCTCGTAATCTAGTTTAGAAATTAAAAGATCTATATTATTTATATCAGCTAATTGAATGGATTCCTCTAGAGAATTTGGTAACAATATAAAAGCTTTTTCATTTAAGTGTTCAATTTTTGGTGAACTCTCCCTAGTAATTCTCTCAAAATTTGTCTTTGAAGTTTGTAATTCAGTTTTAGCTTTTATAAGATTTGCTCTAGCGCCAGCTAATGATGACTCGGATTGAGCTAAGTCAGTTAAAGTAATTTCTCCTTTTTGAAGTCTAGCGCTATCTGAGTCTACCTGTCTTTCAAATAAATTTACGTTTAAAGAGTTAAAGTTCTCATTCTTAGATTTGAAAATCAAATCAAAATAAACAAAGCTAGTATCAAAAATAGTTTGTTGCTCAACTCTTTTTAGAGATAAATTAGCTTTTTGTGTTTCAAGCTCAGATTTTTTAAAAGTATTTAAGCCTTTAAACCCAGAAAATATTTTTTGCTCCACTAAAATTTTTTTACTCTCAAAGTCCGAATTTGAATCCACTAAACTTGTTCCACTTTGGTTAGTTCGATTTGTAGATGTAGTACTTGTTTGATCTCCCGAGAGTGTGATACTTGGCAAAAACTCACTTCTTGAAATATTTTTACTTTGTTTTGCTGACTCGAAATTTTTTCTTTCTGCATTTAATTGTAAATTATTAGCTAGAGCTTTTTGAATATAAAACTTTAAATTATCTTGAGCTTGGAGATAATTTGAGGATAATAATAAATAAATTATAAGTATATATTTTTTCATTTAATTAAATTTTATGGATTTAAGGCTATGTTTCTTGTCAATATTGATTACAACATCAGCTTTTTTAGGAAGTGACTTCAAAATGTGCTTCGTTAATCTTTCGTAGTACATGATAAAATTTTTTATTTGTTTATCGTTCATAGTTTTATTTCCTCTACCTGTAATTCTTAATTTTTTCTCTTGCAACAATCTCCATTTTAAAACGTATTTAAAACTAGGTACTTTTAAAAAAATTAATTTATCAATTAAGTTAAAAATTTTTCTATAATTCTTTTTAAGTTCAAAATTTACTTTTTTCCTCCAAATCTTTTTTTTATCTCTTTGTTTTTCTAATTTATTTATTGGGGAATTTAAATCTTTATTTTTTTGCGCCGTAGCACCCACACACCACCCTTCAAAAATTACTATATTAGGTTTTTTTTTTACTTTTAACCATTTATTTTTTTGTAACCTATCATCAATTGACTTATCAAATTTAGGAATATTAATTTTTTTGAATTTGTTATTTTTTAAATTTTTAATACATTGAAATAACATTTTTGTATCATGTGTGCCTGGAACACCTCTTGTAAGAAATAAATCTATTATCTTTTTTGACATTTTTTTTCTATCTTTCAAAGTTTTATAAAAATCATCAATTGAAAATATCACTGTTTCTAAGTTATAAGCATTCTTTAAAATTATTTTTAAAATATTTGAAATAGTTGACTTCCCAGTTCCCTGACCACCTGTTAAACCTATAACTTTAGTTTTTTTTTCCTTTATATATTCATTCTTTAACATTTTGCCTATGGGCAAGTAAAAATTATTTAATTGCCCTAGTTTGTCTCTAAAAGGTTCTGACATAACCTCTTGGGTACTGAGAAATTTTAAATATTTTTTTTTTACTTTTTGAAAATTAGTTAATTTATCTTCCATTTTTACTCTTTGTCTAATGGATGATTATGACCGTCATTTATTGAGATATTTTCAAGATCGAAAGTATTTATTTCATCAATGCAACCTAAATTAAAACCTGTCATTGCAGGATTAGATCTTGGATTATGATGAGTATAGACTCCACATATTGAACAAAAGTAATGTTTCGCAACCTTTGTTTTAAATTGGTAAAGTTTTAATTTATTTTTTCCTGTCTTAATTTTAAAATCCTCGTTTTTAACCATAGACATTACCGCGCCTTTTCTTTTACAAAGTGAACAATTGCAACGTAAAATTTTTTCTAAATTGTTGGAAATGTTTATTTCAGCTTCAATAGCGCCACAATGACATTTTAATAATTTCATAAATATTTTAAATTTTATCTTACATTACGCATCTTTGGTCTTGTCCACAATATAGTAAAATCTTGTACAAATGTTCATGTTTTGATTCCTTTTTGATTCTATTTGAGACTCTTTTTACAATTTTTTAGTGCGTAATCTTTTTAATGTTATCGAGGTTATTATCACTGTTAAGTAAATCTTTTTTCTGCTCTCTAAGAGAGATAGTAAAAATTAAAAGATTAAAAAGTACAATTGAAACTTGATAAAAAATTGTGAAATTTCCTAAATATGAACTTAAATACGCTAATGCTATAACCATTATCGTAGATCTCAAAAATACATTATATTTAAAAACAGCAATAATTGAGAGGGAGTGAATTATAAGTTTTAACAGAGACATTTGAGATGGACCAAAATATCTAATTCCTCTTATTGAATTAATTTCGTTAAAAGATTTTAAATTTTTTTTAACGCTACCTGAGAAGCTGCTCCATAAACTTGCTTTAGAATGAAGTTTTTCTACATCGCTTCTTATCAGTATACTGTAATTTCCAAAATTAATATTATGTCCAGTGAATATAAATGTGATTAACTTATGCATTTGATACAGAGATTGAAAAATAAATCCTTCAGATCTTTTAATTCTTTTTGCTACAACTGAAAAATTCGGATTTTCTTTTATTTTTTCGACTAAAATTTTAATTTCTTGTGGTCTATCTTCTCCATCGCCATCCATTAATATTAAATTATCAAATTTTTTATTTCTAAAAATGTACCTTATGCCAAATGCATTACACCTAGCATGGCCTTTATTTTCTTTCATATTTAAAAGCTCTACTGATTCAAATTTACTAGGTTTAATTAATTTTGGCGGCTGTATCGTTGAAGCATCATTGATAATCAAACACTCAAAATTAATATCACTAAAAATTTTTATATTTTCGTTAACTTCAATTAAAAGTTTACTCAACGACTCCCAGTCATTATATACGGGTATTAAAATAATTATTTTTCTCATCTTCTTCCTATCATGCAATAACCAACTGGTTTTATTGTACCAAAAACACCAGGGCATATTTTTTTTAAAATTTTGGGATTCCCAGTATAAATAACCCCTTGGTCATCAGTTAAATTTACAGTCTTGTTTTTTAGATCATTTGTCCAAATTGGTCTAGAATATAAATGATATGATAAATTACCAGCATACCATTCGTCGCCAATAACAATTTTTATTTCATTTGTAAAATTATTATCCCATTTATTTTGAACTAGTCTTGCAATTTCTTTACCTGGATAATCTGTTCTTTTTGTTTTATCTATTAAAGAAACTGTTAAATAAACTGCAGGTGATAAAAAAAAGAAAAATAAAAATGTAATATAAAATTTATTAATCTTTTTTAAATTAATAAAATTTTTTAAGATTAATACAAATAAAGTACCCAAAAATAAATAAAAAGGGGTCATCCACATAGTTCTAATTTTTGCTCCCGATAAAAATGAAGTTGCTAATATTAAAAAAATTGGAATTAAATTGATAGAAAGAAGAAAAAGAATTTTTTCATCTTTTGTGTTTATCTTTAATTTCAGTTTTTTTAAAATTGTAAAAACCATTATAAAAAATGGTACTAATAAAATTATTTGTTTTATCAAAAATTCAATTGGATTTTTAAAATGATTGATCATACTAATTTCTGAAAGACCTGATCTATTTAAGCCATAAAAAATTGTTACAAAATTATTTTCAAATAACCAAATAAAATGTGGAGTCAGTATAACTAAAGATATTAAGACTGATAAAAAATAACCTTTTAAGGATTTTTGATATTTTTTAAAATTTAATATAAAAAAGATAAGTAATGTTATTAGAATATAGATAAATAGGTATTTTGATAAAAAACCTAATGCAGAAAAAACCCCAAATAATATCCAATCTATATTTTTGTTAAAATTTAAACTTTTCCAAAAAAAATATACTGTTAAGGCCCAAAAAGGTAATTGACTAATATTAACATTAAATTCCGGAGACGTAAAATTGTAAAAATAAATTCCTGCTAGCAATAAAACTGATAATAAAGAATATGTTTTGTCGTTTAATATTTCATTAGACAATTTCCATACAAAGAAAAAAGATATCAAAATAAAAATTTGACTTAAAAGATAGTAAGCCCAATCTTGATTGCCAAATATGTTAAAAAAAAATTCTACCGCAAATGCACTAAAAGGTGGATGTTTATTAAAACCCCAATCTAAATTACTGCCCCAAGCCAAGGCTTCAATTGTATCCAGAGGTAGATTTGTGTTAGATAATGTTGGTATTATTGTCCACAGTAATAAATGTGAAATAAGAAATAAGTAAAATGTTTTTTTTATATTTTTTTTAAGTATCATTTTTACGAAATTATTACAATTTATAAGCTATTGACACGGCTAAAATCAAACATATACTCCCCGAATTCCGAAAATGGTAAAAAAAACCACTATTAAAAAAAAATATGTTCCAAACTCTAAGGAAAAATATATGTGTGCGAAACACAAAAAATTTTTTACAGATGAGCTGTTAAACTGGAAAAGGGATATCATAAAAGCTAACAACTTAGGAAATTTGCTTAATTCTTCAGACGATAATGTTTCATCGGCTGATATTGTTGACCAAGCTTCATCTTACACGGATAAAACTGTGGAAATGAAAGCTTTAAATAGAAGTAGAAAATTAATATCAAAAATCAATTCAGCTCTACAAAGATTAAAAGATGGAACGTATGGTTTCTGTGAGGAAACAGGTGAGCCTATTGGTCTTAAAAGATTAATGGCTAGACCAGTGGCCACGCTATCAATAGAAGCGCAAGAAAGACATGAGAGAGATGAAAAAATTTTTGTAGATGACTAAACTTTAGGAATGTGATCACCTTTATTTAATAGATCATATCCTCTTTGAACGGGCTCTCTTTTTGATATTTCTTCATACCACCTTTTTAAACCTTTGAATTTTCTTAAACCTATGTCATGCCATTCATGACGCGCAATCCATGGAAAAGTGGCTATATCAGCTATAGTGTAATCTTCTCCTGCTAAAAATTTTGATTTAATTAACCTTTCATTAAGTTCTTTGTAAATTCTTTTTGAAATTTTAAAATATCTATTTTCACCAAATTCACTTTTTCCAGGATTGTAATGATGAAATTGGTGATGTTGTCCCAACATAGGT
Organism: Pelagibacteraceae bacterium AG-422-I02; assembly: GCA_003213555.1. GTDB lineage: Bacteria > Pseudomonadota > Alphaproteobacteria > Pelagibacterales > Pelagibacteraceae > Pelagilacustribacter. The sequence goes on along the minus strand of QCMS01000001.1, from coordinate 13,308 downwards.
CCCACATATGCCATTTGACCCATCAACCATTGATTTATTACTGTACGCTGATCTTTGTCATAAAACTTTCCGCTTTTTTCTGCTAAATAAATTAAAATTGCACCAGATTCAAATAAACTAGTTTTATTGTCGTGATCGATAATTATGGGAATTTTACCAAAAGGGCTTATTTTTTTAAACTCTGGTTTAAATTGCTCATCTTTTAAAATATTTATCTTCGTAACTTTATAATCAAACTTAATCTCTTCTAGCATTATAGAAATTTTCTTACCGTTAGGAGTATCTGCGGTAAGTAACTCTATCATTTTTTTCCAAGCCTGCTTTGGATTGTCTTAGATGATGTTGTAAACTCAAATCTATATTTTTCATTAGGTCGAGCACGTTTAAAACATTCTACAGCAGCAAGAGCTACTTCGTGAAATCCCGATAAAATTAGCTTAAGTTTTCCTGGATAGCTACAAATATCGCCTGCAGCAAAAATTCCCTTTTTATTCGTTTCAAAGTTTTTAGAATTTACTTCAATAGTTTTTTTATTCATATTTAATCCCCATTCAGCGATAGGTCCTAGCTTCATTATTAATCCAAAAAAACTTAAAACGACATCTGTTTTAATTTGTTCAATCTTTCCATTATCAAATTTTATAGTTATAGTATCAATTTTATCTTTTCCCTCAATAGACACTAATTGACATGGAGTTTTTATAAAAATTTTTCCTTCTTTTTCTAATTTCTTTATTTCTGATAATGTATGTGGAGCTCCTCTAAATTCATCTCTTCGATGAATTAAATTTATTTTTGAATACTTAGATAATTCCAATGCCCAATCTAAAGCTGAGTCGCCACCTCCGAATATTGAAATATTCTTATTTTTAAATTGTTCCTTATCTTTTACAGCATAAAATAAAAATTTATCTTCAAACTTTTCTGATTCTTTGACTGCAAGTTTTCTTGGCTCAAATGATCCAACACCTCCAGCAACAATAATATTTGGAGCTGAAAATTCATTATTATTATTTGTTTTAACAATCCAGTTTTCCCCATCTTGCTTTACTTCCTCTACTCTTTCGTTTAAAAAAAATTCTGTCTTAAAAGGTTTGATTTGCTCTAATAATTTATTTGTCAATTCTTCACCTGTACACTCTGGCACTGCTGGAATATCATAGATTGGTTTATCTGGGTAAAGTTCTATACATTGTCCACCAGCTTTATCTAAATTATCAATAACAATTGATTTTAGTCCCTTGATACCTAATTGATGAACAGCGAATAACCCGACGGGTCCTGCTCCTATTATAATTGTATCAGTTTTTTTCATTAAGATTGTTTTGATGGAGTAGTTACGATTAATCCATCTAATTCTTCGGAAACAATTAGCTGACAACTTAATCTACTATTTTTTTTTGGCTCATAAGCCATGTCTATCATGTCTACCTCGGCTTCTTTTGCTTTTGGAAGTTTATTTAACCATTTTTCTTCGACATAAACATGGCAAGTTGCGCAAGCCATTGATCCACCACAATCTGCATCAATTCCTGGTATATCGTTTTGGATAGCCCCTTCCATCACTGAAAGTCCATTTTCAACTTCAATTGTTTTTGAATTTCCTTGATTATCATTATAAATAATTTTAGGCATTATAAGCTAAGTAAATAGAAATAATTACTATCCAAAAAAAAGCATAATATAAAATATAGCCTTTAACTGTAAACGGCATTTTTTTAATTTTACGTTTTCCTTTTCCTTTATAGGGTTTAGATAATTCCATAGGTTAAATATAAGTATCTAAAGAAAAAGGGCAAGCACGCAAAACGTACCTGCCCTTTTTTTGTAAATTAATATCTATTATCTAGATGCTAATCTTGTGTTTTGCATTGCTGCTGCCCAAATAACTAGACCAAAAGCGATCTTGTTAACAAAGTCAGCCAAATTGTAAATTATGTTTAAAGCATTTGCATCAACACCACCAGTTAGATAACCGAAAATATATCCTAAAGGATATATTGCCCAACCGATAGTTACGATTATTCTCATTGCACTGAATGCAGTAGACATAGCTTTGTTACCAGCTTTTGCCGCCATTGTTCCAGCTTCTCCTGAGAATATTTCAAACAAGATGTAAATCCATCCAGCCATTCCAATTACGAAACCTACAAATGGTTGAATGTAACCAGCTTCACCTAAGTATCCACCGATTAACATTACTAATGAACCAATTAATAGCTTCCAGAATATAGAAGTTGGCACCTTTCTTACAGCTGCCAAGATTAGATAGAATTCGATCATTTGTAGTGGCACTGTGATTAACCAGTCAATATATCTGTATACTGTTGGCGTATCACCTGTAGTCACCCAAACTTCTCTCATGTACATGTAGTGAACGAATGCAACACCAGTTACAAGTCCAGCTACTGTTAAAGATGTTCTCCATGATGCAGCTACTGTGTTTCTTTCAGCAAAGAAGAATACTGTAGTTGCGATCATACCCATAGATACAAGCCAGAAAGATATTCCTACGAAATCTCCTGTCTCTAACATAGGGGTAGCTGCATTAGCAGAACCTGTTAAACCTAGTACGGCAACAGTTGCTAGTGCAAACATTTTTAATTTACTCATGAAAACCTCCCTCGTTTGTTTAGTTTTCTATTTAGTTTATATATAAACTACTCAGACAAACGGTAAATCTAACCGCTACCGAGCAATTGGTGGGAACATAGTAAAAAACAAAGTTACAGTGAAGTGTTTTTTTTACTAAAAACCCGCATTTTTATTGGTTTTTTTATTTTTTTTTGGGGATATTTGTGGAATACTCTCCAAATAATAGAGTTTTTAGGGGGTATAAATTGAATCAAAAATATAACGATATTTATCAAAAATCTATCCAAAACAGAGAAGAGTTTTGGAAAAATATATCTGAAAACATTTTTTGGTACAAAAAACCAACAAAAATTTTAAATTCAGATAAACCTCCATTCTATAAATGGTTTGAAGACGGTGTTACAAATACTTGTTACAACGCTTTAGATCTTCATATCAATGAAGGAAGAGGTGACAAACTTGCAATTATCTATGATAGCCCGATTACTGGAACAAAAAAAAATATAACTTACAATGAATTAAGGGATAAGGTTTCTTTGTTTGCAGGAGCCTTAAAAAATCAAGGTATTAATAAAGGTGACAGAGTAATCATTTATATGCCAATGATACCTGAGGCAGTGATTGCTATGCTTGCATGTGGAAGAATAGGAGCAGTTCACTCAGTTGTGTTTGGTGGCTTTGCAGCGAATGAACTTGCAAGTAGAATTGATGACTCTAAAGCAAAAATTTTGGTAACAGCTTCATGTGGTTATGAACCTGGTAGAACTGTTCACTACAAACCGTTGGTTAATAAAGCTTTAGAGCTTGCAAATCATAAACCAGATAGATGTATTATTTTTCAGAGAAAAAAAGATAAAGCAGAGCTTGATTCTAAAATAGATATTACTTGGGAAGATGCTCATAAAAATGCGAAACCTGCAGAGTGTGAGAAAATGAATGCTAATGACTATGCTTATATACTTTATACATCGGGTACTACAGGTTTACCAAAAGGAATCGTGAGAGATATCGGCGGCCATATTGTTGCTTTGAAGTGGACTATGAAAAATATTTATAACATCAATCAAGACGACGTATGGTGGTCCGCAAGTGATATTGGTTGGATAGTAGGACACTCTTACATCGTATATGCTCCGTTATTTTATGGATGTACTACAGTTTTATTTGAGGGAAAACCAGTAGGTACCCCGGATGCTGGTGTTTTTTGGAGAGTAATATCAGAGCACAAAGTTAAATCTCTTTTCACAGCTCCTACTGCAATTAGAGCAATTAAAAAGGAGGATCCTAATGGTGAATTTTTTAAAAAATATGATTTAAGTAAGTTCGACAAATTATTTTTAGCAGGTGAGCGAGCAGATCCTGACACAATTAAATGGTTTGAGAAATTATCCAACTCACCTGTGATTGATCATTGGTGGCAAACTGAAACTAGTTGGGCAATCACTTCTGATTGCACTGGAATTGAATCTTTCCCTGTTAAATATGGATCTGCATTTAAACCAGTGCCTGGTTATGATTTGAAAGTTTTAAATTCTGAAGGTAAAGAGGTTGGTCCAGGAAAAATGGGAGACATAGTGGTTAAACTTCCACTCCCGCCAGGAACTTTTCCAACACTTTGGGGTGCTGATAAAAGATATAAAGAAAATTATATGTCTACTTATCCTGGATATTATCAAACTTATGACGCGGGACACATTGACGAAGACGGTTACGTATGGATCATGTCTAGAACTGATGACATTATAAATGTTGCTGGTCATAGATTGTCAACTGGAGCAATCGAGGAAGTTTTGGCTGAGCATAAAGATGTAGCTGAATGTGCTGTCATAGGTATTGCTGACAAATTAAAAGGGCAACTACCCATCGGCTTACTAGCTTTAAAAGCTGGTGTTACAAAAGATAAGAAAGATATAATCAGCGAATGTATAAAGATGGTCAGAGAAAAAGTTGGTCCCGTCGCAGCTTTTAAGATAGCTATTGTTGTAAAAAGATTGCCTAAGACAAGATCAGGAAAAGTTTTAAGAGGAACAGTAAGAAAGATTGCTGATAATGAACCTTATAAAATGCCAGCCACAATAGATGATCCAGCTATCTTAGATGAAATAAAAGCTGACCTAGTTGACAACAAAATTTTAAAACTTTAACGGTGTTCCTTTAGACTCCGCAATCACTTTACCATCAGACATTACCAAATGACCATTTACGATTGTAGCTACAGGGAATCCTTTTACTTTATGATTATTAAAAGGTGTCCATTTACATTTACTTGCTATCATCTCATTTTTGATAACAACCTCTTTATTAATATCAGCAATTGTTAAATCTGCGTCGTAACCCTCTTTTAGATATCCCTTATTTTTAATCCCAAAAATTTTACAAGGATTTTCACACATTAGGTTTATCAGTTGTTGCAGTGTTAGTTTTCCATTATTTACATGATCCAGCATAACTGGAAAAATAGTTTGAACTCCTGGCATACCTGAAGGGGAATTTGGATATTCTTTGTCTTTATTTTCTTTTAAGTGTGGGGCATGGTCGGAACCTAGCACATCGACTATATTATTCTTAATTGCTAACCATAAACGATCATAATGTTCTTTAGCTCTTAAAGGAGGATTCATTTGAGCATAAGTTCCAAGTTTGTCGTAACAATCTGGTGCGTACATAGTTAAATGCTGAGGTGTAGTTTCGAAAGTAACATTTTTTTTGTGCATAGCTAAAAAATCTACTTCGTCTCTCGTCGTAACATGAAGGACATGAATTTTTTTATTATATCGCTCTGCAATTTTAACTACCCTTCGAGTAGAAGACATTGCAACTTCTACATTTCTCCACTCGGCGTGTGAATGAACATCTCCTTTTTTAATAAATTTTTTTCTAAGTTTTATAATATCTTCATCTTCGGAGTGAATAGAAACGATTCTATCACTACTAGAAATTACTTTTTCGATGTCGTCCTCTTTGTCTACTAATAAGTTCCCTGTTGATGAACCCGCAAATAATTTAACACCACAACATCCTTCAACACCTTTTAGTTTAGCAAGTTGATTAGTATTGTCAGGTGTTGCTCCAAAATAAAAAGCATAATTACTATGCATTCTATTTTTAGCTGCTTGTAACTTTTTATCGAACTCAACCAAATTAGATGTAGGAGGGTTAGTGTTAGGCATTTCAAATAAAGAGGTTACTCCGCCTAACACCGCAGCTCTACTTCCACTTTCTAAATCTTCTGCATCAGTCGATCCTGGCTCTCTAAAGTGAACTTGAGTATCAATGATACCTGGCAAAACAACTTTATGTGTAGCGTCATAAACTTTAGAGCTGTTAAGTTCGATTTTGCCAATCTTTTTAATCTTGTTGCCTGATAAACCAATATCTGTTTTTGTGAGCTTGCCACCTATGTAGCAAGAACCATTTTTTATAATTAGACTAAAATTATCAGACATGATTTAAAAAATATACTATACAGTATATATTTACAAATATGGATAAAGATCAAATTATTTTATTAGAGGACCGTGGATTAATCTTAATTACAGGTGAAGATGTTAAAAATTTTCTGCAAAATATCATTACAAATGATATTGAAAAAGTAAACTTATCTACCTCAATATTTTCAGCTCTTTTTACGCCTCAAGGCAAATATTTATTTGAATTTTTTTTAATACAATCAAAAAATGGTTATTTATTAGACTGTGACAATAAATTTACAAATGAAATTATAAATTACTTATCAAAATATAAATTAAGATCAAAAATTGAATTATCAGATATTTCTAACGATTATGTAATTGGGTTAATTAACTCAGAAAAATTTTTAGATATACAAAAAAGTGAAAATAAAACTGGCGATACAATAGAATTTAGGGGTAGCCCTCTTTTTCTAGATCCTAGAAATAAAAATTTAGGAGCAAGAATCGTCTCATCATTAGAAAAATTACACCTCACGATTAAAAAATTAAACTTAAAGATAATAAAGCCTGATGCATATTTTGCAAAAGCACATTCTTTAGGAATTCCAATAAAAGGTATTGAAAATTTAAAAGATCAATTGTTTGGATTAGAGGCAAACTTTGAGGAACTTAACGCAATAGATTTCAAAAAAGGTTGCTATATCGGTCAAGAAAACACTGCTAGAATGAAATTAAAAGAAAAATTAAGAAGAAGATTATTGCCAATTTCTTCTACCGAAAAATTAAACTTAGGAGAGGAAATTTTTTATAATAAAACTAAAATAGGTAAAATACTTATTGAACAACCTTATCCATTTGGTTTGTTAAAAGTAATTGATCCAAATGTTGAAGAATTTGAAAATAAAGAACTTTTAGTGAATAACAAAAAATGTAGAATTTTAAAGAGCGTTTAATAATCTTGAAAGAGAAGCTAAGATCCCATACCCGCTCAATTCAATAAAAGCTATAACTAAAATTATAAGCACTATTCGTTTATTTTTTTTTAAATATTCAATCATAAATAAGCTTTTTGGTGCGGTCGGAGAGACTCGAACTCTCACGGGAAACCCACACGCCCCTCAAGCGTGCCTGTCTACCAATTTCAGCACGACCGCTTTAATAATAATGCGACAATAAATGAATGACAATATTAGTTCAAGTTGATAGATTAGAATAAGTATGTCTGCACAAGAACAGTTTAATAGAAGCTCTTCTGAGATTTATAAAAAGATCTCCAAACACGTTCCTGAAATAGAGTGGAAAGTGCATGCACCTCTAATAGAGAAAATTAATAAATTAAAAAAAGAAAAAAACGCTGTAATTCTTGCCCATAATTATCAAACACCAGAAATATACCATGGAGTTTCTGACATTGCAGCTGACTCATTAGCTCTCGCAGTTGAAGCTGCAAAAACTTCTGCTGATATAATAGTTCTTTGCGGAGTTCATTTTATGGCTGAGACAGCAAAATTAATGAGTCCGGATAAAAAAGTACTGATCCCTGATATGGATGCAGGATGTTCACTTGCTGCCTCATTGACGGGCGAAGATGTAAGATTATTAAAAAAACAATATCCAGGTGTTCCAGTCGTATCGTATGTAAACACTTCTGCTGATGTGAAAGCTGAAACTGATGTATGTTGTACTTCTGCTAACGCAGTTAAAGTAGTTGAGTCATTAAATACTGATAAAGTAATATTCTTGCCTGACCAACATTTAGCAAATTATGTGGCTAAACAAACTAAAGTTAAAATTATTTCTTGGAAAGGCTCTTGTATCGTACATGAACAATTTTCTCCAAAAGAAATTCAAGATATCAGAAAAGCAAACCCCGGAATTAAAGTTATAGGTCACCCTGAATGCCCAAGCGATGTTTTAGATGCTTGTGATTTTGCTGGTTCGACTGGAGGCATGATTGATTATGTTAAGAAAAATCAACCAAAAAAAGTTATGTTGGTTACTGAATGTTCGATGAGTGATAATGTTCAAGCAGATAATCCTAATGTTGAATTTATTAAGCCATGCAATCTTTGTCCTTACATGAAAAAAATTACCTTACAAAAAATTCTTGATTGTTTAGAGAGTGAAAAGAATGAAATTTTCATTGAAGAAAAAATGGCTAAAGCAGCAAGACAATCTGTACAAAGAATGACTGAAATTGGTCGTTAGATCAGTGCAAAAATTAAATAAATTTTATATCAAATCAGTAGTAGAAATGGCTTTGGAGGAAGACCTAAGACCTAGAGGTGACATAACTACTAACCTCATAAAATCAAAAAATAAAATTATTAAAGCTAGGATAATAGCTAAACAAGATGGAATAGTTGCTGGATTAGAGTTCTGCAAAGCAGCCTTTAAATTAATTGGAAGAGAAACAGTCTTTATCAAAAAAGTCTCTGATGGAAAAAAAATTAAAAAGAACAAGGTGATTGCTGAAATAAAAGCTATGACAAAAACTATCTTATCAGCTGAAAGAACTGCTTTAAATTTTCTTAATCATGCCTCAGGTATAGCAACAATTACCAATCAATTCGTAAAAAAGATTAGTAAAAAAACAAAGATCTGTTGCACTAGAAAAACAACACCGAATTTAAGAACACTTCAAAAATATGCGGTTAAAAAAGGCGGAGGGTATAATCATAGATACAATTTAAGCGATGAAATTCTTATCAAAGATAATCATATTAGTGCATCTAAAAGTCTTAGCAGTTTAATTAAAAAAGCTATTAAAACAAAAAAAATTATTACTGTTGAAATAGAAAACATCAATCAACTCAAACAGATTTTAGGTTTAAAATTTAAAAGAATACTATTTGATAATATGAACTCTTCACAATTAAAAAAATGTATTAAGCTTTGTAAAAACAAGTATCAAACAGAGTACTCTGGTAATGCTACTTTAAAAAATATCAAACAAATATCAAAAACGGGGATAGATAGAATTTCAGTAGGAGCAATTACCCATAGCGCTAAATCATTTGACTCAACTTTATTATTTAGATAGTTCTGCTTGAGCTGCTGCTAATCGCGCAACTGGCACTCTGAATGGAGAGCAGGAAACATAGTTTAGTCCCGTTCTAGAACAAAATTCAATACTCTTTGGATCACCACCGTGTTCACCACATATCCCTAACTTAATATTTTTATTTGTCTTTCTGCCTCTTGAAGATGCTATTTCAACTAGCTCACCTACTCCATTTTGATCAATACTAACAAATGGATCTACATCAAAAATTTTATTATCAATATAATCGTTTAAAAATTTTCCTGAGTCGTCTCGACTTATTCCTAAAGTCGTTTGAGTTAAATCATTAGTTCCAAAGCTAAAGAAATCAGCATATTTTGAAATAGACTTCGCTTGTAATGCGGCACGCGGTAATTCAATCATAGTACCCACCATATATTCAAGTTTTAATTTATTTTCTTTTTCTATTTCTTTGGCAATTTTATTAACTAAAGCTCTTAAAATTTTTAATTCAGAATCAGTGGATACTAAAGGTATCATTATTTCTACAAAAGCTGCTTTTACTTTTTGTTTTTTTAATTCAACTATAGATTCAAATATTGCTCTACACTGCATCTCATAAATCTCAGGAAAAGAAATACCAAGTCTACATCCTCTATGTCCAAGCATAGGATTTTCCTCATGGAGCTCTGCAATTCTGTCTTTAACTTCTTTTGCAGATAAATTTAAAGATCTTGCTACTTCCTCTATGTCTTTGTCAGCTTTTGGTAAAAACTCATGAAGTGGTGGATCTAATAATCTTACTGTAACTGGTAAACCTGACATAACTTTAAATATTTTTTTAAAGTCCTCTTTTTGATGAGGTAGAAGTTTATCTAGAGCGCTATTTCTGTCTTCTTTTGATTTAGACAAAATCATTTGTCTAACAGATAGAATTCTCTCTTCATCAAAGAACATGTGCTCAGTTCTACATAAACCAATTCCTTCAGCACCAAACTCTCTAGCTGTTTTACTATCTGCTTCTGTTTCAGCATTTGTTCTTACTTTTAATTTCCTAAACTCATCAGCCCATTTCATTATTTTAGAGAAGTATCCAGAAATTTCTGGTTGAACAGTAGGGACTAACCCTTTCATTACTTTTCCGCTGCCACCATCTATAGTAATAATATCTCCCTCTTTAATTATTACTTCCCCAGCTTTGAATTGTTTTAATTCGTAATCGATTGTTATTTCACTTGAGCCAGAAACACATGGTCTTCCCATTCCTCTTGCTACTACTGCAGCATGGCTTGTCATTCCTCCTCTAGCGGTAAGAATACCTTTAGCTGCATGCATACCATGTATATCCTCTGGTGAAGTTTCTAGCCTCACTAATATTGTGTCTTGCATCATTCCGTTCAATTTTTCTGCTTCATCAGCAGTAAAAACAACTTTACCACTTGCAGCTCCTGGTGATGCAGGTAAACCCAAAGCAATTACTTCCTTCTTAACTGTATCGTCCAAAGTAGGATGTAATAAAGTATCCAAAGTATTTGGATCAATTCTTTTTATTGCTTCTTTTTTTGAAATTAATTTTTCTTTTACCATATCCACTGCAATTTTAATCGCAGCTTTGGCTGTTCTTTTTCCAGATCTTGTTTGTAGCATCCAAAGTTTATTGTTCTCTACTGTAAACTCAATATCTTGCATATCTTTATAATGCTTTTCTAACTTAAGAAATACCTTCGCAAGTTCTTTATAAACTTTAGGCATGGCCTCTTCCATTGATGGATCTTTTGATCCAGAGTCTTGTTTTGCTTTTTTGGTGATATATTGAGGAGTTCTTGTGCCTGCTACAACATCTTCACCCTGCGCGTTTATTAAAAATTCTCCAAAAAAAGAATTTTCTCCTGTTGAAGGATTTCTAGTAAAGGCAACACCAGTTGAGCAATCATCGCCCATATTTCCAAAAACCATAGCTTGAACATTTACAGCTGTTCCCCAGTGGTTTGGAATTTGATTTAATTTTCTATAAGTTTTTGCTCTTTGACTATCCCAAGACAAAAATACAGCATTGATTGCTCCTAGTAATTGCTCTTTGACATCTTGAGGAAAATTAATTTTTCTTTCTTTTTTTACTAACTCTTTGAAATTAATAATTAAACCATCCCAATCACTCTCATCTAAATCTGTGTCTAGCAAAACTCCTTTGGTTAACTTGTAATTATCAATAAGTTCTTCAAACAAATGCCCTTCTACACCCAAGACTACATTGCTATACATTTGTATAAATCTTCTATAGCTATCTTTAGCAAACCTTCCGTTAGATGTTTTCTTTTTTAATGACTCAACTGTTTTATCATTAAGACCAAGATTTAAAATTGTGTCCATCATGCCAGGCATTGAAATTCTAGCCCCTGATCTAACTGATACCAGTAATGGATTTTTTAGATCACCGAATTTCTTTTTAGTTTTCTTTTCAATAACCTTTAACTCTGACTCAATATTTTGTATTACTTTTTTTGGTAATTTTTTTTTATTTTTGTAAAATAGATCACAAACATCTGTAGTAATAGTAAATCCTGGAGGAACGGGTAAACCTAATCTACCCATCTCACCAAGGTTTGCTCCCTTTCCACCCAAAATATTTTTTTTATTTTTTAGCTTTTTGGCAGATTTATCATCAAAGCTAAATACAACTTTTGCCATTACAGACCCTCTAATTTTGAAAAATCAATAAAGTTATCAAAAGTATTACAAAACATTTTTAACAGCTCTAATCGATTATTTTTAATATCTTGATTTTCATCATTTACTACGACATTGTCAAAAAAATTATCGGTAGATTCTTTCGTGTTAGAAAGCTTTATCAACAAGCTTTCGTAGTCCTTATTGTCATCTTTAACTGTGAAAGCTTTCCGAATCTCATTTATTTTTTCATGAAGTATTTTTTCTTCATCTTTTCTAAATAATACAGCATCGGGTCTACCAGTGATTCTCTTTCCAGCTTTATCTAAAATATTTGACGCTCTTTTGTACGAGCTGATTGCATTTAGTCCAATACCTTTATTTTTATATTTATTCATTAAAAGTGTTTTTGCATAAAGTGCCAGAAAATTATCTCCAGCATGAGAACTGATTGATGCTTCAATAACATCGGTTTTAATATTTTTCAATTTTAATACGTTTCGCATTCTTTCCTTTATAAATTCTAGAACTTGTTGTTCAGATTTTTCATTTTTAATTTCAACGCCTTGTTCATGATAAAGTCTTATAGCGTAACTGATTAAATCTCTAAGTTTAAATGATAATTTATTTTCAATTATTATTCTAAGTAATCCAATCGCAGCTCGTCTTAAAGCAAAAGGATCTTTTGAACTTGTAGGTTTTTCATCAATAACAAAAAAACCAACTAAGGTATCTATCTTATCTACAATTGAAATGGAGTAGCTAAAAGGTTTCTTGGGTAATACTGATGTTAGACCTACTGGTAAATAATGATCACTTACCGAATTCGCTACATCTTCTTCAAAACCTTGTGCCAACGCAAAATATTTTCCCATAACACCCTGAAGCTCTGGATATTCACCAACTAAGTCTGAACATAAATCAGATTTAGAAATTGAAGCTGCTACTTGAACTTTTTCTTTATTAATATTTAAGTCATCTGACAAAAGACCGGCCAATTTTCTTAGTCTCTGTGTTTTGTCATAAATAGTTCCTAGCTTTTCATAGAAAGTAACTGATTTCAGGTTAGCTATTTGTTTAATCAAATTTTTAGATCTATCTTTATCCCAGAAAAATTTGGCATCCGCTAATCTTGCTTCAACAACCCTTTTATTTCCCTGTGTTATCAATTTTTTTTCATCTTTTTTGTTTGCTATAACAAAAAAATAATTAGTTAGTTTATCTCTACTATCAAAAATTGGAAAATATCTTTGATGTTTCTCTAAAGTAGATATTATAATTTCTTTGGGTATTTCTAAATAATCTTTATTAAAATTAACATGAAGTAAATTGGGATCCTCTACAATATTAACGACCTCTTCTAAAAGCTTTGTATTTAATTTTTCTTTGTATTGTTTAGATTGAGAAAATGAACTGATTTTTTTAAGAATAATTTCTTCTCTTTCCTTATGGTCTACTGTTATTTTATTGCTTTTTAAAAAGTTTAAATAATCTTTAAAATCTTTTATTTTTTTAGTTTTTACATTTAAATCTTGTTCTATAATTATTTCATCTGTCGCATCAAGGTGTTCATAGTTAAATGATAATTTTTTATTGTTATAGCTTGCAAAAATTGCCCTGAGAGGCCTT